>NZ_JANRKL010000107.1:0-18720 GCF_033763495.1 Haliscomenobacter sp. | reverse complement strand
GTGAAAATCTAGGCTACAACCTTTTTTGGATCTTAGTATAGATAAAAAGCTACCGCCATCTTTTTTTTGTGAAAAAATTTACCCGATAGCTTTTTATCTTTACTTGAGCCCTATCACTCGCTTAACTTAATGGCGATGGGGATGCCCCTACAACCTGACTGCTATGCTCAAACTCTTCCTGCGCATTGCCTCGCGCGCTTTCCTCAAAGATCGGACTTCCGGTTTGATCAACATCATTGGATTGTCTCTGGGTATGACCGGAGCCTTGCTCATCGGCATGTGGGTGACCAATGAACTGAGTTACGATCGTTACCATGATCACGCCGAGCGCATTTACCGCATCAAGAGTCACATCAAGGTTAGTGATACCGAGACCTGGCATTGGAATACGGTACCATTAAAATTGGCAGGCATTCTAGGTACCCAGTTGGCTGAAATTGAATTGATTTCCCAGTCTACTGGTGGGGCAGGAGAGGCTACGGTAAAGCTCAAAAACCAACTGATAAAGGTTGAGAAATGTGCAACCGTAGATTCGAGTTGGTTCAAAATGTTTAAATACGAATTTGTAAACGGCAGCCAGGAAGCCTTTTTCCAACACCCTAAAAGCGTCATCCTTAATCAAACTACCGCCCGCCAATTGTTTGGCGACGCCGATCCCATTGGCCAACTGTTGCGCATCGACACCAATGAGTGTGTCGTGCAAGGGATTGTCAAAGACGACCCACTCAACTCCAGTTTTAAGTTTAACCTGATGATTCCGCTGGCTCTGCGTCAAAGTGATCCCAACAATAAAGAAAACGACAGTAGCTGGGGCAATTTTAGCTACAACGCATACGCTCGCCTCCGCCCCGATACGGATGCCAAAAAACTAGGCAAGCAGATTACCCGGATTTTACGCAAAGAAAAGAACGACAGCACCATTGTGGCTACCATAGAGCCGATGAAGGACATGCGCTTCGATCAATCGGTGATGAACTCTGAAGCCAGTACCACCGACTTTAGCACGATTCGAATCTTTTTCATCATTGGGCTCCTGATTCTGGTGGTGGCCTGTATCAATTACGTCAACTTGTCCATTGCCCGTACCAGCAAAAGGGGCAAAGAAATTGGCGTGCAAAAAATAATGGGTGCGAGCAAAGGGCAGATGTTTAGCCAGTTTATGCTGGAATCTGCGGCCATGTGTACGCTTGCACTACTGGTGACTTTGCTGATGACCAAACTCAGCATGCCCCTTTTTAATCAGCTGACTGGAGAAAATTTTGAACTGAACCTCCTAGATTTCAATCTCTGGAAAATCATTCTGTCCGTTCTGGTCCTGGTTACGTTACTTACCGGAATTTACCCCTCTATTTTATTGTCTTCTTTCCAGCCGCTCAACATCATGAAGGGCAGCAATTTTTTGAGCAAACACAAAACCGGCTTTTGGAAAGGCCTGGCCGTTTTACAATTCGCTATTTCAGTGGGTTTGATTGTGAGCACCCTCACCATTTACAAGCAGTTGCAGTTTATCCGGAATACCAACCTGGGCTTTGACCGGGAATATGTGATGCGCATCCATTTCCCCTGGCAATTGCTCAGGACGCCTGGTGGTGAAAACACCATGAACCGAATGGTGCGGGAAATGGAAAACAACCCGGCCGTAAGTGGCATCAGCATGGCTTCTACCTCGATTGTCAATCATGGCTCCAGCAGCAGTGGCAACTTTGAATGGGAGGGTCGCAAAGAAAATGAAAATCCAACCTTTGCGCCATTTTCAGCAGATGTCAATTTTCAAAAAATCTTTGGTTTAAAATTGCTGGAAGGCCGCTGGTTCCAAGAAGGGAATAAAGCGGACGAAAGCAATTTTGTGCTCAACGAAGCTGCCGTCAAAATCTGCAACCTAAAATCACCCGTCATTGGTCAACGCTTTGAAGGCAATGGCATCAAGGGGCAAATCATCGGGGTGGTCAAAGACTTCCACCTGCGCGACATGCACGAAAAAATCCCGCCTGTGGTCATCAACGGAGATCCCAGTTGGCGGAGTACATTGTATATCAAAACCACGGGTTCTAATGCAAGCAAAGCCGTAGATTTTGCCAGCAAGCTCTGGCGCCAAAATATACCCGATCGCATTTTTGAATATCAGTTTCTAGATGACGAGTTTGAAAAACTCTACGAAAAAGACCAGCGCTCGGCTTTGATGTTCAACATCTTCTCGGTGATTGCCATCCTCATTTCCTGTCTGGGACTCTTTGCCCTGGCCGCCTTTACCGCTGAGCGCCGTACCAAAGAAATTGGGGTGCGCAAAGTTTTGGGTGCATCCGTTGCGGGTATTGTAACCCTTTTGTCCAAAGACTTTGTCATCATGGTCTGCATCGGCATCCTGATTGCTTCACCTTTGGCCTGGTACGTCATGCAGGGGTGGTTGCAAGATTTCGCCTACCGGATCAATATCGAATGGTGGTTCTTTGTAGTGGCCGGTTTGATGGCGATTACCATTGCACTGATTACCGTAAGTATACAAGCCATTCGGGCCGCGCTGGTGAACCCGGTGCAGTCGTTGAAATCTGAATAATTTTTGGGTTGAGAGGTTGAGGAATTGAGAAGTTGAGGCTGCCGCAGAAACTTAGACGCAGGCGACCCTCAACTCCTCAACTTCTCAACTTCTCAACTTCTCAACTCCTCTACTCATGGCCTACAATCCTTTAAAACTCGCTTTCAAAAGCCTCCAACGCAACCGCCTGGTGGCGGGGATCAACCTGCTTGGTCTGGCTTTGGGTTTTGCAGTGTGCACCCTGATCTTTTTGATGGTGTTGCACGAACGTGATTTTGATCGGTTTCACAGTCGCTTTGAGCGCATTTATCGCTTGAACACCACCTCGCGGTACGAGGGTGCGGCAGAGAGTACCGGGCCTTACAGCAGCTACCCGATGGGGCCTTTTTTGGCGAGTACCTTTGAAAAAGAAATTGAAAACTATACCCGCCTGTCTCCAATTGACCAGAATTTTGTGCTCACTTACAAGGGCCAGGCCAACACCATCCGCCAGGTCTTTGCGGTGGACAGTTCCTTTTTTCAGGTTTTTGATTTTCCACTGCTAGTGGGCAATCCGCGTACAGCTTTTGATGATGAACACAATGTGGTGCTGAGTAAACAAAAGGCCGAAGAAATATTTGGACATACCGATGTTTTGGGCAAAGTTTTGACCAAAACCTATGCCAACCCTTTCAAGCAAAATCAAGATACCGTAGAACAATTTAAAGTCAGCGGTGTGCTGGCCGAAATTCCGAGCCAGTCCCACCTGCAATTCGATATGCTTTTCCATGCCAAACGCCTGCCTTTTTGGGCCGTTTGGAATCCAGATATTGCCAACAATTGGCATGCCCAGGCAGTCATCACTTATGTGCTAACCCGCAGCGAAAAAGTTGATCTTGCTGCAGTAAAAAGGGCCATTCCTGAGCGGCTGAAGAAACGGATGGATCAATCCTCTAGCATTGCACTTCAGCTTCAACCGCTTCGGGATGTTCACCTGCGTTCCGGGAACTTGCAAGATGGCGAAGCCACCAATCACGCCAAATTTGATGAAGCTTACCTCTTGATGTTTGGAGCGATTGGCCTGTTTATTCTGTTTATTGCCTGTATCAATTATTCCAATCTGTCTACGATCATTGCCGGGCGACGCGGCAGGGAAATAGCAGTACGCAAAACCATTGGAGCTTCTCAGCAATCCATCGTTTTCCAGTTTTTGAATGAATCGGTACTGATGACTGCGCTGGCCTTGAGCCTTTCAGTAGGGTTTATTTTTGCCTTGCGTCCTTTTTTGCAACAAATTGAGTATCCACTGGCCGCCTTGAAGTACCTGTGGACACCAGGTTTTGGCCTGGCCATTGTGGGGGCGGTGTTTATGCTGGGAATTGCATCTGGGGCATATCCCGCTTTTGTAGTGTCCCGCTTTTTGCCCGTGAAAATATTCAGGGGAAGCAAGGGTTTGGAAATGCGGCGTAGCAAACTTATACCAGCATTGGTGGTTTTGCAATTTACAGTGGCTATTGTACTGGTTGTATGTACCTTGGTTTCATCCCGCCAACTCAATTTTGTGCTCAAAAGCGACATGGGGTACGCCACGGATCAAATCATGGTGGCAGACCTGGGTATGTCCAATATTTTTAAAAGCCAGGTAGTCAAAAGTGAAATAGAGAAATTACCAGGAGTAGTCTCCGTCGCATTATCCGACCAAACCCTGGGCTATGGCTTGACCCAAAATGGCATCCAATACCTCGGGAACTCAGGTAAGCAAGAGCACCTTGCCATTCCCCGGGTTGCAGTCGATCAAAACTTCATGGATTTTTACCACATGAAACTGGTAGCTGGCAAAGGCATCAGCCCCGAAGGGCCCGCCAAAGGCAATGAGTACCTGATCAATGAGACCTTGGCCAAAAAATTGGGATGGACAGCACAAGAAGCCATTGGAAAACAAATGCGTTATGCTGAAATGACGGATATGGGGCAGGTGGTAGGTGTGGTCAAGGATTTTCATTTCAGTAGTTTACACCGAAATATCGAACCACTGTGTATGCGGGCCAGCAATTGGACCACTTCAATCAGCGTAAAAGTATCCACCAAAGACCTGTCCAGCAACCTGGCTGCCATCACTAAGGCCTGGCAAAAAGTCATCCCCGACAAACCCTTCGATTACGAGTTTATGGACGATCGTTTTGCAACCATTTATGCTGCCGAAAGTCGTTTGAACCGCCTGACTCAGCTGGGCTCAAGTTTGGCCATCTTTATCGCTTGCCTTGGCTTGTTTGGCCTGGCGACCTATGCCGTAGAACGCCGTACCAAAGAGATTGGTATCCGCAAAGTGATGGGTGCCAGCATCAGCAGCATCACGGCTTTACTTTCGCGGGAGTTCATTCGCCTGGTGATTGTAGCAACCCTCATTGCGGGGCCAATCGCTTGGTACCTTTCCGAACAGTGGTTGCAAAACTTTAGCTACCGCATCACTCCCCAATGGTGGATGTTTCTGATTGCTGGACTGGGTGCTGCTGCCCTGGCTTTTTTGACCATCAGTATTCAAAGTGTCAAAGCCGCTTTGAGTGATCCTGTTAAGTCTTTACGCAACGATTAATTTTATTTTTTCCAAAATACACTCCTATGCTTACCAACTACCTAAAAATTGCCGTTCGCAACCTGATGAAGAACAAACTCTTCACTGGCTTGAATTTATTGGGACTGGCCCTGGGCATTGCCGTAGCTTTATTGCTGTTGGTGTATGTGCAGGATGAAGTATCTTTCGATCGTTTCCATACCAAAGTGGAGCGCATTTATCGGGGTGTTGTGGATGTGACTTTTGGAGAAGTTAGTGAAAGTTGGGCGACCTATCCCAACATTGTTGGCCCAACGATGAAAAGTGAAGTGGCTGGAGTGGAAGAGCAAATGCGCATGTGGGAGCACAATTTTGGAGACCCCGCTTTTGTCAGCACGGGTGAGCGCAAGTTTGTGCAAAAAAACTTCGCCTGGGCAGATTCGACCATTTTTAAAATTTTTGACCTTAAACTAACGGATGGCAATCCGGCAACTGCACTGAATGGTCCCAATAAAGTGATCTTGAGCAAATCGGTAGCGGAAAAATATTTCCCCAAACAGGATCCGATTGGCCGCCTGATCAAAATTGACAATTCGCTGGAACTGGAAATAACTGGGGTGTACGCCGATTTTCCTCAAAACTCTACCCTGGATGCCGAGGTAATTGGCTCATTTCCTAGTATGCCCTGGACGGTAAACGACCTGAGCTGGAGCAACTCCAGTTTTGAAACCTTCTTTTTGTTGAGTCCGGGTGCTGATCCAAGGGTAGTTGAGGCACAATTCAATAAAATTTATGAAAAAAATGTGCCCAAGCAAGGCCGCTGGATGAAATACCGGCTGCAAGCCATGACGGATGCTCACCTGCATTCGGCGACCATCGGGCATTCCTACAGTGATCGGACTGGTGACCCTCAACAGGTCCGCATCCTCATCATTTTGGCCATCGTGATCTTGGTGATCGCCTGCATCAACTACATGAACCTGGCTACTGCCCGCTCGCAGCAGCGTTTCCGGGAGGTAGGCATCACCAAAACAGTGGGGGCTACCCGCCTGCAATTGGCACGGCGTTTTTATCTGGAGACAGCATTGATGGTGGCCATCGCCCTGGTGCTGGGAGTAGCCCTGATGCTGGGAATTTTGCCGATTTTTAATGATTTGGCAGGCAAACAGTTTGGGGTTTTGGACGTACTTACACCTGCGGTTTTGTTGGGTTTATTGGCCATTGGTACCATCGTTACCCTGATAGCTGGTTCTTACCCGGCTTTGATGTTGTCTTCTTTTAACCCAAAACATTTGCTGCAAACTGCATTTCGCCAAAAGTCATCTGCGGGAATTTTGCGGCGCTCCCTGGTGGTGGTACAGTTTTCTGCCTCGATTATTCTGATCATCTGCACGGTTTTGTTTTACCAGCAACTCAACTTCATCCAGCAACGCAATCTGGGATACAAGCCCGATCAGGTGGTGGCCATCAACATGGCGGCTGCTGAGACCGGAGATCAGGTCAATGGTTTCAACAATGCTTGTAAAGCTTTAAGCAGTGTGCAGGAAGTGACGCGCGCTCAAACTTTCCCCGGCCAAGGGGGTAGTGGTCGCTCCATTTCTCCGCCCAACAATAAGACCCAAACCATTCCGGTTACCACCAACCACGCCAATGCGGAAATTCTGGATGTGTTGGACATTAAATTGCTGGCTGGAAAGTCTGTTCCAACCACGGAGAAAGACCCAAAAGATACCACCGTGCAAGTGGTGGTCAATAAATTTGTTGCCGACTTTTTGGGCTACACTCCTGAAGAAGCGATTGGTAAAAAAGCACCCAGTTTGTTTGACAACGCTGAAATCGTGGGGGTGATGGACAATTTCCACTTCGACAATTTCCATCAGCCTATTGGGGGCTATGCCTTCCACAACGCTCTTACGGAACCGCGCACCTACACCCTGATCAAATTGCAAACCCAGGATTTGCCACAAAGCATGAAACAAATCGAGGCCTTGTTCAATCAGAGCATGCCAACCTCGGCCTTCGACTATGTTTTTCTGGATGATCACCTGGATACCTTGTACCGCCGCGAACAGCGGACAGCCTCCGTGGTGATGGTGTTCTCTTGCCTGGCCATCCTGATTGCTTGCCTGGGCTTGTTTGGCCTGGCCGCCTTTACGGCTGAGCAACGCACCAAAGAAATTGGGGTGCGCAAGGTGTTGGGCGCGTCCATCGGCAGCATCGTACAATTGCTTTCCCGCGACTTTTTGCGTTTGGTGCTGGTATCGGTACTCATCGCGTCTCCGGTAGCCTGGTATTTTATGAATGGCTGGCTGAAGGAATTTGCCTACCGCATCGACATCCAATGGTGGGTCTTTGTAGTGGCTGGTGCCGGGGCTATGCTGATCGCTTTTTTGACAGTGAGCATGCAGAGTGTACGGGCGGCTACAGTGGATCCGGTGAAATCCTTGCGGAGTGAGTGATACTTGCTTAAAATCGAACGGTTGGGCGCGTTGATGATCAACCGTTCGATTTTCCTCATACTACAAAGTTTCCGCCCACACCATAATCTCATCAAAATCAGTAGAAATGATTTTGCCATCTGGTTGAATGAGGATGAAGGTCGGAAAACGCGTGACTTTAAAGGTTTTGACCGGAGATGCCTGCCTTGGTGACTTATTGTCCATCGGCTCAAACACATTCAACCAATCCATTTGCTGCGCTGTGACAAATTTTTTGACCTCGCTGAAATTATCATCGTAAGCCACGCTGATCATTTGTACAGGCTTCGCAGCAATTGTTTTATGCAATTTTTTGATTGCAGGCAATTTGGCAATGCAGGGTTTGCACCAGGTCCCCCAATAATCCAGGATCACATATTGGCCTTTTTTGAGCAAATCATTCAAGTTGATGCTGCTGCTATCCAAAGCCATCATTTGTACCTCGCCAGCGTAAAAACCCACCCGATCGCCAATTGGCCGCTCTATTCTCTCTAGTTTTTCCAAAAAAAGAGTGTCGGCAAAAGTGGAAATTCTTGTAAAAACATATCTGGATGGGCCAATCAACAGGGTATCGCCAGGTTTGTAATAGTCTTGGGGCACTGGTTTGCCATGATTTGGGGGAACCAATAAAGTGACAATACTTCCTTGATATGGTGCGGGGAGGTTGACACTGTTTCTAACATAAACCGTTTTTGTTATTCCTCCTTCTCGAACTTCTCCTTTTTCCCATTGATTATAGCGGTAAGCTAATTCAAGTGCCTGATCAATTTTTGTAGGGTATTCGCTGAAAAACCTTCGATTGGGATCGATGCTCATTTTTTGTTTTTTCAGCTTTAGCTTTCCAAATTGATCTACATATTCATATTGAAAGGTGATTTGGGGCAATTTAGCCAATTTTTTCTCCTGTTCTTCTTTGGGTAAGCTGTAAAAAGTTGTATCAAAACGCATGGTTTCTTCATCCGAAAAATCTAGGTTTTGGTTCAGATCAAAAATCAAAACCTTGTGCCCTTCGGCATCTAGTGCGGCTAGGACATAGGTGGTGTGTTTGAAAAATTGCTCACGTACATGGCTGGAATCAAACTTAAGCCGTTTGAACCACTGGTCAAATTGCTCTTTGGACAACAGGCCTTTGCGGAAACGATCGTAATGGTGTTGTGCGGGATTAAAAGTGAAAAATTTGAGCTGAGTGTGTTCCAGGGACTCCGGAATACCTTTAAGTGGGATGTTATCTTTTAAATTGCTAAAGACACTGGATACAGCACCGTATTGTGTAGTAGTGTCCGGTTTGAGCAAAATGCTTAATAAGGTTGGCTTATCTGATTGGGCATCGAGCAACCCTAGGCCAAATGCTATAAAGGCGAGGGTGAGTAGGGTGTGTTTTTTCATACTGCGGGCTAATTAACGAGTTGTGATTGTTAAAATAAGCTTTTAAAGGGTCAAATTTTAACGTATACTCATTGTAATTTATGCGAAAAACCTAAAAACTAACAATGATAGGGCGCTTGAGACGGATTTCAGAGAAATAACTCACCGCAACACCTTCTTATCAATTTTCCCGGTTGCACTCACGGGCAATACCTCCAAAAACTCAACATACTTCGGCACTTTGAACTTCGCCAGGTGCTGCAAACACCAGCCTTTAAGCTCCACTTCATCCAGCGAATGCCCTTCCTCCAGGGTGACAAAAGCCTTGCCTACCTCGCCCCATTTTTCGTCCTTCACCCCGATCACCGCTGCACCCGATATTTGCGGATGAGCTACGAGCACCCGTTCGATTTCTGCCGGATACACATTTTCGCCACCGGAAATGAACATGTTTTTAATGCGATCTACCACATAAATGTAGCCCTCTTCGTCTTGTCGGATCATGTCACCGCTGTAAAACCAGCCTTCGCGGATCGCACTGGCCGTAGCCTTGGGATTGCCCCAGTAGCCGGGAGTGGTCATGGGGCCGCGCAAGAGGAGTTCGCCGGGGGTATTGACCGGAACTTCCTCGCCGTTTTCATCCACAATTTTGATGTCTACATAAAAATTAGGCCGCCCAATGGAGCCTTTTTTGCGCATGGCATCGCGGTGGTGCAGGGAAAAAAGGTTGGGGCCCACTTCGGTCATGCCAAAACCCTGGCGGATGAAAACCCCCTTGTCGTGCCAGGTTTCGATGAGTGGAATGGGCATGGGTTCGCCACCCACGATGATGTAATACAAACTGGACAAGTCCGCCTCCGCGAAACCCTCACAGTCCGCAATCATTTTCAACATGGTGGGCACCCCCATAAAGATGCTCGGCTTTTCGACCTTTAAGGCTTTGAGCACCTCCTCTGCATCGAATTTTTTCATCAAACAAACATAGCCGCCATGATGCAGGAGCGGCGTGGTAAGCACATTCCAGCCTCCCGTGTGAAAAGGCGGCATACACACTACAGTACGGCTATGTGAGTTGATGACCAAACTCATGGCCGTATTGATGCTGTTCCAAAACAACATCTTGTGGGTGTACAAGGCACCTTTGGGGAAACCAGTTGTACCCGATGTATAGAGGATAAAAATCGGATGGTCTTCGTCCAAAAAAACGGGGGAAAAAGGCCATTCAGGTTGCTTTGCTGCGGCTTCCAACCAATGCCCCAGTTCCTCCATACTCCAGTGTAATTCAATGCTTGGAGTTGTCGGGGCTGCATCCAGCAAGGGCTGGTATTTTGTTTCTGCCAGCACCAATCTTGGCGTCGAATCTTGCAACAAATAATCAATTTCCGGTGCACTGAGCCGGTAGTTGAGCGGAACCAGCACCAGGCCCGTTTTTTGTGCAGCAGCAAATAGTACAATGTACTCCAGGCAACTGTCTGCCAATACCGCTACCCGATCGCCCAAATGTAAACCCAGATCTTGGGTCAGGTACCAAGCCAGACGGTTGGCCATTTTATTGAGTACACCGTAGCTAAGGGTACGGGCCGTTTCCCATTCTTTTACCGCAATTTCATCCGGGCTGTAGAGTGCCCATTTGCTGAACCAATCCATTGTGATATGTTGAGGGGTTGAGGAGTTGAGGATACCGCAGTGACTTAGACGAGAACTATTGTCAGCGTCGCTCGCGGTAGCCTCAACTCCTCAACTACATCTTAAACGCTGCCGAAGCAAAAGCCAATCCTCCACCCGAGCCGATGAAAAATACCAAATCTCCCGCTTTGGTTTTGCCTTTTTCTATCGCATCATTAAAAGCCATGGGAATACAGGCCGATCCGGTATAGCCGTAGTGGTGCATGATGGTATGCGCCCGGTCGCGGGGTACTTCCAGCAAGTCCAGGGTATCCCAAATCGAATTGATGTTGATTTGGGTGATGAAATACTGGTCTACATCCTGCGGGGTTGCACCAATCCGCTCACAAAGGGTTTGGGCCATTTGGGACCACATGCTCGGATTCAGGGTTTTGGGGAATTTTTGGACGAACTTCAATTGGTGGTCGTGGTTCGCCATTATGCCATCACTAATCGGGTGACGAGCACCGCCGCCATAAATCCCCATCCAACCGTGGTATTGCCCCTGCGAGATGAGTTGGCTGCTCAGGTAGCCGGCTTGTTCGTCATGATCGGCCCGGAGTACAACGGCGCCCGCCCCGTCTGCAAAAAGGGTAACGGTTTTTTTGTCTTCCAAATTGAGGTATTTGCTCATGGCATAAGCCCCAATCACCAGGATATGTTCGTAGTGTTCATCGGAACGGATGTACTTGACACCAATGTCCAGGGCAGTAACAAAGCCAGCGCAAGCTGTATTGATGTCAAAAGTACCCGCATTGCTGGCCCCCAAACGGGCCTGTACCACTGCTGCAGTGGAGGGAGAAACAAATTCCGGGGTATCAGTTGCAATCAGAATCAGGTCTAATTGTTCAGGTTTGAGGGAGGCGCGCTCCAATGCTTGCTGGGCTGCGGCTACACACAGGTCGGCGGTACTTTCATCCGGCGCACACCAACGGCGCTCGTGGATGTGTACGTTCTCGCTCAGCCAGGTGGCTACGTCTTCACCCAATAAATCGTTAAAATATTGATTGGTAACAACACGCTCCGGAGCATAGGCGCCGGTAGAAATGATGCGGGCGTTGCGCATTATCGAGAGGTTTGAAAGAAGAAAGTTGAGGAGTTGAGGAGTTTAGAGGTTGAGAAGTTGAGGCTACCGCAGCGACTTGGACGCAGACGACCCTCAACTCCTCAACTTCTCAACTTCTCAACTCCTTCAACGCTCCTTATTTTTTCGGTAGATCAACTTTCACTTCCAAAGACAACAAGCGACCAATCGCTGGCGAAGCCACAAACTCCCGTACTTCAGAACCAAAGAGGTTCACGGCTTGTGCAGCTACAGTGAGTTTGCCAAAACGGTAACCTGCACTCAGGTCCACGTTGAAAAAGCCACCGAGTGGGCCAAAGTTGAAGTTGCGACCAACCTGACGGTTTTCGTACACGGGTGAACCAGCGTAAATCAATTCGGGATTGGTTTTGGCCGCCACATTGATGCCAGAGAAAAAGTCATAAGCCTGTACCCAGCGCCCAAAGAAACCGGTGAAAAACTTGCCCTTGGAGTAATTCAGGCCCAAGCCCAACTTGTGAGTAGGGGTATTGATGGGTAAGTCGTTTTCGTTTACCTTGCCATCGCGGTTGCCATCGTTGGCGGTATCACTATTGTCCAAGTCGTAGTTGAACCAAGAGTAGTTCAATGTGGCCAACAAACCAGCAGCAAGGCTGTAATTGAGGGACACATCGGCACCGTAAGTGGCAACCTTACCAAAATTCAGGTAAGTCAGGACCAAAGTTGAGCCGGTAGCCGGAGTCCCCGGTACTACCTGACTCATGGGTACATCCCCACGGTGCGTCACCGTGCGGCCCCCGGTAGCAATGTTGATGGATGGACTGAGGAAGTTTTCAGAAGTATTGTAGTAGGCGTTCGCATCTACAAACAAACGCTCTCCAAGGGTGCTTTTGTAACCCACTTCTACGGTTTGAATGGTTTCTACTTTCAAACCCGGGATTTTGGTGCCATCCGACAAGGTGTAACCTACACTGTTGCCCAGCAATACCCCTCCGAAGATGTTGGCTTCCAGGTTCAGAATGGTCGGTGCAGCGATGCCCCGGCCATAGGTCAGGCGGAAAGAACTGGCATCGTTGTAATAAACCAATGCAGCCTTGGGAATGAAATTGAATCCGTACAACTCGTGGTCATCAAAACGGGCAGCAGCTACTGCTTTGAGGTGTTCGCCAAATTTGCGCTCAACTTGCAGGTAGCCACCAATCTGGGCTACTTCGATGTTTTCCCCTCCGTCCAGCAAGTAAGTTCCTTTGGAGTTGGCGCGGTCTTGCTGGTATTGTACCCCGAGGATGAAGTCGAAGCCTGCTACACTGTTGTTGTATTGGGCTTCGGCATTGGTGCGGTTGGAGTTGTCTTTAAAAACGGAGTTGCGGTTGAGTGGCACGCCTACCGTAGGGCTGATGCCGAACCACTGCTCCCCAAAAGAACGGCGACGAGATTCTTCTTCACTAAAACCAGCATCTTTGAACGACCAGTAGTTTTGGGTGCGCTGGTTCATGGCATAGGTGTCCTCGGTTTTAGAGTAGGTCTGGTAAGCCTGGACGAAGAACCGAGGCGATACGTAACGCAACTGGAACCAGTTGATTTGCCAGTCTTTGATTTGGTTGCGGCCAGCATTGGTTATCCCGATGTTGTTGCTGGTGCTGTGGCCGTAAGACAAAATGATGTCGGATTTGCTGCTTGGTGAGTAATAAAGGCCCGCTTCGCCCCGCAGAGAGTTGAAGTCGCGGTTCAGTTCCAATTCCGCAGATTTATGCCGGATGATTTTAGAGCCATCACCTGCACCACCAAAGAGTTTGTTGTCGAAGGCGGTATTGTTGTAATAAACCGTATCGGTATAGTCAAACTCGGTTCCTTTCAAGTATTCGGCACTCACTTTGAACGCAAATTTATCTCCCCATTTGCTGGCATGGCGGAAGCGGGTGCTCAGCACGTTTTGATTGCCTACCCCTACGGCTATGGTTGTTCCTTGAGAAGTACGTGGGTCTTTGGTGATCGTGTTTAACAAACCATTGTGGGCATTGGGGCCATAAAGAGCGGAAGAAGGGCCAAGGATGACCTCTATCCGCTCTACATCTTCCTTCACGGTAGTACTCAATGCACCCAAGGGCAAGCCAGTAGCAATAAGTGTGGTCAAACGGTTGTCGTTCAACTGTAAGTTTTTGGGATTAAAAGCACTATTGAAGCCCCGGGCATTGATACCTACACCAAGTACGCCTGAACGAACGTAGTCCACCCCCCTTTGGCGACCCAATAGCTCGGCCACATTAAAAGAAGGCAATTCACTGATGGCTTTGGAGTTGATCACGGTAATGGTGGCTGGGGCATTGGTCAATTTTTCGGCTTTGCGGGAAGCCGAAACCACCACCTCCTGCCCGAGCAACACTGCGGCGCCCATCGAAAAATCAACCGTAGTAGTTTCGCCGGCTTTTACAGTGACAATTTTTTTGAAATTTTGAAAACCTGTGTAGGTAACTTCAAGTGTGTATTCACCGGGTTTAACATCGACAATGGTGTACATTCCACTGGCGTCGGTGGCAGCGCCCTGGCTGGTACCAGCAATGACTACGTTGGCTCCCACCAACGCCTCGCCTGATTCTGAATCTTTTACTGTCCCCTTGATGGTTCCATTTTGAGCTTGCAGGCTGATGCAGGTAAACAGCGCCGCGCACAGCAACGTAAAGAGCGTATAGGCTTTTTTCATAACGAGTGCGTTTTGCATGAATTGAAATGATGAATGGTGAACAGGCTATTGGACAAAATATACTTTCAGCCAAGTCCCTGATGGTAATGAATGATTTCGGGATTAAAATTAGAAGGAGATTAATGTGCTGGAGGTAGGTCAAAAAAACTCAGGCAGGTTGACCTTTTGCAAATAGGTGGCTAAAATGAGTTCTAAATAATTGAAAAACAATACAATAGATCTTCCAATATCAAGCTTGACTCAGTTGTGGTTTTGCGGCCAAAGGGCTTTTTGGGGTATTGGCCTTAAAAATGCATAGTACACTGAAAATGAAAACAATGGGAAAAATAAAGGTTTGACTACAAAGTCATTTTTTCAGTGTGTTTGTTCGGATTAAGGTGAAGGTAAAAAGAAAAGTCAAGTGGTAAATCACCAATGCATTAGTTTGGCTTTGATTTTTGTAAAAAAGTAATAATTAGGTTTTTACAATATTTTTTTTCGCCCATTTTGAAAAGAATGTATAAAAATGGCTTTAAGTCAACCCAAGTACTTATTTTTCAAAACAAGTCAAAGATCATCTATCTCTATTACAATTAATTATTTTTCCGCCATGATTCTTTACCAAATAAAATAATTCAAAGTTCCGAGAAAATGAATTTACGAAGCGCTGTCATGGTTTGGTTCACCTGCATCATTCCATTTTTTGTGTACAGCCAAACGCAAGTCAAAAGTATGGAAGACATTCGATACCCTTTTGCGGTTAAAAAAATAACCTTACCCAATCAGGTCAATATCGCATATGCCGATGAGGGCAAAGGCAAAACCACCCTAATCTTCATCCATGGCTTGGGCAGCTACCTGCCTGCCTGGAAAAAAGTGGTGGAAGAACTGCGCCAGGATTACCGTTGTATAGTGGTCGACCTGCCTGGCTATGGTAAATCGGGACGGGGGGATTGGAGCTATGACATGGCTTTTTTTGCTGATTGTATTGAGGGTTTGGTCAAAAAGCTCAAACTGCGCAAGGTCAGTTTGGTTGGGCATTCGATGGGTGGACAAATCAGCCTGACCCTGGCGTTGCGTCAACCCCAGTGGCTGCAAAAACTGGTTTTATTGGCTCCTGCTGGTTTTGAAACTTTCAGTGAAGCCGATCGGGCCTGGTTTACCCAATACGTTACCCCCGCAGTGTTTAAGGCCACTCCGGTCGCCCAAATTGAACGGAACTTTGACGTCAATTTCTATGGAGCAAAAATGCCTGCTGACGCCCGTTTTATGTACGAGGATCGCCTATTGATGAGGGAAACTGCAGAATTTGACCAATATTGCAATATGATTCCCAAATGTGTGCAGGGGATGTTGCAGCAACCCGTTTTTGATCGCCTGAACGAAATCAAAACACCAACATTAGTCTTTTATGGCAATGACGATTTGTTGATCCCGAATCGAATTTTACACCCCAAGCTCAGTGTTGAAGCCGTTGCCAAACATGGGCAGGAACAGCTATCCCAAAGCCAATTGGTGATGGTGCCGGAGTGTGGTCATTTTGTGCTTTGGGACGGATACAAAACCGTTGTAAACTCGATGCGAATATTTCTCAACACCAAATAACCAGCTCAAATCTAGAGCCCCTCCTCGAAAGTCTGAAACTTTCGGGAAGGGGTTTTGGAATAGTGCGGCATTCAAAAATACCCTTCAATGAACAGACTACAAGGAAAGGTGTCTATAGTCACTGGCGGCGCCAGCGGAATTGGTAAAGCAACAGCCCTGCGCTTTTTGCAAGAAGGAGCCACAGTAGCGATTTGGGACATCAATGAAGCCAGCGGTAAAGCCCTTGCGACAGAATGGGCTGGCCAGGGTATGGCCTGCAAGTTTTACAAAGTCAACACTGCTGACATGGATGCTGTACAAGCGGGAGCCGATGCCGTTATGCAGGATTTTGGGCAAATCGACATCCTGATCAACAACGCGGGCATTACGCGGGATTCTTCTTTGAAAAAAATGTCGCCCTTGCAATGGCAGCAGGTCATTGATGTCAATCTCAGCGGGGTGTTTTATTGCACCAAAGTGGTGAGTGGCTACATGAGTGAACGCAATTATGGCCGCATCATCAACGCGGCTTCGGTGGTGGCCTTGTATGGCAATTTTGGTCAAACCAATTATGTCGCCTCCAAAGCTGGGGTGATCGGCATGACCAAAGTGTGGGCCAGAGAGCTTGGGCGCAAGGGCATCACCGTGAATGCAATTGCCCCGGGTTTCATCAAAACCGAAATGGTCGAAACCATTCCAGCAGAATACCTGGCAGATTTGGAAAGCCGTACCCCCGTGGGTAGAATGGGTATGCCGGAGGACGTAGCGAATGCATATTTGTTTTTGGCCTCAGATGAGGCCTCGTTCATCAATGGGGTGACCTTGTCGGTGGATGGGGGGCTTGTACTTTGATTTTTGTAATATTATCACATGCGCAACAAACTGCAAATCTTCACCAATTTCGCCAATGCCCTGCTGCCGCACGAAACGCGCTACCTGCTGTCCGTGCAGCAATTGGCCGATCAGGTGAAGCTCGGCGTTTTGGAGCGAGTGGATTACAATTGCCAACACATCAACCAATTTACCCCCTACGACCCCAACATCGACAAACGCAAGTACTCCCACCTCAAAAATTGGATACAACAACGCCTTGTCGAACTGGACGTTGATGCCCACTTTGAATGGATGAGCACCCTGGAGCGGCAAATTATCACTGATGCGGTACAGGCGGAGGAAGAAAAAACCTTGCTGCGCGAAATCCGGCAATATCAACACCCGGGCTTTTTTTTCACCAAATTTTATGAACTGGTCCAGCAATATCGCCATTTTTTGCTGATCCGCATGCGGTATGCCGACCACGAAACCGTGCACAAATTTTTGGAAACCCATCAGGAAGCCTACACCAATAGCAAGCGGATTTCCGAGCAATTCCATCAGGCTACACTCGACATTGTCAAGCAGTATTCCGAAAACTCCGCCGAATCCATTCAGTGGGAAAAATGGCTAACCCGCATTTTTTACGATGAGACCCTGGAGGGATACACGCGTTACATGGCTTTTGTACGCCTGACATTTATCAGCTTCAATTACCGCAAGCTGGATCTGTTGGGAGAAAAATTTGCTTACCTCGATCGGATTTTTGGTGAAGGCAAATTCTACTCCAAACGGATTTTGCTCAATTATTACCACTTGCGGATGTTGTTGCACGCGCGTTTGCGGGAGTTTGACAAGGCGATCCATTACGGCTATCTGTCCATACGGGGTAAAACCCACGACTACCTTTTTTACGTCAACAACCTGGGAGCAGTGTTGCTCCGTGCCAACAAACCCCAGGAGGCACTGACCATGATGCGCAATGCTGCGCCAGAAATGAAAAGCAGCCAGAATTTTTACAACAAGGTGGGCTTTGTGGCTTTTTACATCAAGTGTTTGCTGCAAAACCAGCTATTGCGCAATGCCGAGAGTTATGCAGAAACTTTCCTTTCCGCATACGAAAAGGAAGTGCTGCAATACCGCTGGCACACCTTTTTTACGGCTTACATGGGGGCTTTGTTGAGCCAGCGCAAGTTTCAAAAGATGATTCGGGTAACCACCAAGTACCGCTTGCTGGATTTGGAAAAAGGCTACGAAACCCGCCCCGACTATGTGCCTGCCCTGCTTTGGTACACCTCAATTGCGCAGTACAAGGAAGAAATTATTGATAAAAATACCCTCCAGCGTCGGCTCCAGGATTATTTCAATGCTCATAGGGGCGAAAAAGACCGCAGCCACCAGATTGGAGAACTCTTGAATGAGTTAAAACCCCATGCACCAGAAGTAATTAATTATTTGCAAATTTGGACGTAACCAATTATTTGTTTATTTTTGGAGACGATTTTTGAGGAAATTCTGCCCTTTGATGGCACTTTTTCCAATTCGTTGTTGTTAGGACAAGTCTCCAAAATCACCCATATGTCGACCCACAAGGAATCCATCATTGTGCAAAACGCACATGCCAACAACCTCAAGAATATTTCCCTGGAAATCCCCAAGCACAAAGTGGTCGCTTTTACCGGTGTTTCAGGCTCTGGTAAGTCCTCCTTATTATTCGACACCATATACCGGGAGGCGCAGCGACAACTGATCGAGACCTTTTCCGCTTTTGCCCGCACCTTCATGCCCAAGTTTTCAAGGCCAGATGTGGATGATATTTTGAACCTCTCCACTTCCATCGTCATTGACCAAAAAAAGATGGGCAATAACCTGCGGAGTACCGTAGGTACCGTCACCGAAGTCAATACTTATCTGCGTTTGTTGTATTCCCGCATCGGCCAGCCCCAGATTGGAGCTTCTTTCTTGTTCTCCTTTAACCACCCTGAGGGTATGTGTGAGCATTGCAATGGCCTGGGGAAAGTGGCAAAAGTG
>NZ_JANRKL010000106.1:0-10035 GCF_033763495.1 Haliscomenobacter sp. | reverse complement strand
GTGAAAATCTAGGCTACAACCTTTTTTGGATCTTAGTATAGATAAAAAGCTACCGCCATCTTTTTTTTGTGAAAAAATTTACCCGATAGCTTTTTATCTTTACTTGAGCCCTATCACTCGCTTAACTTAATGGCGATGGGGGCAACCCTACGTGGTTGCCCTCTATATCATCGTGGTTACCCACACATCAAAGCCAAAAGTACAAATACGGCAAATAAAAAGCCGTAAATAGGCCATTTAAAGCCATAGCCAGCGCTGCTGCTGCTGCCATCAAATCACTTTCCTGCTGGGCCCGAGCGGTGCCGATGCCGTGGGAAACGGTTCCAATCGCCAAACCTCTGGCCATCTCATCTTTGACACCCACCGTACGCAAAAATGGCAGACCCCACACTGCCCCCATGATCCCGCTCAGGAGGACAAAGGCTACAGTTAAGGAAGCTTCGCCCCCAAGTGCTTTTGATAATTCCAGCGCGATAGGGGTGGTAACTGCTTTGGTGGACATGGCCTGTACAAAAGGTGCGGGCAACTCCAGCCAGCGGCTCAGGTACACCCCCACTACCACATTCACCAGGCCACCGACACAAACTGCTACAACAATCGACAAGGCTTTCTTTTTCAAAGCTGCTGTTTGTTCGTACAGAATCAGGGCAAGGCAAATGACGGTGGGCGAAAGCATAAACACCAGGGAGCGGGTAGCTTCCAGGTAATCTTCCACTTTTGCCCGACCAATTTGTAGCACAATTGCAAGTAGGATAATGGCCACCAAAACCGGATTGAGCCAGGATTTGCGGTATTTCAAAAAAAGTTGTTGCCCCCCAAGGTAGGCCCCCAGGGTGAGGCCGATCATCAAGGCGGGTTCGCGGAAAGGATTCATCGATTCAGCAATTTGAACACCAATACGGTAGTCAACCCACTGATTGCAGAAGTGAAAACTACCAGGAGTGCCAGTTTCCAGCCATACTGCAACATCCGCTCGGCATGCAGCAATATGCCCAAACTAGGTGGTACAAAAAATACACCCATGATCCCCAAAAAACCTTTGGCGGTGGTTTGTACAGAAGCGTACGAAACCCATTTCAATTGCAAAGCTACCCATAATGCCAGCATGCCGATCACGGCGCCTGGTATGGGTAGCTTTGCCAGTTGGGAGGTGGCTTCACCTAGTGCCCAAAACACAAAAATCAGGAACAAGCCCCTTAAAATGTTCACTTAGAGCTTTTTGACGTCGTAAACCAGATAGTTGGTTTTACCTTGCCAGGGCAAAGCTTTTACCTTTTTGCGGTAAAAAAGTTTTACCTTTTGGCCTTGCAATTCATCTAATTTCGCAGCAACCTCGCCACTGGGAACAGAAAAATTCCAGCCATTCATTGCCTGGGTTTTGCTATCCGGCGCAATGTTGGGGTTCAAAGTGAGGGTCCCCGTATTCAGGTTTCCTTCGTGCGTTTTGAACAAAATTCCCTTGTAGGTGATGTTGGTCAGGGTACCGCTGGTCGTTCCTTTACTCAGGGTGAAATTGCAATAAACGAATATATAGCCCAATAAACCGACAAAAACCAGCAACAAAGCCCACAAAAGGAGTCTGCGGAGTTTTTTACCGATGCTTTGGGCACCTTCTTTGACAACCTGTTCGAATTCGCTCATGACTAAATGATTTTGAGTGATAAAATTACAATTATTGAGACGCATTTTCCAGCCCAAGGGAACTTTTAGTGGCCCACTTGTGTTTTTTTTTGAAAAAATTGATGCAGCCGTTTGGATAAAAGAAAAACATCGCTGTATATTTGCGCACGCCTTTCGAAAAAGGGTATGTTCTTTACATGGTGTGGTAGCTCAGTTGGTAGAGCACAGGACTGAAAATCCTGGTGTCGCTGGTTCAATTCCTGCCCGCACCACCATTTTTATCTTATGAATACAGTTTTCGCACATACTCATCATCATCATGGCTTACTTTCGTAAGGCAAATGGTCAATGAGTATGCTGCGTTAAGTCAGTATTAAATCTCAAAAGAGGTCTACCATTTGTCGGTAGACCTCTTTTTTTTGTCCCAAATTATCCAAACAAAGGACGATGAAGCAAGTAGTAGTTTGTCCATCGTTCTCAAGCACAAAACACGATGTCTACCAAACTCAAAATTGCCGTGCAGAAATCCGGGCGCCTGCAAGAGGACTCGCTGGAAATGCTGCGAGAATGCGGGGTGCGGGTCGATAATGGCCGCGATCAGCTCAAAGTATCCGCCTCTGGTTTTCCGATGGAATTGTTTTTTCTCCGCAATTCAGATATTCCGCAGTACGTCGCAGATGGAGTTGCAGATGTAGCGATTTTGGGACAGAATACGGTCATTGAAAAGGAAAAAAATCTGGAAGAAGTACTACCCCTGGGATTTGCCCGCTGTCGACTTTCCCTGGCGGTCCCCAAGGGTACCGTTTATTCGGGGATAAACTGGCTGCAAGGCAAAAAAATTGCCACCTCTTACCCCAATACGCTCCGTGCCTTTTTGGAAAAACAAAACATCCAGGCGGAAATCCATGAAATTGCCGGATCGGTAGAAATTGCCCCCAATATTGGTTTGGCAGATGCAATTTGCGACCTGGTCAGTTCGGGTAATACCTTATTTATGAATGGCCTGGAAGAAAAAGAAGTACTGCTTAAATCGGAAGCTGCCATTTTTGCCAGCCGCAACATGAAGCCAGAGGCTCGTGAGTTACTGGAAAAACTGCTCTTCCGCTTTAAATCCGTTTTGGCCGCCCGCAACAACAAGTACCTATTGATGAATGCTCCAAACGAAGCCCTCGAAGCCATCATCAATATTTTGCCTGGCATGAAAAGCCCTACTGTAGTGCCATTAGCCGCCGAGGGTTGGAGCAGCGTACATACTGTAATCAGCGAAGATCGGTTTTGGGAAATCATCGATCAACTTAAAGCAGTTGGCGCTCAGGGGATTTTGATTATTCCAATTCAGAAGATGATTCTTTAGCCATTTCAGCTATCAGCAATTAGCTTTCAGCAATGAGTGGCTTCTGGGATTCTGGAATTTAAGCAAATATGAAAAGTTATACCTATCAAGATATCGTCGCTACACCTTCTTTATTGGCCCGGCCAGCAATGACCGCCGCCAATTTGGACGCCATTGTGGGGCAAATCCTGCAAGACATCCGGGAGCGTGGAGACACTGCAGTGAAGGAGTACACCCAACGTTTTGACAAAGTGACGCCGGGTGACCTGGAAGTGAGTGAAGCGGATTTGGCAGAAGCGGAAACCTTGCTTGATCCAGCCTTGAAAAAGGCGATTCAAACTGCTAAAAGCAACATCGAAACTTTCCATGCCCGGCAGCAAAGCCAACCCGAAGTGGTGGAAACCATGCCAGGTGTATTTTGTTGGCGCAAAAATGTGGGCATTGATAAAGTGGGCTTGTACATTCCTGGTGGTACTGCCCCCCTTTTTTCCACGGTATTGATGCTTGGCGTACCGGCTAAATTGGCGGGTTGCCAAGAGATCATCTTGTGTTCTCCACCCAATCAAGCAGGCAAAATTCACCCGGCCATTTTGTACGCAGCCCAAGCGGTTGGGGTGACCAAAATCTTTAAGGTTGGTGGCGTACAGGCCATTGGTGCTTTGGCCTATGGCACGGAATGTATTCCCAGGGTATACAAAATTTTTGGCCCAGGCAATCAATATGTGACCGCAGCCAAACAACTGGTTAGCCGAGAAACAGTTGCGATCGACATGCCTGCTGGCCCTTCCGAGGTGTTGGTTTGTGCGGATGCTCAGGCTGATCCTGCTTTTGTCGCTGCTGATTTATTGGCCCAAGCAGAACACGGAATGGACAGCCAGGTAGTTTTGCTCTCGCTGGATGCCAAATTGTTGGAAGAGGTATTGCAAGAGGTAGAACGGCAGGTAGCACTTTTGCCTCGGGCTGAAATTACCCGCAAAGCACTGGAAAACAGTGTGGCAGTATTGGTCAATGACCCAGCGGAAGCTTTGAGCTTGATCAACGATTACGCCCCGGAACACTTGATTCTGGCGATGGAAGATGCCGAAGCTTTTGCTGAGCAAGTTCAAAATGCCGGTTCGGTTTTTATTGGGAATTACACCCCTGAGTCAGTAGGCGATTATGCCTCAGGAACCAACCATACTTTACCTACCAATGGTTATGCTCGGGCCTACAGTGGCGTCTCCCTGGATTCCTTTGTCAAAAAAATCACTTTTCAGCGATTGACGGCGGAGGGCTTGAAAAACATAGGCCCAACTGTGGAAACGATGGCGATTGCGGAAGAATTGGTTGCACACCAGCGGGCAGTGAGCATTCGATTGGAAAAGATGAAAAGCCAAAAATAGCAACAATGGAAATAGCCAATTTGGTTCGTCCCAATATCCGCAAACTGGTGCCTTATTCGTCGGCGCGCAGCGAATTCAAAGGCAAGGCCGAGGTTTTTCTGGATGCCAACGAAAACCCTTTTGAAACAGGGCTCAATCGTTACCCCGACCCCTTGCAGTGGAAACTCAAAGCAGCGATCAGCCAATTAAAAGGTGTACCTGCCGAACAAATATTCCTGGGCAACGGCAGCGATGAAGCTATTGATCTCGTAGTGCGGATTTTTTGTGAACCCCGTCAGGACCACATCCTGATTTTACCACCTACCTATGGGATGTACCAGGTTTCGGCAGATATTGCCGATGTGGGTATCAGGACTGTATCCCTCACCCCGGATTTTCAGCCCGATGTTGAGGCCATCCTGGCCGCAGCAGATGAACAGTCCAAAATCCTGTTCATTTGTAGCCCCAATAATCCAACGGGCAACGATGTAGAATTGGAACGCATTCGTAGCCTTTGTGCCCAATTCAAAGGAGTGGTCGTAGTGGATGAAGCCTACATCGATTTTTCCAATCAAGCCAGTTGTACCTCATTGTTGCCCGAATTCCCCAATCTGATCGTTTTACAAACTTTCTCCAAAGCCTGGGGTATGGCGGGCATTCGTTTGGGTATGGCTTTTGCTTCCCCCGAAATCATTCAGTTGTTTAATAAAGTAAAACCACCGTACAACATCAATCAACTCACCCAACAAATTGCCCTGGAGGCCCTGGAAACCAGCCAGGATGATTACCGTCAAATCCTTTCGACCTTGCTCAGCGAGCGCGAACGGTTGGTCAGGGGCTTGGGTGAATTGAAGTTTGTGGAAAAAATATTCCCCTCGGATGCCAATTTTATCCTGGTGAAAATGGATGATCCCAATGGCACCTATCAATTTTTGGTAGAAGAGGGGATTATCGTGCGCAACCGAAACTCGGTACACCTTTGTGCTGGAAGCCTGCGCATCACCGTAGGACGCCCGGAAGAAAATGACGCATTGTTAACTGCTTTGAACAAGAGGCCATGAAAAAAGTACTCTTCATCGACCGGGATGGAACCCTGGTTTTGGAACCCCACGATTATCAGGTTGATGCTTTGGATAAAGTGGAGTTTTACCCCCGTGTTTTTCAATACCTGGCCAAAATTGTGCAGGAACTGGATTATGAATTGGTCATGGTCACCAATCAGGACGGCCTGGGTACTCCTTCTTACCCGGAAGATACTTTTTGGCCTGCCCACAATGCGATCATGAAAGCTTTTCGCAATGAAGGCATCAATTTTGCGGAAGAGGTTATTGATCGAACTTTCCCCCACGAGAACAAACCCACCCGCAAACCTGGTACCGCCCTATTAACCCACTACATGGATGGGAGCGTGGACCTGGCCAACTCTTTTGTAATCGGCGACCGTATTACTGATGTACAACTAGCCAAAAATTTGGGGGCTAAAGCGATTTGGATGGTAACCGATCCCCAATTGGGTGCCGACGAAATCAGCAACGATGCGCGGAGTTTGCAGGAGGTGATTGCCCTTAGCTCCACCGATTGGGGCGAGATTTACCGCTTTCTCAAAGGACGGCAACGCAGCGGGAAAGTACACCGGGTGACCAAAGAAACCGATGTTCTGGTACAGCTTGATCTGGATGGCCAGGGACGCTACAACAACCACACCGGGCTAGGCTTTTTTGACCACATGCTGGATCAACTGGCCAAACACAGCGGGGCCAATCTGGAGGTGCGGGTGCAAGGTGATTTGCACATCGACGAACACCACACCATTGAAGACACTGCCATTGCCCTTGGTGAAGCCTTCCGTCAGGCGGTAGGGGACAAACGGGGAATGGAACGCTACGGATCTTGTATCTTGCCCATGGACGACTGCCTGGCTACTGCCGCCATCGACTTTAGCGGCCGCCCCTGGTTGGTTTGGAACGCTGAATATCGCCGGGAAAAGGTTGGTCAAATGCCCACTGAAATGTTCTACCACTTTTTCAAGTCTTTCAGTGATGCCGCTCTTTGCAACCTCAACATCAAAGCCGAAGGTGAAAACGAACACCACAAGATCGAAGCTACCTTTAAAGCTGTAGCGAAAGCCATCAAAATGGCCGTAAAACGAGATGTAAACAGCCAGGAATTACCCTCCACCAAAGGGGTTTTGTAAGCAAGAATGGGTGTGAGTGTGAAGTGTGAAAGTGTGGGAGAATTTAGGCCAACCCACGGATTTATCCGTAAGAAAGGGTGTGAGTGTGAAGTGTGAAAGTGTGGGTGTGCTGGCCTTCCATTCCCCAGAAACAACGCCAACCCACGGATTTATCCGTGGGAGGCAACTATAAAAAAGAACCCATGACTTTAGTCGTGGGAAAAGTCATGACTGATGCGTGGGATAGCCATGACGGATGTCGTGCGAAAAAGAGTAGCTATGATCGCCGTAATCGACTACAACGCTGGCAACGTCCAATCCGTCCTCTTCGCTCTGGAGCGACTAGGAGCCCCGGCCATCCTCACCGATGACCACGCAAAAATACGCGCCGCCGAAAAAGTGATCTTCCCTGGCGTTGGTGAAGCCAGCACCACCATGCATTTTTTACGCGAACGGGGCCTAGATGAGGTCATCAAAAGCCTGACCCAGCCAACCTTGGGCATCTGTGTGGGCATGCAATTGCTTTGTGCCCATTCGGAAGAAAACGATACCCCTTGTCTAGGGGTTATCCCGCAACGGGTTAAAAGGTTTATCCCGGTCAATGGAGAAAAAGTACCCCATATGGGTTGGAATTCCCTGTCGCGTTGTGCGGATGAAATATTCACGCCTGAGCTCAGTGGCGAATACGTCTACTATGTCCACAGTTACTACGTGGAGCAGGGGCTGTACACCAGCGCTTTGAGTGAATATACCCTGCCCTTTAGTGCGGGTTTGCACAAAGACAATTTTTACGCGACCCAGTTTCACGTAGAAAAATCAGGAAAGGTGGGGGAAACGATCCTTCGCAATTTTCTGAAATTGTAAAAAAATCAATACATAAGACGGCCACATAGGGCTGCGCAACACACTCATTCTTATGCAAATTATTCCTGCGATTGATATCATTGAAGGCAAATGTGTGCGCCTTACCCAGGGTGATTATGCCCAAAAAACGGTCTACAATGAAGACCCTCTGGAGGTAGCCAAGCAATTTGAAGATGCTGGGTTGCAGCGTCTGCACCTCGTTGATTTGGATGGCGCCAAAGCCAAACGCATTATCAACTACCGGGTATTGGAGCGACTTGCAGGGGCGACCAAACTGGTGATCGACTTTGGTGGAGGCCTTAAAGCGCATGAAGACCTGCGCATTGCCTTCGAATCGGGGGCCCAACAAGTGACGGGAGGTACCGTAGCGGTGAAAGAACCGGAATTATTCCTGGATTGGCTCAAAGTATATGGTGGGGAGCGCATCATTTTGGGTGCCGACTTCAAGGATGGCAACATTGCCGTAAGTGGTTGGCAGGAGCAAAGCCAATTGGAGCTGTTTGCTTTTTTGCAGGATTACATCACTAAAGGTGTACAATACAGCATTTCCACCGATGTATCCAAAGACGGATTGTTGCAGGGAAGTGCCATTGAAACTTACCAACGCATTCGGGAAGAGCTTCCCCAACTCAAACTCATTGCCAGTGGGGGGGTGACTACCCTGAAAGAATTGGAACGCTTGCGGGAAATTGGCTGCTATGGGGCCATCATCGGCAAGGCAATTTATGAAAACAAGATTAGTTTAACTGATTTAATGGCCTTTAACTCCTAAAACACCTATGCTAGCTAAACGGATCATCCCCTGCCTCGATATCAAAGATGGGCGTACCGTCAAAGGCGTTAATTTTGTCAATCTCCGCGATGCCGGGGACCCTGTAGAACTCGGTGCGGCCTACAGCGAAAAAGGAGCCGATGAATTGGTGTTTTTGGACATTACGGCCACTCACGAAAAGCGCAAAACCATGTCGGAACTGGCGAGATCCATTGCCCGACACCTTAATATTCCTTTTACCATTGGTGGCGGCATCACCTCTATTGACGATGCAGCCGCCATGCTGGCCGCTGGGGCGGATAAAGTTTCGATTAATTCTGCGGCAGTACGTCGCCCTGAGTTGATTGATGAACTGGCCTTAAATTTTGGCAACCAGTTTGTGGTACTGGCCGTTGATGCCCGCCAAATTGACGGCGAATGGATTGTACACCTGAATGGGGGGCGTATTCCTACGGAAATTCGACTATTTGATTGGGTGAAAGAAGCGGAATCGCGCGGAGCAGGTGAAATTCTGTTCACCTCCATGGATCACGATGGCACCAAAGCTGGTTTTGCCTTGGAGGCCACTGCCCATATCTCCGAATTGTTGTCCATCCCGGTGATTGCTTCAGGTGGAGCAGGTAACATGGAGCATTTTTACGATGTTTTCACTACAGGAAAAGCCGATGCAGGGCTTGCAGCGAGTATTTTTCACTTCAATGAAATTGCTATCCCAGACTTAAAAGGATATTTGAAGCAGAAAAATGTGGTGGTGCGCTAAGCATTGAAGATAAGGAACGGTATAAAAACGGTGAGGGCCAGACGTTGAATCGTACTGGCCCTCTATTGATTAGTTTAGGTGTCTCTGTCTTAGATCTTCCTGCGTAGCGACACTGCGAGCAATTAGTGGCGGTTGGAGCTAGAAGGTCTCATTCTTGTAACAGTATTAGGAGTCATTTTTACTTCATCCAAAATATTTGATTGAGCAGGAGAATTTGAAGAAACATTTCCAGAAAACACAGAGCGGTTGACACTGGAATTGTCACGATTGGTGAAAAAGTCTGCACCATCGATATAAGCGCTATTGTTTTGGAGGGTATTTAACCGGATCAATGACTGATTCAGTCCATTGTTGATCGCCCGGCTGAAAAATGCACCACCGTACAAAGCGAAGTTATCTTTCAAAATGCAACCTTCAACTTTTACATTGCAGGTACCACCATTGCCAACGTTCATCACTGCTCCACCTTCAACTTGGGCATTGTTTTGGAAGAATTTGCAATTGGTGATTTCAGAGGCATTTACCGCGCCGGCGATAGCCAGATTATAGATGCCTGCTGCGTAGTTGGATTTGTTGTCTTGGAAAGTACAGTTTTTGATCAGTACGGCATGATTGCCCATAGAGGCTTCGTTGTACCAAGCTGCACCAGTACTCGTGCGGTGACCTTCCTGTTCTTTTTCATTGGAGTTTGAAGCATTTCCCATACAGATGATGAAACCATCTACGGTTACCTGAGAAACATTCCGAGTGTAAACTACATTGAAAGAATTGTCATCGGCAGAGTTGGTATCACCAATGTTGCCAGAAAGGATGGTTGGGTTGATTTCCCAATTGCGATTTTGCTCAGATGTTTCGTTACCAACGAAACCTCCAAGTAATGTAATGCCCTCGTTGATTACAAACGATGCATTCCGATTGCCAGTCTGCGAAGGTGTATAAACACCAGCAGCCACCCAGATTTTTGTTCCTTGCTTTGCGATTTGCAAAGCTTGTTGAAGGTCACCAAAAGCTTGACTCCAAGATGAGCCATTGCCTTGTGCTCCCTTCTTCACGAACAGAATCTGCTGTGCGTTCATCTGCAGGAAAAAACCTGCCAAAACTAAAGTTGTAAAAATTGCCCTTTTCACGTTGCCCGCATTTGTAAGATCAGAA
>NZ_JANRKL010000105.1:0-63128 GCF_033763495.1 Haliscomenobacter sp. | reverse complement strand
CTTTGTCGATAAAACAAAACGGGCTTATCGTCACATTGGACCCGATTTTGGCATCGGGGTGTACAGAAGAAAGGTGCAGCTGGTTCATCTTCAAGATCGCTTGACGATTTGGGCGGTTAGACCCGCTTCCGAAACAATTTTGTTGCCTACATAGATCGTTCCTTGCATTTGGCAAATACCGCGACGGATTGGGGCTAAAAGCTCCATTTTGATCAGCAGGGTATCCCCAGGTACTACTTTAGACTTGAACTTGGCTTCTTCAATTTTGAGGAAGTAGGTGTCCCAGTTGCCAGGGTCCGCTACAGTCGACAAGGCCAATATTCCGCCCGTTTGTGCCATAGCCTCAATTTGTAGCACCCCCGGGAAAACGGGATTGCCCGGAAAATGGCCTTGGAAAAATCCTTCGTTAAAAGTAATATTTTTTACACCAACAACGTGGCTTTCGGACAATTCAATGATTTTGTCCACTAATAGGAAAGGATAGCGGTGGGGCAACCAACTGGCTACTTTTACCGTATCGAACAATGGTTCTTTATCGGGATCGTACTTGGGTTTTCCTTTGAGTTTGCGATCTTCAATGTATTGCTTCTTGAGTAATTTGGTGAATTCGAAGTTGGCGGTATGCCCCGGTTTCGTAGCTACTATTCTACCTTTGATGGGTTTGCCAAGTAGGGAAACATCCCCAATTACATCGAGTAATTTATGACGGGCAGGTTCATTTTTGAACTGGAGCTGGACGGTATTCAGAATGCCTTCTTTATCTACTTTGATGCTGGGTTTGCCCAGTTTGGTAGCCATGTCGTCCAATTCCTCCTGGGTGACTGGCCGATCGGCAATGACGATGGCATTGTCCAGGTCGCCACCTTTGATCAGGTTTTGGCTGAATAAATTGTCCAGTTCATGCAGGAAAACAAAGGTGCGGCAAGGCGCGATTTCCTTTTCATAATCCTCCAGACTGTACAATTGTGCATATTGCTGACCCAATACCTTGGAGTTGAAATCAATCATGGTGATGACTTCAAAGCCATCGTGAGGCAAAGCCATGAGCTCGGCACCTGTAGCTTCATCGCGATAAGTGATGGGCTCCGTGATTTCAAAATACTCCCGATCTGCTTCCTGTTCTTCGATTCCTGCTTCGCGGAGTGCTTTGACAAATTGAATGGCGCTGCCATCAAGGATGGGCACTTCAGGCCCATCAATACCCATCAAAACGTTGTCGATTCCAAGACCTACCAGGGCAGAAAGTACATGCTCGATGGTACTTACCTGGGCCTCATCGGATTTGATGGTAGTACCTCGTGTAGTAGAGATAACCCGGCTCACATCTGCATTGACAAGGGGTTGACCCACCAGGTCAACTCTTTGAAATTTGTGTCCGTGATTCTCCGGTGCTGGGTTAAAGGTCAAAGTCACAACTTTACCCGTGTGCAAGCCTACACCACTGAGGGAGACGGCTTTTTGAATGGTACGTTGTTTTTTCATAATAAGTGTCTGCTGAGACGATTATGCAAAAATAATCGAATGATTTGCAAATGATCTGCTGATAAAGCTTTCAGCTCCTAATCCTCCTTTTGATCCGAACGTTTTTCCAGTTCATACAAACGTTTGGCCAAATCCGGGAGTTGCTTAAATATGGTATATGCGCGAATAAACTGATGATAATCAATGGCTGGATACCCAAACAAAGCTTGATTGGGTTCTTTGACGTTGGAAGCTACCCCACTTTTGCCCTGTACGCGGGTCCCATCGGCGACTTTTAGGTGCCCTGCAACGGCAACCTGGCCACCAATCTGACAGTTTTTTCCAATTTTGGTACTCCCTGCTACACCTGCCTGAGCTGCAATGACGGTATTTTCACCAATCTCTACATTGTGGGCAATTTGCACCAGGTTATCCAATTTAACTCCTTGGTGGAGGATCGTAGAACCTATTGAGGCTCGATCTACGGTGGAGTTAGCCCCTATTTCTACTTCATTTTTGATCACTACATTCCCCACGTGGTGGATCTTTTTGTAAGAACCATCTTCCTGGGGAGCATAGCCAAAGCCATCGGCACCAATTACTACACCAGGGTAAAAAACACAACGGTCTCCAATGACCGATCCATGCAGGATTTTTACACCCGAATGAAGTTGGCAATTGTCCCCAATTTTTGTACCCTTACCAATAAAGACGTGAGCGTCAATGCGCACATTATCGCCGATGATCACATCCTCTTCAATGACCACAAATGGGCCGATGGAAATGTTTTGGCCAAAACTGGTATTTGAGCCAATTAAACTTTGAGGATGGATTCCATTTGATTTGGTTTGTACAGTGCCAAATTTTTCCAGCAAAAGGGCAATGCTGGCGTACACGTCATCTACCCGAATTAGGGTAGCTTTGATGGGGGATTTGAGTTGATAATCCCGATTGATTAGCACAGCACTGGCAGTGGTAGTATATAGGTAAGACTCGTATTTGGCATTACCCAAAAAAGTAATGGCCCCTTCACCGCCTTCTTCAATTTTACCAGGACGGTTGACCCTAACCTCAGGGTCTCCTTCGATCGTTCCGTTCAGTACGTGAGCTAAATCCTTTACTGTAATTTCCATGGGCGCAAAGATAGAAATTTATCGTTTATCCGTTCATCCCATAAACAATACTAAGTTTGACGCAAAAAATTACTTCCCGATTTTTTTGAGGCTTTTGAATAGGAAGCTCACTTGAAATGAAGCGTTCGACTTCCTATTCAAAACCCAAATCGGGAAGTTAATTTTTCTGCGTTACTAACTTTGCTATCTTTGTTCGCAAAAATACATTCCATTGGACCGTATCATACGTATAGGCACCCGCGGCAGCAAGTTGGCGCTGTGGCAAGCCGAATTCACTCAGGAAAAACTGCGCCAGGCTGGTTATGACTCCGAACTGGTGATCATCAAAACCACTGGCGACAATACTCAAGCCCTCAATTTGAGTTTCGACAAAATTGAAGGTAAAGGTTTTTTTACCAAAGAAATTGAAGATGCCCTCCTGCGGGGAGATGTGGACATGGCGGTGCATTCCATGAAGGACATGCCGACCAGCTCTCCCGAAGGTTTGGTACTCACTGCGGTATCTTATCGTGAAGATCCAGCTGACTGGTTGCTGGTTCGGAAGGAAAGTATGGAAGCTGGGCAATTGTTTCAGTTGAAACAAAACCCGGTAGTTGGTACTTCTTCTGCACGTAGAAAGGCCCAGATTCTGGATTTGCGCCCCGATGCCCAGCTCAAAGACATTCGGGGAAATGTACCTACGCGGGTCGACAAATTGATGCAAGGCGAATTTGATGCGATCATGCTGGCTGCGGCTGGATTGAGCCGTCTGGAATTGGACTTGTCTGGGGTAGAAGTGATCAAATTTGATCCCCGCGAATTTATTCCGGCACCAGCGCAAGGGGTTCTGGCTTACCAAACCTGTACGGAAGACAAAACGATGCGCAAGATTTTGCAACACTTGCACCATACTGAAGTTAGTACAGTCACCAATGTTGAACGCCGCATCCTGCAATTGATGGAAGGTGGCTGCCAAATGCCACTGGGGATTTATTGCGAGCAGGATAAGGCGGGTAACTTCCACGTTTGGGCGGCCAAAGCCGATGCCTGGAATGGACCCGTGAAAAAAGTACGGATGTCGTCGAGCACAAGTTACCTACTGGCTGAAAAAGTGGCGGAGGAATTGAAGAAATAGGTTTGAAATAATCCGAAAATCAAAGATTTGCCCAAAAATCTAGGGCTTCTCCCCGAAAGCCTGAAACTTTCGGGGAGAAGCTCTAGATCGTGCATACTCCTGAAATCTCGGAACCTTGTTACCAACATGCTCATTTTTATCTCCCGCGAGTTAAACGCAGACAGCTCTTTCTTCCATATTTTACCCAAGGATCAAGTTCAGGTCATCGGTGAATCGCTGGTGGCGTTTGACGGGGTACCCTTTACAGAGCTGCCGGAAATAGACTGGTGCTTTTTTTCCAGCCGCAATGCGGTCAAATTTTTTTTTCAGGGGCTAAAAGCTGCGGGCTTGCAGGTACCTAGTGGATTAAAATGGGGAGTCTTAGGTGAGGGTACGGCCAAAAGCCTTAAAGAACAGGGCTATGTAGCAGATTTTGCGGGTAATGGAGAGCCCCAAAGTGTGGGAGATGCATTTGGCATCATCGCAGCTGGTCAACACGTTTTGTTTCCTCGCGCGGCTCAATCGCGGGAAAGCATCCAAAAAATACTGATTGGACTTGTAACCATTGTAGATTTGGTGGTTTATACTAATGCGCCACGTACGGATTTCGAATTGCCGATTGCCGATGTATTGGTTTTTACCAGTCCACTTAATGCACAAGCCTATTTTACCAGGTACCCTTTGGTAAAAGGGCAAAAAGTGGTATCGATCGGGCACAGCACGGCGCAGGCCTTGCGGAACTTAGGTTGCGTTGAAATAAGCACGGCGCCTACTCCTTCGGAAGAAGTATTGGCTGAAATTTGTAAAACTCAATTGGCTTTATGAAGAGCAAATTCAATCTGTTTTTTTGCACATTGGTAATCCTGGTAATGGTTTTGAGCTGTCGGCCAAAGCAGGCGGATTATAGCGATTTCGATAAGTTCTATGAAAAATTTTTGCAGGACTCACTTTTTCAGGTCCAGCACATCAATTTTCCTCTTGATGGATTGCCAGACAATGCCGTTGCTTATGGGGATTCCGTTAGTGACTTTCGCTGGACTGCAGAAAATTGGCGAATGCACCGACCAATTGATTTTGAAAAGACCAAATTTGAACAAAATTTCCAAACTTTAGGGGACGAACTGATCCTTGAAAACATCATCGATCCTAGCGCTGGTTATGGCATGCTGCGGCGTTGGGCTAAAATTGGTGGGGAATGGTCTTTGATTTATTATGTAGGTCTAAACCCTGTTCAAGAAAAACAGTAGAGACATAGGATCCTACGCCTTAATTTTGAGACGTAGGATCCTACGTCTCTACCAAACATCAGACCCATGTACAAGCACAGTACCGAGGCTTTTGGGGCCTTCAGCAAACACATTTTGCGCAGCGAAAAAACGGGCCATCAACTAGCCCTCTTGCCTGAATACGGTGCCATTGTCCTTGATCTACGATTGCATGGAGTTTCCATTTTGGATACCTATCAAACCCCACAGGAGGTGATCAACAACAGTTGGGCTAAAAACACTGTTTTATACCCTTTTCCCAATCGCCTGAAAGATGGTACTTACCACTGGGGGGCCCAGGCTTACCATCTTTTTACCAACGAATCGCATACCAATACAGCCCTGCATGGTTTTGGCCAGGACAAACCCATGAAAGTGACTTTTTTGGAAGTGGATGAAACGACGGCAGCCATTACTTGCTTGTACACCGATTATGGTTCCCATGATGGCTACCCCTTTCGCTTTAGTGTAGAAATGGCCTTTATAATTTCTGACGAAAAAGGTTTTGAACTACAACTCACCTTGCGCAACCACGACGAACAGGCTATTCCGGCCGGTTTGGGCTGGCATCCTTATTTCGCGCTTGGCCCCAAAGCGGATACTTACCGCTTGCAGATGCCGGAATGCCGGCTGGTGGGCAACGATGAAAGGATGTTGCCTACCGGAAAAACTTATGAATACGATGATTTTAGCACACTCCAGCCACTTGGCGTCACGGTATTGGACAACTGTTTTGAATTACCAGGGAAAGAGGGACGTGCCGAAACCACGGTAATGGGGGAAAAAGGGACTTTGCATTATTGGCAGGAAACGGGTGTTGGCAAGTACAATTTCCTGCAAGTATTTATTCCCCCTTTGCGCCATTGTATTGCCCTGGAACCAATGACCTGCGCCCCCGATGCTTTTAACAATGGCATGGGTTTGGCGAAACTGGAACCGGGGGAGAAACTAAGCGGGAAGTTTGGTGTTTGGTTTGAAAAACAAGTGTAAAACCCAAGAAAAAGATGCGACAAATCCGTGCCATTGAAGTATTGCTCATCGAAGTGATTTTTTACCTGGGGCTTTGGCTGCTCAACGATTATGTGGCCATGTACCTCAGTTTGATTTTTGGCAGCATTTGTTTGTTCATTTTGCTGTTTACTGGTATTGCGGAGCTACTGGAACGCTCCAAAGTGTCAAGGAAGTATTTTTGGTTTATGGCTATGTCGGCCCTGGCACCAGTGGTGGCTGCGGCGATTTTCTTTTTGTTGGGAGGGGAGATGACTTGGAATAAGTTGTAAGCATTAAAGATCCAAATCTGGGTAAAACGCAGCCCACGCAAACCAATAACCCATCATAAAATCGGGTTTTTTTAACAGCGCATCTTTATTCGGTCCTTCCACTACCTGACCAAAGATGTCATAAAAATTATTGTTGGCATCTTTCATCACGATGGGTAATCGATCTTGGACGGGTTCAAACTTATTGCCCTTTGGAAAGTATGCACACATAAAATTGAACTCATTGCTCCCGATCACAATGGTAGGTTCTCCACCAACAGTTCGCACTGCCAAACCTATCCCTTTTAGTGGAAAAATTTTGAAAGGAACAACCTTCACATCACCTTGGTGAATGATTCCAAGCAGGCGTTCTTTTTTCGGGAAACGATTGTCACTTGAATTGTCCGCTGGAAAAATCAATCTTTCCTGATTTACTTTAAAATCACCGTAGGGATAGGTTCCATATGGTCTGGTTCGGCCTTTACCCCCAGTTAGTATTTTAAAATTTGGATACATTTTTTGCCAGGTAGAAGCAGTGGTTTCTATCAATGTAATGGTTTTGGGAGTCTTCCCAATTAAGCGCCCATTTACGCATTGCAGCTTGATCTGAGACCAAATGCTTTCCGTACTACGATCATAAGGCATCAAGTTAGAGTTGTAGAGCAAACCTGATACGCCAAAGGTGGTTTTTACCCCTTCCACTTTCCTATTCCAGCCAATACCTGTACCCGTCAATGGGCAATAATTGATGGCTACACTCAAGGTATCCAGGTCATCGTTCACAATTTCGTGCCAGTCTAGAATGGGGACTGGGTAAGCCCTGATTTCATTTTGTTGTTTGATCATCAGCACAAAATCACCAGCCCCCATGAATCCAAGGCTTTCAAAAGACTGGGTGCCAAAAATGGGCTCATCGATGGACGGGATTCCATCGATTCCTGGGCCACCATCAAGTACTTGATTTTTGGGGACCAACCATTCAGGGGTACCATTACTAGCGCCTGGGTTGGGCATAATGGGCTCAGATTTGGGGCTACAAGCCTGAATCAGGCTCAAGACCATGCAAAAAAGTAAACCTTTAATGGCTGAGTACTGCTTAAAACTCATCTTTTTTAAATTTGATTTCACCTAAATAAGTTAAGTTGAACTGATAATGCGATGAAAGTTGAACCCCTTGTAAATGGGTATAGAATGGAATTTCCAAACCGAGTTGTAATTGCGTAGCGGGGTTGAAGGCCAAACCAAGGTTAAGCCGCGCATAAAGCCATTCCCCACCAGTGTTGGGCAACTCATTTTGGTTCTGTTGATCGGCAGTGGTATAGCGGTAGCGCAACCCCAACGCTAGAGGCCAGATCTGCTTCAAAGCAAAAATATTTCGGCTAAATCCTGCGATTGCCTGTAGGTCTTGCCCAAAACGATAATTCTGACTACCCAAATACCTCCGATTTTCACCTCTCCAGGTATAAATAGAGTTGAAAAAAAAGAGAAGGCCCGGCTGTTTGGCAAAAGGCAGATTTAATGCATTCCGAAAAATAAAATCAAAAGCCCCGGAGCCAGGTTGCATGTCGTTGATCAAAAGAAGGCCCCGGTCATTGGTTTCTGAAAAACTGCCAAGAGGTAGCCTGAGGCCCAAGCTGCTCGTCCAGTTTACTTTTTCCGTATTCAACCAATCATAGGACATCAATATAGCTGGGTCGCCTAACCCTAAACTGATTTCTCGATCATTGGTATTGCTTAAGGTTTGAATGTTGCGTGATTGGCGGACGAAAGGCACAAATAATTCAGTTGCAAAGCGGCGTTGCCACTGGTAACTCGCTCTGATTAAATAAGACTGCGTACTGCGTTTGCGGTTGTTGTTGTCTAAAATATTGCGCGCATTGTAGAGCCGGGTGATTTGGTTATAATCGTATCCAATCCCGAATTGGAGTTGTTTTTTTTCTCCGCTGGGAAACCCAATATTAGCAGACACGGGTACCCCACCCGAGCAACAGGTTTGAGCGATTACACTGCCGGGGAATAATAAAAAGCAAAAAAAATGAAATAAACTCATACCTAAGTGTGGTGGTTGATGAGCTCAAAAGTAATACACACAATTAATTGAAGATCAATTCAATGTTTGAATTGCCTGGCCAGAGACAGCTTTGGATTTCATGAAAAAAAGTTAATAACTACGTTCTTTAATTCCTAAGTTAAAACCGGCGCACTCAACGGTGCCACATACCTTCCCACATCTTCCGCACTGATTTCCTGCCCTCCCAAAATCACCAAGCGTTCCACCACATTCCGCAATTCCCGGATGTTCCCGGTCCAATTCAGGGCTTGTAATTGGGTGATCGCTTCCTCGCTGATGGTTTTGATAGGGCTGCCATACTCTGTACAAACGAGGTTGAGGAAATGCTCGACCAGGAGTGGAATGTCTTCGCGGCGGTCATTGAGCGAGGGTACATCAATGACGATTACAGCCAGGCGGTGGTAAAGGTCTTCGCGGAAATTGCCCAGGGCGATCTCCTTGCGCAGGTCCTTGTTGGTAGCGGCTACTACGCGAACATTGACCGGAATTTCTTTTTCCCCTCCCACCCGGGTAACGCGGTTTTCTTGCAGGGCGCGCAGCACCTTAGCCTGGGCAGACAGGCTCATGTCGCCAATTTCATCCAAAAACAGGGTGCCGTTGTTGGCTTGTTCAAATTTGCCCAACTTTTGTTTGTGCGCTGAGGTAAAAGAGCCTTTCTCGTGGCCGAATAGCTCACTTTCGATGAGTTCTGAGGGGATGGCAGCGCAGTTGACCTCCACGATGGGGCCAGAGGCACGGTGGCTAAGTTCGTGCATCCAACGTGCCACGAGTTCCTTGCCCGTACCATTGGGTCCGGTAACCAAAACACGAGCCTCGGTAGGCGCTACTCTTTGGATGGTATCTTTGATGAATTGAATGCGTTCGGAGTTGCCAATGATGTCTTGCACCTGGCGGCCCGCTACTTTGCGGCGCAAGGTTTTGGTTTCGGTGACCAGGTTGGACTTATCGAGGGCATTGCGCAGGGTGATGAGCAAGCGGTTGAGATCGGGTGGTTTGCTGATGAAGTCGAAAGCGCCCCGTTTGACTGCTTCTACGGCGGTGTCGATTGTGGCGTGACCAGAGATCATGATCACTGGTGTATCGGGCATCAGTTCTTGCACCCTTTCGAGGGTTTCCATACCGTCCAGGTTGGGCATTTTGATGTCCATGAGGATGGCGTCGTAGTTTTGCTCTTTGAGCTTGGCCAGGCAGTCCAGCCCATCGACTGCTTCGCTGACCTTGAATTTTTCAAATTCAAGGATCTCGCGTAAAGCCCGGCGGATGCTGGCCTCGTCGTCTACAATCAGTATTTGGGTCATTAGTGAGCTACTGGTTTTTGATCAAAAACGTTTTCAATAGCTCTATACGGATTGTGGAGGAAAAGGTTACAATGGGGAGGGAAAAAAGTTGAGAAGTTGAGGAGTTGAGGAGTTGAGGAGTTTAGGGGAATCCAGTGTCTAAGTCACTGCTGTAGCCTAAACTCCTCAACCTCTCAACTCCTCAACTTTCACGCTACTTTATCCGCGCAACTCGAACTTGCGAAAGCGTCCGGTTTGGCTTTGAACACAAAGCCCATCGACAGAATGTAGCCCATTGCCTCTTTCAAGGCAGTATTGGATTCGAAAAGCGGATCGGTGTTGATGTCCGCGTGTACTTCCAGCGCTACATCGTACTTGTCCAGCAAGTCGCAGAGCGCGTAAGCCACTTCAATCGATTTGGAAACTTCAAAAATCATCCGCTCGCGTAAGCTCATTTTGCGGTTTTCGCGGCTGTTTTGAATGAACATGAAACCGCCTTTTTTTTCCCGCAGGAAAACAATTACCGTTGCATACTCTACTGAACCGCCGCGTACTTGAGAATCGGAACCGATGCACACTTTAAGTTTGTGGCCCAATTCTTTTTCCCGGATGATCGTTTTTTCAACGGCATCCTTGATGGGAAGTTCGATTCGTTGACCATCAAATTTACGCCAACTCATGGTTTGTTGTTTTATTGGGTAATTTAGTAAATCATTGTGTGACAAATGGATTTATGCCAAAACTTAATTCTTGCTTTACGCAGAATTAACAAATCATTTTGACCAAAGGTTACAGCTAAAGCAGGATTTAAGGTAGATTGGTTCCCAGCCTCTTATCTTTTTTTCTTTATTTTGCAGATTCAATTAAAAAATCAATGGAAGCGCAGCTTTTTGTCTATGGAACCTTGATGATCGGGGTGGAGTCCAGAATGGCTGGTTTGTTGAAACGCAACAGCACTTGGTTGGGATCAGCGTACATATCGGGCGAGTTGTACGACCTGGGGCGTTACCCTGGTGCACAATGGATTCCCGGGCACTCAAATAAGGTTTATGGGCAGGTTTTTTTATTGGAAGACCCTGATTTCTTAATGCCTTATTTGGATGAATACGAAGGCATTGATCCCCAGTTTCCAGAAGCAGGAGAGTATGTGCGCAAACTGGTGACCGCGGTATTGGAAGACCATGGACAAACGGTTGATGCCTGGCTATACCACTATAATTTTCCTACGGATCAACTGGTGCGTATTGAATCGGGGCGGTATCTGGATTATTACCGACAAAAGCCCGCTCATTTGGAGTTTATTCGGACAGGTTAAATAAACAAAAAACGCCGCAGGCAAAAGGCCTACGGCGTTGGTATATTCAATGGTATGATAAGGTCTTAGGGATTTTTTATAGGCTTATTGGATGATCCACATTTTGCCAAAGAGGTCGTCATTGGTGAAACTCTGACGAGCAACTGCTGCTTCTACGTTGGCCTTGTTGGTGTTGTATTCTGCGTTAGGGTACTTATAACGAAGTGGAATTTTACCCTGGTTGCCAATCCCTACACCAGTCAAGAAAGCGGGGATACCCGTACGGCGCCAGTTGTAATAAGCTTGCAAACCAGAGCTTTGGGCCATGGCCAAGTAGTTCTGCTTCAGGATTTGAGCCAAACCTTCAGCGTTGTTGCCTGCATACTTTACCTTTGGCTGAGCCAAATAGGCAGCGAAATCAACGTTAATTGTGTAGGTGTTGAATTCACCCAATTTCGCACCTGACTTTTGGAAGTCGACATTGTTGGCACCAGCTTTCAAACCGTAAAAATCCATAGATGCTTGGATGCCTTTTTTGTACCAATCTTCCGCAACGCCAGTAGCCCAACCGCGGTTTAAACCTTCCGCAATGTTGAAACACATTTCCTGATAACCTACCTGAGTGACTGGCTCGCCAGTGTAAGTAACATAGTAACGCTTGCGGCTGATCAGTGAATATTCACCTTTTTGAGCCTTAGTCGCCATGTCGTCCAGGTTCTCGCCGGTGCTGGCACCTTCAAATGCGTCGAATGAAGTAGGGCTTACTCCAGCCTTCACTTTGGCTTCAGCGGGCTCAGCGACGAGGAACAAACGAGGATCCTGGAATTCTTTCAACAGGTCAATGTACAATTTGGAAGTGTTTTCACGCAAAGCGTCAAAACCATAGTTATTCGGGTTCTTGCGGTAATAGAAGTTGGGAATAGACCCACTTGGAATGAATACCAGGTTGTCAGAATTTCCGGTAAAAATTGGAAACTTCGTAGGATTGCCCAAAACTTCAGCAAAACGAGCCTTTACTTTTAAATCAGCGTCAGCCTCTTTTTTGCTCAAACTAATCAATACGCGCAATTTGAAGCTATTGACCAACTTTTGCCACTTAGTCAAATCTCCACCGTAGAACCAGTCGCCATCGGCTTTTTGGCCACCTTTGGCGATCAAAGAAGCCAAATCGTTGTTTGCTTCGTCCAACCAGTTCAATACTTGTACATAAATTTCTTTCTGTGTATTGTACTTAGGCGCCTGGATGTCCAAACCTTGCAGGGCTTTGCTCAAAGGCAGGTCACCCAGCTTTTGGGTCATGTTTACGAAATGGTAAGCACGGAAAAATTTACCCAGTGCAGAGTATGGGTTAACTGCCGCAGCACCTGCTTTCAGGGCTTCTTCTTCCATTTTGATCACGTTCTTCAAACGGGTGTAATCCGTAGAAGCAGGGCCAGACCAATATTCATTGGTTCCGTAATAGTTGTAGTTGATGCACCAGTATTGGTTGTAGCGCTGTTCCAAGGTCCAGGCGTTTTCCCACAGGTTGTTCAATACGCCATTCAGGATCAAGTTGGCAGGTGAACCAGTGGCGCGGTTTGGATCGACGTCCAGGTCTTCAAAATTGCAGCTGCTGAACACCATAGTGATTGCAAGCGCTGCTATCGCGAAAATTTTATTGAATTTCATTGCTTTTATTTTTTGGATGATTCGGGTGTAGAGACGCGATGCATCGCGTCTCTACGGGATCGAATCTGGAATTTAGAACGTAAAGTTGAGGTTTACCCCGTAACGCTTGGTTGTAGGTGTATCGAAGTCGGAAGAGCCCTGACGACCGATGTAACGGTTCAAGTCGAGGTCATTCTTCTCAGCGAAGTACAGCAAGTTACGAGCTACCAAAGAGACCGTCATCTGGTTGAAGAAGCTCTTGGATTTCAGCGGAACGTTGTAGGTCAGGGTTACTTCACGCAGGTTGGCGAAAGATCGGCTCATCAGGTTGAGCTCGTTTTCCTGATAGTAACGGCTGATGTAATCTTGTAAGAAAGTTTTGGTGTCGTTGGGTTTGAAAGTCAACTCGTTGTAGTTGGTGATGTTACCATTGATATCCGTTTTAATGGTACCACTAGCTACCTGAACACCTTCGCCCAACCAGGTCTTGTTACCTTTGGTATCTTCCAAACGAGCAATACCCATGGCACCTTGAGTGGTTTCGATGTGACGACCACCCCGGAACAACTGGCGCTGCAGGTAGTTGGCAATTACCCCACCCTGACGACCGTCAAACTGAACCTGCAAGGTCCAATTTTTGTAAGAGAAGCGGTTGATGAAACTCCATACGAAGTTTGGATCAAGATAACCCAGGAATTTTTGGGCGCTGGAGTTCACGGTGCTCAAACGGATTGGGCGACCACCGGCATCGTTGATGATTTGGCCATCCTGAGTGAAGAGGTAACCGTTAGACCAGAATTCATCTACACGACGACCTACCTGCTGGGAGAATTGATCCAGCCGGGTCACGTTTTCACCGTTTTCAGTGTAAAACTCTTCATAACGCTCACGCAAAGTAGAGAAGTTGATCATCGGCATCCACTTCAAACCGTTGCTGTTTTTGAATGGATCGGCACTAACCATGATCTCTACCCCTTTGCGGCGGGTAACGATACCGTTAACCAACTGAGCGGTGTAACCGGTAGCTTCGGAGATTGGACGAGCAAAAGTACGTGGACCTTCCTTGATGTTGAAGTAAGTAGCTTCGACATTGATTTTGTTTCTGAACAAAGCGAAGTCAATACCCAATTCCAATTCGGTGCGAGAGTTACGCTTCAGGTTTTTGTTGCCCAATTGATTGGTGTAATAAGCGGCAGGAACGTTGTTGTAAGACAAGCTGGTAGCGTATACTTCTGCGTTGGCATAGCTAGGCCCGTTGTATACAGAAGCATAAGAATCTCCGTAACCCAATGGGTTTGAACCCGTGGTGCCACCATTAGCTGGGCCAATGGTACCTTGAGTCAAACCATCTTTAACGTTGGCATAAGCACCGCGCAATTTCAACATCGACACAGGGCCGAGCTTAACGTATTCGGTAACGATAGAGTTCAAACCTACAGATGGGTAATAGAAAGTTTGGTTTTCAGCAGGCAAAGTAGAAATGCGGTCAACCCGGCCAGTATGGCTGAGGGTCAGGTATTTGTTCAGGGTAACGTCAGTGGAGTAAAACCCAGACATAACCAACATGTTGGAATTGAAGCTGAACGCCCGTACCGGGTTTGCAGAGTTGGAAAAGGAGTATACCCCAGGAGTGATCAGGTAATCGGTAGATGCATAATTGGAATTGTACCCAAAAGTACGGACGGTACCACCTGCCAAGGCATTTATACGGATGTTGCTGATGTTCTTGCTGAAGTCCAAGAGAACATCGGTGTTGTTTTCAAACAAAGAACGACGATCTTCACGATAATCACCTCTGCGCTCGTCGCGACCATAAGAACCAGCCGAATAAGGCATCTTTTCAGTACGGATGATATCGTAGCTGTTGATACCGTTACGGGCGATCAATTTCAGGTCAGGTGTAATTTTGTAAGACAAAGACACATAACCGTAGGCATTGTTGTTTCTGTGGCCACGCAGCCAGTAGTTCGACATCAACCAAGGGTTGTTGTAACGCTGGTACTCGGCATAAATCTGCTGGATACCTTCTTTGCCTTCCTGCCATACTTGCTTCATATCATCAATGTCCCAGTCGGCACCCGCCCAGGTAGAGATGTTGTAAATGATGGAGTTAGGACCGTAGTTGGTATCGTTGATGTTGTCGGTGTATTGGCGGTTAAAGTTGATGTTCGCTTCGAAACGTAGACGGCTGGTGAAGTTGTAACCGATGTTGGCGTTGAAGTTGGTGATGTTGATGTTGGTATTGGGAACAATACCAGTTTGGTTGGTATGGCCCAAAGAGAAACGCAAATCCGAACGATCCGTTGAGCTGGAAACCGCTACGCTGTTGTTGAACAACAAACCTGGGCGCAGGAAGCGAGTCAGGTTGTCCTTTCCACGAGGAATCCAAGGAGTAGGAATCCGTTTGCCGGTTACTGGGTCAATCGGGCTGTCGTATTGTGGCAACAAACGGCCATCGAGTGGAGGTCCCCATACGTCGTAGTCGTTGTCGTTTTTACCACCACCTCTACCGTCTACAAACTCGTAGATACCGTGGTCGCCAGGGCCATACAGATCTTGCGTTTTAGGCAAAGAGTTGAAACCATTCTCCAATTGGGTCGTAGAGTTGAATTCTACTGAGAAACCACGAGGGTTTTTAGACCCACGTTTGGTGGTGATCAGGATTGCGCCGTTGCGGCCACGGAAACCGTAGATGGCAGAAGCAGTTGCTCCCTTTAGTACTGTAAAGTTGTCGATATCATCAGTGTTGATGTTCCAGGTATCAGAGTTGATCGGAACCCCATCAACTACATACAAAAGATCGCCACTACCACGCAATACCACGTTTGGGCGGCGCAACATTTCACTGTTCAAACCTACAGTCAGACCTGCAACTTTACCAACCAGACCTGCCACGTTGTTGGGCTCACGGGCTTTGATCAGTTCAGCTCCTTTTACAGATTGCTGGGAGGAAGTCAAAAAGCGACGCTCTTTGGTTTGACCCAAACCGGTTACGGTAATTTCGGACAAACCAATCACATCGGCTTCCAGGGCCAACTCCAAATTGCTGATTGAGCTAACGTCTACCTCCTTAGTGGCATAACCAGTGTAGGAAATGACCAGTGTTTTTTCATCTTCAGCAAGAACCAGGCTGAACTTTCCTTCAATGTCGGTTACGGTACCTTTGACGGTGTTTTTTACAGACACGGAAGCGCCGATTAGTGCTTCACCTGATTTTTGGTCGGTCAGGGTTCCGGTGAGTGTGCGCTGGGCATTGACTTGTAGCGTAAGCATTAAGCCAAATAGCAGACAAAAACTGCGCAAAGCCATGAGCAAGCCTTGCTTTGGTAAACTTAATTTCATAGGTTTAACTGATTAGATTAATCAATCTAGAATGTTAGGGCTATGTTGGTTGCCGCCAGCATAGCCTTTTTAGTCGGTGAATTGAATACACAAAAGTCCAGATTGTGAGTGACTTAGATGGGAAATTGAAATTAAGTTTAGTTGAAGCTTTTGTAAAATGGGCGACAATGGAAGCCGCCATGGATAGCCCATGAAAATCAAGGTTTTTTACTAATATTCAATTTTGTCGATGTAGGTAGAGGCTTAAATATTTAACCTAAATTTTTTATAGAAGATACTTTTTAGTAACATTTATTTCAATTTACAGCAGTCAGCCTATTGGTTGGCTAACTGCTGTAAGCTAAATGTTAAGGCAATACCCTTAAAATGCCCTGCATCACCAAATAATGTCCAGGATAGGTACACACAAATTGGTAATCGCCTGGCTTGCTGGGTGCTACAAAATAGATCGTCTCCGTGGTGCCCGGTTCCAAAATTTTGGTATTGGCAAGCACCTCGGTCAGGTTAGGCACATAATGTAATTCTGGCCCTTTGAGGCCCAAAGCCATCCCTTTTTCACCCACTTTATTTGCCATTCCGGGAGTAGTGACCACCAGATTGTGCTGCATGTCATCGTTGTTATTGAACACCAGTTTGACTTTGCTGCCTGCTTTTACGGTCAAGAGATCCAGGTCAAATTTCAGTCCAGGCTTGGTGCCGAGTGAAAGCACCTGATCGGGCTGTCCCCAACTTGCGGGCTGCTCATTCAGGTTTTTGCTCAGAGCTCCGGCCGGGCTGCTGGTTTTGTGTTCTTTTTTCCCTTTTTTTGCTTTGGCCGCGGGCAACTCCGGAGTCTTCATGGCCATGTGGTCATGGTTCATGGGAGCTGGCGTTGCTACGGCCACGACCTTTTGATCTGCACTCAGGCTAGCTTTTTCACCCACTGGAATGTTGTTCATGGTGTAATACGCAAAATCGTGGAGCAGGGGAGTGCCATCCGCCGCTTTGAAGTTTTTCAATTTCACTTCGTGGATGTAACCCTCGCGGAGGCTGTCCAACACCACCCTTACTTTTAAACCATCTTCCGAAATGATCAGGCCGCGCAAAGGGCAATTGCCTTGATTGATGATGGGACTGCCGTATTGGTGCTGGTACTTATAATTAAAGGAGGTAAAACCATAATTGGCAGCAGTTTTGGCCAAGGTTTTATCCACTGGAAGGGTGAACTCAATTTCAAAACCATCGGGCCGCGCACTGATGTTTTTCATCTCAAACGGTGTTTTACCCGACCAGACCAGGCGCTGCAATGCATATTCGGCCTTACCCGTACTGGCCCAACCCCTACTGGTCATGCCACCCCACATGGAAGCATCGGTACCCCAGCGCAAGCGCAGCAGGCCTGAAGCCCACCCTTCGCGGAAAGGGTAACAAGCGCCCTGGTATTTGCCGTTCACCCGCTCGAGGGTCATGCGCATGACCTTGGAATGACCCTGATCGGCTACAAAGTATTGGCCACTGAAAGGCCCAAAGGCTCCGCCCGTATTGTCTTCAATAATGTCTGAGGTCGAAATGCCCATGAGGGTATGTGGAAACCACACGCAAGGCAATTTCATTTCTTTGATGCTTTTGGCGGCTTCGTACATAGGTCGTCCGTCGTCCACTTTGGCCAGATCTGCTTTGGTCAAGCGAAGGGGAGATTCGGGTTCTTTGGTCCAGTTCAAACCACCGGCATTGCCCGCAAAGTCGCCTTTTTCCAAATGGGTTACTCGGCCGGAGCCTACCCAGTCGCCCTGGTTTTCTGCATAAAAAACTTCATCTTTGCTATTGACCCAAAAACCGGCGGGTGAGCGCAAACCAGTGGCAATCGGCTCCATTTTTCCATCAGGTTTGATTTTGAGCAACCAACCGTGCCATTTGCCCAAACCATCGCCATACCCCACCCAGGCCACATTGAGCGTAACGTACATGTCGCCATTGCTGTCGAATACCGGGCCGTAAGCGTACTCGTGGTAGTTGCCACTGAGGTTGAAGCGATAGATGGGTTCAAACACATCGGCGCGGCCGTCGCCGTCGGTATCGGTCATTTTGGTCAACTCTCCACGTTGGGTGCAGTACAGAGAGCCGTCTTTGTAGGCCAGACCCAACACCTCGTGCAAGCCTTCGGCATACAACTCGTAGTGGGGCTGGGTGCCATTGATCATGTAGGGGTTTTCAATGACCCAGATTTGGCCCCGTCGGGTAGCAACCGCCAAACGACCGTCGGCCATAGGGGCCAGGCCACCTACCTCCAGTTTGATGTCTTCGGGAATGGCTACGGTTTTGAGGAAATAATAATCCTTTTCCGTGAGAGCTTTGCCGGATTGAGCCAAAATGCTCAAACCACTGAGTATACAAAGCGTGGATAAAAATATTTTGATGGATTGCATTGTCATAGATTTTAACTGGCTAAAACTTTTAAAAAATCAGGGTGGAAGCTACTTTAAGTTCAACTTGACTGGACTCAAAAATCAACTCTTGCAGGCCCTGGTTGCTGACAATTTTGCAATTGCCAGGGTCATTTACGCGCAGGTAATAGTGTTGTCCATCGATGGCGTATAAGCCGTTGCCAATAATGCTGATGCTATTGCCCTGGGCCAGGCGGTAACTGAATTTTTTTCCCGTCGGATTTTTGACTACAGTCACTCTTTCCAATCCAGGGCTATTGGCAGGTCTAAAACTTTCACTGAAGCTAATGCCCTTGTATTGGTAGTTAAAAGTGGGATATCGATCAGTAGATAGTTGATACCCTCGGTATTTCAGGTCATTTTGATCCAAGGTATCTGTCAAACCATCCAGTGCCAGGGGACAACGTCCGGGCAATACTTGCCCTACCCCCATTGCCGAAGCTGTTTGGGGTTCCCCGCGCTCGTGCCACATGTCGGTGGCATTGGCAAAATCGCCACGCCAGACTTGCAACAAAGCTGCCTGATCAAGATCATAAGCATAGTGGGTGCCTTTGGGATCGCCGACCAGGATGACCTGGGTTTTTTTCTTTTTGACATGTTGGAAAAAACAACGCAACAGGCTTGGCTCCTGTTTGGGTTCTACTTCAATCAGTGGTGCAGGTGGTGGGTCTGGTAAGGAGTTGCGGGTATGAAATGCGATGGGTTTGCCATTGGTTCTTTGCAAACTCAATCCGGCAGCAGTTGGCCACCAACTGAAATTTTTCAAATAACTGACCTGAAAACTGTGCTCTCCGACGCTCAGGTTAGTGGTGGCAATGGAGGGGTCTCCGACCCATTTCCAGGAACTGGGCAAAACCTCTTTGCCATCGACACTCAATTTGGCCGTGCCATAACGCTGGAGAATCCACTGGTAATTGCCAGCCTCTTTGATGTCAATTTTGCCATTAAAAACCAGCGCCATTTTATTGACGTTGTCGGCCAGGGTGTAATCGATGGCCGCTGCCTTACCTTCACGGGTTACTTTAGCGGTAGCGAGGGCCTCAAAGTTTTCAAATTGGCCTTCGTAATATTGGTAAGTCAAGTCCTTGATGGGTGCTTCAAATTCGTTCAACAAAGCGTACTTGATGTTGCGGAAAGCAACAGGGCCATGGTCGCCCTGAATGCGGAAAGGTGCTTTGGCTACTTCCTCGGTCGAAGTGGCACCGCGGGTTACGCCCAACAAGATCACGTTTTCGTGGATGGTGATGCCGTTCAGCATGATTTTACTAAAAACAGCTGGCTTGATCTTGCGCCCCTGGGCATCAAATTGTGGAGCTTGAAAATGGACTTGTAATTTTTGCCACAGCCCTGGGGCCAGTGCGGCATTAACCCTTGGAGCATGCCCTTCGTAATTGGTCTGAGTTGCTTCAATCCAACGGGGATAAATGGCACCCGCGTCCTGGTATTTGGGCCGGGCAACTCCCCAGGAGTCGTAAAGCTGGATTTCGTAACGGCTTTGCAGGTAGATGCCGGAGTTGGAGCCTTGGGGCAACATGAACTCTAGCTCGAGGTACATGTCACCGTGCTCCAGTTGGCTGTAGAGGTCTGCTTCGGGTTTGTAACGAAACTTGTCGCTGAAATTATCGAAGAGAACTCCATTGCCAGGTTTGGAACTCAGCAGTTTATTTTCGGGACTCCCGCTGGTTTCCCCCACAATTTGCCAACAGGCCGCAGGAGAACGAAAACCAGAGAGGTCGTTGAGGGACAGGTTGCTCAGTTCATAAAAATTACTTTGAGCCTGAACGCTTAGTCCGAAAAGGAAAAAGAGAAATTGCAGGGCAATTCCGCAATGTTTTGGTTTGTAAATAGTCATTGATCTAATGTTTATATATCACAAAGGCGCTAAGGCCCGGTTTGGTTGGTGTCTTAGCGCCTTTGTGCCGAAATGGTATTGTACCCCTAAAACAACAAGCCAGCAATTGTCGCTGACATGTAACTAGCCAAAGTACCACAAATGAGTGCTTTGAAGCCAAGTTTCGCCAGATCAGCCCGGCGCTCCGGTGCCAACTGTCCAATGCCCCCCACCTGAATGGCGATGGAGCTGAAATTGGCAAAACCACACAGCGCAAAACTGGTTATGGCGATGGTTTTTGGCTCCAGATAATGTTTCATTTTGATCAAATCGAGGTAGGCTACAAATTCGTTGACCACCAATTTGGTGCCCATCAGCGAGCCCGCGGCGGTCAGGTCTTTGACCGGAACTCCCATGGCCCAGGCAAAAACGAAGAAAATTTTACCCATGATCAAGTTAAAACTCAGTTCAATACCTGCCAAGGAACCAATTTTACCCAAAAACAGGTCCAACAAGGCGATCAAGGCAATGAAACCGATCAACATGGCGATCACATTCAAACCTACCCGCAAGCCATCTCCAGCTCCTCCTGCAATGGCGTCCACGAGGTTCACGTAGGCTTTTTCGACTTTGAGTTTTACGGTGCCTTGTGTTTCAGGTTCTTCGGTTTCAGGGTAAACGATTTTTGAAATCACTAAAGCCCCAGGTGCTGCCATGATACTGGCCGCCAACAAGTACTCCGCCGGAACGCCCAGGGCAATGTAGGTGGCCATCACCCCACCAGCGATACAGGCAAAACTACCGGTCATGGAGGCCATAAGTTCCGAATTGGTCATACTTTTGAGATAGGGTTTGATCATGATCTGTGCTTCTACCTGACCCACAAAAGTACTGGCAACGTTGGATATTGCTTCCGCACCACTCACGCCCAGCAACCATTTCATTCCCACTGCCATGACCGAAACAATGCGTTGCATCAGGCCAATATGGTATAAAATATTTACCAAAACGGCCACAAAAATAATGGTGGGAATAACCTTGAAGAAAAAGATGAAACTGTTTGCTGGTCCCAATACTTCATCCAACAACCCTTTATTCACCAGAGGGCCGAAGACAAAATCGGCACCTTTGTCGGCCATTTCCAAAAGCCGTTGAATTTTGGCTCCCAACCAGGCAAAGGTACTTTTGCCTACACTGGTTTTTAGGATAAACAAGGCCAGGCCAAACTGCAACAACAACCCTACGCCAACTGTACGATAATTGATTGCTTTCCGGTTGTTGGAAAGCAAAAACGCAATCCCCAGAATCAGAACTATTCCAATCAGTCCAATAAACCGCTCCATAAATAGCTTTTAGTTAGAGCAGAAAGGTAATGTATTGTTCTGGAAATTTGGATACTGCCCAGGTTTTTTTGGCTTTTCAACTTCAAATTCGGTCTAATTCCGGGTAGGCCCTGATGAGTTCTTTTAAAATATGAATCGTTAAAGCAACGTTTAATGAATGAATGAAAGCCAACTGACATAAAAAACTACTGGAAGCGTGTTTTATTAGGTTCCAGCTTATGTAGCTTTCAAATGTACACTCATGCGATCACGACTGTTACTGCTCTTGTTGCTTTTGGGCATTTATACCTCAGTTTTAGCTCAATTGATGCCCAGGTCCCCAGTTCCAGCCCCGTCTGCTCCGGCTCCAGCACCTAAAACCAGCACTCAGGTTCAATTCATACAAATGGAAATGGGCGACACCATTTACCTATTGAAAAAATATTTCCTTTGTTTGTTGCGAAGGGGCCCCGTCCGCAATTTGAGCCAAAAAGAAACGGAAACCCTGAGCCGATTCCACCAGGATCACCTCAAATGGCTGGGGGACACCAAAAAACTATGTATGGCCGGCCTGATGGAAGGAGAAGGTGATATGCGCGAAATGCTTATTTTGTCAGCAGCGTCGCAAGTGGAGGCGGAACACCTGATCTGGCAGGACCCGGCGGTACGGGCTGGCAGGTTTACGGTGGAGGTGTTGCCGTGGTGGGGACCGGTGGGGAGTAAGTTGTGGTGAAATAGATTTAAAGCGAGTTGATTATCAATCAATTGAGGTTTTTTGAGTTACGAGTTCAGAATACATGACTTACGATTTTTGAAGTGAGCTACCGCAGCAACTTAGACATAACCATGGCCTAAGTCGCTGCGGTAGCCTACTTCAAAACTCGAAAATCATGTATTCTTCACTCTTAACTCAAAGAACACTAATTACTTCCTCACCACCGGATATTTAATCCCCAACTGCTCCAGATAACTCCCGTACTTCTTCTCATCATAATAGAACTTCTCCAACTTCGGACGGAATTCCTCCATGATCTCAGTATTCAGGTGCACGGCTGGTTTGTCCGTTGGATTCACCATAGGGATGTACTGCTGTTTCATACCTTGTTCGGTACGGAAATATTCCCAGGCTTTGGTGATCAACTCTGGTTTGAGCAACAGATCCAGCAAGGTCATCGCTTCCGCTTTGGCACCAGCTACTACCCCTTTGTGTGCAATGGGGGTAGCCATTGCCACGGCGTTGGCCCAATGGTGCCCGGGCAAACCCGGAATGTTGGATGGGTACCCCAGCGTAATGGTAGGCAACTTCCAGGAAATGTCCCCAATGTCATCCGAGCCTCCGCTGACCGGATTGCGTACAGGCAGGCCCAAAGTATCCAGTTTGCTGGGCAAACCATTGGTGTCGCGCGGTGATTTTACTTCTTTTTGAATGGCTCGGGCCAGGGTTTGGTCTGCCTCCGACCAGCTGGGTAAACCTACCTTTTTGATGTTTTCGTACATCGCTTCAGCCATTACTTGGTTGAAGTGGCGGGGCCAGGCCGAGCCCAGTACCCGCGAGGTCAGCTTGGTATCGGTCATCAACGCGGCGCCCTCGGCAATGCGGTTGGCGCGTTTGTACAAGTCCATGATTTGCGGGTAGGTGATGTGCCGGAAATAAAACCAGATGCTCGCTTTGGAAGGCACCACATTGGGTTGGTCGCCACCATTTTTGATGACATGGTGTGAACGTTGCAGGGGGTCCAGGTGCTCACGGGAGTACTGCCAACCTATACTCATCAGCTCTACCGCATCCAACGCGCTCCGACCACGCCAGGGGGCCATTGCAGCATGGGCGGCTTCGCCTTCAAATTCGTATTCCACCGACACCAAACCAGTACCAGGTGCCTGCCCATAGGACACACCCAGGTTGTTGCTTACGTGGGTGAAAATACAGGCGTCCACCTTGTCGAAGTATCCATCCCGGGTGAAAAAGGCTTTGGTGCCCACTAATTCTTCCGCAACCCCGGGCCAAAGAACCAGGGTTCCCTGAATTTTTTCCCGCGCCATAATTTCCTTGACGGTAATGGCCGCGATGATGTTGAGCGGAATCCCCGAATTGTGCCCTTCGCCGTGTCCGGGGGCTCCTTCTACGATGGGATCGTGGTAAGCAACGCCAGGCTTCTGTGAGGCTTTGGGGATACAATCCAAATCGCTCCCAATGGCTATCACGGGTTTTCCGCTACCCCATCTGGCCATCCAGGCAGTGGGTACGCCGGAAATACCGGATTCGATGCTAAACCCGTTTTCGCGCAAAATACCTGTGAGGTACTTCGAGGTTTCCACTTCCTGGAAACCCAACTCGGCAAAGCTAAACACTTTGTCAACCATGACCTGAGCCAATTTGGCGCGGCTCTGCACTTTTTCAGCCACTTCTTTTTTGAGGGCTTCAATTTTTTCAGCGGTCAATTTGGATGTTTGGGCCAAGGCTCCACTCACCAAGACCAGGGTGAGGAGCAATGTGTTCACTGTTTTTTTCATACTAATCCGGTTTATTTCGTCCAGAATTTTGGTTTGATTTTGGTTCGAAAAGCACTTTCAATACAAGGTGCACAGATCAGTGGATTGGCAGTCACTGGATAAGGAGCACAGTTCGTAATTGCAGGTACAGTAGATTGGGTTCGTTCAATGAAGAAGCCATTTTCGCTAATGGCACTGGCTTCAAACAAACCGAAGGCTTCTTCTTCAGGATTGCTCGTGCATTTGACATTGCCCCGAATGGCTGCTGGCGCCGCATCAAAAAGGCTACCATTATTGGAGGAGAGTTGATCCACCGCACGCCAATAGTTGTATGCTTCACGGGAAATCACCCGCTGTTGGATCTCAATGTAATAATCCCGATTGCAATAAGGGACGTTGGTAATGGGCTGGCGGGTTATTTTTTTTCCATTGACCAAGGCATCCGATAAAACATTGGCGCAGTTGCGGTAACAACGAACGATGTCCCAGCAAGGCTCACAACAAGTAAGGCCAACCAGGGTCTCTGCCCCGCCACCGTAAGGAACCCCTTCAAATTGTCGGCAATACACCAATTGTTCGTAGTGTACCCAACTCCAGCGGTAATAATCGCCTTTATTGGGTGAGTCTTCAGTGTCCAATAAGATGTTATAACCAATAATGGGATTACCCAATTTAGCGTCTTCCAGTTGGATAGGTTCTGGGTATACTTTGGTGATTGGAGCAATTGGCCGGATTGTTTCTGGATTGGACTCATACTTGCGTTGATCCGAAGTCAAAATGTGCAATACATAGGTTTTACCAACTTCACCAACAAATTCGCGGTTTGCGGGCAAATACCAGCCCCGGTTTTTAGCGTCTTCAACATAATCTTGTCGTTGACCTGCATCATCCAGCACCCATACCTTCGCAGCGGTTACTGGATAGTTGAGTGCGCGGGTATCATACCTGGCCAGGCGGGTGAGGCGCACCTCTTGTAAACCTTTTACTGTAGTCAAACTGGCTGCTACCACCATTCCATCGTCACGATCAGGTACATCCAGATCAACTGCTTGGATACAGGAAAACAGGCTTAGCCCCAAAAACAACAGCAACAGGCAATTCTGCAATTTCATGAGTTGGTTTAAAATTTAAAATTGTAAGTAAGAGATGGAAAAGCAGAGCCAAAAATGGCCAATTTATTGGCATTGGTTTGTTGGCGCTGGTTGAGGGCAAAATAAATCGAGTAAGCATTTTTACGACCGTACAAGTTGTATACCGACAATACCCAGGTGCCTTTCCACTTGCGGATGCGGTTGGGATTAGGTTCAACGATCAAGGCCAAATCCAGGCGGTGGTAATCAGGGATACGTTGCAAATTCCGATTGGGAAAAAGTGGCACTGTATTGCCTGCTGCAATAAAACGACCATAAGGGTAGGTCGCCGGGCGACCCGTACTGTAGGTAAAATTGGCAGATAGAGTGACATTGATGGCCGTCCGGTAGTTCATCATCACATTCAGGGTATGCGGCTTGTCGTAGTTGGCCGGATACCAAGCACCAGTGTAATTGTGGATGGACTCGTAGCGAGGATCTACTTTAATCTGAGTACGGGCATAGGTATAGGTTACCCAACCCGTCAAAAATCCATTGTTTTTCCGCGCCATCAATTCCATCCCATAAGCCTTGCCCTCCCCCTGGATGATTTCCTGTTCCAGGTTTTTAGAGAAAATCAGATCCGCCAGGTCCCGGTAATCTGGGAAATTCTGGGATTTGCGGTAGTACAACTCTGCCGAGGTTTCCCAACGATTGTCCTGTAGGTTTTTGAAAAACCCTAGCGAGACCTGATCCGCAATTTGTGGCAAAATATTCAGGTCGCTGCTGCCCCAACGCGCCGTAGGCAAAGCCGCAGTGGTGTTGGAAATCAACTGCACATATTGGCGCATCCGATTGTAACTAGCCTTGATGGAGGTATTGTCATTTAGGCTGTAGCGCATCGAAAGCCTGGGTTCAATACCGCCGTAGGATTTGGATACATTGCCACTGGAAAAGACCTGCGTTTCCTCTACATTCTCGTCTATACGGATCGACTCGGGTGCATAGCGGTACACCGTATCTGCTCCAAGCCGTTGAAAAAAGGAATACCGCAAGCCCGCAATGATTGAAAACTGGGTGCTGAGTTTCCATTCATTTTCCAGGTAGGCTGCGGATTCACGCGCCAATTCTTGTTGGATGTCAATGGCCAAAATATTGGAATATGGCCCTGGTACAAGCCGATTGGGATCGATTTGATAATTGGTGCTTTCCAGGCCAAAAGAGAGATTGTTTTTTTCTCCTGTACGTACATAGCGCGCTTTGAGCGCCTGCAAACGGATGCCAGAACTCAGGTCGAAGGCAATGCTGGAATCGGGTACGGCCGTGTTGGCTTTGTATATGCTCTGTACCCCGGTAAGGGTAAGGGAGGCATTTTTACTCATGAACCAGTTGAAGCGCAAGGTTTGGTTGTAGGTCCGGTATTCGTAGCGCGACGAACTGGCATTCACGTTTACTGTATTTAAAGAATCGGAAGGCAGCTTAAAGGCATCAAAACTATTGTAGGAAGTATAAGACAAGCGGGTTTTTTCACTTGGTTTGAACAAAATTTTCCCTGTAAGGTCATAAAAATTTGCCACGGTGCCCTGAATATTCTCCGGGCCAAGTTTGAATAAAAAATCATTGAAAGAACCCCGGCCAGAAATCAGGACCGCCAGCCGGTTTTTGATCAAAGGCATTTCTAAGCCCAAACGATTGGATATCAACCCAACACCACCGTAAAAACTGCTTTTTTCCAGGTCTGGATCTTTCAATTTGACATCCAGAACTGAGGAGGTGCGCCCCCCGTACTCTGCGGAAACACCACCCCGCGATAGGGTTACATCCCGTACCGCATCAGGGTTAAATATGGAAAAAAAACCAAAAAGGTGTGAGCTGTTGAATACCGGGGCATCATCCATAAGTACCAGGTTTTGGTCGATGCTGCCTCCACGCACATTTAATCCGGTTGCACCTTCCCCAACTGTACTAACACCCGGCAACATTTGCAAACTGCGCACTACGTCAATTTCTCCCATGAAAGCCGGAATCTTTCGAATGCTGCGAATGCTGAGTTGGGCTACTCCCGTTTCTGCACTACGTACGTTTTCTTCAGGTTTACTACTGATAACCGTAACTTCTTCCAAAAACTTGGCGTCCTTGCTCAACTTAACATCCATGATGACGTTTTTGTCCACCTGAATCGGGATTACCTTGGCAGCATAACCCAAATAACTGATGCGGAGCGTAAAATTTCCAGGGGTAGTAGGAATGCCATAAAAGCCTTTTTTATCGGTGTAGGTTCCAGCCCGACTTTCATTCAAAAATACAGCAGCACCACTGATGGGTTCTTGTGTAATGGAGTCAATGACGTTGCCATAAATGGTAAATGCTTGGGTTTTTCCTGCTTCTTGAGCGTGTAAAGGAGAACAAAACAGGGCAATAAAACCAAGTAAAAACGATGTTGCGAATTTGCGACTCATGTAGTTGGTTGTAATCAATGTGCGCTTTAAAATAGTTGCTAATCTTGGAACAGCCAAACGAATGAGCTTTTGAGTCGGTAATTTGGCAAAAAAAACAGACTAAATGACAATATCCGTAGGTACAAGACGTTTAACTTAGTTTTTAAAAAAATCACAAGCTAAGTGTAACTTTTTACTTTTTTCGGCATTATGGAAAGGAAAATAAAGAGCGCGAAAAGTAAAAGACAGGCTATTCCGTTAAAAAAGCATTAAATAACTAGGTCCCTAAAACCTCACTGCCCTTTTTTGTTTTTTAATTCCATGAACACCAAAAAATTAAAAGATTATGCGATGGAGTGGTAAAACGCTATTGGCGTTGGTGGCAATGTTGGCAGTACCTTATTTTTGGCCAAAGAATGAACTAGCCGAAAAACGTGAGTTGAAATATTTGCCAGAAAACCTGGAGAATCCTCACTTGCGCGAGGTCGTCAACAATTTTGACCAGTTTTTTAAAAAAGCCATGGAAGGTTCACGTACACCCGGTGCTGCCGTGGTGATCGTGAAAGATACCTCCATTTTGTACATGCGGGGATTTGGGGTCAAAAATTCACGGGTGCGCGACTCCGTTGATGTCAATACGGTATTCCGAATCGGTTCATTGTCCAAAGGTTTTGCTGGCGTTTTAAGCGGAATGCTGGTTGAAGATGGGCAATTTGCCTGGAACGATCGAGTAAAAAAGCATTACCCCGAATTTAAACTCTCCACGCCTGACCATACCGAAAACGCGACCATTACCCACCTGCTTTCCCATACTACCGGGATGCCTTACCACACTTATTCTGATTTGGTAGAAAGTGATTGGACCCTGGACAATATTGCCGCCCGCCTTTACCGGGTGCGCCCCGCAGCGCCCCTCGGTAAGTTGTACAATTACCAAAACGTTGTGTTCAGTTTGATTGAGGAGGTAATGTACAATACGACCCAAAAAACATACCAGGAGCTTGTACAAGAACGAATTTTCAAACCTGCAGGCATGGTTTCTTCTTCCATCTCCTATCGGGACATGATCAAGACCAAGGACAAATCCTTCCCCCATGACAACCTGGGCGGACGGATGGACATTACCAAAAAATACTACAACACCGCAGCAGCCGGAGGCATCAATGCAAGTATTTCCGATATGGGCAAATGGTTGCAAGTTTTGATGGGCAATCGCCCGGATATTGTCAGCAAAGCTACCTTGGATCATGTGTTTACCCCAATCATTACAACCAGCAATGAGCGGCGGGTATTCCCACACTGGGCGCCCATGCGCGATGCTTATTACGCCTTGGGCTGGAGGGTATTGGATTGTGGAGCAGACACCCTCATCTATCATGGTGGCTACGTGAATGGTTACCGGAGCGAGCTCGCTTTTGACCGCAAAGAAAAAATCGGCATCTGTATCCTGTTCAATAACCCAAGCCCAATTGCCAGCACTTGTGTGCCATCCTTTTTCGATTTCTACCGCTTTCGCGCCGATGACATCAAAGAGTGGGAAAGTGTAGGGAAATTTAAATCTGCTTTGAGTTACCAAAGCCGGTGATGTTGAGGAGTTGAGGCTACCGCAGCGATTTTGACAAGATCAATGTCTAAGCCTCTGCGGTAGCCTCAACCTCTCAACTCCTCAACTCCTCAACTAAATAACTATGCACATTCGCCCAGCCCAAGCTGCTGATTTAACTGGCATTACCCGCCTGTTTTTTGCCACCGTCAACAATGTCAATTCCAAAGATTACTCTGCTGAACACATTCAAGCCTGGGCCGAAGCCGCCCTGGACCAGGAGTATTGGCAAAGCAAAATCGACAGCCTTTACTTTTGGGTAGCCGAAAGTGGAGATGCGGAATTGTTGGGCTTTATTTCCCTCACCCCGGAAGGATACCTGGATCACATTTTTGTACACGACAAACACCAAAACGAAGGCATCGCCACGGCTCTTTTGAGTATTTTGGAGGAAAAAGCACAGGAGTTGGGTTTGAAAAAAATAGACTCCGATGTTAGCATCACCGCCAAACCCTTTTTTGACCAGCAAGGCTATGTGGTAGAAAAAGAAAACCGCAAAGAGTGGAAAGGTTTGGTGTTTGTGAATTATCGGATGGTGAAGGACTTGAAGTGAATATTTCTTTTTATTCACTAACTTAGCGGGAAATACCTTCACTCATGAGTCAACACTTGCGTTTTTGGGGCTTCGTTAGCCTGCTGGCCCTCAGCTTTTCCTGCCAACCCACTACTCAATACGATCTCGTCATCCGCAATGCCACCCTTTACGATGGCAGTGGAGGAGCCCCCATTCAGGGTGATTTAGCCATTAGTGGTGATACCATTGCAGCAATGGGAAAATTTACTGGAAAAGGTAAAACCGAAGTGGATGCGGCGGGCATGGCCCTCAGCCCGGGCTTTGTAAATATGCTCAGTTGGGGCACCGAAAGTTTGTTGGTGGATGGCCGGGGTTTGAGCGACATCAAGCAAGGGGTTACCCTGGAAGTGATGGGTGAAGGTTGGTCGATGGGACCACTGAATGAACAAATGAAAAAGGATGAAGCAGGCTCGCAGGGGGATATCAAATACGACATCAGTTGGACAACCCTGGGAGAATACCTGCAAACCTTGGAGAAAAAGGGGGTAGCGCCCAATGTGGCTTCGTTTGTAGGCGCAACAACCCTGCGCATCCACGAAATTGGATATGAAGATCGCCAGCCCAGTCCTGAAGAATTAAAGAACATGCAAATGTTGGCGCGGCAAGCCATGGAAGAAGGCGCCTTAGGCATTGGTTCTTCCATGATTTACGCCCCGGCAACTTATGCATCTACCGATGAGTTGATAACCTTGAGTCGGGTAGCTTCGCAGTACGGAGGCATGTACATCACCCATATGCGCAGCGAAGGCAATAAATTGTTGGAAGCAGTGGATGAAGTGCTGCGCATTGCCCGTGATGCCAACATTCCTGCCGAAATCTACCATTTGAAGGCTGCGGGTAAAAGCAACTGGGCCAAAATGGACAAAGTGATCGCCAAAATCGATAGCGCCCAAAAGGCCGGTCTAAAAATCAGCGCCGATATGTACACCTATACTGCTGGTGCAACTGGACTGGATGCAGCCATGCCAACCTGGGCCCAGGAAGGTGGTTACGCTGAATGGGTGAAACGCCTGCAAGACCCCGCTACCCGCAAACGCGTCATTGCCGAAATGAAAACCGATGCCCAGGATTGGGAGAACTTGTACTATGCTGCAGGTTCGGCTGAAAAACTGCTTTTGGTAGGTTTTCGTGCAGATTCTCTAAAAAAATTTACGGGCAAAACCCTGGCTGAAGTCAGTAAAATCCGGGGCAAAAGCCCCGAAGAAACAGCCTGCGACCTGGTTGTTCAGGACGGCAGCCGGGTAGGAACTGTGTACTTCCTCATGTCGGAAGACAACGTGAAAAAACAAATCAAATTGCCATATGTCTCCTTTGGTTCAGATGCTGGGGCACTGGCCTCGGAAGGAGATTTCCTGAAATCGAGCACCCATCCTCGGGCTTATGGCAACTTTGCCCGGGTACTGGGCAAATATGTACGGGAGGAAAAAGTAATCAGCCTGGAAGAGGCCATTCGTCGCTTGAGCGCCCTGCCCTGTGAAAACCTCAAAATAGCCAAAAGAGGAAAACTGGCTCCTGGTTATTTTGCCGATGTAGTGGTATTCGACCCCAAAACCATTGCGGACAAAGCGACTTTTGATACACCCCACCAATATGCAGTGGGCGTTAAACACGTTTTTGTCAACGGCATTCAGGTGCTGGCGAATGGTGAGCCTACGGGAAAAGCTGCGGGACGTTTTGTAAAAGGACCGGGAGCAAAGTGAAACCAATGCATTAACCCCTCCAGGATTTTGAACATTAAGGATTAAAACCCGTTGTTTACAATCAGGCAATTACCATTTGGCTTATTTTTGCTTATTAAATTGGCCTTCAAGCAATTTAATGGGTGAAAAGGTCAATAATGCGTATCTTGCCCCTTTCCGAGAATGATTCCTAGATGATCGATTGGCTTATTCCGCGATTGTTGCGGTGATGAGTAAACCACTCTTTTGACCTGAATTTTTGTTTTTACACTTTTATTCAATACTTAAACTACTATTTTAATGAGAGATTTTGCACAAATTACCATTCATGATCCGATCAGTGCGCGAAAGCCAACGAATTTTTTGGATCACTTTTGGGTAAGTCTGCTTAAAGATCCGCGCGATTTGCCCCTTATGCACCTTACATTGAGGATATCTCTGACTTTGGTTCCTTTGACCGTTTTGTTGTACTTGACCCAGGGTTGGGTATGGGGGCTGGTTTTTGTAGCCCATTTTTACCTCAATCATTTGTACTTCAAGGGCCCATTTGGCTTGATGTTGCATTGTGCCATTCACCGGCCTTTGTTCAAAAAAGAATACGAGTTTCTGAACAATTATTTGCCCTGGTTTTTGGCACCATTCTTCGGACACACCCCCGAAACTTACCGGGCACACCACATCGGGATGCACCACGCAGAAAATAACATGGAGACGGATGGCAGTTCTACCCTCCAATACCAAAGAGATGACATGCGGGATTTTAGAAAATACGTTGGCCGTTTTCTGCTCTTTGGGGTGTACAATTTGTACCTCTACCACCGGGCCAAAAAGCGCAAGTTTTTTATGACCCGCATCCTGGCTGGTGAAATTGTATTTTACAGTACGGTAATTGCCTTGTGCTTTGTCAACTTTACGGCAACTTTCTTTGCATTCATTTTCCCCTTGTTCGTTTTTCGCATTGTTGCCATGTTGGGCAATTGGTCTCAGCACTCTTTTGTCGATGCAGAAGACCCCGAGAATCCCTACAAAAACAGCGGAACTTGTATCAATCACAAATACAACCACAAATGTTGGAATGATGGCTACCACATCAGCCACCACATTTATCCACACCTGCATTGGACTGAGCATCCAAACCACCTGATGCAAAACCATCAGGAGTATGCCGACAACAAGGCATTGGTTTTTGAGAACCTGGATTTTCTGCGGGTATTCATCCTGTTGATGCAAAAGAAATACGACAGACTGGCCGATCATGTGGTCAACTTCAATGGGACGTTTAAGTCGAAGGAGGAGATTGTGGAATTGTTGAAGGCGAGAACCCAGAAGATGGATGTCGCTCACGCGGTGCCAGCATAATTTCTAAGGTGCCTCAAGGTGCCTCAGGTTTCTTAGGTGGTGAGAAAAATCCCCTCTGCGAAGCAGAAAATTTCACCACCTAAGAAACCTGAGGCACCTTGAGGCACCTTAGAATCACAACACCGCCGTCACCCGATACCCTGCCTTACGCAACAAAGCCAGCACCCCATCCTTACCCGGCAAATGCCCGGCGCCTACCGCAAAAAAAGTCGGCTTTTCCGCCGCGTGCAATGCAATTCTGGGGACCCACTTTTGGTTGCGTTCATTCAACAGAACTGTACTAAAATCAATTCCGCCCGACTGGGTAACGATATAGTCTAGTAGGGCATTGATGTTCTGTGACTTGTACAATTCCACCATTTTGCCAAATAGGGTCTTTTGTTTGTCCACGTCATTGAGTAGTTCACTCAGGTATTTAGCCTGCTGCGTGTAGGGAATGGTGGCCATGGCCTCGGTTTGCTCCTGGATGCTTTCTAGCCCTTTTACTTCTTTTTGAGCTTCCTGAGCCAGGCGAACCAGAGTCAGCTCATAGGAAGCGATTTGAGTATCCATCATTTGTTGCATCACCACGGAAGCCACCAGCATAGGCTGCCATTTGTTGAACGCCTCGATGCCAACACCAGTGCTTTTTTTGAAAATTGCATCCAGTTGTTGGTAGTCTCCCTCGGAAAGCAATTTGTTCAAGGTGTTGCCCTCACTCATGCTGGCGTTTTGAAGCATGTTCATGCCCATTGTCGGATCATCCATGTCCAGCTCCAGTACGACTTGTTGGGTGTTGGCCAAAGCCAGCTTCATGGACTCGCTGAGGAAAAAATCCTTTTGGGGCAAAAGATGGATGGTACCCAGCACATAAGAAGGTCTTTTTAGGTTTTTGCCTTCTATTTTCCACAGCAGCGAGTGCTCATTTTTTACCGCAGCAGATTCGCTGGTTTTGCAACCCGCTAAAAATACGAGAATGGTGCCTAAAAGCCACAATAAACTGTATACACGTTGATGCATTAGCAGTCGATTTTTTGCTATATCAGTCGACGAAACTTGCTGTGAATTACAAATAAGTAAGTGTTTTTTGCCACAAAGACACAAAGACGCAAAGTGCAATGGAAGTAGTGGATAAGGTGTCGCTTAGTGTCTTTGTGGCTAAAAACAGGATGTTACTAGTTTTTGCTTTGAAATGCCCCTTGTTTTGCCAATGCTTCGATGGCTACCGCCAGGTACACCATCGGCGCGTTCCAGTTGATGGCGATTTCATTGGAGGCGTAGGAACAAGCATCGTCGATGAAACACTCGTCCGGCGCATCGGAAGGATAACCAGGGCATTTATCTTGCTTACCAGGGTTGGGGCCACCGGAAAGTAAGCCAGGTACGGGTTCTTCCACCCCATCTGCCTCCGATAAACGATGGTGAATGTGTCGGGGATATTTGTGGCCAAAACCCGTGACAAAACAATAACCTGTGGCGTTGCGGCCCAATAAATAATCCAGGTTGTGCAGGGCACCTTGCAAGTAAGCAGATTTTTTGTTCACACGATAAACTTGCAACAACACCAAAGCCTGATTGGCGGCCACCGCAGAACTGCCCCACACAAAATCATTGGCACTTTTGCCCATTACAGTGTGATAAGGCCGTTGATCCAAACCAGACAGTAGCCCATCGGCGAGGGTTTGGAGGGATTGAATGGCCTGAGTACGCAGCGCTTGTGCCTCAGGAGGAAGCACTTGTTTGGTACGCGCCAGCGCAAAAGCGGCCAGAGTGCCTACCTGATTCCAGGTCGGAACGTTTAATGTATTTCCCAATTGAATTTTCGACTGGTATTGCTTTTCGCCAGTACTCAAATAGAGCTCAGTAGCTGCCCACAGCCATTCATCTGTGGCGGAACGGTCGTCGTAGGCACCTGTAACTACATCCGGGTCGAAACTTTTATTGAGTTCGTTTTGCTGGTAAAGCACATTGGGATTTTGGATGGACCAATCCCAGGCCTTGCGGGCGACTAACAAACAAGAATCTGCTAAGCCAGGTAGTTGTTTGTTAAAAGGCCGCAAAATCCGCGCTGCCTGCGCCGCTACAGCTGCCAGGTTCAGTGCTGCTGTGGTGGTTTTTTTTACTACATAACGAGGCTTGATGGCCTCGTGGGGCATGATTTTCATAGGGTCAAAACTGGGGTTGGTCAACTTGTGGTAAACTCCACCGTCGTTGGGATCTTGCATTTTTAGCATCCAGCGCAGGTTCCAGAGGATTTCGTCCAGCAAATCGGGGAGCTGGTTTTGACTTTCGGGGATATTGGTGTTGAGCTTTTGGCAGTATTGCGGAAAATCTTCGTACAAGGACAATAGAGTGGAGGTAGTGATGCCCGAATTGACCACGTACTTGTTGTAGTCACCCGCATCGTACCAACCACCTGCGGCTGAGATCTCAAATTCGGCAGGTCGGGCTGCCGATGCTGCCGAAGGGTGCACCAAAACCTTATCATCGGGATGACCAAAGGGACGAGCCCAGGCACCTGCATAAGCTGCAGGCAAAGCAGTAGACATGCGCTGGAAATAATAACTTTTGAGTACGCTTTTTGCCATATCCTGATGGACAGTTTTTGCAATGACAAAAGTAGGGGAGTGAGTACCATCGGCCAGATGAAATTGATACTTACCTGTTTTTTGTAGGCCTGAAAAATCAGCTATTTGACTGCTCTTTCCGGAAAGGGGATTGGGGCGCGGGGCGCTGAGTTGGCCTCGAAATACCGTATCTCCTTTAGCCTGATCGAGTACAAAAAAACGGGTGCTGGAAGTGCTGGGGGCGATTACGGCGATTTTGGGGGCGGTGGGGTAAAAGCCGATTTGGTTGAGGTGGATGCTGGGGGATTGGGCTACTACTTCATAAACGCTGAGCAAAGTAAAAGCCAGGACTAATGAGCTTATACGCATGGTTGATTTTTTTTGTTGTGATGGGTGAAGATAAGCGCTTTCCGGAAATCAGAAAAGGCAGTAATTGGGACAGAACATTTATCCCCCCAAATTTGTATAAAATACCACCAAAACACAGCACACCATGTCCAACATCCTCCGCATCCGTCCCCTCGGCTTTCCCTGGGAAACCCGCGATCCCTTCCTCTTCTGCGTGCACCACGAAGATTTTTACCCCCATGGCAACGCCCAAATGGGGCCAGCCACCTCCCTCAGTGGCCGCAACCTCGGCAATGATTTTACCATCAAAGACGGCTGGCGCATGTACCATGGCCGCACTGTGCCGGGCTTTCCAGCCCACCCCCATCGAGGCTTTGAAACGGTGACCATCGTGCGCAAAGGTTTTGTAGACCATTCTGATTCGCTAGGCGCTACCGCTCGTTTTGGCAATGGTGACGTGCAGTGGATGACCGCAGGCCGTGGTGTCCAGCATTCCGAGATGTTCCCACTGCTGAAAGAAGACCAGGACAACCCCTTTGAACTCTTCCAAATCTGGCTCAACTTGCCAGCCAAACACAAATTGGTAGAGCCTCATTTTGGCATGCTCTGGTCGCATACCATTCCCCAAGTGGAGCACATGGATGAGCAAGGCAAAAAGACTTGGCTGCGGGTTGTGGCGGGCATCTTGGCAGACGTGCAAGCTCCTGCGCCTCCGCCTCATTCCTGGGCTGCTGATGCGGGCAATGAAGTGGCCATCTGGACCCTCAAACTCGAGCCCGGTGCCCAATACACTTTGCCAGCAGCCAGTGCGGGGCTGAATCGATCGCTCTATTTTTTCAAAGGGGATACCTTACAAATGGATGGCCAAAAAGTGGGGCTAAAAAACGCCATTGAGGTACGTTCAGATGCGGAGATTCTACTTGAAAATGGAAGTATTGAGTCAGAATTCCTGCTGCTCCAAGGTCGCCCCATCAACGAACCTGTAGCCCAATATGGCCCCTTCGTGATGAATACCCAGGCAGAATTGCACCAGGCCGTGAGTGATTACCAACGCACGGAGTTTGGCGGTTGGCCCTGGCCAAGTGCGGATCATGTACATTCGCGGGATACCGGCAGGTTTGCGATCCACGCGGATGGGCATGAAGAACGGGTGGGAAAATAAAATAAACAAAAAGATGGGTTAGATTGGTTCTAATTATTTTCGCACGCCAAAACCAAGTGCAGGCATGCCCTAGTTAGAGCCAATCATCTTTTGAGAAAAAAGGCAATTGGAAGGGAAAGAGAGCGGCCGGCTGGTTGGAGGATGCTGAAGCATTGCGTTATTGCTTAAGCTCTTCGAGTAAATTGCCTAAATCAGTTGATTCTATGTTTGAAAGTACTTTTTGGGCTAATGCTTTGCTTTGACCCGCTTCATAGGCCTTACCTTTGATTCTGGCATTGACAATCACCCTAGTTTTTTTTCTCTTTATTATTTCTATACCAATCAGAAGGTGGCCTCCCCATGTTGAAAGTTCAAATGGAACAACAGAAATAACCGCCAGGCCATCATTGGCACCTTGTGCTAGGTCAAGCGGATACCCACAACTAGCTAAAGTGCCAATTAGTTTTAAAATAACTTCTTCAAAGGGGAGGTCCAGGGTTTTTTCCGGAGCTCTTTCCGCTACCATGGTTAATTCCTGATGGTGTAATTGGAGAATTTCCTTTAAATCTTTTAACTCGAAATCTTTGATCATGGCAAAAGACAAATCCATTAAATCGAAGAATTTTTTTGCGGACTGGCCCCTTCCCGAATCAAAAAGGCATTGATTGATAAATGCCCGGACTTTGGGAACCTGGATTAGTACCCTTGTATTTTGGATGGACTTTTGGTCTTCATTGAATAAAGTGCCACAGTTGGCACAAAAATTACCGAATACTTTATTCTGGCAGTGGGAACAAAGCCCTAAAAACATTTGATGGCCACAATTGCCACAATAATTACCTAGAGCTTCCGTCTCACAGTTTGGGCAAATCATTTGATGGGTAATTTAGTTGAATATTCGCTTTATAAAAAGTAATGCTCTGTCAGGTAGTACTTTAATTACACGCTTTGAACCCTATAGCTAAACAAATAACATTTGGTGTTGTTTGAAGGAATTCTGGTTTTAATAAGTATTTTCTACTTCCCTTACTTTCTAAAATAATCCACTTCCCCCACCACTTCAGAATACACCACCGGAGGCACTTCGCCAAAAGGAATCAAACGTTCGTCGTTTTCAGTATACGGATCGCCTTGTTTATTGCCAGGCGAACCAATGGTGCCATACCGCAGGAAGGACAAAGTATCGAGATCAGCGATTCAATTGCTCTAATAGCGGTTTTAGTTTACGTTTGTTTAGTTGTGCTTGCCAGTCTGTCCGGTCTTCTGGGGTTAAATCGAGAGGGTGTGGAATGGATGTTGAGTTTAAGTTTTTGTAAAGGAGAGAAATTGAAGCACATTAAATGTGATGCAAAAGTCAAACCTAAGATTTTCCCTTTATCACCCCTGCCACAAGCTCCCCAATCCTTTTCTCCCTTGTCGGAGCCTGTTTGGCCATGACCAACCTATGCAACCAGGCTTTTTGAGCAGATTTACTCAAACTCAAAAACGCCTCCTTTGAGCCAGGCTGAGCTGCAAATGCCTTTTCCAAATCGGGCGGTATGATCAATGCTTCCACCTCATCCAAAATACTCCAGGAACCATTTTTTTGGGCAATCTCAATACTGGCATAACCTGAGGGCATCATCAAATCTTCCTCAATCAGGCGATTAACCTTGTCCTTATTGATTTTCGACCAAACACTTTTGGGTTTTCTGCGGGTGAAGAATTGCATGTACTTTTCCTCGTCAATGGGCTTGGCCGTGCTGTCGATCCAGCCAAAGCAAAGGGCTTCATCTACGGCCTCACTCCAGATGATGGAAGGAATGTTCGTTTTCTTTTTGTAATAAATCAACCAAATGGACTGTTTGGACTGGTGGTTTTCTTGTAACCATTGCCGCCACTCCTGGCGACTGCACGGGCAAAATGTTTCTATTTCCTTTTCGGGCATGGCTGCGGTGTTGGTGTAGGGCAAAGTTAAGTGGGGAGAGTGACAACCCTATGTCAGGGGCAGGAGCGTTTCCATCATGAAATTAAAGTATTGCCTATTGGTTCTGGCATAAATCTTTTTTGAATGAAGAGTAAAGAATACATGAAATTAGAGTTTAGAAGTGGCTACCGCAGCGACTTGAACCTAGCCAATGCCTAAGTCGCTGCGGCAGCCACTTCTAAACTCTAATCTCATGTACTCTGAACTCTTGACTCAGAAGAATCCCAAAAACAACAAATTTATTTAAGACTAAATTTCATCAATTGCTTGATAGCCAAATTAAATCAATTATCACTCCACCTTCATCACCCCATTCATGATCCGCCAATGCCCGGGGAAAGTACACACGTAAGGGTAATCCCCGGCTTTTGCTGGTGCAGTGAAGCGCAGTCGAACCGTTTGATCTGGATTGACCAGGGCCGTCGAAAACAACACATCGGCTACATCGGGCACATAATTTTTGGTTGCTCCATCTGGATCGGTAATCATTTTATCCGCTGCTTTGCCAATTTTTTCCAGCGATTTGGGCTTGCCAATGACCAGGTTGTGCTGCATGGCATCGGGGTTTTCGAATACAATTTCGACCGTTTTACCTGCTTTAACCGTAAAGGTTTTGAGGTCAAATTGCAACATTTCCCGAATGGCTTTAATTCTCACCGTTTGCACCGAGGGATCATTTTCTTCCTGCTTTTTCAGGATGTCCCAGGCCTGCATCAGGCGGGTTAAGCGGTCTTTGTTTGCTCCCGTGCTCGTCGACAATAAGGTGTTTAAATAGGTTTTGTCGGCGGCGCTTGCGCTTACGCTTACTTTTTTCCGGTAATCCCAACCTTCACTGATCCCCTTCAGAATAGCCGCAAAACCTTCTGCATCGAGTTTTTGGGCATTTTTCAAATGATCCACAATCGCTGAAATTGAAGCCATTGGGGTATTACTCCGAATAGCTTTAACCAATACGTATTGCTCCATACTTTGGGACAAAGCAACGTTGATTTTTTTGGCCAAAACATTGTTCGTTTCATTGCCCTCTATAATTGTATTTGCCTTATCTACGGCTACAGTGAAGGTATACTCACCGGCTTGCTCGCCAGCAACTACAATGTTCCCGGTCCAGGGACCATTGCTCACTTTGGTGATGGTTACGGTTTCCCCTGGTTTTATGCCCTCGGTGTGAGTCAGGCTGACCATATCGATCAGCTGTTTTTTTCCCGCAAACCGGATATTGAGCGGCACAACAACACCTTTGGGGACGGCCACTCCACCTTCATTGCGTACTTCAATGGAGATGGTAACCCGCTCCCGAGGCATGGGATTGCTTGGTTCAACGATGATGTTGCTTACGACCAAATCGGCTTGGGTCGGTGTGGCCGAAGGTTGAGTTTTGGGCTCCGTTTTGCCCATCATTGCAGTATGATCGTGATGCCCCGCTGCATTGTTCATGGTATTGGTCTTTGCTGCAGCTTTTTCCTGGAGTTTTGTGAATACCTTTTTCAGCATTCCAGGATTTTTGGCCAGAATGCCCGCGTAAGCGTCAGGCAACCAACGGTCATTCAGGTCTTTTGAGCTTTCGATCGCTTGTAAAATAAGCGATTCTACTTGCCCATTCAGGGGTATTTCGCTGATGGCCAAAAGAGTCTGAAGTACGACCAAGGGTTCCTGGTCTCCAAGTGTTTTGTTCTTCAGCAGTGCATCAATGTTTTCTTTAGTTCGGGGTAAAATTTGCACCGCAGTTTTTCGTACTCCGGGGCAAGGGTGTTTTAATGCCTCAAAAACAACGTTCAAGGCTTCGCCTTCGAGGGCGTTTAATCCCTGCAAAGTCCAAAGCGCATGAATGGCCGGGGCATTGATGCCAATTTCATCCACCGACTTGTCGCGGATCAAGGCCAATAGTCCGGGTACAACGTCCTTTTGGTTTCTTTCCACCAATAGCCGTTGGGCATGGCTGCGCCAGAATAGGTTGGTGTTTTTCAGGGCTGCCAGTAGTTCTTGAGGCTTATCTTTGGACAGTGTTAAGGCTTGATAAGCAGCTGCTTCTTTGTAACTCACCCGGTAAATCCGCCCGTGGGTATAATCCCGCAAATCGGTTTCATAAGCATTACCCGAGCCCATTACGAAGCCATCAGGCCGAGGATTGTGCTGAATGATGAAACTGTACCAGTCGGCCACCCACACGGCGCCATCGGGCCCAACCTCGGCAAAAACGGGTGAAAACCATTCATCAGCCCCGGCCATCAGGTTAAAGCCCTCCGTATCGCTGAAATTGGTGCCACTTTTGGTCAATACATTCTGGTGTAAAACATGCCCAGTGGGTTCGGCAACAAAGGCGATGTTGTTCCAGTATTTTTTCGGGAAAGCCCTGGCAGTGTACACATTGTGTCCGGCGGCGGCGGTAAAGCCTCCAAATACATCCACCTGGCGTACTTTGGGGGTGATGGTTTTCATGTCCTTGTGGGTATCGATGCTCGTACTGCCATTGTCGATCCCATTGGTGGAAGTATAAAACTGGTTTGGAATGGCCATGTACCAGCCGTGGGCATTGTTGGCCGTTGAGCCAAACACATCACCAGTTTCATTAAAACCAAGTCCCCAGGTGTTATTCGAAGTCCTGGTCACGTATTCCAACTTGCTACCGTCTGGTTTGAAGCGGAAAAAACCCTGGCTAAAGCGGATGGTATCGCTGCTGCTGCCTACCAGACCCTTGAAGCCGGAATAACCCACACTGCCCCAGAGCCAGTTGTCAAAGCCATAGTGCAAATTGGAAGGTCCCGCGTGGGTATCAAAGGTGCCAAAACCCGTAAAGAGCACCTGGCGCACATCGGCCTTATCATCGCCATCGGTATCTTTCAAAAACAACATATCGGGTGCCTGGGAAACGACGAGGCCACCATTGCTGAATACCATACCCGTGGGGATACTCAGTCCTTCGGCAAAACGGGTGAACTTATCGGCTTTGCCGTCTTTATTCGTGTCTTCGCAAATGAGGATGTAGTCGCTGCCCCCACCGGGTTTCCGCTCATTGGGATAATCCTTGGTAATCAACACATACATCCGGCCGCGTTCATCCCAGGAAATGGCGATGGGGTGCATCACATTGGGTTCGGAGGCAAAAAGCTCCAGGTTGAACTCAACGGGCACTTGAATGTGCTTCATACTTTCTTCGGGTGACAGGGGATCCTGGCGGTACTGAATGCCGGGGCGCTTTTCGTAGTTGGGCAATTTGGCTTCCCGATACACAAAAGCTTCGGGCTTCAAAGCCGCGTGAGCTTTTCTGGCTTCGTCGTCGACTGCCCAAAGAATGCCACGCAGGATCAGGGCGTGAAAACCTTCATTTTGCCAGGTGTTTTCATCGTGACCATAGGCGGTGTAAAAAACGCGCCCTTTGCCGTAGCTACGGGTCCAGGTATAAGGCTCGGTTTTGGTATCGGGTTTATCTTTAAATTGATCTGCTTTGATTTCACGTACGGCCAGGACATTGTTGTCGGGCTGTAACTTGCTGTGCAAATAGGTTTCGTCAAAGGCTTTGAATGGTTTTAAACCCTGCATGATAAAGTGCTCTGGTTGCACTGTGGTGGTTTGAATGGTGTCCATCCGATGCCGCCAAAACTGCCCGCCCACCATTTTGACGTATTCACTTGAGTTGCGAAAACAATAGGAGGCGCAATGGATGGGTAAAATGCCTTTTCCTGCTGCCACATAGGCCAATAAGTCTTTTTCAACTGCGGGAGAAATGCTGTCCCAATTGGCGTAAATCATCAAGGCATCGTACTTATTGAGGTTGGCCAGGTTCAGGTCGGACAATTGGTCAGTGTAGGTGAAATTGACTCCTTTGTCGCCCAAAGCTGCCATGATCGACGGCACCCGTTCGATCGGGCGGTGGTGCCCATTGTCGCCAAGGAAGAGTACTTCCAGGCGGCGTGCTTTTTGGGCAGAGGCGCTGAAGGCACAAAGGAGTAGGGAAAGAATAAGTAACTTTTTCATGTTGTGTCTAATTTGTGCTTATTCAGCCGCATTTTTAAAATCAGGCAAAGCCAAAATCTTCCCTCCTTGCATCGCCGATTCATGGGCAAGAATTCCCACGGACGTCCAGTTGGCGGATTCCCAAGCATTGGGGAACGGATCGCGGTCTTCAACCAAAGCCATCAAAAACTCATGCGCCAGATGCGGGTGTGAGCCGCCGTGGCCTGCGCCTTGGGTAAAACTCAGGTGGGTGTTTTCGGCTACATCGTACACGCCTTGAGTAGTAAAACGCTGGATGTCTTCGGGCAACAAATGGGCAAAATCGGGTATTTTTATGCGCTCCGGGATTTCATGTTCTTCTTTTTTGGCGGTGTGAATCACTGCATCTTCTCCTTCAATGAGTGGCCATTCAAAGGATTTTTTGGTGCCATACACCTCAAAACTTTCGCGGTACTGGCGGGCCAGATCGAACAAAGAGCGGTATACGTAGGCACTCAAGTCGCTGTCCTTAAACTTGATGTGGGCGGATTCCACGGCAAAAGGGGAGTTGTGGATTTTTGCCAATTCCTCCCGAATGGTACCCGAACCAAAGCAGGAAACATATTCCGCTTCCAATTTCAACAAACCCGCCACCGGGCCCACGCAGTGGGTAGCATAATGCATGGGCGGTAGGCCAGGCCAATAATCGGGCCATCCATCCATGTCTTGCTGGTGGGAGGCTTTGAGGAACTGCACCTTGCCCAGTTCACCTTTTTCGTACAATTCCTTGACGAATAAAAACTCGCGGCTGTACACCACCGTTTCCATCATCATGTATTTTTTACCTGTTGCTTTGCTCAATTTGACAATCTCCATGCACTCCTCCACGGAGGTAGCCATGGGCACAGTACAGGCCACGTGTTTGCCTGCTTTCAGGGCTTTCAGTGTCTGCTCCGCGTGGTTGGGAATAGGGGAGTTGATGTGGACTGCATCAATGTTGGGGTCTTTGAGCAATTCATCATAATCGGAGTAGCGTTTTTCGATGTTGAATGCGTCGCCAATTTTGTGCAAATTGGTTTCGTTGCGCTGGCAAATCGCATACATATTGGCGTGCGGGTGGCGCTGGTAAATGGGGATGAATTCAGCCCCAAAGCCTAGGCCAACGATGGCAATGTTTATTTTTTTCATGCTGTGCAGGTGTTATAGGATATGAATTTGGCTTTACGTTTACTAAACTTTCAAAGTTTAGTAAACATAAAGCCATTCGTATTTAGAGTAATTTTTTAAGGTAGTTGATGCTGTCTTGCATCAGTTGGGATTCAGATTCAAACATGGGGCGCCAGATATTCGCTGCTGCCAATTTCATGCTGAAGGCTTCAATGCTCAGCATGCCCTGATAATCTATCGATTTTAAGGCTGCTATGATTTTTGCAAAATCAACATGGCCTTTGCCAATGGTGCTCCGGTCGTTTTCGGAAAGTTGTACGTGAACCAGCCGATCGCCACATTTTTGTAAGGCAGCGGGGATGTCCTTTTCTTCGATGTTGGCGTGAAAGGTGTCGAACATGATCTTGCAGTTCGGGTGATCAACCTCGTCTACAAAGCGCAGCATATCATCGGTGCAAGTAAAAAGGTAGGTTTCAAAGCGATTCAGGTATTCAATGCCCAAGGTGATGCCCTTGGTTGCTGCGTATTCAGCCAGGGCGCGAATGTGTGCTACGCCCCGTTGCCATTCTTCTACGGTAGCGGGTTGGCCCGTGAACACCCCCAGAGCTGAGTGAATCGGACCCATGAGTAGTTTTGCGCCGATCACTGCGGCACAATCCAATGCTTTTTTGTTGTTTTCGAGTACGTGGGCGCGCATGGATGCGTCGGCACTGAGTGGGTTGGCGTCGGGACCATTGATGGCCACCGCGAGGCGTTGCAAGCCCAGATCGTCCAGTTTTTGCCGCCAAACCTGCCAGTCATCAGGGTTTAAATTAAAAATAGGGACTTCCACCCCAGCAAAACCCAGGGATTTGATTTCATCAAGTACCGGGAAGAGCGCCGGGGTGATGTCGGTACCCCAGAGCAAAAGATTCATTCCGATTTGCATGCGATCTGCGTTTGTACAAAGCTAGTTGTAAAGGACAATTTAAAATAGGCGTGTTTTTACTATTTTTGACTGTATTTTGATATTTTTAGGTAAACAGGATAGAATTTCTGTTAATATTCAGGAAGTAAGGCATGAAACCATTGCTCAAGAAGTCGCTCGAAAGCCTCAATCAGTCCTACATCACACGGAACCTGAAAGAGCCTTATTTCGATCCCAATTGGCATTTTCACCCCCATTATCAGTTGTTCACGGTCATAGAAGGAACGGGCACCCGGTTGATCGGCGATGACATTCGCCACTTTGAAGCTGGGGATACTGTTTTTTTGGCTCCGAATATGCCACACCTCTGGCGAAGCGACCGAGCTTATTTTGAGCGGGATTCAGGCCTGCAAACACAAGGCATTGTGGTGTATTTTACCGAAGATTTTCTGGGCAAAGATTTCTTCGAAAAACCGGAAATGTATGCCATCAAAAACCTATTTGCTTCCAGTGAAAGGGGCCTGGACTTAACCCATAGCTATGACCTGAAAGCAACCCTGGTAGAAGACTTAATGGAATTAAACGCCTTAAATGGTTTTGAGGGCATCCTTAAATTGTTGTCGATTTTACAAAAACTATCCACTTGTACGGATTATCAGTTTATTGCCAGCGTCAATTACGAAAATACCCATAAAATTTCTGAAACGGAGCGCATGAGGCAAGTTCATGAATATGTGCTCAAACACTACAAGGAAAAAATCAGCTTATCTGAGGTAGCCACCCTGGCCAACATGAGCGAAGCCGCCTTTTGCCGCTACTTTAAAACCCGTACCAACAAAACTTTTTCAGACTTTGTGCGGGAAATCCGCATTGGCCACGCCTGCAAACTTTTATTGGCGGGCAAAATGTCGATTGCCCAGGTGAGTTATGAGAGTGGGTTCAATACGGTCTCCAATTTTAATAGCCAATTCAAAGCCATGAAAGGGCAAAGCCCGAAGCAGTATCAGAAGATGTATGTGGGGGAGTGAGGTCCCTAATTTTAGCCGCTTGTTCATTTTGCAGCTTGGTGCTTACTCTAAGTTCTATCAATTCTTATTGTGTACAAAACGACAAGAAGGCCGGAATACGGACCACATCCTATTGCTTTTTAGATTCTTTGCTATTTTTGGCGGTAATCATTTCACCCTTTGGAGCCTTTATATGAGGAAGTGTTTAGCTTACCAGCACGTCAAAACCTTTTTGTTCTCGATGATTTGCGCATTGAGTTGGGTTAAATTGGCCGCTCAAATGCCATCCTCCCTCCCCAATGACCCCAGCGTCCGCACTGGCCAGCTGCCCAATGGCCTTCGATATTACCTCAAAGCCAACCACAAGCCCCTAGGTTACGCAGAACTACGCCTCGCCATCAAAGCAGGCTCTTTGCAGGAAACCAACAAACAACTTGGCCTGGCCCATTTTGTGGAGCACATGGCTTTTAATGGTACCCGCCATTTTCCTAAAAATGAATTGGTCAATTATCTGGAATCATCCGGTGTTCGTTTTGGAGCCGATCTCAATGCCTATACCAGTTTTGGCGAGACCGTTTATCAGTTACAGGTGCGGAAAGACAGTGCCCACTTGCACAAAGGTTTATTGGTACTCGAAGATTGGGCCACTGGCATCAGTTTTGACCCCAAAGAAGTAGAAAAAGAAAGGGGCGTAGTGTTGGCGGAATGGCGCAATCGGCAGGGACCGAATCAACGTTTGGAGGACCAGTATTTGCCCCTGTTGTACCGCGGCTCCCGACGCCTGCAAAGGCTGCCGATTGGGGATACGGCCATCATCAAACACGCCTCGGTAGCCACTCTGAAGCAGTATTACCAAAAATGGTACCGCCCCGATTTGATGGCCATTGTGGCGGTTGGAGATATCGACATCCTTGCCCTGGAAAAAGAAATCATTCGCCGATTTGGGCGGATACCAAATGTGAAAGGCCCCAAACCGCGCACCTATTCCAATACCATCAATGCCCAACGGAGGGCAAAAGTCTGCACCGATCCTGAAGCCGCTTTTTGTCAGGCTTTTTTGTACATCCGCCAAAAAGCGAAAAAGCCCGGGGCTGTTGCACCGCGTACCTATTCTGAAATGCGCGAGTTTTTGAGCCGCAGCCTTTACAACAGCATGCTCAATCGTCGCCTGATTCGTTTGCAACAACAAGCCGATCCCCCTTTTACCTTTGCAGGATTGGGGTTCGGGAATGATTGGGGGCAAAATCCGATGTTTTCCCTTTCCACCTTCACTTCCGAAGCCAAACTCAGTACGGCAATCACCCTGTTGTGGCAGGAAGTGCAAAAAGTGAAACAGCAGAACTTTGCGCCCGGTGAACTGGCCCGGCAAAAGCAGGAATTCCTCAATTCCCTGCTGCAACAAGCCAACGCCGAAGAAACCACCGCTTCTTCTGCTTGGGCCAACCAACTTAGCGAGGCATTCATCTACGACATTCCATTTCCGAGCCCTCGCCAACGCTACCAAATAACCGTGGAGTTAATGGAAAAAATCGCCTTGGATGATCTAGCCAAAGTGATTCAATCGGCACCTGACAATAAAAATGCCCGGGTTTTGGTGTTAACGGGACCAGAAAAAAATCGGACCAAATTACCCAGCCTGGACCGGGTTTGGCAACTCCTGGATTCCATCGAAACCAGTGCACCTCAAATGCTGGATACCACCCACAACTCGACCATTGCGGATCAGCCTTGGGTGGATGAAGTTTTAACACCACAAGCCATTGAAAGTGAAAAAACGCTGCCAGATTTTGGGGTCACCGAGTTTCGTTTGGGCAATGGGATTCGGATTGTAGCCAAACCCACTACTTTCCGCAAGGACCAGGTTTTGATGATTTCCTCCAGTCCGGGCGGCAATTCCTGGGTGCCCGATTCCCTTTACATCAATGCTGCCTACTTTGCGGAGGCGTTACAGCAAGGAGGCATCGGCAAATTTGACTTTGTCCATTATCAGGAGAAACTAACGGGGAAAAGTATAAGTCTGGCACCTTACGTGGCCGAATTGGAGGAAGGTTTTAGCGGCTCTTGCCGCAGTAAAGAGCTGGAAGACATGCTGGCACTGGTTTATTTGTACGCCGTACATCCCCGCTTTGACAGCAATAGTGTAAGCTCTTTTCGCAAGCGGCAGGAAAATGTGCTGAAAAACATACTCAGTACGCCCTATTACCAGTTTGCTGACCTCAAACAAAGGGTGAAATACGGTACTACGCCCCGCCGGGGGCTCAACCGACTGGAAGATTTGCCAAAATTGACCGGTCAAAACCTCAAAAAAATACACCAGGAGCGTTTTGGCGACCTCAGTGATTTATTGTTGGTATTTGTCGGTGATTTTGAGCTGGAGCAACTCAAAAACCTGGCTCAACGTTATCTTGGTAATCTCCCCGCTGCCGGTCGAAAGGAGAGCTGGAAAGATTTACACCTGGACCTCAAACCGGGTCACATTGATAGCGTTTCACACGGCGGCCTGGCCCCCAAGACCCTGGTGGAATACACCTGGCATGGGGCTTTTGAAAACACTGCCCAGGAGCGATATCGTTTCAGCAGCATGGTCAGCGCCTTGCAAATCAAGCTGCGCGAAGTATTGCGCGAACAGGAAAGTGGCATCTACAGCCTTAGTTTCAATGGCAATGTGGAATACCATCCTCGCCCGGTGTATCGCATCACCCTGGGCTTTAACACCGAGCCTGAACGGGATGAAGAGTTGATGCAAAAGGCGATGGCCGCGATTACCGACTTTTGTAAAAACGGTCCGGATGAGCTACTTTTGCAAAAAATAAAAACCACCCAGCGCGAAAACCGCCAGAAAAGTGAGCAGGAGAACAGTTTTTGGCTGTCCCAACTGCACCAACGCTACAAGGAAGGGATTGCTTTGGATGGCTTAAAAACGGAGAAGTACCTGGAACTGATCGAAGGCCTCATTGCCAATGCAATACAAGCCGCAGCGCAACGTTACTTCGACGATAAAAACCGCATTAAGCTGGTTTTGAAACCACAAGCGATAATGAAAAAATAAGTAATGGCGATATTTACATTCAAAATGTATCAAGTGGAGTCATTATGAAATCTCCTGATAGTGGTTGTTGGAGAATGACCGTAAGTAATGCGGGTGCTAAAGTACCTTGTCCAAACTAAATCTATTGCTGTATTCCAACGAGTAAGTTTTACTTATTCGTTGGAATACACTAATATAATTTTCGATGTTTTACAATATTAAGTACCAGTCCAATCAGATCTGGTGTTAATTTAAGATAGAGAATTGGAAGTATGTAAGTAATGCTCAAAATGCCCAAACCCAGGAATAAATTGAGCCAATTGTTTCTAAATGAAGGAACAATAAAATGAATTCCCACTGCTATTGCTCCCAGTACAATCAGGGTAATTGAATTGCGGGAAAAGGGAAGCATTTTAAATTTTTTCCAAATAAAGTAGGTTTTAATAGCATTGAATGTAAACAAGAAAAATACCAGTGCTAGAGGAGGCCCGTAAATACCATAAATATGAATAAATGTTACACTAAAAACAACATTGGCAATACTGAGCAAAAAAATAAGAATTAAGTTAAATTTGTAATATTTTGATAATCCAATGATAAAGTCGTTTGGTCCAGTAAACATATCAAACAGTTTAGCAATCACCAATACACTAGCCAATTTTTGAACTGGAACCAGTACATCTTTGTGATGGCTCAAGGCGAATAAATCATCAACGACCAGTACCAACCCAAGGAATAAAAAAATTCCTGTAGCGGTCATGTTTAACGCACTTTTTTTAAATAACTCATTGATTTGATGAAAATCATCTTTTTTAAACAGATCTCCAATAATGGGGCCCGTTATGTTAATCACAGATTTTGCAGGCATCTCCACGGCCACAGCGATGGTTTGAGCAAGTGCATACAATCCTAACGCGTCAGTGCTAAGCAAGGTGCCGATCATGGTTTGGTCGATCCGTAGTGCCATTTGAGTGCCCACTGTTCCCAGTATGGAAAATGCTGAAAAATGCAACATTTCTTTAAGTTGGGGCCGATCATAGAACTTCCATTGAGGTGTAAAAGATAGTTGTCCAAGCATACTGGTGTAAACAACCAAAGTCAAAGCGGATAGTGCAAGCAGGGCAATCGTGCAATACACCATTCCTTGTTCATTTATCAGGCCATGATACGTTAACAGGAAGGTGGCGGGAATCCAGAGTTTGGGTACAACATTAACCACAATACCTGGGATAACCACCCTCTGGAATTGGCTAAGGTAAATGGTGAAAAAAGATTGGATGCTTGTTAAAGCGACTATCCATGGTATGAATTGGAAGAACAAACTCAAATCCTTGGAATTGTCTGGATAATTGGCCAATAACATTTGAAGAAATGAGCTTGAAAAAAGCTTGAAGAAAATAAAGAACAACAGCCAGCCAACCCCATAATAAATAATTGCAAAGGCTAAATAACCACGGTTGGCTTGAGTTGGATCTTTGAACCTTGGAAAAAACCGCAAGGTGAGCGAATTTAATCCTAAGGAGGCGAATGTATCCAGAAGTAACCCTACCGACAAGACAAACATTGCCAATCCATAAATATGCTTATCAAGGGGGTAAATAAAAAGGGTATTGAAGACGCCCAACAACAACCCAAAGAGGTTAGCAATAGTCAATTTTGTAGCTTGTCGGCTAATTACCCCCATTTTTTTGATGCAAAGATCAACACAAAATGCTGGATTACCAAGCTTGGTTTTATACACTGCCCATATCCCACGCGGTGTATAATTTTCAACCAAGCCTAATTTTTTCAAGATCATTCAGTATTTTCGCTAGATTATTATGCAAAATCAACTACCGTAAGCCAAAAATGATCCGCATTGCCATTATTGAATTCAGTTATCATGCTGAGTTACTCAATAGTTTGGGAGAACTTTTTTCAGAGAGCAATATTGAAGTAACCTTTTATATTAGTCTGAACGTTTACCAATCCCTATCCAGCGAGGTAACCAAACAAATAAAATCCGTGGTGCTGCCAACTGATGTCAGTTTGAGGAAGTATTTTCAAAAAGTGACGCCAGAACTAAATGGTTTTGACCTGGTTGTTTTTAATACGGTTGCAGACCAATATGCTGCTTTTCGAGACCTTTCACTTCAAGTGCCAACTATACTCCGTATTCACAATGTTCATGCTTCCTTTGCACCGTTTTCACATATTTACATTGAATTTTCTCCTTACTTTATCTGGAAGGCGTTTTCTTATCTTGTTAGAAGACAGGTTTTTCAATTGGATTGGTACTATCAGTTCAAGTTTTTGAAAAAGATTAACTATTTCTCTTTTTTAACAAGGGACGTAGAATCTTATGCCCAAAAATGGGTTGAGGCGCGGCGGATTGGTCCTCGTTTACCCGCAGAGTTATGCAAAATAGATTTAACAAATCCTTCAGTTCATGCTCCTGACTTGCCATTTCACATTGTGATTCCTGGTGAAATCAATAAGCGCAAACGAGACTATCATTTGCTTTATCGCGCTCTGGCGCAGGCTGCAAACGCTTTTAATCGTAAGGTGCGGATTACACTACTTGGAAAACCCCGGGACAGTTATGGGCGAAAAATGATTGAGTTATTTGAAACTTTATCAAATGATACCACTGCCATCGTAAATTTCAATAAGCGCGTGTCGGAAAATGATTTTGAATCAGCAATGCACTCGGCGCATTTAATAGTGGCTCCAGTAAAGTTAAACACTACTTTTGCTATTTACAGAGAATACTATGGGCTTACCAAAATTTCAGGAGCACAATCCGACGCAATTCGTTATGGAAAGCCTCTGTTAATTCCTGCTGGCTTAAATGTTGACTCTAAACTTAGTGCATTGACCTGGAAATATAAAAATGAAACAGAATTGATAGAGCACTTGATAAACTTAGTCAACACCAATACCTTGAATTTGCACTTAAACGCTCAAATAGAGGGCTTATCTCACTTTACCAAAAAAAAACTGCTGCCTAGGGTTACTCAAGAATTGACTGCTTTTTTGAAACAGCAGAAGCCCATCTGATCATTTTACATCAAACCTTGGCCCTAGATTTCCTTTAAGACCATCCTGAATTGCTTTCCAATAAATGACAAAAGCACCTAGTTTTCTCAGGAAAAGTGCGGCGGAAAAAAGGTAGCAGGTAAAAAGCACCCCATTAAGCAAAAACAAGAACTGATTATTCACTAAATTATGTTTGGAGAAATGAACAAGATTACGTATAGTATAATAAACACGAAACCCAGTATTTTCAAGGATTGGGATGTGAATGAATTTGTTTTTCCTCTGCTGAAACCCCCAGGAAATTTCTAAATCTTTTACTATACTATCTGTCACCATCCAAATGCTCCCACCTGTTTTCGTAATTCGGTAGGTATATTCTGTATCATCTGCATACAAGTAGTATTCTTCCATTGGAAGCCCCATTTTTTGGATGGTTGTTATGGGGAAGAGCAACCCACTCCAGGGTGCAATGGGTATCTTAACTATGGGGATTAAACTGGAGCCCAATTTTGGGTCTAAAAACCATTTCCGGTATTTATTGCTTAAAAGGTGTTGCAAACTAAAACCCGCAAAATTGTTTTTTTTATTGTATAGGTATTTTGGATTTATTCCTCTGGCAATGTCCCTAAAAAAGGGCGAAGAACCTTCCCTATAAGAGAACAAAGCAAGTGGCAAAAGTTTAGATTCTAAATTGTAATATGCATTGAGCAGGTTTCCAACAGTGCTTGGTGTGATGATGTTGTCGTCATCCAGTATGTATAAAAAGTCAATGTTCAATGTTAAAGCAAGTTCTAGGCCTATTTTTATTCCTCCTGCTGAACCTTGATTTGTTGGTAAATTGATGGTTTCAATCGCCAGGTTTGAACAAAGCCTAGATTCTTTTAGCTTTTGGGACAAGTCATAATCTACTGCATTATTGACGAGAATAATTCCATTGATGATGGGCTCATTACAAACACTTTCCAACACTTGTTTTAGAAAATGCCAACGGTTGCCATAAGTCACAATTAAAACGCTGATTGATATTGCCTTTTCTTCAGCGGGTATGGAATTACTCATAGTATTTTGAGTTTAAACGCACGTTAATCGGCATAGGTTTTTTCAATTCCTCGAAATACAGCCTCATAATGTGCACGTTTTTCTTCAGGAATAAATATGAAATTGTTTACATAACCACTTTTGTCATTAAAATTGGAAGGGTTTTGATGAATGGCAACATCAAAAGCTGAAAAGGCCATAAATTTTTTATTTTTCCCATCAAAAAAACAACAATGATACTCGTATTTTTCTACAGAAGCAATAATCTCCTGGATTTGAATATTTGCATGATGTCTTTGTTCTATTTCTATCATACATACTGGTCGTTTTTGTTGTAAAGTCGCAGTTGCTCCTTTTATTGCTGAAAATTCATGCCCCTCAATGTCTATTTTAATGAAATCTATGTTGGGTATCGATTCACAAAAGCCATCCAAAGTTGTGATATTTACCTCAATATCGCGTGTCCCAGTTTGCCCTTCTTCTTCAAAATCCTCCAAGGTTCCCCTTGTGTCAAAATACCTTTCTTGAATATAAGGAATTTTGAAGACACTTTTGCCCACCTTGTCGGAAATGGCAAGCGCATGGATTTTTGCTTTGGGAAATAAACTATGCAATTGCCGATTGAGTTCAGGGATTGGCTCAAAAGCGTGAATCTCTTTACACTTTTGGCTGTATTCAAATACAAATACATAATCACCCCGATTTGCTCCTACATCTAAAACGATGGCATTTTGTGGAAGTAAATCTGCTAAAAAAGAAAGTTCGTTTTCTAAATGGTTAATTTTTTTAGGCTTAGCGATTAGGGAAGCTTTAGTATGAGCAAAATATTGGTTTTTCATATAAGTAGGAAACCATTTTGCAAGATACTGACGTAGCCTTTGTGTAAGGTTTTTGATGCGATATTTGAGATTCATAATTGGCATTTAAACTCAAAACAAGGGCAATTCTTTACGACTTTATCAAACTCAATTCATTTGATAAAGTTTCAAGATACTGTTTTCCCCATTTTTGACAAGGCTCGAGGTGGCATCCTTCTGCCCATTCATTCCAAGCGTTAATAAAGAGGAATTTTTCAGGCAGCGCTGATCCCTGCAATCTTTGAAGCACAAGATTAAGCCACTGTCCAAATTTTTCAGGGGTGGAATCAGTCAAGATTATGGCGCCACCTTTCTTCTTCCTTGCGGAGTTGTCCCACATAGGAGTTACGCATGGAAAACGCAGGTAGTCAGGATTGGGCAAACTGATCATTTTATTTACCACTTCTTGATAATCGAAACATTTATTCCTGGAGAACGTACTGCTTAGCGTTGACCGTAGTTTTTTTATGATCCAGGGACCGTACAGATCATTCAATGCTTGCCAGTTGGGTTGAAATTCTACAGCTGCATCAAATCCCAACTCAACTGGATTGGTACCCTTCTCCGAAAGCCCACTTTCTACTCTTGCCAAAAATAGTTCGCCTAAACCAAGTCGAAGCGCTTCAGTTCTCCATAGATCTAAGGTACTTTGTAGGTTTGGTATATAACTAGCTCGGTACACCAAAAAAAGTGGTTTCCCATCTACTCGAATGTATCTTGGATCAGAAAAAGCCTCAGCTAGCCAGCGGATATGGGCCAAGTGATCCTCGATGCTATAGGTTTGTTCGATTAAAAGGTCTTTATAGTTGCCATCCCAACTTCGCCCCCAGCTCTCATTAGGCCAGCACAAACAGAAAGGGAAATCAGGTTGGCCAGATTTTAGAACCTCTTGGAAGGGGCGTTCCAATAATTGTTTTCCATGAAACCAATAATGGTAATAGCAAAACCCGTAAATGCCATAGGCTCTGGCCATGTCGGCCTGAGCTTGACGGGATTCGGCCAAACGCAAATCATAAAAACCTAAATCTGCTGGAAGATGAGGTTGATAATGCCCCTTGAACTGTTGTTTGGCACTGGTTACATTGGTCCATTCTGTGAAACCCTTACCCCACCAGTAATCGTTTTCTGGTATGGGATGATATTGAGGTAAATAAAAGGCTATTGGCTTGATTTCACTCATCTGCACTCATTGAATTGCAAGCAAAATACACTGTTGTAAAATGTCTATGATTTTTTTGCTACTACCGCAAACTGGGTATATTTAAATTCATCGATGTACTTGAACGTCAACAGATTTAAAGACCTAAACAACAAACCTCTGGAGTTTCTATTGATTCCTTCAATGGTTTGGATCGAATAGCCTGCTTCATTGAACATCCGAATGATGCTTTTCTTTGTAAAAAAACGAAGATGGGTCTTATCAAAAATGCCACTTTCCTGATACGCAAAATCTTTGGTAAACAATAGTTTTCGAATGGCAGGAAAGTTTAAAATATTTGGAATGGAGGCGATGATGACTCCTTCGGGAGTTAAGGCATCCTTCAGTTTATTTAATAGGGTGTAAGGGTCGACCAAATGCTCCAAAACATCGTTAAAAACTATTCCGTCATACTTCGTTTGACCAAAGTTGGGCTGAATAAGATAGTCTTCAGCAGACATAAGCATGACATTGTCGAGTTTGGTTTTCGCTACAGCTGCGCTTGACTCAAATGGTTCGATTCCTTCGTAAATGCAGCCTAACCTGGATTTGATTTGCGCACCAAAATCTCCATTTGAGCAGCCAAATTCGAGGATGCGTTGGCAAGATTTGGGAACATAATCCTGCATCTCGGGTCTTGAAAGGGCGTAGTAGCGTGGATTTTTTTCTTCGTACATATACGATATTACTTGTTCCCGCAAAGATAGGGAGAAAGATTGACAGTATAAGCAATATCTTACCGGATCAGTGCAAGGGAACCCGAGACCACCTTGGGTAGTTTCTTGCTGTCATCCGCCAACTCATACTGTACCACATATACATACGTTGCCTGAGGGGCTTTTTGGCCTTTGTAAGAACCGTCCCAGCCTTCATCGGAGGAGGCTGTTTCAAAAACCAGCGCTCCAAATCGATCAAAAACCTTGAGGGTAAATTGAGAAAGGGAACAGGAAGTTCCTGGAATGGCTTTGAAGATATCGTTCTTGGTGTCTCCATTTGGACTGAAGACATTCGGAACGTAAATCTCGCAAGCGCAATCGATAGCGTTTTCAGTGTGTGGGTAATTGGGAGCCGTACTTGCTGTTGTGGTCAAAAAAAGCAAAAAAAGCAAAAAAGAAAAAAAGGTCGTCTTCGTTTTCATGGGATGATATGGCATTATTCGCAGTGCAATAATACACCTATTCGAATGGTATGCAAAAAAAAATTAAGTGTATTTTGTAAATGTGAAGATCGGTCTAGCGAATGGAGGGGTTTTGTAGGAGAACGGTCAAAGATGTTTCCATTTTGGTATATAAACTTGGATGTTTGTGCAAAAAAGGCATCATGAGTACCGAATCCCTCCCCAAAATGGCATATAAAGTCAAACCATTTCGTCCGCGATCAAATGGTCCCGCTTCAAGTGGGCTTTGATTTTTTTGAACCCAAGCCGCCACAATTGAATCACTACCAGGGTAAAAAAGATGAGGATACCCAGGATAAGGAATTCATCCAGCTCCTCAGCTTCGGAGTACATCAATGCAAAATCGTACAAGCCATGAAAAAGAATCGGCATTCCCAGGCTAGCCAAAAGTAAGCGATTTTTCTGCCCCCCCCTATGGAATTTGGCCAAAGCGAAATAATAGCCCATCAATACCGCAAAAAAACCGTGGCCTGGTACGGCAAGAATGGCCCGGGCAATGGCGACTCCCATCCCTCCATCCAGCACGTATAGGATGTTTTCCACCAGGGCAAAGCCGAGTGAAACAAAAATGGCATACAAGATACCGTCGTAATATTGATCGAAATGTTTGTTGCGCCAGATCACCCAATACAAGATGAGCAATTTGGAAAATTCTTCAGGGATGGCAGCAAGGCAAAAAGCGTCATAAAAAGCTTTCCAGAATGGACTACCAATGCTTTCGGCAATTGGTGCAATTGGCCCGGTGATAATCAGGGTCAAAACTAAAGCCAAAAAACCACCAAAAAAACACTTTAAGAGCAGTGATCGAGGCTCCCTGAGTTTGTCCTTGCGGTAAACCAGGTACATAAAAATCATCACAGGAGTAATGGAGGCGATCAACAGGCTCATGGCGGTAGTGGTTTTTTAGGTGTGGGAGTAAGATAGGAATAAAATTGAGAAGTTTGGGAGTTGAGAAGTTGAGGCTGCCGCAGCGACTTTGAAGAGATCGTGTCTAAGTATCTGCGGTAGCCTCAACTCCTAAACCCTTCAACTTTCTCAACCTCTCACCATATCGGCCACTACTTTTATCCAGCGTGGATCATCATTCAAGCTCGGCACCAAATCCACTTTTTCTCCTCCCATTTTTTCAAACTCTTCCTGATACTCTGTACCAATTTCAATGATGGTTTCCAGGCAGTCGGCCACAAAAGCTGCGCTGAACACCAGTAGGCGTTTGGCTCCGCCGTGGGCCAGCTTTTCAATGATCTCACTGGTATAAGGTTGCGCCCAGGGGTCCTTACCCAGGCGGCTTTGGAAGCAGGTGGTGTATCTTTCGGACGGCAAATTCAACAGGCTGGCAATGGCTTTTGTCGTGCCATAACACTGAGCAGAATAGCAGAACTGATTTTTAATGGAAATACTTTCGCAACAATCCGCACTTTTCAGGCAATGGTTGCAGGCATCGGCTTTGCGCAATTGACGTTGGGGCAGACCGTGATAACTGAAAAGGATATGATCGTAGCTGTCGAGATCAAATTGCCGGGCATTGTCGGCAAAAATTTCGATCATTGGCGCATGGTCGTAATAGCTGTTGATGAAGCGTAGGGAGGGGATGGCCTGCTCCTTGCGCAACAAGCGCATCACCTCGTCGTGTACAGAGCCAGTCGTAGCCGAGGCGTACTGTGGAAACAAGGCCAGAACGGTGATTTCCGAAACCTGCTTGGCCAGCAGTTTTTTCAAAGCGGACTCAATAGAAGGATTTTGATACCGCATACCCAGCTCCACTACATATTCATCCCCCAAAAGCTCCTGTACACCTGCAGCTACTCTTTCGCCGTAGATTTTGATGGGAGAGCCATCGGGTGTCCACAATTCCTGGTACAATTTGGCCGAAGACCCGGAGCGGAAAGGGGCAATGATGCCTTTGACCAACAATTGCCTGGGCAACCAGGGGATGTCGATGACCCGAGGGTCGGTCAAAAACTCTTTCAAATACACATACACATCACCACGAGTAGGGGAGTTTGGCGTCCCCAAATTGACCAGCAAAACGCCTTTTTTACCAAAAACCATAATACCCTATTTTAAAACAACATTGGGAACAAGTTGGCACCCATTTGGTTTATTTTTTGTCAAAACCCATTACTATTTATAATTGGGTTTATTTTTGACCCTGCGAAAATAAGCGTATCCAAGATGAATCCACAACCCGATATGAAAAAACCCTTAATCCTGGTCACAAATGACGATGGAATTGCCGCACGGGGCATCAAAACCTTGATTGACATTGCCAAACAAATTGGCGATGTAATTGTAGTAGCTCCCGATTCCCCTCAATCCGGCCAGGGGCACGCCATCACCCTGGAACATCCCCTTCGCTTATACAAAGTTGATTTGTTTGAGGGGGTGGAGGCTTACGAATGTTCGGGAACTCCCGTTGACTGTGTTAAGCTGGCCAAAAACGTTTTGCTGAAAGACCGTGAATTGCACCTTTGTGTATCTGGCATCAACCATGGTTCCAACGCCTCTATCAACATTATTTATTCAGGTACCATGTCAGCTGCCATGGAAGCCTCTTTGGAAGGGGTACCCTCTATTGGTTTTTCATTCCTGAATTATTCGCCTCGAGCCGATTTTTCAGCCACTACACCTTACGTCAAGGGGCTGATGGAATATGTACTCGAACATGGGATGAGCAAAGGGACTTTATGGAACGTCAATTTACCCGATTTGCCATCCAATGAAATCAAAGGGGTGAAGACCTGTCGCCAGGCTGATTCAAAATGGGTGGAGGAGTTTGTTGAAGCCACCGACCCCCGGGGGCAGAAGTACTATTGGCTCACCGGCCGTTTTGTTAATGAAGATGATGCGGAAGACACTGACATTTGGGCGCTGGAAAACGGTTACATTTCAGTGGTTCCTTCCAAACATGATTTGACCAACTATGAAGCCCTGGCGGAATTGACTCCTCTGGAGGCTTTGTTCAAATAAAATAGGCTATGAATATTGATCGCAATCAAATCTGGGTGGGTACTTTGCTTGGGCTTTTGATCCCATTTGTAGGTTATGCTGTCCTGCTCATGATTTCCGAAAGACTGGATGAATGGTTGCCAGAATACACTACTGATGGAGAGTCGGTAATCGCACCGCGCACGCTTTACCTGCTGGCCATCTGTTGCAATTTGTTGCCTTTCCATTTTTTTAACAGCCGCCGTGCCGTTAAGGCCATGCGGGGAATCATCATTGCCACGATTGCCTTGGGGGTATTGTGGCTGGTTTATTTTGGGAAAACAATGATGGAATAGGTTGAGGAAGGTTGAGATGGTTGAGGGAGGTTGAGGTTGCCACAGTGTCTTAGACAATGTCCTTGTCAAAATCACTGCGGTAGCCTCAACCTTCCTCAACTTCCCTCAACCTCCCTCAACCTTTCTCAACTAAATCTATGAAATACTACCTCATCGCAGGCGAAGCCTCTGGCGACCTACACGGTTCCAACCTCATGAAAGCCCTCAAAATTGAAGACCCGGCTGCGGACTTCCGCATTTGGGGTGGTGACCTCATGCAGGAAGCAGGTGGTGACTTGCGCAAACATTATCGCGATCTGGCCTTCATGGGTTTTGTGGAAGTACTGAAAAACCTGCGTACCATTGTGCGCAACCTGCGTTTTTGTGAGCAGGATATTTTGGACTACCAACCGGATGCTTTAATTCTGATTGATTATCCTGGTTTTAATTTACGCATAGCAAAATGGGCCAAACTGCAGGGGATAAAAGTCCTCTATTACATCTCACCCCAAATTTGGGCCTGGCATACCAGTCGGGTTCATCAAATCAAAGCCAATGTGGATCGCATGTACGTGATCCTGCCTTTTGAAAAAGAATTTTATGCCAAATACAATTGTGAGGTCGATTTTGTTGGCCACCCCTTGTTGGATGTGGTTAAAAACTATACTGCTGCGCCAGATTTCCGCAGCAAGAATGGATTAACGGAAAACCCCATTATAGCCCTGTTACCAGGGAGTCGCAAGCAGGAGATCTCAAGAATGCTAAGCGTTATGTTAGAGATGGCACCACTTTTTCCACAATACCAGTTTGTAATTGCAGGAGCCCCCTCAATGCCTGCAGCCTTTTATGAACAGATTTTGGCCGAAAAACAACGCCCCATGAATGTCAAACTGGTCCAAAAACAAACCTATGACTTGCTCTCGCAAGCTGAGGCTGCTTTGGTAACTTCCGGAACGGCCACCCTCGAAACTGCCTTGTTTCAGGTGCCCGAAGTGGTGTGTTACCGGGGCAATAATTTGTCCTATCAAATCGCCAAACGTTTGATTAGTGTCAAGTACATTTCTCTCGTAAATTTGATCGTAGACAAACCGCTGGTAAAAGAACTTATACAAAATGATTTTAATTCAAAAGCGCTTCAAAATGAGCTGAGAAAAATTTTGCAGCCCGAAGAAAGGCAGGTTTTAAAAAATGGATACACTGAATTACAACTACTTATGGGCGATGCAGGTGCTTCTCAGCGTACGGCCAAGTTAATGCATGAAAAAATAAGTGATTAAATATTTTTATAATATTATAAAAATAGTACATTTGTGATGTCAAGCCCTACTTGGCAGACTTTGCAGGCTCTTCTACATCATCAAGGACAAGGACAATCTTTGGATGGGAACTCATCTAACAAGGGGTACTCATGCCAGGGACGTCCGCTTCATCTCCGTAACATCTCCACAAACCTATTCCTAATCACTTTTTGTTCATCTTCAAAATTAGATTTGTTTTTTGCATTGGCTTCCAGGAAGCCCTGCTTTGTTATTGTGTTCAACCGCTTGATTTTTTGTTTTTAACCTTTTAACTGTTTTATGTTCAACCGCTTAATTGTTTTTTTATTATGCTTTGAGTTGTTTTAACCGCTTGATTCCCAAAAACATTTAACTGTTTTTTTCGACTGCTGAGGCGCCAGTACTGCGCTTTCAGCCTGGTCATTCTATGCCTTTGATGCTGTGCATTGTCAGGAGCGACATGCCTGAACGCCAAGCGTAAACACCTTGTGCGAATGGACTTGTTTTTTCACACACCAAAATATTTTTTACTATGAAACACACCGCAATTTCTCAACGCAAACGTACTACCGAAAGTTTTCTGCTTTTTGCTCTGGCCATCCTGGGTGGTCTAGGGCTATTTGTGTGTATGGGTATCTAGCCCTTGGAAGATGGATTCTTCACCAACGAACGGTTGCCGAGCGAAGTCGAGGTGCCGTTGGTGAAGAATCTATCTTTCAAGCGCTAAATCCCTGTGCTTTATCAGGGAGACTTATTTTTTTTCCGTCTTTCCATATATTACCTACGTAATTTGAAAAACATGGAGGAGGTAGATATGGAAGAACTAAAAGCCTATGCTGCTGGCACCTTGTCTGCCCGAGAAAGTAGCGCTTTTGAGCGTCGTTGCCGGGCAGAAGGTTACGATCCACAAATTCTGGTTGAGATCCTGGAATTTGAACAAGAAACTTGTGTGTCCTCCTCCCGGTTTAACGAAAACAAAGCCTTCGAACAACTCAAATCCAAGCTCAACAAATGAGATTTTTAGAACAAACATGGCGTTGGTTCGGCCCTAATGACCCGGTTTCGCTAAGCGACATCCGGCAAGCCGGTGCTACTGGCATCGTCACTGCATTGCACCATGTGCCCAACGGTACGGTGTGGAGCATTGAAGAAATTGAAAAACGCAAAGCCCAGATCGAAGCTGCGGGCTTGCGCTGGAGTGTAGTAGAAAGTGTACCTGTACACGAGGACATCAAAAAGCGCAGTGGCAATTATCGCCAATATTACTTCAATTACGCCCAATCCTTGCGCAATCTGGGGGCTTGTGGCATTCGTACCGTTTGTTACAATTTTATGCCTGTATTGGATTGGACTCGCACCGACCTGGCTTATACATTGCCAGACGGCTCCAAAGCTCTGCGTTTTGAAAAAAAGGCCTTTGCTGCTTTTGAACTCTGTATGCTTAAACGCCCAAATGCTGACCGGGACTACACTGATGAAGAGATTGCCCATGCGGGATTGTATTACCAACAAATGAGTGAAGCGGAGCGAAACCTACTGCAACGCAACATCATTGCCGGGCTTCCAGGGGCTGAAGAGGGGTATACTTTGGAAGAATTTCAACAAGTTCTGGATACTTATCGGGATATCGATGCAGCCTCACTGGCAGAAAATTTACAGGAATTCCTGCGTCAGATTGTGCCCGCAGCGGAGGAAGCTGGGGTTAAACTGACCATTCACCCTGATGACCCACCCTATCCCATCCTGGGTTTGCCACGGGTGGTCAGCACCGAGGCCGATGCCCGGCGCATTGTGGAGGGTGTACCTTCTGCAAGCAACGGCCTATGTTTTTGTACGGGTTCTTACGGTGTTCGTGCCGACAATGACCTGGCTGGAATGGTCCAACGCCTGGGCCACGCCATTCATTTTGTGCACCTGCGCAGCACACGCCGCGATGCAGTAGGCAACTTCTACGAAGCAGACCACCTCGATGGCGACGTGGATATGTACAGTGTCATGAAAGCATTGGTGGAACTTCAGCAAAGCCGCCCCGATCAAATTCCCTTCCGCCCCGATCACGGCCACCAGATGCTGGACGACCTGGATAAAAAGACAAATCCCGGTTATTCGGCAATCGGTCGGTTGAGAGGTTTGGCGGAGTTGCGGGGACTGGAATTGGGGATAGCACGATCATTGTAAGTGAAAAGTGATCATGAAAGATGAAAGATGAAAGATGAAAGATGAAAGAGGCTACCGCAGGAACTTAGACAAAAGTCATAGTCAAAAACGCTGCGGTAGCCTCTTTCATCTTTCATCTCTTCTCATTATTAACTTTTCACTTTTCACTTTCCACTTCCTATCTTTGCTCCTTGCCGCAAACCACTCTATCGCGGGCTCGTGCAAATGAGCGTGAGGAAAGTCCGGACAACGTAGAGCGCCACACCATCTAACGGATGGGCTGCTGCTTTGAGTTTCGGCTCGGAACAGTGGACAGATAGGGTCACAGAAAAAAAACTACCTCCCTTCGGGGCGGAAAAGGTGAAAACGTGTGGTAAGAGCACACGCGGCTCGGTAGCAATACCGGGTGTGGATAAACCTTGTGGGTTGAAATGTCAAGTATACCTCAATTGGGCTTACGCCTGGC
>NZ_JANRKL010000104.1:0-35027 GCF_033763495.1 Haliscomenobacter sp. | reverse complement strand
GCAATTGGATTAGGTTGGGATTGAAACTCAGTCAAGCCCAAACTATTTTCTAGTTCAAGGGGACTCGCAATTGGATTAGGTTGGGATTGAAACTGTTTTTTGTAATGCTCCTTTTGTGCATCGGAGTAGGCTCGCAATTGGATTAGGTTGGGATTGAAACAATCTTTGGTTTCTGGCTTTCGGAACTCTGAATCAACTCGCAATTGGATTAGGTTGGGATTGAAACCCATTTGCCGCCGTTTGCATCCTTGTGGTGATCGATACTCGCAATTGGATTAGGTTGGGATTGAAACTAGGCAGCCTGCCGGGATGGCAAAAGCGCCAGTGGTCTCGCAATTGGATTAGGTTGGGATTGAAACAAGGAAGATCACCTGGAGCTACAACCACTGGAGCAACCTCGCAATTGGATTAGGTTGGGATTGAAACAAAGTACAGCTCCAACATGTTGGACCACATCCACGTCTCGCAATTGGATTAGGTTGGGATTGAAACTGATAATGCTTGCCAAATAGTGCGTTGTGGCTCGGGCCTCGCAATTGGATTAGGTTGGGATTGAAACCAATAGTTTTCAACACATGAAAAACAAAATGATTGGTACTCGCAATTGGATTAGGTTGGGATTGAAACTCGGGAATGATAGCATTATTGGAACCGAGTTCATTGCTCGCAATTGGATTAGGTTGGGATTGAAACTTACCGTAAGCCAAACGATTCTTTCAGGGCTAGGAACTCGCAATTGGATTAGGTTGGGATTGAAACATGGTAATAGATTGGTTTTGCCCAATTGCGGCATAGCTCGCAATTGGATTAGGTTGGGATTGAAACGTACTGGGCAAGCGCAATAAACAGTGCCGGAGGTAATCTCGCAATTGGATTAGGTTGGGATTGAAACAAGTAGATAAAGATTCGGGCAAAGTGACCATCGAACACTCGCAATTGGATTAGGTTGGGATTGAAACGTTAGAGGCACGTGAGAATTGCGGCGTTGATACGCTACTCGCAATTGGATTAGGTTGGGATTGAAACCGATCCCAGCCCACAGCTATACGATGCCATGCTATGCTCGCAATTGGATTAGGTTGGGATTGAAACATATTTGTTGGTAGCCGCAAGGGTTAGCCCAAATCCTCTCGCAATTGGATTAGGTTGGGATTGAAACATGTCACTTTGATGCTTATACAGTCTCTTTTCCTGCTCGCAATTGGATTAGGTTGGGATTGAAACAGTAGAAAGAGGGTAGGAGTACATTCAGCCTATCCACTCGCAATTGGATTAGGTTGGGATTGAAACACGATTACAACCGTAAAGTACAAACCAAGAAAGCCCCTCTGACACAAGTCAAAGCGGCTTTCAAGTTTTTAGCGCTCCGCGCCTACTCAACGAACTACTTTACTTCAGGGGAATCGCCAGCACTGGAATTGCAGCGTGGTTGATGGTATCCTCGGTCAAGCTGCCCAACAAAATGTGGGCCAAGCCGCGGCGTTGGTGGGTTCCCATCACGATAAGGTCGGCGTTCCGTTCTTTGGCAAAGTCAAAGATCACTTGCTCTTCGTTGAGTGTAAAGGTTTCCGTTTTGTAAATTTCGACATCTTTCAGGCCAGAAGCTTCCAGCAACTGTTTTTCCCTTGCTTCAATGTCGTGATCGCCCCGATATGCTCCAGGATTATTGATGTACAAGAGGTAGAATTTACCTCCAAAGACGGCTTCCCATTCCCGCAAACCTTCGAACATTTTTTTCTGGTCGGCTTCCAGGGTGGTAGGCACCACGATGTTTTTAAACTCTGTGATTTTGTCGTCGTGTACGGTCAGGACGGGGCATTGGGCCATACGGACAATTTTTTCGGTGTTGGAGCCTACAAAGAACTCTTTGAGCCCACTGGCACCTTTGGTACCCATTACAATCAGGTCAATGCCTTCGGTTTGCACGAGGTCAGTGATGATGGTGGTGAATGGGCCACCGATAACGGCGGTACGGATGTTGTCAGCACCCAAGCTGGTGGCCACTTCAGCCAACATCCTTTCCAGGTTTTCATGTACCATATTGAGGTACTTTTCCTCAATGGCACGGTCGTATGTATAGTAGTATTCGGATACTGGCAATGCGGCACCTACTTGTTCATTTACGTGCAACAGAACGATCTCAGCGTCCGTTTTTTTGGCGATTTTAACGGCTACATCCAACGCTTGGCGTGCGTTTTCGGAGAAGTCGGTAGGAACTAGAATCTTTTTCATGGCTGCTTTGATTTTCTATTTCAAAGGTAAGGGCGACGGGGTGCGGGGCGCGTTGATCTTCAGGGGAGGGAGAAGCTGATTTTTGTCACCGCTTTTCAACATTTTTTCTATTTTTTAAAAAAAACCGGCGCTCCTGGAACCATACCATTAAAGTATAGGTTAAGAGCATATTCTTACGAATAACCATTCAATCAATAAACTAAACAACCATGATTGCATCTCAACGAAAACGCCGGAAGACTTCCACCAATCTGAATTAGTCTCCGGTTCCGTAGCTCAAAGGTAGAGTACCTGGCTTTTAACCAGTGGGTTGAGGGTTCGAATCCCTCCGGTTCCACTTCATTTCAACAATTTTCAAAATGGTCTGTAGCTCAATGGTAGAGCAGTGCCCTGTTAAGGCAAGGGTTGTAGGTTCAAATCCTATCGGACCAGCAAATTTACGATTGTAACAACAAAAAATTCCCCGAAGCATCACGCCCTACCCTACCCTGCTCCAGACTCGGGTCATGTTCAAAATACAAGGCAAAAGCTCCATCTGACGCTTCATTCAACAAACGTTCCTTTTCTTTCATCGTTTCGAGTGGCCGCAAATCGTAGGCCATGATGAAGGGCATCCGCACGTGCCAACGTGAAGGAATCAAATCGGCACAATACATTACGGTGCCTTCCGGTGTGTCAATAATTGGCAACATCATCGCTTCGGTATGGCCATAGACAAAGCGCAGGCGGATTCCAGGCAACCATTCCACATCCTTATCGCTGGGATCAATCATTTCCAGTAGCCCCATATCGCGCAAAGGCAGGATGTTTTCCTTGAGAAAGGAGGCTGCTTCGCGGGCATTGGGCTTCAAGGCCCAGGCCAAGTGAAGAGGGTTGGACCAATAGCGCGCTTTGGGAAAAGTGGGCTCAGGGTTACCTTTGGCATCCAGGCGGATGGCACCGCCCACATGGTCGAAATGCAAGTGGGTGAGCAACACATCGGTGATGTCTTCAGGACGGTAACCTACAGCGGCCAGGTTCTGCAAAAAAGTTTCCTGACCCCAGAATGAAAAATGGGAGCGAAAGCGGTCATCCTGTTTATCCCCAAGGCCAGTATCCACCAAAATGGTCCGGGAACCCGTATCGATCAACAAGCAACGCATGGCCCAGGTGCAAAGGTTGTTTTCGTCGGGTTCATTCATTTTTTGCCACATGCGTTTGGGCACAACACCAAACATGGCCCCTCCATCGAGTTTCAAAAAACCGGAATTGATCGGTATGAGTTTCATGCTGTACTAAATTGGATTTCCAAGATGTAAATAAAGCAGGAATTCTGCTACGCTTTGCGGTTTTTTATTCAAATTTGGGCTCAAAGCCATGTCATGCCCAAGATCAAGTTGCCTGTTTTTTTGCCTCCAGCCATTTTGTTGCTGGCTTCCACAATGTACAGCCTTTACGATCCTACCGATTTTTTGGTCAAAGTTAAAGCGGCCAATGACTGGATTTTGTACCATTTTGGCTGGTTGTTTTCCAGCGGCACTTTGTTCTTTTTTTTGCTTTGCATCTGGATTTATTTTTCCCCATTGGCCAAAGTAAAAATCGGGGGCAAAGACGCCCAGCCTATGCTCACGCGCTGGCAGTGGTTCAGTATTACTTTGTGTACTACGATTGCGATCGGCATCTTGTTTTGGGCCACCGCCGAGCCTTTGTACCATTTGCATACGCCACCTGGAGGAATAGGGTTAAAAGCCGAAAGCCCAGAAGCAGCGCGCTTTGCGCTTTCGACCATGTTTCTACATTGGACGTTTACTCCTTACAGCATTTATACGGTCGCCGGGCTGATGTTTGCCATTGCCTATTACAACCTGAAGCAGCCATTTAGTTTGGGTTCCATGCTGTACCCGCTGATTGGTGCGCGCAAACCTGGCGCCTGGAGCCATACCATTGATGCGGTTTGTTTGTACAGCCTGGTAGCAGGTATGGCTGCTTCACTGGGCGCAGGCATCTTGACGGTGGCAGGTGGGATGGAGCGTTTTTTTGGCATCCAGGACAGTCCAACTTTGTTGTTTTTAATTGCCCTGGTGATTGTGTTTTCCTTCATTGTGTCGGCCATAACCGGCTTGTTCAACGGGATTCGGATTTTGTCCAATATCAATACTTACGCTTTTTTTGTGCTGGCCTTGTTTGTGCTATTTTTTGGTCCTACCCGTTTTTTGTTTTCATACGGCGCAGAAAGTATGGCCAATTATGCCCAAACCTTTTTCCCACGCAGCCTGAGCCTGGGGGTAGACAAATCCTGGGCCGACAGCTGGACGGTGTTTTATTGGGCCAATTGGTTGGCCTGGACGCCGGTCACTGCACTCTTTTTGGGTCGGGTAGCAATAGGATATACAGTGCGGGATTTCATCAATTACAATCTGATTCTTCCCTCCTTGTTCTCCATCGTGTGGATGCTCATCTTTAGTGGCAGTGCGGTGTACATGGACTTTGTGGGTCACACTGCCAATTTGTACGGCACCCTGCAAAAACAAGGCCCGGAGGGGGTAATTTATGCAGTTTTGGATCAGTTGCCGCTGGCTCAATTGACGGGATTGGCTTTTTTGGGCACTGCTTTTTTGTCCTACGTTGCGGGAGCCGATGCCAATACCTCAGCCATGAGCAGTTTGTCTAGTACAGGCATCTCCCCAGAAAGTCCGGAGGCACCCATTTGGATCAAAATCGTGTGGGGTAGCCTGGTGGGACTGATTGCCTGGGTAATGATCGCCAACGCGGGCATTGATGGGATAAAAATGGCGTCGACTCTGGGGGGATTTCCGGCGTTGTTTTTGGTATTGGCGGTGGCTTTGGGACTGGTGAAGATTTTGTTGAAGCCGGGGAAGTATTTGGGGGAAAGTTAAAAAAGCCCAAAGGTTGTAACCAAACGCTCAATTGAACATTAAACATGCATTGACCAACCGATCGCTGGTCATTTCTCTCTTTTATCATTGATTCAGATAAGCTTATCTACCTGTTTTTCTTCGTTTTGCGTAGCCAAAACGAACAGATTTTTCATTGTAAAACCTAAAAAAGTTGACCATGCAAAAGCTAAAAAGTATCGCCATTTTGATTCAGGTGCTAAGCATTTCGATTTGCTGCTTCGGGCAAACTCCCTTTTTAAAAATAGAGGAGAATCAAAAATACGGTTACATAGATACCACAGGTAAAGTGATTATTCCTTGTATGTTTCATACCCTTGCGCAATTTTCGGAAGGACTAGCTGCTGCACGCATCAATGGTTTGTATGGATATATTAATGAAAAGGGTGAGTTTGTTATTCAGCCGCAGTTTGAATATGCAACAGATTTTAGTGAAGGATTTGCCCAGGTCTTTCACCAAGGCGTCTCTTTTTTTATTGATAAAGAAGGAAAAATAGCCATCCCTTCAAAAGGTGAACATATGGGGGCATTTGAGTTTGGTTTAGCCCATGTGGTATCAAAATCTGGTAAAATAGGGTTGATCAACTACCAGGGTCGTTTTGTAGTGGACACCAACCGATTTTTTACCATCAGTAGCTTTGATGATGGTGTGGCTATTGTGACTAAATATGACCGGCAAGCAAGGGATAATGCTCGATACAAATATGGAGTCATTGATACTAGCGGAAAATTGATCGTTCCTTTTGGGCGCTACCGAGACATAGAAGGGTTTGAAAATGGATTGGCTAAAGTTTTGTTTAAAAACAAAGTAGGATTGATAGATAAAAGTGGGCGTTTGCTGATGAAAATTAAGGATGGTGATTTATACATTGAGGGGGTTAAATGGAGTGATCGAATTGATATTCAAATGAAGAGAAAAAGAGGAGGGACACCTTTCTATCACGCTTATGCGAATCAGCACGGTTATTTGGTCATCAATAATCCAGCCTTTGAAAGGGGGTTCTCCTTCTCAAATCACCGGGCTTTTGTTGAAAAAAATGATTATTGGATATTAATTGATACCCTAGGAAAACAGGTTTCTCAAGAAGAGTTTTACTCGGTACTGGATGGGGTGTATCGAAAAGGATGCACTTGGGTGAAACAAAGAACGAAGCAAAACTGGTCAATCATCGACCTAGAAGGATCCGTTATTCGTGAAACCAAATTTGAACAGATTGAAAGTATTCCGAATTCAGATTTATTACTGTATGGGGATGTCAAACAAGAAACTTGGGGTTTATTGGCTGCAAATGGAGAAATCATCACTCCGGCTATATTTCAAGATTACAATCCGGCTGGTTTTCAAAACGGAGTTCTGCTAGTTGTGGAGGGAGAATATCAAAAATACATCGATAAAGCGGGCAAATGTATTTGGATGGCAAAAGTAGAATCTAATACTTGCAGCCTCAACATTGATTACATGCTCCGTGGGCATTTTTATGCCGCTTCAGCTGAGCACCCAAGTGATTTGGGTGGTTTTGGCAAAGCGGACAACGCACCCCAACTTATTTCAGGTGAAATGAGCTTCCCAAGAAACCTGGCTGTAACAGTAAAAGAAAATCAAAACGCTGCTGCCATGTGTGGTTATACCTTATTCATCAGCAATCAGAGTGGAATGAGTCAACTATTCAATGCTCAGGACAGTCGACTTTATCTGAAACTACAAGCCAAAGACGCCAAAGGTGAATGGCGCGATATTGAATATTTACCTTCCAGTTGGTGTGGCAACAGTTATCATCTTCTCACCCTACCTGATCAAAGCTATTGGTCTTTTCCAGTGCCCAATTTTGAAGGTTCTTTTCCTACAGTTTTGCGTGCTGAATTAAGGGTAGTCGATCCAACAGACACAGCTGAGTCCACGAGCAAGAGGAGAGATTACGTTATGTATAGCAACGAATTTAAAGGTGCCATAAATCCTGCACAGTTCTGGCGAAAACCAGGGTATACTCCAGGCGGATTGATGGACCCATATGTAGAATAAGATTCTTTTTCCTTAAATTGCATGATTCATTCATCAAAAATCTCGACTTCAATGGATCAACGCATCATCAAGCTCTACGACGAATACACCCACAAGCCGCTTACCCGCAAGGAGTTCATGCAGCAATTGGTGATGCTGACGGGGAGCACGGCAGCAGCCATGTCGGTATTGCCCTTTCTGGAATCGGATTACAAAACGGCGAAAATCACCACCGAAGGTGAGCTATTTACCGAATACATCACCTTTCCTGGGGCACAGGGGGAAATGAAAGCTTATGTGGCTCGGCCAGAAAAGAAGAAAAAATACGCCGCCATCATCGTCATCCACGAAAACCGTGGACTCAATGCCCACATTGAAGACGTGGCCCGGCGAGCTGCGCTGGCGGGTTATCTGGCTATTGCCCCCAATGCGCTGGCACCGATCCTGACCAAATCCGAGATCAGCGAAGACGAAGCCCGGCAATTGTTCACCACCCTTAAAGCCGAAGACAACCTCGAAAATTTCATGCGTTGCATCGATTCCTTGCCTGCGCGGGAAGACTGGAATGGCAAAATTGGCTGCGTTGGTTTTTGTTGGGGAGGCGCCATGGCCAATACCCTGGCGACGAAGGTACCTGCCCTGGGTGCAGCCGTGGCCTTTTACGGCCGCCAGCCCGAAGCTACCGAGGTGCCTAAAATCAAAGCCGCGGTCCAATTGCACTACGGCGCTTTGGATGAGCGCATCAACGCTGGGATGGCTGCTTATGAGGAAGCACTGAAAGCCAATAAAATCATCTACGAACAATACGTGTATGAAGGAGTGAATCACGCTTTCCACAACGATACCTCTACTGCTCGTTACAATGCTGAGGCCGCCAAATTGGCCTGGAGCCGAACCTTGGCGTTTTTTGAAAAGCATTTAAAATGAAAAATGAATTTTAATGGGGTTTAACGTACAGGCGTTTATTGAAATAGGCTACCGCAGCGCCCCTTACCCTACGTTTAGTGGCCAGGTCGTTGCGGCAGCCCATTTCTAAGCGCTTGTACTTTTCTTGTATTACTCACTCCAGGCATTCCCCACCTCTGCCACGGGCATACAAGCGATGTAGACTCCAGGAACCGGATCATAATTCAATATTTTGGTACACACCTCCTCTGAGGTATAATACCCAAAGAGGGTCAGGCTCTTTAAATTGCGGAAAAAATCGTTCGGCTGCGGCGGAGCCAGGGTGATGCCCCACACCGAAGGGGGCTGGGTTGCCGCAGCTTTGTCCATAGCCAAAAGCAAAGCACTGCGTTCCTCCAGACTGCACTCCGCAAAAGCTTTTCCGTGTTGTTTTTTGCTGTCCGCCTCAATTTGTTCCAAGCCAGCTACAAATGCCGCTTGATCCCCTTCCCCCAACACTTCTTTCAACATTTTGTCAATGAATTGGGGTACACCCAGCTCCTTTGCTCCCGGAGTATCCGTTTTGGGCAAAATGGTTTCGGTGACTTCAGCCAGGGTAGCGGCTTGATTTTTGGTTAAAAACAGGGGCTGCCAAGCCAATTTGGCCTCCGCCTGGCAACTCAAAAATAGGGTACTCAGGCTAGCCGAGGTCAATCCATAACCCAACAACCAAGCAGAAGATACAATGACATCGCGACGATTCATGTTTGTCAATTTTAAAGGTTCCCTTTTTTCAATTCACTCACTGCAAAATCGGCAGCCCGGGCCGTCAACGCCATGTAGGTGATCGATGGATTCACGCAGGAAGCTGAGGTCATACAGGCTCCATCGGTGACGAATACATTGGATACCGCGTGAATTTGGTTGTTGCCATTCAGCACCGAAGTTTTGGGATCACGCCCCATGCGGGCCGTCCCCATTTCGTGTACCCCTACACCCAAGCCCCCTGCATAATCAAAAGTGATCACATCCTTGAAGCCCGCAGCACTCAACATTTCAGCAGCATCGCTTTTCATGGCTTCGCGCATTTTGAGCTCGTTTTCGCGGATCTTGGCATTGAGTACCAACTGTGGAATGCCCCATTGGTCCTTTTTCTCGGCATCCAGGCTGGCCTGGTTTTCGTGATAAGGCAGGCATTCGCCAAAACCCATCAGGGCCATGTTCCAGGGGCCCGGTTTGAAGAGGGATTCTTTAAATTCAGCACCTACTCCGGGGCTATTGGTGCCACGGCCCCAGTTGGCCCGGCTGCCGCCATTGCCCTGGTAGTCGTAACCACGCAAGAAGTTGGGATTTTTGGTTTTGTCGTCGAGGTTGGTGAAGCGGGGGATGAACAAACCCGTGGGTCGGCGACCTTTGTAGTACTCATCTTCCAACCCCTCGTAAACGCCCATTGCACCCGTGCGGTAGTGGTGATCCATGAGGTTGTGGCCAAGCTCCCCGCTGTCGTTGCCCATACCATTGGGGAAACGGGCCGAGGTGGAGTTCAGCAGGATTTGAGTGGTAGCCAATGTAGAAGCACAACAAAAAATCACTTTGGCGAAGAACTCGATCATTTCTTTGCTCTCGTGATCCACTACCCGAACGCCAGTGGCTTTTTGGGTCTTTTCATCGTAAATGATGGAATGCACCACGGAATTGGGCCGAATGGCAAAGTTGCCCGTGAGATTGGCCGCCGGAAGTGTAGCTGAATTGCTGCTAAAATAGGCGCCAAAGGGGCAACCCCGCGAACAGCGGTTGCGGTTTTGGCATTTGCCCCGCCCGAGTTCCAGGTGCCAGGCTTGTGGCTCGGTCAGATGGGCGACGCGCCCAATGGTGATGTTCCGACCCCGGAATTTCTTTTCTACTTCCTTTTTAAAATGCTGTTCCAGGCAGTTCAACTCCATGGGTGGCAGGAAGTAGCCATCAGGGAGGTGATCAAGGCCCAGTTTTTCCCCACTGATGCCCACAAATTTCTCTACATGGGTATACCAGGGGGCAATGTCTTTGTAGCGAATCGGCCAATCGATGGCGATTCCTTCTTTGGCATTGGCTTCAAAATCCAGGTCGCTCCAGCGGTAACAATGTTTGCCCCAGGTGAGTGAACGTCCTCCGACATGATTGCCTCTGATCCAGTCGAAACGTTCTTTTTCAATGTAGGGGTCTTCGCTGTCCTGAGTAAAGAAATGTTTGGTGGATTCGCCAACAAAACCGCTGCGGATTTGGATGTGGTATTTTTCGCGGTCTTCGGCACTAAGCGCACCCCGATTTTCGAACTCCCAGGCTTCCATGTTCATGGTGGGATAGTCTTCGAGGTGATTGACCATGCGGCCTTTTTCGAGCACCAAGGTTTTGAGTCCTTTTTCACACAATTCTTTAGCGGCCCAGCCGCCGCTCATGCCTGAGCCGATGACGATGGCATCGTAGGTGTTGCTTTTGTTGAGTTTGGTGTTGAGATTAGCCATAAGCTTGCTGATGTAGAGTTGCGAAGGGGTTTCGTTTTGGAATTTACTTAAGTGCCTCTTTGGTGCCTATGGTTTCTAAGGTGGTGAAAATATTCTGCCTGCTCCGCAGGCTTTTTTTATTCACCACCTTAGAAACCATATGCACCAAAGAGGCACCTTAGTAACGAGTAAACTAAAATTATTTTCCAGAAGGACGTCCAGGTCGCTTGGGCATCACCAGACTATCCGCCGGGTACTGCGCCTTGATGGAATCCATACTCTTTCTAGCCCAGTCGATCAGGGCCGTTTTTTCCTCTTCGGTCAACTTGGCTTCGGGGTGCCTTCCAAACCAGGTGTAAGAGGGCAAGGGCATTTCACCTTCGTCCACCGTCTCAATAACCTCTTCAAATTTGTGGTTTTGAATGGCAATTTTCATCGAAGTGAAATTCGAAAAATTCAGGTGCCGCTTGCCGTCTTTGACGTGATTGGCTAAAACCCAGCCAATGGGTTGCACATTTGCATACCAGGGGTATTCGGTTTTGTTGCTGTGGCAATCGTTACAAGCCTTATCTAAAATGCCCTGGATATAGTATGGCCCTGGGTATTTCTTGTGCACATCGTAGGTAAGGTCATTCGAAGTATTGCGCTCGGGGCGAATGAACTGAATGATGACGAGGATAGCTCCCAAAACAAGCAAAATTTTTTTAAGCATGGTGTTTGTGTTTGAATTTTGAACAAAAAGAAGGGTTCAAAATGGGCTTATACCTCCCAAAATAAGGCTTCTGCCAAAATTCTAGGCATTTTTTTACGAGGATCCTTGATTTATTTAAAAAGTGTTCTAAATTTGTAGTGTACTAGTAAACTAATACACTACAACAATGATCCAACTCCAAAACCTCCACTTTCGTTACCACCCCAAACGCCCCTTGTTCGAGGGCCTGCAGGTCCAGATCGACAAACCTGGAATTGTGGGTCTGCTTGGCTCCAATGGGGCGGGCAAAACAACCTTGTTGCACCTGCTGGCGGGTTTGCGTTTCCCTTGGGCGGGGAGCTGTACAGTATTAGGCTCCGAGCCCCGCAGACGACAACTTTCCTGGCAACAACAGGTCCTGTTTGTACCTGAAACCATTGAAATGCCTGCGCGTAGCCTCCAAGGCTGGTTGGCCGAACTGGCACCTTTTTACCCTCGTTTTGACCAGCGGCTTTTTGAGGCGATTGTCAAAGAGTTTGAACTGGAAGTATCCGGCAAACTCAGCGAGTTGTCTTTTGGGCAACAGAAAAAAGTAATGCTGGCCTTTGCCCTGGCGACCCAGGTCAAGGTGCTGCTGCTGGACGAACCGAGCAATGGTTTGGACATTTTTTCCAAATCCCAATTGCGCCGCATCTGGACCCGCCACTTGCCAGAGGATACCCTGGTGATCATTTCCACCCATCAAGTCCGGGAATTGGGAGCGCAGTTTGATCAGGTCATGGTGATTGATCAGGGCAAATTGTTGTTCCACCAAAGTACGGAAGTGCTCAATAGTCGGTTTTGCATCCAGCGCAGTACCGAAGAGCCGGGCAAAGATGCGGTGTATTACGAACCAATCCCCGGGGGTTATCTGGCTTTGTACCTAGCTGAACCTGGGGATCCTGAAACGGAAATCGATCTGGAAATTTTGATGAAAGCAATTGTGGAAAAGCCAGAAATATTGGTTCACCTTCAAAATGAAAAAGTGTATGTATAGGAATAGTTTTAGCCGCCTTGCCCACTTGATTAAAATTGAGTGGGGAAAAAAATGGAAAAGTTTGATTGGATCGAGCCTGCTATACATGGTCGTGATCATTATGGCCATCATGATCCCAACGCAGGTTTTGACCATAGCAATTGATTTTTTCGTTATTCATTTTATCATTGGTTTGGTATTTGTTTTTGGAAATCAGCTTTTTCTATTATTTACAGAATGGCGCAGCCCCTTTGCAACGATTCAACTGCTGCAGCTACCAGCAAAACCTATCGAAAAATACCTGTCGAAACTATGTTTTCCTTTTCTATTTGCACCTGTTACTTTCATTTTGTTTTTTTTCATTTTCCGCCCTTTATTTTTGCAAGCCACTTTTGCCATTATGGGATTTATGGTGTACCCACTTTACCGGGAAGAAATCAATAATTTGATCCAAATTGGATTGCTATTGCCCCTATTTTTGGGTGCGTTGTTTGTTCCTGGAGCCCTGGTTTTAAAAAAGGCACATCTTCTAGTTTCTTTCTTTTTGATTTCACTGCTATTTGTTTTGGCAGGAATCATTGCCTGGGTTTTTCAATTGCCTGCTTATGTTACATCTTCAGTAATCGATCAATTTATTGGCGGTGCGATTGGCGCTCAAGTGGAAAGCTTTTTCAATTTTTTCCGAATCAAAAGCGCTTGCGCTGTACTTTATTGGTATGGAGGGATCATTCCGCTGATGTTGATTTCGGGTTACTTGCTATTTAAACAACGCGAAATATGAACTGGAACGACCACAAAGCCATTTACCTCCAAATTGCCGATCAATTGGTCGAAGATGTGTTAAAGGGCAAGACAAAGGTTGGAGAGCGAGCTTTATCGGTTCGCGAACTAGCAGCACAGATCCAAGTCAATCCGAATACAGTTGTAAGGTCATACGGGCTTTTGGAGCAAGAGGGCGTTTTGCACAACCAAAGGGGCATTGGTTATTACATTGCCGAAAACGCACTGGAAAAAGTCCGAAAGCTTAAGCGTCGTGAATTCATGGAAGAAACATTACCCGAAGTGTTTAAAATGATGCAACTCCTTGAAATTTCACTGGACGACATTAATGAATTATATCTTCAAAATCAAAATGCTACATCATGAAAAAATCCATAAAAACGGGGCAACTGCTGACCTTGTTTGCCATAGTTGCTTTCCCTACAATGCTCCTGGTATTTGATTTCACACCAATAGTGAAAAATTATACGTATAGTGAAAAGTCAAGTAAAGGCGCTCCAAAATTGAGTGGAAAAATGGTGCTTAAAAAAACACAGGTAAGCCGATTTTCGGCCCTTGAGGTCAGAGCCCAGTTTGTTGATTCGGTAATTTTAATTCCATCGAAGAAACCTTATGTAGAAATCACGGGTGATCAGGTTTACCATGATAACATTGAGATTGAAATGGAAAAGCCTAAACAAAGGCTCCATATAAAAAACAAGAAATTTTACAATACTACCGAAACAAAAGACCAAAAGAATACAGTCATTCCCGAAGAAAAACCTGGGCTTTCAATCATAATTGGGTATACTCAATCATTGAACAATATTGTCATCTCTCATGCGGCAAAAAAATTCCACCAAAAAGGTATATTAAGCGGCAATCGTGTTCATATAGACGTTGAGGCAGATGAAGCAGATTTAACGATTGATGCCAACTATCTGTATCTGAATTTATTAAAACCCGGGCAATTAAGGCAATTTAATTTGATGAAAATAAAACACCAATACAACGACTACGTTCAGCAACTTAAGCAAAGCAATTTACATACTGTTAAGGGCAAGGTAGACCTTGTTGAAATCGCCAACATCAATTCCAATGGTCACATCTATTTGAATTTAATCCAATTGCAATGCCGACAGATGCATGCCAACTTGGAAACGAGTAGTTACAACAAAATCATTGCCAAGCCCAGTCAGCTATTCAGTTACATCACTCCTGAAGCAGGTCGTTTTTTCTTCAGAAATGAATTGATTTGTAAAAGTAAAGCCAAAGTCATTCATAGCTACCGAACATCCGAAGGAATCATCCGTGCTCAATAATTCGCCCCCAGCCAAACACATTTAGTGGAACCTTGCCCAACCCACATCTTTCCATCACCCGACTTTTACTTGTTTGTTAAACCAATCCTATGCTCATCTGCCTCGATACCGATTACCGCGACCCCCGAGCCCAGTGTGCCTACGCCCTCTTCGAGTCCTGGACAGCTGCCGAACCTGTACACGTCAATTGTGTGCAGATCGAGCAGGTGGCGCCTTACGAACCGGGTGCCTTTTACAAGCGGGAATTGCCGGGTTTGTTAAAAGCCCTGGCCAGCATTGAATTCCCGCTCGAAGCCATCATCATCGACGCCTACGTATGGCTGGATGAAGGCCGTGGCGGGCTGGGCTGGCATTTGTACGAAGCCCTGGAACGAAAAATCACGGTGGTAGGGGTAGCTAAAACGCGGTTTCGGCCAGCGGAAAAAGTGGCCATTCCCGTGCTGCGGGGCGAAAGTCAAAATCCATTGTGGGTAACGGCGATTGGTATTGAGGTAGCTTTTGCGGCGGAGAAGGTGAAGGAGATGGCGGGAGAATTTCGGGTACCGGGGTTGTTGAAATTGGTGGATGGGCGGTGTCGGGAGTGGGGTGAGTAAATTGTTTTTTTACAGATAGCCTTAAAAAAAAGAAGATTTTTTCTCGCCAATCTTAAAAGCCCTATATTGGTAGACAAACCAACCAGTAATGTCTTCCACTTTAAATGCTGATACGGTCATTAATTCACTTCAAGCCGGGGACTCCCGCGCCATAGAAGAGTTGTACGCCCATTATCGAGAAGACTTCTTCCGTTGGGCAAGTTACCGTTTTGAAGGCACCCGCCAGGATTTTGAAGACGCATGGCAAGATTCCATCATTGCATTCTACCAACAAGTGAATCAGGGCAAACTTGTACACCTCCGCTATGAAGTGCGTACCTGGCTTTATTCAGTTGGGTACAAACGTTTGTTAAACAACAATCGCAAGATGAAACGTATGCTTTGGAAGGATCAAATTGATGATGCGTTACTAACCATAGAATTGGAAAAAGAAGACAATGAACCTGAAAAAGTACAAGCGTTGCACAGAGCCATGAAATCCATGTCTTCCCAATGTCGAGAACTATTAGTTGCCCGTTATTACCAGAATCAAGGCATTGAGGAGATCCAACAGGGTTGGAATCTGAAAAATGCCAACACTACCAGTGCTACCTTAGCGCGCTGTTTGGGTCGTTTGAAGGAATTCATCAAAAAAACGTTTAGCATTTTTTCCAATGGATGAAATTGCACAAAAACTAATTGAACGTTACCACCAAAACGCGCTGAGTTCAGAGGAAAACCAAGAATTTCAGCGCCGAATCAATAGTGATGCCGACTTCGCTAAAGAAGTACAATGGCACGGATTGGCATTGGAAGCTATTCGCCTAGAAGGTGAAAAAGAATTACGCCGCCGCTTGACCATCAAGGGAAAAGAACTGGACGCGAAAGCCCCAAACCGTTCTACTACATTTCCGTGGCAAGGAGGTCTGCTGCTGATTGTTGTTTTAGCATTGGGACTGTGGTTTATCTATCCTAACCGTACAACAAATGAGCCAACTTCAGCCCCTGCGCCTGCTAAAAAGTCCCTTCCTGCACCGCCCCCCAGTCCCAAATCAGTTGAACCCGCCCCCGTTTCTCCTCCTGTTCAAACCAAACCAGCATCAATCGATGGCAAAAAAATCTTTGCGGCTTATTTTGAGCCTTATCGGGATGCTTCACTGGAGCCTGGCGTTCGGGGCAGTGTTGAAAAAATTAGCCCTCAAGAACATTTTCGGCACTTGTATTGGGATGGGAAATATGCAGCCGCGCTCAGCGCCTTTGATTCTTTGAACACTTTCGCACAGCAAGACAACACGAATCTTTTTCTAAAGGCAAATTGCTTGTTGCACGCCAATCAAGGCAAAGCTGCTGCCGAGTTGTTGGAAGGTATAATGCAAAGTGGACATTCACGCTTTGTGGAGGTGGTGCCTTGGTATTTGGCATTGAGTCATTTACAAACTGGCCAGGTCGAAAAAGCCAAAAGAATTTTGGATGAAATTGTTGAAAAAAAAGGGGGTCGTATGGAGAATGCTGCACAGTTAAACAAAGCTTTGAAATAATCGAATTTGCCTAATTTTTCAATCCATTTCCACATGAAAAAAGCAATTTTATTCACCCTTATGCTATTTTCTGGATTCCTCAGCTACGGACAAGGAGGCATTGACAAAGCAGATAGTTTAGTTCAGCAAGCTCGCTATTTAAATCAGGATCGGAAATTCAAACAGGCGCTCGAAAAAATGGCGTTGGCAGAACCACTCACCTTAAGCTCCTTTGGGCAAGAAAGTATCCGCTATGCTGATTTGTGCTATGTTTACGGACTCATTTATTATAGTTATGGTGATTACAAAGAAGCTGAAAAATGGCTGAACAAGTGCAGCGCGATCCGCTTAAAATTGCTCGGAAAAGAGCACCTAGATTATTTAAGGAGCTTATATTATCTGGGAAATGTATACTACCACATGGGTGACAATTACGAACGAGCAGAACAATATTATCTTGAGGTAAAAGCAATAGAAGAATACACGGTTGGAGTTAACAGTCTTGAATATGCTGGAATATTAAAAGCTTTAGGGGTATTGTATTTAAGAATGGGAAACTACGACATCTCTGAAAATTTTTTTTTGGAGGCTTTACACATAATAGAACAAAAACAAGGAAAAGAGCATCAATCATATGGGGGCACGCTTAATAATCTTGCAATAGTTTATTCTGCAAGAAAAAACTATGAAGAAGCAGAAAAGTTTTATAAAGCCAATATTGAAATAATTGCCAAGGGGCTCGGCAAAAGTAGCATAGGTTACGCCGAAGGAACGATGAATCTAGCCAGTATTTATATTAAAACAGGAAATTATGTAGATGCTGAGGTTCTATTTCTTGAATCGAAACGCATTTTTGAACTAGTGCCTGATTTTTCAAAAATCCCGTCCTATATGTCCTGCATGGAGTTTCTAGGTGAGTTATTCTATGAGATGGGAAAATTTGATTTATCAGAACATTATCATCTCATCGCTAAAGAATTAAGAGAGAAAGAGCTTGGAAAAGAACACCTATCTTTTCAAATGAGTCTTGCTAATCTTTCCCTAACCTATTGGGCAAAAAAAGATTATGTTAAAGCGGTCTCCTATTTGACCGATGCAGCCAATATGCGCAGAAGGCTTCTGTTTAATGCTTCAAGGCATCTCTCTGAAAAAGAAGTTTTTTCCTATACCCAGCTTTTTGAACAAGAGCTTGATCAACATTATTCATTCGCAAATGATCATTTTGCGGTTCTTCCACATTTTACAACTTCTTGTTACAACAATACTCTTTTCCACAAAGGCTTCCTGCTCAATATTTCGCAACGTTTTCGAAGTCAGAACATTGCCAATACTCAACTCCCTGATAAACTCAAACAAATTCAAAACCATCGCAATCAATTGTCTGCTGAATTTGCACTTCCACAAGCCGAACGGAACGAGAGTAAAATGAAAGAGGTAGAAGCAATAGTCAATACCCTTGAAAAGGAACTCAGCCGTAGTGTAGTAGGCTATGGCGAGGTAGTTCGCCAGGTACAATGGCAGGAGGTGCAAGCTGCTTTAAAACCCAATGAAGTAGCTCTGGAATTTCTCCATTTTAATTATACAAACCCTAAACCTACGGGAAAAGTGCTTTATGCAGCCTTATTATTAAAACCCAATCAACCTTATCCCATTTTTATTCCACTTTTTGATGAAAAGGCATTGGAAGCACTGATGCCTTCACCTAATCGCTTAGGCTCAGAATACATCAACCAACTGTATCAAAATGAAGCAACTATCCGCTTGATATGGGCACCTTTAGAAAAGCACTTACAAGGAATAAAAACGGTGTATTATGCCCCATCGGGGTTGTTGCATCGAGTTAATTTAGGTGCCTTATCTACTGGAGCACATAGTATTTTGGCCGACCGCTACAATTTGGTTACCCTGGGCAGTACACGTCAATTGGCTGTTCCAACTCCTCTGGCACCTACTCAAACAACAGCATCATTGTACGGTGCCATTCAATATGATATGGACAGCACAGCCATTCGGCCAGTATCCCTAAACAAAAATGCAAATTATCGTGGGCTGGATTTTGATCTAGTCGACTCTACATTCCGTGGAGGTACTTGGGGATTTCTCAAATACTCGGAAAAAGAAACTACGGAAATTGCCGCGGCTTTACAAAAAGTGAACATCCCTAACATTTTACACAAAGGTTATGCCGCCACAGAAGAATCATTCAAGACAATTGGCAAACAAAGCCCTTCTCCCCGCATCCTGCACCTTTCAACCCACGGGTATTTTTTCCCAGACCCTAAAGGCCAAGTAGAATCGGGCCAGCCAGCTTATAAACTCTCCGATCACCCCATGATCCGCTCCGGCCTTATCCTGGCGGGTGCCAATTATGCCTGGCAAACAGGCCGCCCCTTGGGCAAGCGGGAAGACGGCGTACTCACCGCCTACGAGATCAGCCAAATGAACTTGTCCAATACCGAACTGGTTGTACTTTCAGCTTGTGAAACCGGGCTTGGCGAAATTCGTGGCGATGAAGGGGTGTATGGCCTACAGCGTGCCTTCAAAAGTGCTGGGGCCAAAACGCTGGTCATGTCCCTCTGGCAAGTTCCCGATTACCAAACCCAGGAACTGATGACCCTGTTTTATCAAAAATTATTACATGAAAAACAAACTGCGCACCAAGCTTTGCTGAATGCCCAGCAAGAGATGCGGCGAAAGGGGTATGAGCCTTTTTATTGGGCGGGTTTTGTGATGGTGGAGTAATTCGAAAAAATAAATTGAGGTAGCTGTTAAGATTTTGGTTGTTCGTGGTACTTAAGAATGACCACCAAAGCGGACACCCTGTCGATGCTGGATGCAACGATGGGGTGTCCGCTTTGGGAGGATATCGATTTGATCAAAAACACCTGATAGCGATGGTACTTCCTTTTATGCCACATCCTGTCTTAGTACCCTACGTATCTTGCTTTTTAGTGAAGACAGGAGTCTTTGAATCTGAGACGGAACTCATTTTCAGCGCACGAGGCATTCCCATGCTGGTTTTTCCTTTTAAAGCGCCCTCCCAAACGACTTATGTATACGGTGAGTCGGGCGGTGGCTACACCAACCCACAAATGGACAAGGCAGCCTTGCTTGTAGCTACCGATGAGTATGCCATTGCCAAATTTGTTGGAGAAATCAATTTCGTGATGGTCATGCTCCAGACCACGGCAGCCTATCATTTTTTACAAAGTAATCTGAGGGGTTTGGCTGGTTCGGCAATTGTATTAGAAGATTTGGATGGGCAGCATCCATTTAAGGACTTGCAAGATCAACTTTGGAGCGTCAGCGATCCTGCCCAAGCAGTCGGATTGATTCAAAAGGCACTCATCAAGCACCTCGACCAAAGGGCAAAACCCAATATGGGTGACTTAAGCCCGGTGATGAATTACATGCTGCGCCAACCCGGGCAATTGACAGTACAGGACTTGGGTAAAAAATTCAAGTGCAGCGAGCGCTGGCTGGAAAAACAATTCGCCGCTCAAACGGGATTGTCGCCCAAAGCCTGGCTGCGCCTGATCCGTTTCCGCACGGTAGCCAACTTCTGGCTTAGCCACCCCGAGGTATCCTGGATGCATATGGTAGCCAAATTTGACTATACCGACCAGTCCCATTTGATTAAAGACTTTAAACACTTTACTGGGAATCCTCCGGTTTACCACTTTGAGCATTTTAAAGATGCGGAATTGGATTTTAAGCAAAATGAGGTGGGGTTGAGTGGGTTGTTGGGGGGCTGAGGGTGTTCGGGTTTTTACAATGTGGGGGAAGAGTGATCTACCTACCTTACGGGCTAACTTTAATCATTTCATAAAAATTAAACCATGATTTCGTTTTCAAAAAAAATAAATATTGGCAAGTTGCTTTTTGCGCTAATTCCTTTCACAGTAAAGATGACAAATGCAGTCCAAGGGTATGGAACAACAGGAATGTCTGGCTCCGATGCTCTTGCAATTGCAGCAAATGCCAATAAGGTTTGGATGGTCAACTCCGCTGGCAGAATTTATGAATTTGTAAATAATACCTGGATACAAAAACAAGGTAGTGATGGCCGTGATATTGCAATCAATTCTGATGGGGCCATTTGGTTAGTTAATTCAGCGGGTAGAATTTATAAATACAATGGTTCTAGTTGGACCCAAATGCCAGGCAGTGCTGGAAAACGAATTGCAGCTGGAAATGGCCAAGTCTGGCTGGTCAATTCCCAAGGAGAAATATACAAATTCAATGGCAGTGCTTGGCAACGTATGCCTGGTAGTGATGGTCGAGATATTGCTGTATCCAACGATGGAAAAATTTGGTTGACAAATACCGTAGGGAAAATATACGAGTGGAACGGTCAAAGTTGGCAACAACTTGATGGTAGTGATGGGAATACGTTGTCTGCAAACACCCATAAACTGTATTTTGTTAATACAGCAGGGAGGATTTACTACCGTACTTACTAGCGTTTACCCGATTAAGCATTGAAAAATTCGGGTTATTAAAGGTACTATTTAATCGAAAACGTCACACCATGAAAAATAAATTTTTACTCTTCTTCCTCCTCCTTTTGCAGAGCCCATTACTCAACGCACAAAATTGGCAAAAACTAACTCCAGTTTCTTCACCTACTCCTGAATCGTCCCCCCAATGGGGATTCATGAGTGTTGTAAATGCCGATACGGCCTGGTTTGCCGATCCTTTTGGCGTTGTCACGCGTACATTGGATGGTGGTGAAACCTGGAATACCAACTTCATTTCAGTGCCTGGCGATGTGTTTCTGGATTACTATTTAGGGTCTTTTTTTGCTGCGGATGCACAACAAGCTTTTACCGTGTGGTTTAATTTCGATGGGACGAGCACTCTGAACTTCCGCACGACGGATGGGGGTGAAACCTGGAACCCAGCTTTTCCGAATGGGGAGTTTAACGCGCTAGGAAGTTTTCTGAATGGCATCCATTTTTTTAATCCCAGTACCGCGCTGGCCTGGGGCGACCCAGTTCGGGATACTTTTGAAATGTATCGCACTATAGATGGCGGCAATACCTGGAGCAGAATGAAAGCACCCCGCGCTTTAAGTAATGAAATAAGTTATTTTAGCGCTTATGATACTCATGACGACACCATCTGGATTGGTACAGTCCGTGGCCGGGTATTAAAAAGCAATGACCAGGGGCGAAACTGGAGTGTTGTATCTTTGCCCACCGCTATTGACATTGGAAGCATTGCGTTAAACAACGGACACGAGGGCGCATTGAGTGTGCTTGGTGGAAATGTATGGCTCACATCCAATGGGGGTAGCAATTGGACCCAGGGCACCCGCCGCAGTGTAGATCGGAGCTCACCCAACCGCATTTTCAGCATCAAAAACCAACCTGATGTATACCTGAGTAGCAATGAATTTGAAGGCTGGGCTGACCTCAGTTTTGACAAATGTAAGACTTGGTCCATTAGCCTTCTCCAACCAGGAGTAGCGAGTTTGAGTAATGTCAAATTCATTGATGCACAAACTGCCTGGGCGGTTCACAATGATAGTACGGTGCTCAAATGGACCAACCCTCCGGTGCTTTTTGATCCGGTTGAGCCCGATTATACCGCTATAAAAAGTAAACACGCCAGTGGCATACCCACATCAGGTGCTCGACTGGCGTTATGGTCCGCCCCGGCTGGCAACTATGGAATAGAACACAAACTTCTTAAAAACGGGAATACCCTTTCTACCCTAAAAGAAAATCTGGCCCTGCAGCCCAAGCAGGTTTCCGCCAGTTATTCCAATGCAGCACTAAATGGCAAAGGCAATTACATATTCCAAACTACCTTATTAAACAACAATACCATTGAGCAACAACATGCGATGAATCTTATTGCCGGTGATTCTATTTTTGCCAAAGACAGTGATCATACAGTTGTTGCCGTGGGAGAAAGTCGGGGTAATTTTATTGATCTGCTTGCAAAGGACACCCTGACTTCAATCACTGCAAAAGTGTACGCTGACATGTCTTCCAGTGTCTCTTTTTGGGTCTATGGCTTCAACACAACCACCCGCCGTTATGATCAGCGTGTATTCAGTTCGGCACCAATCCAATTAACCCCGAAAGACACGATAATTGTCTTCGGAAATGATTCGCTTACGGTCCCGGTCCCAGTTGAGTGGATCACCTTCAAACTACCCAGTAATTTAATGCTGAATCCAGGTCGTTATGCCGTTGGTTTACAATACGTCAGTGGAGGGGGCTCATTTCAAATGGATGGAAGGAAGGTTAGTAAACAGGCATTGTTTGTACGTTCACTTAATCGAGTGGATTCTATTGTTGGGTATGCTTTTGCCCCCATGATTCGGGCGAATTTCAACAATAGAAACCTGATAGTATCGGTAAAGGATCCAGATCTGGCGGTCGGCATCAAGGTATTTCCCAATCCCAGTTCCGATTGGTTGTCTTTTGATTTACCCGATTCCCTACCCGAACGCTTGGGAGGCATCAGAGGAATGTTTCTACGGCTGTTTAACCAGAACGGCCAAGAAACATATCGACAAATGATCAACGCGGGAGTCAGCACAGTCCGTATAGACCACCTGCCCCAAGGCGTTTACCTTTGGCAGATCAGCGGAAGGAACGGGAAAGTGGTTGCTGGAACTGTGGTCAAAAAATAGAAAAATATCGCTTCAAATGTACCAAGTGCCTTTATAAGTATGGACAGTTCAGTGGACAATTGGCGAGCATTTTTACCACAATATCAATAGGTTAAACCCCAGACAGGGCAATATAGAGGGAGCTATGTTAGCTCCCTCTATTGTCAGTTCTTTTGATTTTTCTCCTCCTTCCATTCCACCAACTTCGATGGATAATAATTAATCCCCATCGCCGTAAAACGTGGCCCATGCGCCCCCAAGCGCTTCTTATACCCATCCCAGTTCCGCGCACTTGCCGCCGACCAACCGATCTCCGCATACCCAGGCAAACGAGGAAACACCATGTATTCCACCTCGTCGATTTGATCTACCGTTTCAGACCACAGCGGCGCTTCGATGCCCAGTACATCTTTCTGAGCAACCCCAGGCACCAGGGTTCCCGGATCCCAGATGTAAGCACTATCCACTTCAATGTAGGCAGCCCAGTGTAGGCCCCATTGCGTGGTAGAATCGTATTGCATGTCCATGTAAGCCTTGCGCGCAGGCGACATCAAGACTTTCGACCCTTGTTTGACCGCATTTACCGCATTGTCTACATCGGCCCAGTGCTGCACAAAAGCGCCTTTTTTCAAAGTACCCAGTGCGATCTCGTCCCAACCAATCGCCTGCTTGCCGTGGGAAAGCACGATTGCCTGCACACGGTTAACAAAAGGAATATAATCCTCTTTTTTGGTCACATGCGATTCATCCCCACCAATGTGGATAAAGGGGCCAGGGGTCATCGCGGCCAGTTCCCGGATCACATCATCGATAAATTTGTAAGTGATTTCATTTTTGGTGCACAGGGTGCTGAAACCCACTTCGGTGCCTGTATAAAGTTCCCTGGCTTTGCCATCACAATTCAATTCTGGATAAGCCGCTAGCGCCGCATTGGTATGGCCAGGCATGTCAATTTCTGGAATGATGGTGATGTAGCGATCCTGAGCGTATTGTACGATGTCTTTGTATTGTTCCTGGGTGTAATAGCCACCTTTGCCGCCACCCACCTGAGTTTTGCCGCCGTGCTCGGCCAGTTTGGGCCAGGATTTGATCTCGATGCGCCACCCCTGGTCGTCGGACAAGTGCAGGTGCATGGTGTTCATTTTGTAGGCGGCAATCAGATCGATGAAACGTTTGGTGTCTTCCACACTAAAGAAATGCCGGGCCACGTCAAACATGGCACCGCGTACGGCATAAGTTGGAATATCCTGAATGGTACCTGTAGCCATCCGCCAAGGGCCTTCTTGTTTGCTGGACGACTCAACCTCGGCGGGCAACAATTGGCGAATGGTTTGAACCCCCATAAACAAACCTGCTGGAGATTTTGCTTCCAGGTGTACTCCTTCTGGTGTAATGTTGAGCGAATAACCTTCATTTCCCAATAAGTCATCGTTATTGAGCGACAAATAAATGTTGCCAGCCCCAGGCGCTTGATTGCTAGACTTCACTTCAATTCCCAAGCCAGTGGAAGGATTGAGTTTATCCGCCAGGTATTGCCCGATTTTGAGCAGTTCTTTGGAGTCGCCTTGCACATAGATATCCGTTGCACTTGTCAACTCAAAGGAACTATTCGTTGCCTTTACAGACATGGGAATGGGAATGATGCTTTCCTGCGCCAAATCCATCGGCACCGAGGGGGACTTTTTGGGCGCGCAAGCCATAAATGTGGTCAAAACAGCCAGCAACAAGAATGCTGAGCCAAAATTGCTAATGCGTAGTGTAGGCATGAGTTGATTGGTTTTTTCGGGGAGTTAAGGTAAACATTTCTAAAAAAAATTAAAAAAGACTTTTGAATCAAAGCCCATGCTAATAGGTCAAAGTTGTATGCTAAAATAGGTAAACTCGAAAATTGCCTAATTCGGAAACTGATGCTTAAAATGTTTTGAAAAATCCTCCACCGACTCGATAAAATCTTCTCCAAGCTGTTCTGTTGGTTTGGCTGGGGTAGGTGTGATTCGCGCCATTTCAGTGCTTTTCCCGGTGGTGATGACCAACAAACCTTTGTTGATGCGCTTGCAGTAAAAAACATTGAACAACTTGGCTTCAACCCAACCAGCACCGTGGATAATGCCCAATCGCTCGTGGTTGAGCAGTAGCATATTGGTGATTTGAATCGGAATTTTATTAAAAATCTGAGCCGAGGCCTGGCTCACCAGTTCCTTGATGAGGGGGGATTTGAATTTTTTACTTTGCTGGGTAAAGGCGGGTTGCTCCGCAAAATTGGTAAGAAAATAGTCGAAGATTTCCGAAAAATCATCGCTGTCTTTTAAAATGTTTTCCAGGTGTTTGAATTTTTCTGTTGTCATTTTTGACTTATTTGTTGTAAAAATAATTTTTTTCAACAAATAAGTCAAGTTGTGGACAAAAAAATTATCCAGCAATTTCCTCAAAACTGCCCACCCCAGCATGCCGCATGCTCGGAATGGTGCCCGGCCGCAACAATTGCAAGCACTGCATTCCCGCCGCCTGGGCTGCATCCAATTCTTCTTCAATGTCAGAAAGGAAAAGGATTTCGGATGGAGCTAAATTCAATTGAGTTGCTATATTTTGATAGGATTTTACTTCCCGCTTATGACCTACGGCAGTGTCGAAGTTGTGGCTAAAAAATCCGTTTAAATCCCCGTACTCGCTATGGCCGAACAACAGTTTTTGGGCCGCCACCGAGCCCGAAGAATAAATTCCCATGGGTATTCCCTGCTGTTTCCAACGCTCCAGGGCTGGAACCACATCTGGATATACATGCCCTTTAAATCCACCGCTGTCATAGCCCAATTTCCAAATCAATCCTTGCAATAGTTTGAGGGCGGGATGTTTGCGGTCGGCAGTAATCCAAGAGAGCAGGCCATTGATCAGGTCCTCAATGTTTTCTGCGGGTAGTGCTTCTTCGAGCAGGGTCTGTCGGGTTTGATCCAAAGCCTGAGTTACAGCCGGATCATGCAGATTCGCCCGCACAAAGTCCGGCAAGTTTCCAAATGAATAAGGAAAAAGAATCTTGTGCACGAAGTTGATGTCGGTGGTCGTGCCTTCGATGTCGGTGAGGATAAACTGCATGGGTTGGTGGAATGAAGATTTTTTTGAACCACCTAAGAAACCTTAGCCACCGAAGAGCCACCTCAGTGTGTTTCCTGCTAAGGTGATTCTTAGGTGGCTAAGGTTTCTTAGGTGGTTCAAAACAAGCAGCGAAGCTGCCCTTAATTCAAATTGTACTGCTGATCAACCCCCGACTCCGTATAATGCGGAACCCAGCCCGATTGGTCAATAAATACCCGGATGGCCTTGACAAACTTTTTGGGTCCCATGTCAAACCAGTGCTTGGTATTGGCAGGAACTGAAATGAGGTCGCCAGCCTGGCAAGTCACGCAGAAGATGTCTTCATCACCGCCCAGATTGAACCAGAACATGCCTTCGCCGTCCACGAAAAAGCGTACTTCATCCTCGGTGTGGATGTGCTCGCTCAAAAACTTGGTCCGCAACATTTCCAATTGTGGGTGATCGGGCGTAACGTTGATCACATCGGCGGTTTTGTAGCCGTTGGAATCCATATACGGCTTGAGCTTGTGTGCATAGGCACCCAGGATGGTGTCCTGATCGGCATCGTCGGCAAACTCAACCGCGGCTTCCCATTGCTCATAAATGACCCCACGGGCGTTCAAAAAACTTTTGATCTCAGCGGGATCACTGACAACGGTTTGTTTGTCTGGAATGGTAAGGATGGCCATGGATAGAAATTTAGCGTTGAAGGGTTGAGACTACCGACAGCGGCACTTCGACTTCGCTCAGTGACTGCTGTCGGTAGTCTCAACCCTTTAATTTCATTTTCAAATATTCACACTCTAACAAAAACTCCACCACTTCTACATGCCTTTTGGCATCGGCAATAGTGTTGCCCCAGGTGTACATGCCGTGTCCAGCGATGAGGAAAGCGCGCAACTCGGAATCGCTCTGCCGCACAAACTCTGCTAATTCGATAGACAATGCCGCAATGTCCTGGGTATTGGCAAAGATGGGAATTTTTACGGAAACTTCATGGGTTTTGATGCCACTAAAACCTTTCAAAATTTCATAGTTTTCAAGTACAATTGCCCCCTGTACCTGGAGCAATTGTGATACGATTGTATTGAGCACGGTGTGGGTATGCAACACACAGTGGGCTTCGGGAAAAAGTCCGTACACCGCGCAATGCAGGAGGGTTTCAGCGGAAGGTTTGCGGGTATCCTCGATGGGATTGCCGGAAGCATCTACCTGTAAAAAATGCTTTTCGGCAAAATCGCCTTTGTCCAGGCCACTTTGCGATACAAAAAAACTACTCTGCCCAGCCTCCCGGAAGGAGTAATTGGAAGAAGTGGCTGGTGCCCAGCCTTTTTGATGTAAAAAGTGAATGGCTTTGACCAATTCAGCGCGTTGGCTCATCGCTTTTTTTGAGTGCAAGTGTACGATTTTTTTTTGAACCGACTGGAGTAGCCTAAATTCAGCGATGAATTCATAAGCTGGTTTTGTTTGAAAAAAAAAATGCCAGCATCATTCTAAAAAAAATTGTATTTTGGGTACAAAATTAATGAACATGAGTACTGCCACGACTCAGATAGAGGAAAAAAAGTATCCAATAACCTTAGAGGAAAGACTGGCGCTTGGTGAAAACGATGTACGTTTTCCTGGCACCTTTGAAGATTACTTAGCATTACTGGAATATGCGGAATATCCAATAGAGTTCTGCGATGGAGAAATCATCATTATGAGTATAGCATCTGATCAGCACGAGCAACTTGTGGCTAATATCCTGGGTATATTGTTTCTCACTTTAAGTGACAATCCCCTTTACAAAAGATATGGTAGCAATCGACATGTATTTGATGCGGTGGATGGCAAAGCCTGGTCTCCCGATGCCTCGGTAGTGAAGGGGGAACCAGAAATTTTCACGTACAAGCCTGGGAAAACTGCCAATTTAAACCCTTGGCTAGTAGTAGAAATCCTTTCCAAGTCCACTCGTACCAAAGATTTGGGTGAAAAGCAACCTTCTTACCGCAATATTCCTACCATGCGTTATATGCTTTACATTGAGCAAGATCGCCCTTTGGTAACGCTACATTATTGTGATGAGGCCGATTTGCGCTGGCGGAGTGAAGACTTTAATGCGCTGGATCAGGTCTTCCAGATTGAGGGTAAAGAAATTTCGCTTGCAGACATTTACAAGAATATTTCATTCTAACAAAAAAGCCCAGCCTGAATCTCAGACCGGGCTTAGTAGCCTCGAGTGGAATCGAACCACTATCTTAGGTTCCGGAAACCTACATACTATCCGTTGTACTACGAGGCCTTACAGGACTTTTCCTTGCGAGTGCGCAAATATACAAAAGCTATTTTCAGAAAGAATAATTTTTTTTCAAAAAAAGGAAACTACTTTTAGGGGAACTAAGTTCCAAAGGAATGAGAAAAATTGCCATTTCAGACATTCACGGCTGTAATGCCACCTTTGAAGCCTTGCTCCAACAAATCAATTTTTCCAAAGCAGATCAACTGTTTTTGCTGGGCGATTACCTCGATCGGGGTCCTTCCTCCAAACAGGTATTAGATACCATCTTCAGGCTCAAGGCGGAGGGCTACCATTTGCAATGCCTGCGGGGAAACCATGAAGAAATGCTCTTGTGGGCACTCAATGGACATGGTTACAACCTAGAGTCTTTTTTGCGCAATGGGGGCGATACCACCCTGGCCAGCTTTGCTGTAAAAAAGCCCCGGGATATTCCCCGGCAATACCTGGATTTTTTGGAAAATCTTCCCTTTTGGATCGAATCAGATGAATACATTTTTGTACACGCGGGGCTCCATTTTGTACAAGGAAGTAACCCTTTTGAGCACCAGGATCAGATGCTCTGGATTCGGAATTGGGCCATTGATCTGGATCTGGAATGGTTGGGAGAACGCTATGTTGTGCATGGGCATACCCCGACACCCAACACTACGATCCAACAATTGTTTCGCCATTTTAATGGCTTAAGGGTCATCAATATAGATGCAGGCTGTGTATATCAACGGACAGGTTATGGTCATTTGTGTGCCGTTGATTTGAGCAATCGAATCTTGTATTTTGAGCCTCGCCATACCTCAGATGATGCGGTGTAGAGACGCACGGCTGTGCGTCTCTACGATCTAGCGCATGGCCTTAAACGCATTGATCAAGCCATTCGTGGAAGCATCGTGGGAGTTTACCAACGAAGCATCTTCAAGCTCTGGCAGAATTTTGTTGGCCAATTGTTTGCCCAATTCCACCCCCCACTGGTCAAAGCTGTAAATGTTCCAGATTACCCCCTGGGTGAAAATTTTGTGCTCGTACATCGCAATCAAAATCCCAAGGGTGCGCGGGTCAATCTTTTTCACCAGAATAGAGTTGGTTGGTTTGTTCCCCTGGAATACCTTGAAGGGCAGCAATTCTGCAATTTCTTCTATTGACTTACCCTGTTTGACCAGTTCCGCTTCTACTTCAGCCGCGGTTTTACCCATCAGCAAGGCTTCGGTTTGGGCAAAAAAGTTGGACATCAATTTCTGGTGGTGATCTCCAATTGGGTTGTGGCTTTGTGCAGGGGCAATGAAGTCACAAGGGATCATTTTGGTCCCCTGGTGAATCAACTGGTAAAAGGCATGTTGGCCGTTGGTCCCCGGTTCACCCCAGATGATGGGCCCGGTTTGATAATCCACTTCCACGCCATCTCGGCCTACATATTTGCCATTGCTCTCCATATTCCCTTGTTGGAAATAAGCCGCAAAACGGTGTAAGTATTGGTCGTAAGGCAGAATGGCTTCGGTGGCTGCACCGTAAAAGTTATTGTACCAGATGCCAATCAGCGCCAGAATAACTGGAATATTATGTTCCAGGGGAGTTTGGTAAAAATGCTCGTCCATGGCGTGTAAACCTTCGAGCAGTTCCTGGAAATTCTCAAAACCAATTACGCAGGCAATCGGTAAACCAATCGCCGAACTCAGGGAGTAACGGCCCCCGACCCAATCCCAAAACTCAAACATATTCGCCGTATCGATGCCAAAAGCAGCCACAGCTTTTTCGTTGGTTGACAATGCAACGAAATGTTTGGCTACCTGCGATTGATCTTGGGCTTTGTGCAAAAACCAGGTTTTGGCCGTTTCGGCGTTGGTCATGGTTTCTTGAGTGGTGAAGGTTTTGGAAGCGATACAAAAGAGGGTGGTTTCCGGGTCCAGCGGTTTGAGCGTTTCCGCGATGTGTGTACCATCCACGTTAGACACAAAATGTACCTTCATCCCGGGTTGCCAGTATGGCTTCAGGGCTTCGGTCACCATCACTGGGCCCAGATCCGAACCACCGATGCCAATGTTGACAATATCGGTGATGGTTTTACCTGTATAACCTTTCCATTCTCCCGACAAAATGCGCTTGCTGAAAGCTTCCATTTTGGCCAAAACGGCGTTAACATCGGGCATTACATCCACACCATCTACCAAAATTGGGCGATTGGAACGATTGCGCAAGGCAACATGTAACACCGAACGGCCTTCGGTGGCGTTGATTTTTTCCCCGCTGTACATGGCTTCGATGGCGGCCTTGAGGCCACATTCTTCAGCGAGTTGCAGGAGGGTATTGAGGGTATCGGCAGTGATGATATTTTTGGAATAATCGACCAAAACGTTTTCAAAACGTTGGGAAAATTGGGCGAAACGTTTTGGGTCGGCGGCAAACAAGTCTTTCATTTGGACTTCCTGCATTTTGGAAAAATGCTCGGTCAGCTGTTGCCAGGCTTTTGTTTGGGTTGGATTTTGTTGGTGCATGGTTGTTTGGATTGCTTTGTTGGAGGCAAATGTACAAACTAGCCACAAAAGTACTCCGACAATTAAAGGCTTTTAGATCTCTATTTCGGCAATTCAAATTTAATTGGCAAATCAAATTGTGCCAGCACAGGATTACCACGTTGAATGCCAGGTTCCCACTTCGGCATGCCCTTGACTAGCCGAAGGGCTTCCTGCTCACAATCTGGGCTAAGGCCTTTCACAACATGGAAATTGGTAAGGTCGCCCTCTTTTTCAACCACAAATTGCACGATTACCGAACCTTCAATCTTTTTTTCCAAAGCGGTAGAAGGATACACCAGGTTTCTTTTGAGGTATTGCCGAAGAGAGTCTTCCCCACCAGTGAAATTAGGCTTCATGCCAATTAAATTGTGGGTTTTAACCGGAGTTTCCAGTTCCTGAGCTTTACCCTCAACCATGATGCTCATGACAAGTATCGCAAGCAGGGCAAAATGGCGCAATAAACTTGAACAGCTTTTTGGTTCCATTGGATGTGTTTTCTATTGTGTACAAAAGTAAAGAACAGAACCATAAACCGCATGGAATTCCAGAGGTCATTGAACATTCCTAGGCTATTTTCCTTTTTAAATAGAATCAAATCCAATGAACTTGCGAACACAACTGATTCATTCCATCCGACCAGACCTAAACTTGGGCAGTAGTCAATCCACTCCAGCCGAACAATTCCAAAATCAAACCCTGCGGCCCATCCTCAAGTTTCAACACGAATTATTGGTGGCCGCTTTTCAAGCCTACATCGGCAAACGACACGGGACCTTTTTTCAATTGCCCGCCAAAGATCGTTTGGAATGGATCAAACAAAGCCTACAAAAAGACCAAAGTTTACGAAACACCCTGACGGGTATGGTGATCGGGTATTTCTCGCTTGAAGAATGGGGCAGATTCCAGGAAAATGAGGCAGAGCATTCCCGCCGATTGATCCAAATGTTGATCCAACGTTTACAATCTGCCGTTGAAAGTTTTAAAAATCAGGATTAATCCTTGAGCAGAGTCAGCAAAAGCCTACCTTTGCCTTCCTACATTTGTAGCACAAGGGACAATACTCAATTTTGCCCCACTACTAAGGTTAAAATACGATGTACAAACAACTGATTCAGGAACTTGGCTCTGCCCGCCTCGTGGCAGTTTCCAAAACACAGCCCAATGAGGCCATCATGGACCTCTATGCACAAGGGCAACGTTTGTTTGGAGAAAACAAGGTGCAGGAAGTTGTGCCCAAATTCGAAGCCTTGCCCAAAGACATCGAATGGCACCTGATTGGGCATCTACAAAGCAATAAGGTCAAATACATTGCTTCTTTTGTGGCCATGATCCACTCGGTGGACAGCTTGAAATTGTTGGAAGAAATAAATCGGCAAGCAGTCAAAAACCGTCGGGTGATCGACTGTTTGTTGCAATTTAAAATCAACGATGAAGAAACCAAGTTTGGATTGGACATCCAGGAGGCTTTCGCCCTTTTGGAATCCCTTTCCTACCCCAACTTGCAAAATATCCGACTTTGTGGCGTAATGGGCATGGCGTCTTTTGTGGAGGATGAAGAACAGATTCGCCGGGAATTCAAGTCTCTGAAAAACATATTTGATCAGCTCAAAGCCCGTTATTTCCCCAATGACCCTGCTTTTAAGGAAATTTCCATGGGTATGTCTGATGATTATCCAATTGCGGTGGAGGAAGGTAGTACGTTGGTCCGCATTGGTACCTTGCTCTTTGGTGCCCGGAATTATGGGAATGTGGGTTAAATGAATTAATTTTGGGTCTTAAATTTACCGTTCTTGAGCACCACCGCCTTTCTTTTTACGCCTCCCTTTACCCAACTGAATACGCCGTATCCAGCCACTGCGTACCTGAAAGGATTTTTGAACACCAAAAACATTAGTTCTTATCAAGCCGACTTAGGCATTGAGGTTTTTTTGGCCCTGTATTCTTCCAAAGGCCTTAGCGACATGTTTGAACACATTTCGGCTAAAAACCAAAATTGGTCGGAAAATGCCCGCCGCATCATCGTCTTGCGCAAACACTACATCCAGACCATTAATGGAGTCATCAATTTTTTGCAAGGTAAAAACCCTACCCTAGCCCACCTCATTTGCCAGGAGGGCTACCTGCCCCGAGCCGAACGTTTCAAACAACTCGCTGATTTGAATTGGGCTTTTGGCAGCATGGGCACCCAGGACAAAGCCAAACACCTGGCTACCCTTTACCTCGAAGACCTGGCCGATTTGATCACCGAATGTGTGGATGAACATTTTGGGCTCAGTCGGTACGCCGAACGCTTGGGCCGTTCCGCTTACCATTTTGATGAATTGTACGCACAGCTCCAAGCCGAGTATACCTATATTGATCAATTGCTGATTCAAATCCTGCGTGCAAAAATGGCGGAGCTACAGCCCCAGTTGGTGGCCATCTCCGTGCCATTCCCAGGGAATTTGTACACCGCATTCCGTTGTGGACAATGGATCAAAAAACACCATCCCAATAGCAAAGTGGTCATGGGTGGTGGTTTTGCCAACACCGAATTGCGCTCACTCAGCGACCCACGAGTCTTCGAGTTTTTCGATTTCATCACCTTGGATGATGGCGAAACGCCCATCGAAAACCTCATCGAACACCTGCAAGGCCAACGTCCGATTGATCTGTTGAAACGTACCTATACCTTGATCGACGGCAAGGTCGAATACCTCAACCACAGTCTCAACCGCGATTACAAACAAAGTGAAGTGGGCACCCCCGATTACGGTGATTTGCCGCTTGATCAATACATTTCAGCCATTGAGGTCGTCAATCCCATGCACCGCATGTGGAGCGACGGGCGTTGGAACAAACTGACCATGGCCCACGGTTGCTATTGGGGCAAATGTACATTTTGTGATGTTTCACTGGATTACATCAAGTTGTACGAACCCGTAGCCGCCCAATTGTTGTGCGACCGCATGGAGGAATTGATCGCCCAAACTGGCGAGCGGGGCTTTCATTTTGTGGACGAAGCCGCTCCACCCGCCCTCATGCGTGCCTTGGCCCTGGAAATCATTCGCCGCAAACTCACGGTGACCTGGTGGACCAATATTCGATTTGAAAAAAGTTTTAGTAGGGATTTGTGCCTTTTGCTCAAAGCTTCGGGGTGTATTGCTGTGTCCGGAGGGCTGGAGGTAGCTTCTGATCGTTTATTGGCTTTAATTCAGAAAGGAGTAACTGTAGCCCAGGTAGCCCGGGTCACCCGCAATTTTACGGAGGCTGGCATTATGGTACACGCCTACCTGATGTATGGTTTCCCGAGTCAAACCGCGCAGGAAACCATTGATTCGCTGGAAATGGTACGGCAATTGTTTGAGGCAGGCGTATTACAGTCGGGCTTTTGGCACCAGTTTGCCCTCACAGCACATAGCCCGGTAGGTTTGGATCCAGCAGCTTACGGCATCAAGATTGAGCCGGGTTGTAGTGGACCTTTTGCCAACAATGACATCCTGTTTACTGACCCCACCGGGACGGACCATGATGCTTATGGTTTTGGGTTGAAAAAATCATTGCTGAATTACATGCACGGGATCGGATTTGAATTCCCTTTGCAGGATTGGTTTGATTTTAAGGTACCCCGCACCAAAATCCCCAAGGATTACATCGTCAATGCCCTGAACGAAGATGAAATCCTGTTCATCAAAGCCAACGCCAAGGTGGTTTGGCTGGGTAGTCCACCTGAACTGGAAATCAGCAGCAAGACCAAACGTGGTGAAACCTGGGAAAGTGCGCTCCTGACTTTTTATGATCAGAAAGAAAACCTTAGTATCAAGGTCGATGTGCCACAGGGAAAATGGGTGCTGGAGATTTTGGAAAAAATTGCCGTGGATCAGGCTGAAACCTGGACTTTCCAACAGGTTCAGGAGCATTATGAGGCTGAGGGTCTGGAGGATTTTGAGTTATTTTGGTACAATAAGCCTTTTAATAAATTGGGGAAATTGGGATTGTTGGTGTTGTAAAAAGCACATCCTAAAATTCCTTAGGTGATTCCTTTAGTGCCTAAGGTTTCTTAGTTCTACTTTGTCAGATTAAATTTTGATGTAATACCTAATTTTGTCTGCAAGCCGTTGCGCCTGTCTTTTCAAGATTGCGAGGTTCAAAAGTTCGGGATTGTCGAGTTTGTTTTGAAGTTTTTTGGCCAGCAACAAC
>NZ_JANRKL010000103.1:0-28211 GCF_033763495.1 Haliscomenobacter sp. | reverse complement strand
GCTATCGAGAATTTGTTTGATTCGTACTTCATCACTGAGCAATTCAGAAAGGAAGCCTTCCAGAATGGCGAAGTTGGCTTTGTGACGAAGCATTTTCTTCATCGCCCAGTCGAAACGAACCAATTTTTTGGCCATTGCGGTTATTTTTTCAACAAAGATAAGATGTTTTAGGGAGAAAAAGTGGAAATTTTTTGTGTTGGAATGGGGGAGGTAACGGGAGCATGGGCGACGTGCTACCACTTATACCCCATAAGATATGCTTTGATTTACAAGGTAAAAACATTACTTTGATTTTCCAAGTGAGTGTTACATTAAATCTGGACTTCATCAATCAGGCTTTTGATTCTATCCCAGTCTTTATGGGTGATGTGGGTATAAATCTCAGTTGTTTTGCTACTCTCGTGACCCAAAAGCTCTTGGATATACCTCAAGTCAACTCCTTTTCCAGCAGATGTGTAGCAAAAGAATGGCGCAAAGTACGCACGGTGGCATCTGGATTAACTCGAGCTTTTAATTTAGCTTCTGTGAAAATCTTTTGCACACATCTTTCACTGTATTGCCCACCAGTTTGTCCGTCAAACAGCTAGTCGATGGTGTTTCATGCCACTGCTCACCTAAACACCTCCCTCAACTCCACCTCAATCCCTGTCACCGGATCCACCAACTTCTCATTTTGTTGAAAAGTGGCCGTTTGGCCGTTCGGAGTAGTGATGTGAATGATGTTTAAACCAGGCACCACAAACCAGGCCGATTGTACATTGGCGGTGAAATAAATATCCCGAGCTTTGCTCAACAAATCTTCGATGCCTTGAGAATAGGACAAAATCTCAATGGTGACGATTGGTGCCTGCGTCACTTTGTGTTCCTCTTTCCACCAGTCATAGGAAAGGTTCGGATAAATACAGAGATCGGGGCGGGCACGGCCAGGCAATTCCAGATCTAATTCAGGCAAAACATCAAATTTGTCCTCATAACGCAGCAATTCAGCAATCAGACGGCTCTGAATGCGGGCATGGTTTTTACCGGCCATCGGTTTTACTATTTCGTCTTCGTAATTGGGTACTACAATTTCATTGATTTCTTCGCGGATGGTCATGCCTGATCTTTTGGTTGTACAAACACTCCTGTGCAAACAAAGTTAAGCAATTCTAAAAGTATGGTCAAGTTTTTTATAAAAGTCAAAATACAACAAAAGGGCAGCCAAGCCCAATCCTTCTCCCGACCGTTCTTAGCTGCCCTCCTTGCAAAAATCCAATGGAATCTGAACCTACCTTATCGCCTCATTCCCCCGCACCCCATTTCTAATCCTCACCGCATCCAGTACGTCATAAACAAAAATTTTGCCGTCGCCAATGTTCCCTTCGGAAGCATTGGTGAGGATGACGTCGATGCACTTTTCCAGGTTTTCATCGCTGACTACGCAGATGATCAGGATTTTGGAGTGCAAAATGAGTGGAATTTCCGTTCCACGGTATACTTCGGCATACCCTTTTTGTAAGCCTGCACCTTTGACCGGCATTACGGTCATGCAGGGAATTTCCGCAGCAACCAGGCCAGCTTGTACCGCCTTGAGTTTGGAAGGTCTTATGATGGCTTCTACCTTTTTCATGTTGAAAATGTTGTGCTTAGGTTAATCAAAAGTCGTGTAAGCTTCCACCCCGTACTCGGCGGAGTCGATACCCGCCAATTCCACGTTCCGTTGTACCCGAATGCCAATTAGTTTATCCAATAACTTGAACAAAACGAAGGCAGCAACAAAGGAAAAGGCGCCAATCACGGCCACTCCCTGAAATTGCACCCACAATCCAGACCACTGCCCCGTGGTAAACAAGCCGTTTTTGAGGGAAAACAAACCCACCGCCAAGGTTCCAAAAGCGCCATTAACTCCGTGCACCGCAACCGCTCCAACTGGGTCGTCGATGTGCATGCGATCAATGGTGATCACCGCAATGTCGACCAGGATACCAGCCACCAAACCAATCAGCAAGGCTGCGCCGGGTGTGACCACATTACACCCGGCAGTGATGGCCACCAAACCAGCCAGAATGCCATTGATCACCATGGTGATGTCCACGGCTTTGTGGCGCAAACGCGTGTACACCATTGTGGAAATGCCACCCATCGCCGAAGCCAAAAAGGTGTTGACGGCCACCGTGCCAATCATTTCCCACTTGCCTACGGCGCCGAGGGTAGAGCCCGGATTGAAACCAAACCAGCCAAACCACAACACAAAGGCCCCTACCGCAGCCAGGGTCAGGTTGTGCCCTGGAATTGGATTGATGGAACCATCCGCATTGTACTTACCAATGCGTGGGCCCAAAGCAATAGCCCCCGCCAGCGCCGCGAACCCACCGAGGGTGTGTACGACAGCAGAACCCGCAAAATCGTTGAAACCTTGCAAAGCCAGCCAACCTTTGGGATTCCAGGCCCAATTGGCGGCCATGGGATAAATCAGGGCACAAAAAACGGTCACGAACGCGGCGTAGGCCCACACCTTCATTCGTTCGGCAATCGCCCCGGAGACGATTGAAATGGCGGCCACCGCAAAACCCATTTGGATGAACCAAAAGAGGGTGTTTGAAACGGTCAGGCCCAGCCCCAGGTCGTAGTCCAAAATACCTACGCCGAAGGCAAACCAACCGTTGGAGCGACCATAAGCAATGGCAAATCCAACGCCATAAAAAGCAATACCGCCAAAAATGACATCAATGATCACCTTGGCGATGATGCTGATGGAGTTTTTGGAACGGACAAAACCCGCTTCCAATAAGGCGAAACCGCCCTCCATCTGAAAAATTAAGGCAGCACAAAGGGCTACCCATACAGAATCGATGGCGTGCACCAATTCTGCCTGGTTTTTCACTAATTCTTCCATAAAGTTGAGTTGAAAAGGAATGATAGGGGCAACGCGCAGTACGTATACCCAAGAATGAAGTGAGTAAAAAACCGGTGAAAAACAGTCTTATGCTTTAGTTGAAAAAAGACATCAAACGGTTCCGTTCACCGCTGTTGCGAAGATATAAGGTAACTTTATATCTAGATGGGTTTGAATGCCGTGAATTTGAGGCATTATTTTGGCTTTTTTACGTTGGCCACGATAGGTAGCCAAAAAGATGCTCCAATTTTTGGCATTTTACCTGGCTGGACAGAAAATTATTCAAGTGTACTTTGGAAAGAAAAAAAAGCTATTTTTAAACGAAAAACACAGGCTGCCCTAACCATACTATACTTATGAAAACGCACCTTGCCCACCTCATGCAGCGCAGCTTTCAACGTGCCTTGCAACGTTCTGCACCGGACTATTGGCGTAGCCGCCGCCAGTTTGTGCGTCAGTTTACCGGGCTTTCGGCCGGGGTGTTGATGGGGCAATCTTTATGGCCGGAAATGGCCAACAAGCCTAAAGTACTGATCATCGGGGCGGGAATCGCAGGTTTGAGCGCGGCCCATCAGCTCAAAAAAGCAGGCATCAAGGCGCATTTGTACGAGGCTTCGAACCGTTTTGGTGGCCGGATGATGACCCTGCGCAATTATTTTGGACCAGGATTGACCACCGAGTTGGGCGGCGAGTTCATCGACGCCTATCACGAAGACATGCTGGCCTTGGCCAAAGAATTCAATCTGGAAATCTACGACCTCAGGAAAGACGAGGCTTCACTCGAACAGTCTTTGTACTTTGGTGGAAAACGCTACACCGAAGCAGATTTAAGCAAGGCCATTGAACCTTTTATACCTCAATTTCGGGCCAGTTTGGAAAAACTACCGGAAGACTTTGAACAAATCTCCTACCACAACGCTAATTCCTGGAAAAGCCTGGACCAACTCTCCATTCCGCAATACCTCGACAGCATTGGTGTAAAGGGCTGGCTCAAAGATTTTTACCACAGCAACATGTCGAGTTATTACACCATGGATGCTGCCGAGCAATCGGTGATAAATCTTTTCCTGCTTTTAGGTTTGCCTGCAGTTGGCCATGAACACGAAGAACAGGAAGAAGTAGCCGAAATTTTTAAAATCCGGGGTGGCAGCCAGGCTTTGACCGAGGCCTTGGCAAAATCGCTGGATGGCCAAATCAAACTCGGCCATGCTTTGACGGAGATCATCAAACACCCAGATGGTACTTACACCGCCGTCTTTGACCACCTGGGCAAGTCCAAAACAATCAAGGCCGATTACCTGATTTTGACCTTACCTTTTACCAAACTGCGGGAGGTAAAAACGACTGGCTTCCAATGGTCGCCCATCAAAGGCAAATGCATTCAGGAACTGGGCTATGGCAATGGAGGGAAAATCCTGTTTGGCCTTAATGAACGCATTTGGCGCAAGCACGGCTATCAGGGTGGCTTCAATACCGACTTGCCCGCTTACAGTGGTTGGGACAGCAGCCGCATGCAGCCCGGCGATTTGGCCAGCCTGACCGTTTTTGGCGGCAGCAACATCGGCCACGATGCGGCGAACTTGACCCAACATGAACTGATCAACAAATACCTCCCCGGCCTGGAGCAAATGTGGCCCGGATTCAACGCCGCCACCAACGGCAAAATGCACAAGTTCTCCTGGGAAAATTACCCCTTCAACCTCGGCTCCTATACCGCCTATAAAACCGGACAATGGGCCAGTTTTGGCGGAGCCGAAAAAGAATCCGAAGGCAATATCCTCTTTGCTGGGGAACATTGTAGTGTGGTTTTTCAGGGATACATGAATGGAGGAGCGTACTCGGGAAGGGTGGCTGCGGAGAAGCTGCTTTTTGAATTCAATGCTAAAAAAACTGGATAGAGCCGGTTTTTTATAGTTCCTCTGGAACATTCCTTCAACTTTAGGACACCCTAAAACCATAATGTTAAATCTCAAAACACCACCCAAATGGCAAAAACATCCTTAATCAACATCCTCAAAAAGGCTTACCGCCTTGCCCAACTCAGCGATCAACCCAACACGCCGGGGATTGACGAAATCGCCGAATGGCACCAAACCCAACAGCGGAAAAACTGGTCGCGCCGCAGTTTTTTGGAGACCTCCTTCCAGGCGGGTATCGCCATTGGGGGGACCAGCCTTTTGGGGGGCTATGCCATGGCAGGTCCCAAACCAGCCTTTGATACTTCAGCGAAGGTCGTGATTGTTGGGGCGGGAATTGCTGGTTTACACGCAGGTCATTGTTTGAAAAAAGGAGGTTTTCCTGGAAAAGGGATTCAAATTTATGAAGCCAGCAACCGCACTGGAGGCCGGATGTTCACCAGCAAACTTTTTGGCAATGACATGACCACCGAGTTGGGCGGGGAATTTACGGATAGTGATCACCTCGACATCCTGAACCTGGCCAAACAATTCAACATTACCATTTTGGACAAAGAATCCGATGACCAGCTCATTGGTGATGCCTTTTTCTTTGATGGCAAGCATTATACCTTGAATGATGTGATCATCGCTTTTCAAAGCTGTCGCAAAAAAATCGCTGCGGATGCCAAATCCCTCGGCAAAAACTACGATACCCCACAATGTGAAAGTTTGGACCGCACCACGCTTAAAGCTTACCTCGATAGCCTCCAAGCCGATGCCTGGTTCAAAAAAATGCTCGAAGTAGCCTACGTAGGCGAGTATGGCCGCTCAGCAGAGGAACAATCGGCCTTGAACCTCATTGACATGATTGGCACCAAAAAGAAAGGTTTCAAAATATTTGGAGACAGCGACGAACGCTACAAACTGCTGGGTGGCAACCAGCAAATTTGTGATCGGCTCGCCGATGGGTTAAAAGAAAACATCAATTTGGGGCACATGCTGGTTGCGGTTAAAAACAAAGGTCAGGGTTTTGTGTTGACCTTTTCTGTAGGTGCTTCGACCAAAGAGGTAGAAGCCGATTATGTGGTGATGACCATCCCCTACACCATTTTGCAAGACGTGCAGGGCATCGACCAACTAACAGGTATCACCCCAGAAAAGCTCAAATGCATCCGTGAATTGGGTTATGGTTTGAACGGCAAGATGTTTCTGGGCCTGAACAGCCGCCCCTGGCGTGCACTCCAACCGGGCTATCAAGGGTACATTTACACTGAAAATATTCACACGGGTTGGGATAACTACCATTTACAAAACCAAAACCAGGGGCCATCCGTATTCACCGTCTTTTTGGGCGGCACCCCCGGCACCGCCGTTTCGCCTCAAAAAGCAGCCAGTTATGTTCCAGAATTGGCAAAGGCTTTCCCCGGCTTTCAATCGGCCTTTTTGCCCAGCCAAATTGCTGCCATGAACTGGGCCACCAATCCCTTGCAAAAAGGAAGTTATGCCTGTTACAAGCCAGGTCAATGGACGGATATTTCGGGGCAGGAAGGGGCACCGATTGGCAATATGCTCTTTGCTGGGGAGCATTGCAGTGTGGACTTCCAGGGGTATATGAATGGGGCAGCGGAGACGGGAAGACTTGCTGCGACGCAGATATTGACCAGGATTAAGAAGTAACTCACATTACGCAGTTTTTAACCGCAGAGTTTAGCAGAGTACCCGCAGAGTTTCTCAGAGTTTCTTTTAGTTTTAAGGAGGTTGCCACCTGCGGTGGCGAGTGTTCAGGCACTACTGAAATTTGATTTTTTCTTACTAGCTGCTGCTCAATGCGGCCTCTGAGTACTCTTTGCCATCGCATATGGCTCAACTTAAACCTCTGAGAAACTCTGCGTGTACTCTACTCTGCGGTTAAAAAAATGCAGTTAAGTTATTTTAAATGAGTCGTTAAGCGCGAAATTGTGCAAATTAAACCCCTCGAAAGTCTGAAACTTTCGAGGGGGGGCTGGCGTTTTACCCTGATTCTGAGATTTGTAAATAGAACCCAATTAACTATAAAAAGCACAACGCCATGCAAAAAATCATCTTCGCCTTTACCTCCATTCTTTTTTTGTTATTTGGCTGTAAAAACCCGGAATCCAATGAGAAATCACTCTACCGTCAATCCGCCGAATTCGAACCCAGCGAAGCCATCTGGCTCCTCTGGTCCAACTACGACCACCGCGCAGACATGCCCAATGAACAAGCCACGCTGGACATCATCTCCGCCCTGGTGCCCCACGTAAAAGTCAAACTCATTGTGGCCAACGATTCCTTGTACCAACACGCCCGCAGCAAAATCCGCCCCGATTGGTTGGAAAAACAACAAGTGAGCATTTTTAAAATGCCCTATCAGGAATTTTGGGCCAGGGATATGGGGCCGTCCTTTGTACTGGATCAGCAGGGAAAACTGGCAATGGCCGATTTTAACTTTAATGCCTGGGGCATCGGCAGTTTGCAGGATTCCACGGTGAAAATCGATGAATCTCTGGATGAGCGGGTGGCGAAAATGATGAAACTACCCGTCATTTCTTCTCCCTTGATTACAGAAGGCGGCAACCACGAGGTGAATGGTCGGGGTACATTAATGTTGACGGAAAAAGTGGAACGAGGCCGCAATCCAAAGTTGAGTTTGGCCCAAATGGAAAGAGAATATCAGCGCCTGTTGGGGGTCAAAAATGTCATCTGGCTCAAGGAAGGTTTGTATGAAGACGATTACACCCAGCGTAGCCCTCTGCCGGGACCCAAGGGCGAAAAACTGTACACCCTGCTCACCACCAATGGCCACATTGACGAAATGGCCCGTTTTGTGGATGCCCATACCATCTTGCTAGCTGAGGTTGATTCAAGCGACCTGGATGAACCCATCGGGCGAGAAAACCAGCGCCGTTTGGAGCAAAACCTGAATATTTTACAAGCAGCCCGAGATCAGGACGGCAAAGCCTTCAGAATTATTCGGATGCCCTTACCCAAACTCATTGTGGATACGCTGTACCCAGGAGATGGAACCTATGATTTGATCAGTACTAGCGATTTTGAAAACGGGCATCAATTCCCCAAAGGCAAACCAGTGCTGGGCATTGCCGCTGCCAGCTACCTCAACTTTTTGATCGCCAATGGCTGTGTTTTGGTGCCTGCTTATTACCGCCCAGGGGCTGATCCCGAAGTGAAAAAACGCGATGAACAGGCACAAACCATTTTGCAGTCGGTTTTTCCCAAGAAAAAAATCATTCCAATTGACGCACTGGCTGTAAATTTCGGCGGTGGAGGCATACATTGCATCACCATCAACGAACCGAAATCGAAACAATGAAAACCTACAATCGCCAACTCATTTTTGCAGCAGCCTGTGCCGGACTTTTCCTTTTTGGGGTAGGAGTCATCACCTTTGGCTCGATCGCCCCCGATTTAAAAGCAAAGTTTTCACTCGATGAGTTGGAGATCGGTGGATTGTTTTCCTTGTTTCCCATGGGTATCCTGGTGGGGTCCCTGAGTTTTGGTCCCATCACCGACCGTTCGGGGTATCGACTCTTATTGGGAGCCTGCAGTGCCATGTTAGCATTGGGTTTTGCAGGCATTGGTCTGGCCACAACACTCTGGATGGTGCAGATCAGCATCATTTTGATTGGTATGGGAGGTGGTGCCATCAATGGGGCGACGAGTGCCCTGGTAGCCGACATCAGTACCGAAAACAAGGGTGCTAGTCTGGCCTTGTTTGGGTCATTTTTTGGATTGGGCGCCCTGGCTATGCCCTTTGTCCTCGGCCTATTGAAGGGGATAGTCCCTTTTGAAACGATTGTACTGCTGATCGCTGGGTTCACTTTTTTGCTGACCCTGGTTTATTTGACCTTACAATTCCCGGAAGCCAAACATTCCGAAGGCGTTTCGATGGCCCAGGTAGGGCAAATGCTCAAAAATCCGGTTTTACTCTTGATTGGTTTCTTTCTCTTTTGGCAAAATTGTTGCGAAGCCTTGATCAACAATTGGACAACTTCTTACCTATTGGATAAGCAACACCTGGATGGAAGTTGGACTTTGTATGCCTTGTCCTCTTATGTCGCTGGGCTCAGCCTCATGCGGATATTGACCGGAAGTGTTTTTAAAAAAATTCCGGCACCCCAGATTCTTCAAATCAGTATGGCCTTTTTGGTGCTGGGCGCCATCATCCTGGGCTGGATGTCGGGCTTAAGCTGGGTATTTGTTGGCTTGATTTTGTCGGGCTTTGGTTTGGCCCTTGGCTTTCCGGTCATGTTTGGACTCAGCAGCACCTTGTATCCCAAAATGAGTGGTACCGCGATAGGAATTATTTTAGTGTTGTCTTTATTTGGCAATTTGTTGACCAATTACATCATGGGTTTTTTGGCCAAATCCTGGGGCATTGGCGTTTTTTCTCTGGTCTTGTTGAGTGCAACAGTGGTACAGGCTTTTTTTTGCATACTCGTCCTGAAAAAAGTCAATTAAAATTTGATGCTCCTGTCAATTGAATTTTCTGCTTTGGGTTATGAGCGCAAATTCAAACCCCTGAGTTTTTTGAATTGAATGCTTACCATTTCAAGTGGATTAAAACGAACAGTTCGTGTACGAAAATGGACAGGTTTTGTTTTAATGATTGTATTTGGTTTTGATTTTTAATTAAATAAATCCTTGGCACAAAACTTGCCCTTCCCATTGTGAACCAAATTCAATGGGGGGCCATATGTTCAAAAATTACCTGCTTACAACTTTTCGGCAACTTTGGAAAAACCAGGGGTATACCATCATCAATATTTCAGGTTTAGCAATAGGCATCGCCGTTTGTTTGTTGATTGCCCTTTGGGTGAACGACGAACTGCAATACGATCAATTTCACCAAAAGGCTGATCGGATTCACCGCGTGATCTGGAATGGACGCTTTGGAGACAATGAGTGGAAAATCCCCCTTGGCCCAGTCCCGATCAGACGTGCCCTTGAGGACAATTTCCCCGAAGTTGAATACGCTACTCAATTGTACCAAAGCGGAATCACCCTCAAAAAAGGGACCGAATTTGTACGAGAAACGGAGCTGTTGTATGTAGATGAACATTTTACCAAGGTGTTTGACATTGAAGTTCTGGCTGGAGATCTTACTCCTGCCCTTCGCGAGCCCAATACCATCGCCTTGAGTGAAAATGCCGCTCAAAAATATTTCCCCCATCAGAATCCGGTCGGGCAAACGCTCCTGAAAAACGATGGTACTCCACTCAAGGTCTGCGCCCTGGTGCAGGAAATGCCCGCTCAGTCGCATTTCCAGTTCCAGTTTTTGGGCGCTTTGAATCAGTTGCAATTTGTAAAGGAGCGCAAAGATTTGTGGGGTTTTGCTTCAGTGTACAATTATTTTAGCCTCAAACCGGGGAGTGATCCCATCGCACTGGAGAAGAAATTCCAGGCTTATGTGGAGAAAGACATCCTGGAGCAAGAGTTTCGGTCCAAGGGCAACTTTTCACGTTTTCCCTTTCAGAGCCTGAACTCGATCCACCTTGATTCCAATTTGGAAATGGAATTGGGGGTAAATGGCCGCAGGGCCTACCTCTACATTTTTTCAGTGGTGGCCTTGTTTATCCTGGTTTTAGCCTGTATCAATTTCATCAACCTGAGTACTGCCCGCTCCATTACCCGCGCTAAAGAAGTAGGGGTACGCAAAGCGCTAGGCTCAGGGCGGAGCCAATTGATGTTGCAGTTTTTGGGAGAATCTTTTGTAGCAGTATTGGGCGCCTTGCTGCTGGGCTTGACAATTCTTGGCTTTAGTTTGCCCTATTTCAATGTACTAGCCGGAAAAAATATGCAGTTGCAGTTGCTGAATCTACCCTTTTTAATCGCTTTGCTGGCTGCCATTACCTTATTTACAAGCTTGCTGGCGGGGGTATTTCCCGCAGTAGTGCTTTCGGGATTCAATACCATTGCAACATTGAAGGGGCAATTGGGCAGCCAATTGGGGCGTAGCCGCCTGCGCGAATCCTTGGTAGTGGGCCAGTTCTCCATCTCCACCGCCTTGATCATTGGCACCATGGTAGTGGGAACACAGTTTCGGTTTTTGTTGAATTCAGAATTGGGTTTTAACAAGGATCGGGTTTTGGTCATCGACCGGGCTTATGCTTTGGATCAGAACTATGGGGTGTTTTTGGAAAAATTGCGCAAACTGCCCTTCGTCGAAAAGGCAACAGGTGCGGGTGCACTCCCGGGAAAACTATTTGATTCCACCGTTTTTACCGCTGAACAACCCGCGAATTTTAAAGAAAGTTCCTTCAACTATGTCTTTGCTGATCCAGCATACCTGAGCACTTTGAAGGTGAAACTTCAGGCTGGCCGTGATTTTCGCCAAAACTCCCGCGCAGATTCACTCGCTTGTATCATCAATCAGGCCATGGCTAAAAAACTGGGTTGGGCCGATCCTCTGGGAAAACACATCACGGGAGGGAACAACGCTGCCTATCAAGTTATTGGCGTGATGGAAGATTTTCATTACCTATCCTTACATCACCAGGTTGAACCACTGCTTTTATTGCCCTCCATTTGGACTCCCTCCTATTTGGCTGTTCGCTTGAAGGCAGGGGACCTGGCTGCTCAGATCAATGAGGTGAAACAACTTTGGAGTGAACTTGCCCCAATTGCGCCCTTTGAATACACCTTCATGGAGGACGATTATCTGAAATTTTATGAGGCAGAGCAACGCCTTGGTCGGGTGTTTTTCCTCTTTTCGGTATTGGCATTGTTCATTGCGGGCTTAGGTTTGTTTGGGCTGGCCTATTACATGGTCGCCCGGCGCACCAAGGAAATTGGTGTACGGAAAGTGCTTGGGGCGGGAGTAGGAACGGTGGTACGTTTGTTGGCTTTTGACTTCCTGAAACTGGTTGTGATAGCCGTTTTGTTGGCAGCACCTGTGGCCTATTGGCTGCTGCAACGCTGGTTGCAGGATTTTGCTTATCGGATCGATATGCCCTGGTGGGTTTATGTTGCCTCAGGTGGCATTGCGCTAGGCATCGCGCTACTTACGGTGAGCTTCCAGAGCATCCGGGCGGCCTTGAAAAATCCAGTAACGGCGCTAAGGAGTGAATGAAAAGATGAGAGATGAAAGATGATAGCGGGAGTCTGGAGATGCCAGGATTGTCATCCCTCTCTTATCTTTCATCTCTCATCTCTCATCTTTTTATTAGTTTCGTGTGTAAATCAACTCTACACATGAATCGCAAAATTGTACTTTGGTCCATTACCGTTGCATTGGGTGGTTTTTTATTTGGTTTGGATACGGCCGTAATTTCTGGGGCGGAACAAGCCATCCAAAAACTTTGGACGCTGAATGATTTCTGGCACGGGCTGGCAGTCGCCATGGCCCTATATGGCACCGTGTTTGGAGCAGCCTTGGGTGGCTGGCCCAGTGATGCGCTGGGGCGAAAAAAAACCTTGTTTTGGATCGGCATCCTTTATCTTGTTTCTGCCTTGGGTTCTGCCTTGGCCCAGGACGTCAATACCTTTATGGTTTTCCGTTTTATCGGTGGCTTGGGGGTAGGAGCCTCATCCGTAGCTGCGCCGCTGTACATTTCGGAAATCTCTCCCGCCAAATCGCGGGGACAATTGGTGGCTATTTTCCAATTCAATATCGTTTTGGGTATCCTCATCGCTTATGTGAGCAATTATGCATTACAAGGCGTGGGTGGGGAAGAATCCTGGCGTTGGATGCTGGGCATTGTTGCTTTGCCCTCCCTGGCCTTTATCATTTTTGTACTTTTTGTGCCGGAAAGCCCCCGTTGGCTGATCATCAAACGGGGTGATGAAAATTCAGCACGAGAGACGCTTGAAATCATCAACCCAGGGGAAGTGGATGCATCGATCAAAGCCATTCGGGACTCTATCCACCAGGAAGTAGGCAAGCGGGTAGAGCCATTTTTTTCCAAAAAATATTCCTGGCCGATTTTGCTGGCTTTTTTATTCGCCTTGTTCAACCAGGTTTCAGGCATCAATGCGGTGATTTATTACGCTCCCCGGATTTTTGAATTGGCAGGTCAAGGGGCGAGTACGGCTTTGTTGTCCTCAACCGGAATTGGAGTCGTCAACCTGATCTTTACCATGGTGGGCATCACCTTAATTGACCGCTTTGGGCGCAAGTTGTTGATGTACATTGGTTCGATTGGTTACATCTTATCTTTGTCTTTGATTGCTTATTCCTTCTTTACCGAGTCATATACCGGCATTACCCTTTTCCTATTTATGTTCATTGCTGCACATGCCCTGGGGCAAGGCGCAGTGATCTGGGTGTTCATCTCCGAAATTTTCCCCAACCAGGTACGGGCAGCCGGACAATCTTTCGGCAGTTTTACCCACTGGATTTTTGCGGCATTGATCGCCAACGTATTTCCTTACTTTGCCAATAATTTTGGTACGGGTTCGGTGTTCCTGTTTTTTACGGCCATGATGGTGCTGCAATTGTTGTTTGTGGCGTTCATGATGCCAGAAACAAAAGGGGCAACGCTGGAGGATTTGGAGAAGCGGATTATGGGGCATTGAGGGGTGGAACAAGGCCTTTGTTAGTTTTATGACGAAGGCCTTGTTTATTACTTGGAAAACGAATATTTTTGAAATGTAAAATTTAGATGATGATAGATACTGATTTTTCTGTTGATACTATGACGGTGAGTTACCTAACAGATGAAGATGGTAACAAAACTGGAGTAGTGTTACCCATTAAATTTTGGACAGAAATAAAGCCGATGTTAGAGTTGGAATACATGAAGCGAAAGCTCAAAAAAGCTTTTGAAGAGGTGGCAGCAATAGAGAGAGGGGAAATTCCAGTCGTAACGCTTAGAGAGTTTTTAGATGAACTTTAATGTAAGACTTACCCCTGAGTTTCAGAAAAACGCAAAAAGGCTGATAAAAAAATATCCATCGCTCAAAATGGAACTCAATGCCTTGCTTGAACAACTTGAGGAAAATCCTATTTATGGTATTCAAATCATGGAAGGCGTTTATAAAGTTCGACTGGCTATAAAAAGTAAAAACAAAGGCAAAAGTGGAGGGGCAAGAACCATTCATTTTATTTACCAAGCTCAAAAAACAGGAGAAATTGGTAAAGTATATCTTTTGACTATTTATGATAAATCAGACCAAGATTCAGTAGCTAAAGCCAGTCTGGAAGAAGTTATTGAAGGTATTAAAAAGGATTCAGAAGAAGAATGAATCCATTGCTCTACCACACCCTCTTCCTCGACCGCGACGGCGTGATCAATGAACGCCTCCCAGGCGACTACGTAGCCCAATGGTCCGAATTTCAATTCACCCCGCGTGCCCTCGAAGCACTGGCTTTTTTTGCCAACCATTTCCAGTACATCATCGTGGTCACCAACCAACAAGGCATTGGCAAGGGCCAAATGAGCGAAACCCAACTGGCTGAGATCCATCAAAAAATGATCCAGGAAATTGTAGTGGCAGGTGGCCGCATCGATGCCATTTATCATTGCCCCGACCTATCGAGTGTCCCCAACAATTGCCGCAAACCCGCGCCAGCCATGGCCCTCAAAGCCCAGGCAGATTTTCCAGCCATTGATTTTCAAACTTCAATCATGGTTGGAGATTCGGTTTCCGACCTGGAATTTGGCCAAAACCTGGGCATGTACACCGTACTCATTGAAGGCAAAAATGACGAATTGGATAAACTAGAACGAGCTTTGGCGAACCGCCTACAAATCCGCCAACGCTTTGCTTCATTGTGGGGATTTGCCGAGTATTGTCAGACTTCAAATCTTAACTTATAGTGGTGTCGCTGCGACAGCTTCAACTTTCTCAACAATCAATGAAACTCCACTTCCGTAGCCCCATATCCATACCGCGGATGGTATTCATTTTTAAAGGTTTTGACATGTGGGTGTTGAAAGAGTAGGGTAGCGATAGCATTTTTTAGTTTACCCTCACCTACGCCGTGGATGATAAACACCCGGTCGACTCCTGTTCGAACTGCTTCGTCCAGATACTGCTCAAAGCGGCGGATTTGTAGGTTGATGATATCCGAATTGCTCATTTTGCGTTGGTCCTTCACCAAATTTTCGATGTGCAGGTCTAACTCGGCTTTAAACTCAGCCAATTGTTTGACCTCATGTTTGGGGCCACTGGAATGGTGGATGACCGTGGCATGTGGCTGGATATTCCGCTCAGTGTAGGACTTGAGGTCTTCAGCACCCGACTCTTTTTCCTCACTTGCATCCAATTCATGTTTTTCAAAAACCCGGAAATGGTGCACTGGGCGATCCAGAAACGGAGCGGTGAGCATTTTTGAGAAAAAAGTCTTGGGTTTGATGTTGATTTCCTTGCGCAGTTTTTTGCTGTCCCCATCGGTCAACAAACGCCAACATTCCATTTCTACCGCTGGACTGTCATTGAGTTGGTCAAACCAGAGTTCCCCAATTCGCTCGTAGTGCAGGCTGTTCAATTTGCTGCTGTGTTCCAGAGCTGCCCTTTTGCCCAGATACAAGGTGAAATTGTATACCACGTCCATGCGGGTATCATTGATCACGTAGATCAGGTATTTTTCGGGCGAGCTATCATCTTTGTATATGGGATCAAAAGCCAGTTGAATACCCATACTTTTCAGGATGGCGTATTGGGCATTACCTCCTTTTACAGGCACACCTACCGCGGGAGGAACGAACCTTGGCGGAGGGGGAGGGACGTTCATTTGGGGCTGGGCTTTCGGTTTACCTTTGATGACAGGCGCGGTAGCAACATATTGATCAGCAAGCACAATGTTCTCGATGTTCACTGGAATTTCCATGTCATCCCCGCTGAGCCTTACATTTACCGTTTCAGCATCAATTAAAGAAACCACTGTACCTTCGTCGCCAGTATGAATAAATTTTACCTTTGTACCTATTGGAAAACGCATATTTGTAGAGTTTGAAGCGGTCAGTGGTCAGCTATGAGCTATCAGCTGTCAGCCATTGGGTGCTGCTGATGGCTCATAGCTGACAGCTGATCACTGATTGCTGACCTAAAATTATTACTTCTTTTGGAAAATCAAACATATTCCTGGCGCTGGAGACTGGCCCAATTTTTGGAACTGCGTTGGTGGCGGCGCTATTTACAACCATTGAACTGGCCCGACTATGTGCAAGCGAAGCGGGTGCATTGGCGTAAGGTGCTGAGCCAAATGGAATTGCAAGTCAGGCCAGGCGAATGGGTTTTGGACGCAGGCTGCGGCCCTGCGGGTATTTTTACCATACTCCAAGACCAAAAAGTAGATGCAATAGATCCTTTACTTTTGGCTTATGAAGAAAAATTGCCAGATTTCAGGCAGGATCAATTCCCCTATGTCCATTTTAAGACCCAAATGCTCGAACATTTGGATCAGGAGGAAGTATACGACCATGTTTTTTGCCTCAATGCCATCAATCACGTGGCTAATTTAGAAAGAGCAGCCGGATGCCTGGTACTTAGCCTCAAACCCGAAGGGACCCTGCTAATCAGTATTGATGTTCACCGATTTGCATTGTTAAAGTTTATTTTCCGCATGATTCCCGGTGACGTGCTTCATCCCCAGCAAGACGACCTGGCAGATTATGTGCGTTTATTGGAAAAATTGGATTTGGACATTGAAAAAACGTTGGTATTAAAAAACGGCTGGGTTTTTAATTATGTCGTCATAAAGGCCAAAAAAAGAATGGCTCATCAACCTGATCAGGTTGCGAGCCATTCCGGGAATAGTGTCAAACGATAACGTAACAGAATAAATCAAGTACACCCATTTGGGATCTTTAGGTGCGCTTTTCTCACAGTATGCTATTGCTGAAAAATCAATAAATAATCAGTTTGTGTACCTGGCCCAGGGACTTGCCATTGGCATCCACCCGATTCACAAAGTACATTCCCGCCACCAGGTTATTTACATCTACAGCTATGGCGCTGCTAGTATCAGCAGGCAAGAGTTGAGAGTGGATCAGTTGCCCCTGAATATTTTTGATCAGTAAGGTTGAAGCCATCTCAAGTTCTGCTTTTTCAACTCTTCCAAATTGTAACTCTTGATCCGGTATTTCATCTGCCCGAGCATTGAAATAAAACTGCCCATGAGCAGGGTTGGGATAAATGTTTGGAAGCGTTGAAGTGAAGGTCGTTCGTTCATTGCTGCGGGTTACAAATACTACCCCCGCTGCAGAACTGGTATCTCCCGCCTGGCAGATGGAGCGCACTCGCCACTCATAAGTACGACCCACACGGACCCCACTTACACTGGCGCTGTTGTTGGCAGTCACTACACTGGCCCATTTGCTTACACTGGGCTTGAGTTGGCGGATTTCAGCCAGGTAAGTGGCCGAACCAACAGTCTCCCAGCGCAAGGTAACCTTGCTCACTACATGCACCTGATTGATGCTCAATGGTGTCGGGCAACTGATTTTGCTGACACAAGGAGCACAAGACCCTCCACAATCAATGCCTGTTTCATCACCATTTTGGAGGCCATCACCGCAGGTTTCTTCTGGTCTGAGCTCCGCCAAAGCCTGTAAGCCATGAGAGCTGAGAAAGCTGTTGCGGAAACCACCCGGGGCAAAAAGCGCTTGCATTCTACGGGCCTGACCCTGAGTGAATAAATTCATACAGCCATCATCAGTGTAATCCATGAAGTTTTGAACCATCAATTTCCCTCCACAAGAATGGGCATCCATGGGGCAACCATGATTGGCTTCATCAGAATCAGGGGTATCCGATACCATGTCATCGATGGTGCAATCCCCGTCGCCCCAAATATGGAAGAGATTGAGCCAATGCCCAATTTCATGGGTGGCCGTACGCCCCCGGTCAAAGGGAGCTTTGGTATGGCCATAGCGGCCAAAAAACTGATAGTCAATCACCACTCCGTCGGTTTCAGCAGGGCCACCCGGAAGTTGACCATAACCCATGATGTCGCCCTCTAGGTTACATACCCAAATATTGAGGTACTGCCCAGTTGGCCAGGCATCAATGCCACCGGATTTACTGAATTTGACATCGTCATAAGCAGAAAAATTGGAATAGGAAGTGTACCTCCGGCGAATTCCATTGGTAGGTGTTCCATCGGGTGCCTGTTTTGCCAATTGGAATTGGATGCCAGTATGCGCGGCTTGTGGCCAGGCTGCGTCCGCGTCAGGGTTCAGCCGACCAAAGTCTTCATTCAATACCCGAACTTGTTCGAGTACTTGTTCGTCGGAAATGTTCTCGGTAGCGTTGTTGTAAACGATGTTAACGACAATCGGAATTAAAATGTTATCTCCTCCTCGCAATGCAGGAGTTTGTTCAAATTGCTGTGTGTGTCGCTCGATGAGCGAGCGATTTTGTTTTGTATTGACATGTTTTGACAATACATATTCCCAATGTTCTAATGTGGCACAATTGCGCTGCGCATAGGCAGCTGAAACCAAAAGAATTGGGAATAGGAAGCATGAGAGTGTTCTGGCAATCATGATTTGTTTCGATTACAGTGTCCAAAAAATCTACAGACCTTTGGCACTTATTTACCCCTAAATTTTAGCGTCGCGGTGGCATGGTTTAGATGTGTTCCCACGAATAGGAAAATGAACACACCACATTAACAATGAGGCAAAATACTCTCAGGCAAAGAGAGGCCACCATGGTCGTCTCATTGTTCGTTTTTGGGCGCAAACAAGTTATTATTGGTTAGAAGTAATTCTTGGCTGCAAAGACTGAGGTACCCATCTCCTGATGATGCAACTCAAATGCAAAATCATGAAGGCAGACCAATTGCAACCAGGCAAACGCTGTGTAAATGATGTTTGATTAAACCTAATGGAAATATGAAGTACCTGAAACCGGTTATAAATGGGAACTACCACAAGGGGGGAACGTGATATTTCGACAGTAATATTACAATCATTTTTTGAAACATCCTTATCTTGAGGCGACTTTTTTCATTTTTATGTCATTTTTTTTGTAAAAATGCTGCCCTGCCGGAATTTTTAACCTGTTTTTGCCCCTATTTTTCAGTCCTTTTCAGTCCTAAAAAATAGACCAAATTGCGCTTAGTCTCTGACAGTGAGTTAGATTCAAAACACAAAACTACTCATTCATATTCTTTTGAAAACTGACATGTACATGACAAGTTTAAACCAGCAATTCCGGAAGATTTTGGTGGCCAATCGCGGGGAAATAGCCATACGGGTATTACGCGCTGCTGCTGAGTTGAAAATTTCTACTGTGGCGATCTACACTTTTGAAGACCGTTACTCCCTGCACCGTTTTAAAGCGGACCAGGCTTTTCAGATTGGAGCGGATGATGACCCACTTAAACCATACCTTAATATAAAGGAAATTATTCGGGTTGCCAAAGACAATCAAGTGGACGCCATTCACCCCGGTTATGGCTTTTTATCTGAAAATGTAGACTTCGCTCGGGCCTGCCGTGATGCTGGAATCACCTTTATTGGCCCCGATCCAGAAATTATGGATCAGTTGGGAGACAAAATTGCCGCAAAAAACATCGCACGCCAAACGGGAATCCCACTCATCCCCGATAGTGAACTTGACCTCAGTACTGCCGAGATCGCTCTGGCCGAAGCACGCCGGATTGGTTATCCGGTAATCATCAAGGCTGCTGCAGGAGGCGGTGGCCGAGGTATGCGGGTTGTCCGCGACGACGACTCCCTATTGAAAGAATACAAAGAGGCCAGCAGCGAAGCTTTAACTGCCTTTGGCGATGGAACCCTCTTCCTGGAAAAATTCATCGAACGCCCCAAACACATCGAAGTACAAATTTTGGGTGACCGCCACGGCAACATCGTCCATTTATATGAACGGGACTGTTCAATCCAGCGACGTTTCCAAAAGGTAGTTGAAATCGCCCCCGGGGTAAGCATTCGCAAGCAAGGTACCAAAGAAAAGCTCTACGAATACGCCCTTAAACTGGCCCGGGCAGTAGGCTACAACAACGCTGGAACGGTAGAGTTTTTGCTGGACGAAGAAGAAAATGTCTACTTTATTGAAGTGAACCCCCGCATTCAGGTGGAGCACACCGTTACAGAAGAAGTGACGGGTATTGACCTGGTGCGATCCCAGATCCTCATTGCTCAGGGCCTGCCTCTCACGGGAGAAGAAGTGGGAATCCCCAACCAGGAATCCATAGAATGCTCCGGCTGTGCCATCCAGTGCCGGATCACCACCGAAGACCCCACCAATGAATTCAAACCCGACTACGGCACCTTGATTGCTTACCGCAGTCCAGGTGGTATGGGCATTCGATTGGATGCTGGTAGCGCTTTTGCAGGTGCTCGCATCTCACCCTTTTTTGACAGTTTGTTGGTCAAAGTAACCGCCTGGGGCCGTGATATGCCTTCCGCTGCACACAAATTGCACCGGGCTTTGCGGGAATTCCGAGTGCGGGGCGTCAAAACCAATATTGGCTTTTTATTGAATTTGTTGGAAAACGAGGACTTCCAAAACCGAAATTTTACCGTCAATTTCATCAAGGAAAACCCACAACTCCTCAAGTCGCGCAACTGGCAGGACAGCGGTACGCGGATTTTGCGCTACGTAGCGGAAGTCATTGTCAACAAAAATCCCGATGTTTTATTCAAGGATCCTAATGTAGTATTACTGAACCCCGTAGTGCCAAAATACAATCATGAAGAAGCCTACTCTAAAGGGAGTAAAGACCGCCTGAAAGAACTGGGGCGGGAAGGGTTTGTACAATGGTTGAAAGACGAACCCCGCATCCAATATACCGATACCACTTTTCGCGACGCCCATCAATCGCTCCTGGCCACCCGGGTGCGTACCTACGACTTGATGAAAATCGCCGAAAGTTATGCCCGTCACCACGGCGATCAGGTGTTTTCGATGGAAGTATGGGGTGGTGCAACTTTTGATGTGGCCTTGCGCTTTTTGCACGAATGTCCCTGGGAGCGTTTGGAACAAATCCGACAGGCAATTCCCAACGTGTTGTTGCAAATGCTGATTCGAGGCTCCAACGCAGTTGGCTATACCGCTTACCCCGACAACGTGATCGTCAAATTCATCGAGGAAGCCGCCAAAACGGGCATCGACCTTTTCCGCATTTTTGACTCGCTCAATTTTGTGGATTCTATGCGTACCAGCATTCGCACGGTCAGAGAGCGCACTGATTCACTTGCAGAAGCTTGTATCTGTTACACTGGTGACATTAGCGACCCTACCCGCACCAAGTACAGCTTGCAATATTACCTGGATTTGGCCCGCCGACTGGAAGACGAAGGTGCTCATATCCTCTGCATCAAGGATATGGCCGGTTTGTTGAAGCCTTATGCTGCTGATGTATTGGTGAAAGAGTTGAAAAAAGCAGTAAACCTGCCGATCCATCTGCATACCCACGATACCTCATCTATCCAGGCTGCTACCTACCTCAAAGCGGTAGAAGCAGGAGTAGATGTGGTTGATTTGGCCTTGGCCTCCATGAGTGGGCTAACCTCACAACCCAACTTCAATTCCTTTGTGGCCATGATGGAAGGGCATGAGCGTGAAAACCCCATAGCCTTGCATAGCCTCAATGAGTTTTCGAATTATTGGGAATCCGTACGCAGGGTGTACCATCCTTTCGAGTCGGAATTGCGGGCGGGTTCTGCAGATGTATACGAACATGAAATCCCGGGTGGGCAGTACTCCAACTTGCGGCCTCAAGCCCGCGCCCTGGGCCTCGAAGACAAGTTTGAACTCGTCAAGCACAATTACCGCGTAGCCAACGACCTTTTTGGAGACATCGTCAAAGTGACACCTTCTTCAAAGGTGGTAGGCGATATGGCTTTGTTTATGACTTCCAACAGCTTGACTGCCGAGGATGTGATCAAACGGGGCAACTCCCTGGCTTTTCCGGATAGTGTCAAAGCCTTAATGAGGGGTGATTTGGGCCAGGTTGAAGGAGGATTCCCCCAAGAGGTTCAGGCCGTGGTGTTGAAGGGGGAAAAGCCCTATACCGTTGCGCCCAATGCGCACATGCAGCCTTTGGATCTGGACGCTGCTTTTGCGGCCTTTCAGGAAAAATTTGGCCTCAATACTCAATTCCGCGACTTCCTTTCCTACCAAATGTACCCCAAGGTATATGAGGAATACCATGAATCCAGGAGCAAGTACGGCGATCTGAGCCACCTTTCTTCCAAGGTCTTTTTCTTTGGCATGGAACCCATGGAAGAAATCATTATCGAACTGGCCAAGGGCAAAAACATTGTGGTGAAATACCTCAACAAAACCCAACCCGATGAATTAGGCAACCGGGTGGTGTTCTTCCAACTGAATGGCCAGTCGCGGATGCTTTCGGTGCGGGATAAAACGGCCAAAACCGAATCGATTGTTCACCAAAAAGTGGGCAAAGCCAAAGATGTAGGTGCTCCGCTCCAAGGTAGTTTGGCCAAAATCCTGGTCAAGGAAGGTGATGCTGTACAAGCCAATACTCCACTCTTTGTGATCGAAGCCATGAAAATGGAAAGTACCATCATTGCCCACGAGGCAGGAACGGTGAAAAAAATCCATTTGAAGGAAAAGACCTTGGTGGAGCAGGATGATTTGATTATTGAATTGGAATAAAAAAGTTGAGGGAGGTTGAGATGGTTGAGGGAGGTTGAGGCTACCGCGAGCGACATTGACAGTTAAATTCTAGAATGAATCCTTGGTCAAAATCGTTTGCGGCAGCCTCAACCTCCCTAAACCATCCCAACATTCCTCAACCAAAAAGAACGCAATGGATATTCGCCCAGCAACTCCCGCCGACCTCGACGCCGTCTGGTACCTCTGGAAAGCCGTAGTCGACCAAAAAATCTACTTCCCCTACGACGAGACCTACTCGCGTGCGCAAATGGAAGCCACCTGGATCAACCTCGACAATGCGGTCTTTGTAGCTGACCTGGACGGGAAAATCGTTGGGGCCTACATCCTGCGACCCAATCAACCGGGGTATGGCAAACACATCGCCAATGCAGCCTATATGGTCGATGCGCAAATTCGGGGTCAAAAAATTGGTACCCAACTCTGTGCACATTCCATCCAGGCGGCCAAGGCCCTGGGCTACCGCGGCATGCAATTCAACCTGGTGGTCAGCACCAACGAATCGGCAGTACGCGCCTGGAAAGCCAATGGTTTTGAGATCATTGGTACCACCCCCGGTGGTTTTTACCATCACGAACTAGGTTATGTGGACACCTATATTTTTTTCAAAGACTTGACCAAGGTAGAATAAAACAAAGGGACTATGATCATGATCAGTTACCGTTTGGCTAAACCCGAAGACGAAGCTGCCATTGCCAAACTGCACGCCGAAAGTTGGCAAAAGCACTACCGGGGCATTTTTAGCGATGCTTATCTGGATGAACAGGTGGTGCAGGAACGCGCCGATTTGTGGGCCAACCGTTTTGCCCATCCCATTCCCAATCGGGAGATTTTATTGGCGGAAAAAAATGGACAACTGGTCGGTTTTGCCTGTATTGAAATCAACGAAAACCCGGTTTTTGGTACCTTATTGGACAATCTGCACGTTAGCCGGGAGGTGCAAGGCCAGGGTATCGGTGCCCAATTGATGGAACGTACCGCCCAATTGGCCGAATCCCAACAACCCGGACTGGGCTACTACCTCTGGGTACTGGAGGACAATCAGCAAGCCCGGAAATTTTATGCTCTGATGGGTGCCACCAATCACGAAACGATAGCGCATGAGAATCCAGATGGAGGTACGGCGATGGTTTGTAGGTATATCTGGAGGAGTACGGAGGAGGTGCGGTTGAGGAAGTAGTCATTAGACTTGAGGTGAGTTGATTATCAATAATGGCTGGAGATTTTGCTATGAGGCTCTTTTGAGTGACGAGTTCAGAGTACATGAGTAGCGAGTTTTGAAGTGAGCTACCGCAGCGACTTTGACACAGCCTTGATCCAAGCCGCTGCGGCAGCCCACTTCAAAACTCAAAAATCATGTATTCGGAACTCGTAACTCAAAAAACAATTATTCACCTCAAGTCCATTACAATTCTTTTAACCAAGCCCCAATCCGCTCCAACACCTGCGCCTTTTCCGGCTCATTGTGTGTCTCATGGTAAAATCCTTCAAACTCAGTAAAACTCAAAGGCCCACTCACCCGCTCCGCAAAAGCTTTACTGGCGGGATGGGAAGTGATTTTATCCCCTGTTCCATGAAACAGCAAGGTGGGTACCGGCATTTCACCCGCAAAAGCTTGTAAACCCTTTGCCGCTTCCATCAGCTCATAGCCCATACTTGGCGTAATTTTGTTGTGCACCAGGGGATCTTTTTGGTAAGCTGAAACCACTTGGGGATCGCGGGACAGGTGGTTTACATCCAGGTCATTGGGCATTGAAAGTTTGGGCAAAAAGAGCTTCAACCAACGGGCTGCACTCACTTTCCATGCTGCTGGCGCAAAAGCCAGATCGATCCAGGGAGAAGAAGCAATCAGGCCTGTAATGCTAGCCTTTCTTTTTAAGACATAATTCAACACCACATTGCCTCCCATGCTGTGCCCGTACAGCACGATCGGCGTTCCTGGATATTCCTTTTCTACTTTCCGCAGGAACAAGGCCAAGTCGTCCAACAAGGCTTCCAGACTGGGACTATGCCCCCTTGGGCCTCCCGATTCTCCATGTCCCCTTTGGTCGTAGGCCATCAAAGCATAACCTTGCTGGTTAAAATAATCGGCTACATGCCCATATCGGCCGCAATGCTCTCCCATCCCGTGTACCAGGGCAATCACTGCTTTGGGTTCGACGTGATCCCAACTTAAACAACGGAGATTTAAGCCATCAGAGGTAGTAAGATAGAGGGTACGTGGTGCTGGCATGGATTTTATATATTTACGCCAAATTAGCAATTAAGCATGAAAGTAAAAATCGTTTTTATGGGAACCCCAGATTTTGCGGTTCCTTCTGTGGATATCCTGGTTAAAAATGGCTACGAAGTGGTAGGAGTGGTGACGGTAGCGGACAAAATGGGTGGCCGGGGCATGAAGCAGGTTTTGGAATCTCCCGTCAAAAAATATGCAGTTGAAAACGGTATCCCGGTGCTGCAACCAGAAAAATTGCGCAACCCGGAGTTTTTGGCCCAATTGCGGGCTTTGGAAGCCAATCTATATATCGTAGTCGCCTTCCGTATGCTTCCTGAAATTGTGTGGAACATGCCCAAATTGGGCACTTTCAACTTGCATGGTTCCCTCTTACCTCGCTACCGTGGAGCTGCCCCCATCAATTGGGCGGTCATCAACGGGGATACCGAAACAGGCGTAACGACCTTTTTTCTCCAACACGAAATCGACACCGGCAACATCATTTTCCAGGACAAAATTCCCATTGGCGAAAACGAAACCGCTGGCGATATACACGATCGGATGATGCAATTGGGCGCAGGTACGGTACTCAAAACGGTACAAGCCATCGAAGCAGGCACCGTGCCACAACAAGCCCAGGATGATTCCCAGGCGAGCCACGCCCCAAAAATTTTCCACGAAACTTGCCAGATCAATTTTGATCAGAAAACTGCTCAGGTGCACAATTTTGTACGTGGCCTGAGCCCTTTTCCTGCGGCTTGGACAACACTCGATGAATTGGAATTAAAAGTGCTACGGACGGAAAAAGAAATTGCTGAGCATCAGCACCCGACCGGGCAGCTGTTTTCGGATGGGCGCTCGTATTTGAAATACAGCACCAGAGATGGCTATGTGAAAGTATTGGAATTGCAGTTGCAGGGACGGAAAAGGATGGGGGTGAAGGATTTTTTGAATGGGTATGCATTAAAAAAACAATAAGATTCTCCTTAATTGAGCAATTAAAGCCCTACACGGTGTGCTGTTCCCAATGATCTGCACACCGCGTAAGATTTTATACACATCAAGACCCCGGATACCCTTCCACCGTCTTCACCTCATTGATCTGCTGCGTATGCCGATTGCTATGCCCGGCAATAAACAAGATGAACTGGTAAGCGTCCATTTTGCCAACAGGCAAGGTTACAATGTGGTTGCGCAGGTCGGCATTGGAGGTTTTTACAAGGTCTACCAGCATGGCTCTTTTGCTGTCGAAGGCAGCGACCGCTTCGGCCAGGGACTTGAAGCCGGTTTTTTCTGGCTCGAATGGTTCGGGGGTTTTTACCTTATTGGTTCGGTTGACCACCATCGCTTTAATCTCTTCATCGGTAGTTTTTAGTTCGGCTTTGGCTTTAGGGTCGGCGGGAGCCTTGAGTGCTTGATCCAGAGCACCGCGTAAGGCACCTTCCGAAAAAGCAATATGATACATACAATTTTGGGGTGACCAGCGGTCTGCTGCAGGTTTGAAATTCAGCTGTGCTTCGGACAATCCTTTCAAACTTTTCTTCAGCTCTTTGGTACACCAGTTGATGTACTTCACGGCTTCCTTGCGTTCGGTTTTAGATAGGGTTTGAGCAGTCAAGGTTCCCGTAAAAACAAGCGCCAATAAAACAGTCATTGATGTTTTCATAAATTGAATTTTAGTGTTTTAATTGTTCTTTGTCTGTAAAATTATAAACTTTTAATTTGTTTTCCAAGTTAATTTTTTGATGGGACTTGACAATGAATCACTTAAAACAAGCAAAATGGCCATTCTTTTGTTAACTTTGGGATGCTTTGGCCGCCAACCCATGGATTTATCCGTGGGAGGCACATGCACAAACCCAACCCATGGCTTTAGCCGTGGGAAAACACGACCAATGACCACCACCATCCACCCAGTCGCCCCCGGCGACACACTAACCAGCATCGCTCGTCAATACGACATCAAAGTCCGCCACCTAAAAGCCCATAACGGCTTGCAATCCAGTCAATTGTTTCTAGGTCAAAGCCTCCTCATCCGAGTAGAAGAGGACGATGACAGCCCAGTCACTGCCAAATCCCGCAGCTTGTTCGACTCCTCCAGCTCACAGCACGTGGTCAAAGCTGGTGAAACCCTCTACCGCATTTCCATCAATTACAAAGTGTCGGTAGAGCAAATCAAAAAAGACAATAACCTCAAATCCGACGCGCTGAGTGTGGGTATGGTTTTGCGCATTGGCAGCAACCAGCCCATCACCACACCCGTGAGCCCTCAGAATTTTAAAAACTACACCGTAGTCAAAGGTGATACCCTGAGCAAAATCGCCCGTGAAAACAACACCACTATAACTGCCTTACGCAGCCTCAACAACCTTAAAAGTGATGCTCTGAGCATAGGGCAGGTGCTTAAGGTCAGTGTCAGTGTTGGGGGGAACACTTTTCCACCGATAACACCCTTGCCACCCACGCCACCGCCTGTGGTCAAGCCGCCAGTAGTGGTCAATCCCCCAGTTCCTACACCACCAACACCTACGCCTAACCCTACGCCAAATCCAAACCCTCTTCCTTCGAGCAATTCAGCCCTAGTTGGTCGCCGGGAAGACACCGCTTACAACCTTTATCTGGACATTCGTTTGCTCAGCAATGAAGTCCGCACCTTCAAACTCATCAGAAAACCGAATGGCTATAGCCTTTCGGGTCAGGCCCGTGCGGTGCCTACCCATGCAGCCATTGCCGCCGCTGGATTGACGCCAAAAATTTTCAATGCCTTACAGTTTTGTAAAAAAGTAGAAGGGCACTACGATGCGATCAATACGTATGACGTAGGCATTTTTTCCTACGGCTTTATCCAGTTTGCCGCCAAATTCAGTTTGAATCAGTTGTTGCAAAGCATGAAAACCTATGCTCCGCTACAATTCCAACAAACCTTTGAAAGGGCCGGGATTACGGTCAGGAACGGGCAGGTCAGTGTGGCCTCGGCACCAACTATTGTCAATCAAGTGCAGCTATGGGAATACATCAAATCCCAGTCCGACTTGTTTGTGCCGTTTATTCAGGCGGGTTTTGTACAGGAGTTGGTGGTGGAGCAATACCGGGTGGCCAATGCCTTGTATGCCGTGCCTTCGCTGGGTGCGATGCTGAATTTGAATTTGGCGAATGGCGTTAGGATACAAACGCCGGTGTCCACTGTTTTGCGCGACCTGGAAACCCAGGCCCTAGCCATTGCCATGGGCGTGAACCTCGGCCCAAATTACATGGCCATGGTACTCAGCGAAGCCCTGAGTGATTTGGCGCAAAACCGCAGCATTGTGGATGTGAATTTCCTGGCCAGCACTGCCTGGAGGGACATTTGTAACCATTTGATCGCCTTTGAGACTGTTCCTCGGCCAGATCAACCCCGGCGGAAGAGTGCGCTGACGATTGAGCGGGCACGGAAAATCCTGGAGGTGGGTGTGCCAGTGGTTTTGGTATAAAACCTTTAGCAAATGTAGTACTTAGTTCTACTTTGTCAGATTAAATTTTGATGTAATACCTAATTTTGTCTGCAAGCCGTTGCGCCTGTCTTTTCAAGATTGCGAGGTTCAAAAGTTCGGGATTGTCGAGTTTGTTTTGAAGTTTTTTGGCCAGCAACAAC
>NZ_JANRKL010000102.1:0-28926 GCF_033763495.1 Haliscomenobacter sp. | reverse complement strand
CGGGCGTCCCCAGATGTCTTCCCCCATCAGTTTGAGCACCAACAGGTACAAATTGATCAATAAGCCACTCACAAACAAAAACACCCCGGCATTGCCAAAAAGGTGCATGGGTTTTTGCATGTATTTTTTGAAAAAGAGCATCAACAGCAAATCGCTGACGACTTTGAAGGTGCGGCTAAGGCCGTATTTGGATTTGCCAAACTGCCGGGCGTGGTGCTTCACATCTACCTGCGTAATCCGTGCACCTTCGAGGTGGGCGAGCACAGGTACAAATCGGTGCAGTTCACCGTACAGCCCCAGGTCTTTGGCCAAATCGGCTTTCAAAACCTTCAATGCACAACCGTAATCCTTGAGGTGTACATCGGTGGTACTGCGAATGATGTAGTTGGCAATACGGCTGGGGATTTTGCGCAAAACCATACCATCCTTGCGGTTGGCGCGATTGCCCGCTACCATATCAAAACCTTCTTCTTCAGCTATTTTGAGCATGCGTGGCAAATCGCTGGGATCATTTTGCAAGTCGCCGTCCATAGTAGCAACGTATTCGCCTTGGGCATAATCAATTCCGGCCATGAGGGCCAAACTTTGGCCGTAGTTCTTTTTCAGCTCCACCACCCTCAGGCGAGGATGCTCCACACTGTACAATTCTTTGAGGGTATTGTCCTTAGAGCCATCATCCACAAAAACCATTTCGTATTCATATCCCTCCAGTGCTTCAGCAATGCGCTGAATCTGTGGCTTGATGTTTTCTTCTTCGTTGTAGACACAAACGACAACTGATAGTTTGATTGTTGACATGATCCTTAATTGAATGCTCTGGGCATTAGTTTTTAGCTTTTAAAGTCCCAATAATGAAATGCCGGTGACCATGGCGCACTTTGAGTTCCGATACCGAATCGACTGCATCAAAATACCAGCCTGGATCTACGATATATAGGGCATTGGAGTCCATTTTTTCTTTTTTTACAGGGATGATTTTGCCACGGGTATTGGTCAGATAAATGGAGTTTGTCCACTGCATCCCCGTTTTGCGGTAAACGTATAAGTCCTGATCACGGAAACGTTTTCCGGCTTCAATTGAAGACTTCCGGCAAGCATCGCCATAATCGTTGGCATTGCGATCGGGCAACACAAACCAGTTGAAGCCGATCCGGCCCACCAGCAACAGCATTGCGATGATCAACAAACGCTGCGGCTTCCAGTAACGGTACAAATAAGCCAGTCCTCCCGCAAGAAGCAATAAACCACCCGACTTAAGATACAAATAAGGGGTGCTTTGGGTTTGGGGTAAAAGCAGGGGAACAATCGGCGTCAAAACCATCAGCACCACTGATATTGCCATAAATCCATTTACCACCTTGGCAGCCCAGGGCTGTTGCAGCGCTGCGTTTTGGTGCAAATGCAAAAAAATGCCAAACAGCAGTGGGCAAAACATCAACAAGTAGCGCGGGTACACCTCCACCGATGCCCAATACACCCAAATGTTGGCCAAAAAAATCAGGGCACAGTAGACCATAAAATTGTCCTGTTTCAACACCTTCCAAAGGTCTCGACGCAACAAATACAGGATCATGATCGACCAGGGAATAAAATGGTACACCATTTCAAAAGGGAAAGTAAAGAGGTGCAAAAAGGTTCGCCACCAGCCAAATTGCACCGCAGTCCGTTTGGATGATTCAGTGAACAGGGTTTGAAATACCGTATCCAGTTCGTTGTACTGCAAATACACCGCGTAATAAGCACCCACCACCAGCACAAAAACCATTCCTCCCAGGAAATGCTGCCAATAAAACAGGCGTTTGAATTCTTTTTGGTAAATGAAATAGGCCAATAAGGTAAAACCCTGAAACACCACTGCGGGCAAGCCCTTGAGCATAAAGCCCAGTGCCGTACATAGATAGGACAAAGCAAATAGCCACAACCAATTGCGGCGTTGAAACTGCTGGTAAATGACCATAAACTGCACAAAAACCAGCCAGGAAAAGGTGATGTCGATCAAACCCAACAGGGAGTCCCAAAACAAAATCCGCCCACAAGTGATCAAGGTCATCGCTAATACAAAGGCGGTATAAGTGCCATACTGCTTGCGGAAGCTGTAAAAAACAGTAGCTGCAAAACCCAACAAACTCACCAGGGTTGGAATGCGTGCATTAAATTCGTTAATTTGCCCCAAGAGTTGGAAATAGCCCAACAACATCCAGTTGTACAAGGGCGGCTTGTTGTAATAAAACTCACCATGCAGGGTTGGAGTGATGTAGTTGCCAGAGAGTTTCATCTCCAGTGCCACCAGGGTGCGAATCCCCTCATCGTCGATGAAGGTCATCAGGCCCAGGTTGATCAGCAAGGCTGGAAACAACAATAAAATACTCAGGACGTACAGCAGTTTATTGCGTTGTTGGTCGTTCATTCAGTGCGCGGGTAAATTGAAGGCGCAAAAATAAGCTATTTTAAATGAATACTAAAATTTTGATAATGAGGAAGCTACAATTCTTGTTCACAATCCTTGGCTTTTTTGCTACACCATCAGTATCAATACTTTCGGCTCAAACACCTAACCCCGATGCCGATTGGGTTGACATTCTCACGGTAGCTCCTGATGTGGTGCTCGACATTCGTTATGCCACGACCAATAATTTTATGTACGAAAAAGTCTATGATTGCGGCGAGTGTTACCTGCGTAAGGAAGTAGCGGATGCCATCTCGCGGGTACATAAGCGGCTCAAAGCCCAAGGCTACGGTGGCCTCAAAATGTTCGACTGTTACCGCCCCCACTCTGCTCAATGGAAATTGTGGAAAAAAGTACCCAACCCTCAATACGTTGCCGACCCACGCAAAGGCTCCATGCACAATCGCGGCTCAGCGGTAGATTTAACGGTGTTGGACAAAAACGGGAAAGAATTGGATATGGGAACGGGGTTTGATGTTTTTGACAAAAAAGCCTACATCGACTACACCGGGCATCCCGCCAACATCAACAACAATCGCAAAGCGCTTCAGGAGGCGATGATCGCCGAAGGATTTCGGACGACAAGGACAGAATGGTGGCATTTTTCGTACACGAAAAAGTCGTATCCGATTTCCAATTACCAATGGAAATGCAAATGAATGACGAATTTTTCGAATGACGAATGACGAATGGGAGCGTTGCCTCTAATGTTCAGGAGCAGCGCTCCCAATTCGTCATTCGTCATTCGAAAAATTCGTCATTAGAATCGTTCAGCATTTAAAAGTGTTTCCCAAAAGTTCCCCCAATGGACATCGAACAATTAAAAAACCGCTTTAAAGAATTTGCAATTCAAGTTATTTTATTTGCCAGAGAGTTACCAAAAGGTACTGAGTATAAAATTATCCAAGGACAAATCATCCGCTCAGCTAGCTCCACTGGAGCAAATTATCGAGCTGCTTGTAGGGCAAAATCTCAAGCAGATTTCATCAACAAAATGAAAATTGTAGAGGAGGAATTAGACGAAACCATGTACTGGCTTGAAATCTTGGCAAGCCTGTATCCGAATTGTAAAAAAGAGCTTACTCCAGTTTGGAAAGAAGCTAATGAACTGTTAGCAATAACTGTTGCGTCTATAAAAAAAGCAAGAAGCAATAAGTAATAAGTAATGACGAGTTATTCGAGTGACGAATGACGAATTTGGGGCGCTGAGCCCAATTTTTAGGAGCAACGCCCCAAATTCGTCATTCGTCATTCGAATAATTCGTCACTAATACAACGCCATATCAAACCGCTTCCGGTACTTCACCGTCAACGGATTTTGCACGCCCCAGGTGCGGAACAGCGCAATGGCCGTTTTGCGGGGTTGATCGTTGTTGAACGTTTTATCAATCATCACCGCTTCGATGATTTTTTTGATGGCACCTTCGTAATCAACCGCCAAGGCCAGTTCCTGCGCTTCGCCCATGGCTACTGCGGCGGGGGAAACATCGGAAGGAACACTTTGAATCCAGTCGGCGATGGTGCGGATATCGGCAGCTGCTTCGGCCAGTTCGTGGTCGAGGGTAATGTCATGAACGAGTTGACGGGCCGTGGCTGGGTCAGGAATCGAGAGCTGTTTGGCCAGGGTGATGCGGGCAATCAGGATTTCCGGATTTTCTTCCACCACCTCCACCAAGGCTTCGAGCGCTCCGGGATAACCTGCTTCCACTGCTTCGATGAGGGCGTTCAAGTCCTCCTGTCCTTCCTCCACCTCCTCTGCCTCGGCGATTTGGGGTAGGTGTGTATCCAGCCATTTTTGGATTTGGGCACGCGGAATGGCCCCCGAAAACTCGGCGATGATTTTGCCTTCAAAAACCATTTTAACAGCCGGAATACCTTTGATTCCAAAGGCTTGCGCCATTTCAGGATATTCCTCGGTATCTATTTTGATCAACGCCCAGCGATCAGCCTGCTCTGCTGCCATTTCTTCAATGACAGGGCCTAAAACCCGACAAGGGCCACACCATTCGGCCCAAAAATCAATGACTACGGGGATGCTGTAGCTGCGTTCGATTACGTCTTTTTGAAAGTCCATCGGGAGTGTATGATTATTTGTGGGCAATTTAGATCAATTTATGATTGGATAATGTATCACAAATCACTAATTTTCGTAAAATTCATCAGACTTGTCGATGGGCCATAATTCAAGGTCTTCTTGTAACTGCCCATTCACTTGTTTTTACACCCTTTTCCATGTTGTTTTTGTTTAAATCCTTACACATTGTCGGTTTTGTAGCCTGGTTTGCCGGTTTGTTCTACCTGGTGCGCATGTTTGTGTACCACCGCGAAGCCCACGATGAAACCCAACCCAAACGCGACATCCTCACCCAGCAATTCAACCTGATGGAGCAGCGGGTGTACAAGATCATTTGTAACCCGGCGATGATGCTGACCTGGGTTTGTGGCCTGGCCATGATCTTTCTGTATGGCTGGGAATGGTTCAAAGTCAATTCTTGGTTGCACATCAAACTCGTGTTGCTCCTGGGCCTGACTTATTACCACCTTTGGTGCAAAAAAATGATTGTCAAACTGGAAAGAGGCGACTTCAGCATGAGTTCCCACCGTTGGCGACTGCTCAATGAAGTGCCCACCGTTTTTTTGCTGGCAATTGTGCTGCTAGCCGTTTACCGAAATGCTCTGGATTTTGCCTATGCGCTGGTGGGAATCATGGGCTTTATGGTTTTGCTGATGATGGGGGTACGGGCGTATCGCAAGGCGCGGGAGCGGAATCCGAATATTTGAAAAACCAAAGGGCACCCGCGAGGGGCCCCCTACGATGCATATGCTGTTATCACCATTTTTTTGGGCGAATATTTTGTTCTGGCCTGCCGTGATTTACGGGGGGTTGTGTCTGTTTTTTTATTTTTTCCAGGACTATTTTTTCTTTCGTCCGGAGATGTTGCCCAAAAACTTTGAATACCGTTACCCTTTCCCTTTCACCGAGCATACTTTTGAGATGGAGGACGGCGGGGTGATCAATGCCCTGCAGTTTAAGGTACCCAATTCGCAAGGGGTGGTTTTTTACCTCAAAGGCAATTCGCGCAGCCTCAAAGGTTGGGGCAAATTCGCCAAAGATTTTGTCAGCAAGGGTTACGATTTTTTCATGATTGATTACCGAGGTTTTGGCAAAAGTAAAGGCAGACGCACCGAAAGTATCCTGCTGAACGATGCCCAAACGGTGTACAAATGGCTGAGCAAGGAATATCCCGAACACCAGATTATCATTTATGGCCGCTCCCTCGGTAGTGGGATTGGTGCCAGGTTAGCCTCCTGGAATGATCCAAGGATGTTGATTCTGGATTCACCTTATTTCAGTTTTTACCACCAAATTCGGCAGTATGGGTGGTGGCTGCCCTTGCGCTATTTGTTGCGTTACCACTTGCGCAGCGACCAATTCATCAAAAAAGTGACCTGCCCGATTTACATCATCCACGGCAATAAGGATCGTCTGATTTCTTATGCTCAAGGCAAACGCCTGCACGAAATCAGCGCCGACCGTAGCACCCTCATCACCATCGAAGGGGGCGGACACAACAATTTGCCCAATTTCCCAGAGTACCACGAGCATTTGTACGATATACTTAACGAGCAGGAAGCGCTGGTGATGTACACAAAGTAAAGTTGATAGGCTTACCATGGGGCATTTTTGTATACCAGAAGCGAAGGACATGAATTGCCACGTGCTTTAGCGCGTGGATAGCAGGATTTTTAAAAAATGGGCTTCAGCCCTGGATTCAAAATTAAGGCTTGGGCTAAAGCCCATCAATAGAGATAATCCCCATCCACGCGCTAAAGCACGTGGCAATTCATGTCCTCCGAGTTAAACGCCCAAAGGTGTGGCTGATGGATAAAAAACTGTAGCATTAAAGCGTTAGTACCTCCGCTGAAAAGTCAAAAATGTTCAAACTCAAAATCATTTATTTCCTGGTCATCTATACCCTTCGCGGCACTTTTCGGCAGCGCAAGGTTTTGGAGCGTTTTCAGCAGCGTAAATGGCAAAGGTTTAGGAAAAAAATTCTCTCCCACTCTCCCTTTTACCGGGAACTGGCTCAGCAAAAAGCTGACTTAGCCGATTTCCCCATGATGAACAAAGCCACCTTCATGGCTAATTTTGACCAAATCAACACCCTGGGCATCCAGCGGGAAGAAGCCATGCAGCTGGCGCTGAAAGCGGAAGTTGAACGGGATTTTAGCCCTGAACTTAAAGGTGCCACGGTCGGTTTGTCAACTGGCACTAGCGGCACCCGTGGCCTGTTTCTGGTCTCAGCCACGGAAAGGGCACAATGGACAGCTATGGTCTTGCGCCGAGTTGTACCCATCCAATTTTTCAAGCGCCAAAAAGTGGCTTTTTTTCTGCGTGCCAACAGCAATTTGTACAGCTCGGTGCAATCGGCCAGTTTGGAGTTTCGCTTTTTTGATATTTTTCAACCCATCGAAAAATTGCTCGTAGCGTTAGCCGATTTTCAGCCCCATATTTTGGCCGCCCAACCTTCAATATTGAGTGCCATTGCCGAGGCACAACTAGCGGGCAGCGTCAACATCCAACCACACTTGCTCATTTCTTTTGCGGAGGTGCTGAATGACGCGGACAAACAATTCATCCAAAAAACCTTTGCGGTTCCCCTGCGTGAAGTCTACCAATGTACCGAAGGCTTCCTGGCCGTTACCTGCGCACATGGCACCCTGCACCTGAACGAGGACATCGCCATTTTTGAAAAAAAATACCTCGACGAGACGCGCTTCATCCCCATCATTACAGATTTCACGCGTAGCTCGCAGCCGATCGTTCGGTACGAATTGAACGATGTATTGGTGGAAAAAAAGGAGCCTTGCCCCTGTGGGTCTTGCTTCACTGCCTTGGAACGGATTGAAGGGCGGGAGGATGATATTTTGGTATTTCCTGGAGCTGGTGGGGAAATGATCAGGGTTTTTCCAGACCTGATTTGCCGGGTGATTGCGCGGTGTGCCGAAGATTTTCGGGCTTATCGTTTGCGGCAGGTGGGGGCATTGGAATTGCAGTTGGAGTTGGAAAGTGAAGATTTTCAGGCCGTTTCTTCAACTATAAGTACAGCCCTGCATCGTTTTTTACAGGAAAAAGGAATCAGTGGTCTGAGTATACAATCCATACAAGGGATAGCACGGGAAGCAGGTGCAAAACTGCGCCGGGTAGAGCGGAAAATAGTATCAAACTAAAATTGAGGCGTCTCAAATTTTGATTTGCAGCATTCAGACCATTTCAGCGTCGAATCTTTGTCCCATTGATTCACATTAAAATCGCTGTACCATGTACAAGATCGTTGCGCATTGCACCCTGCTTTTTTTCAGCCTTCAACTTGCTGCTCAGAGTACCAGCAACCCTGTTCGGGTTAGTTTCACTCTGGCGAATCCGGGACTGAGCACCAAGGTCATCGACATTCGCTACTTCGATTACACCCAATCCAAAGCCAGCGGCTACGGCTATCACCTGGGCGGGCTAAGCAGCCATGCGGTGAACATGCCAGTTGGCACGCGCATTTATGAAAAGCGACAAGCCAAGTGGCAACTTATCCGAGTGATCACTGCCGCCGATGCAGGCCAAAAAATCAACCTTGGTAAAACCTATGAAATCAGCCACCAACAATGGCTGGATGCAGCCTGGGCTGAAAAATACGAAGAAATTTACCGCCTGGAAAAAATCAAAGAACAACCCGAAGTGGAAACCTTTGCACAAAAATCAGGTTTAGACATGGTCACTTTCAAAGTAGCCGGAAAATCGATGATCGGCAAACAGGTGTACATCCGAGCCGAAATCCCGGGTGATGAACAAAATTTCAATGTAGGCTTTAGCCGTAAGCTGAGTTGGAGTAGTGTTTATCGAGTAAGTTACCCAGTGGGCACTAAGTTGTACCGCTGTGACGCACCCTACTGGGAAGGCAAACGGGTCAAAGAATCCTTAATCCTGACCGTAGACCAAGAAAAGAACCTTTATTTGATTCGGATATAAGCTACCTTCATGCAATTCAACTTCAACCTGTATTCCACCCCATTGCTTTTTGCCTTTATCCAGGGCTGGATTTACGCAGGCATGTTCTGGCTAAGGGCTTGGCGGCACGGGCGCTGGTCCGATGGGCTGTTTGGCGTGTTGATCGCCGCATTCACGTTCGAGATTTGGGAGTACATGCTGGGCTTTGCCGGGATTGATATCTTGTGGACTACTTTGGAGTTTTTTCCCCGGAACTTTAATCTATTGATCCCAGCCTTGAGCTGGTTTTACCTAAAAAGCCAATTCAATACACACTGGCAACCGCGTTGGCAGGATCTGTGGCATGTGGCACCATTTGCCCTCTTTATTGTCTATCACTTGCTGGTGTTTTCCCAAGGGGCCAATTTTGTTGAATGGTGGAAAACCGAGGTACACTTCACCTGGGGCATCCAATACGTGGAAGCTATTTTGTCTTTCACCCTGACTACCTTGTATTTTTACTGGGCCTACCAGTTGTACCGTCAATACCGATCCTGGTCGCCTACCCAATTTTCTAACCCGGAGTTGCTGAGTTTTGATTGGTTCCGCAATTTTTTGCTGGCCTATTTCTTATCCAGTGTCATTGGTTGGAGCATGACTTTGATCGACCTGTGGCTGAACCTGGATTTTTGGCACGACTGGTGGGATGAACTGTTCAATGCCGGATTGATTTATTACCTCAGCATTGCAGGCTATACCCAAACCCAACCCCGCCAACTGGTCTTTGAGCCCTCCACTCAAAATACCCCGAACCCGGAGGTGGCCAAAACCGATAAACTCAGCGAAGCAGAACTGCAACACTGGCAAGCACAATTGACCCGTTTGATGGAAACTGAAAAAATGTACCTGGAACCCGAGCTGGCCCTTGCCGATTTGGCGCGTCGATTGGGCACCAATTCCTCAGTCCTTTCAGCCGTCATCAATCGGGTTTTTGAAAAAAACTTCAACGACTATGTCAATACCTACCGGGTGGAAGCGGTGAAAAGCCTGATGGCTGATCCTGCTGTGGCACACCTTTCGCTATTGGGGATTGGCCTGGAAAGCGGCTTTAACTCCAAGGCCACTTTCAATCGGGCCTTTAAAAAAGTGACGGGGGTTTCACCCCGGGAATATGTGGCTCAAACTTTGTGAAACCACAAAAGCCAAGTCCAGGTGAGCCATTGCTAGGTTTATCGGCCATCGCTATTATTTTTACCTCAAAAAAAACATGAATCAACGCATCGCCCACATCGCCCTGGTGGTTGACGACTACGACGAAGCCGTCAATTTTTATACCCAAAAACTGGGCTTTCAGCTCCTGGAAGACACAGCACTAAGCGAAACCAAACGTTGGGTGATGGTGGCTCCCAAAGGGCAAGGGGAATGTTGCCTTTTGCTCGCCAAAGGAGTCGGTGAAGAACAACGCAGTCGCATCGGCAACCAGACCGGAGGCCGGGTCTTTTTATTTCTGCACACCGATGATTTTTGGCGGGATTATCGGCATTACCAAAGTGAGGGCATTCGCTTTGTAAGAGAACCTGCCGAGGAGGTTTACGGCACGGTGGCGGTGTTTGAGGATTTGTACGGGAATTTGTGGGATTTGATTGAGCCGAAATAAGGTGAACCATTTACCCCGATATTTTAAAAATGAATGTTGAAATATAGGGGTAAATGGATTTCAAGTTGAGCATTTATTTCTTCAATACTATTTCCCCCGTTTGCGGAAAAAAATGTCTCCACTCACCGATTCGGCGCGTACGCTGCTGCCACCGCCATTGATGCTAGCCGCTACTTTTTTGCTGTAAGCCGAGCTGTTTCCACTCAAGTCGATGTCAAAATCGGTGTAAATTTCTCCGGTTACACTTTTAAATTCCAAGGTTGCCGCCGTATTGGCCGTACGATCTATATCCACAAATCCGCTGATGGTTTTGGCGCGCAGAGGGCCATTGTGGCCGCGTATTTCAATGTCACCGGAGATGCTTTCCAAGGCCAGCGAGGTACCGGCAGGGAGGGTGATTTCGTAGTCGATGCGCAAACAGTAGCAATCGATGTTGCTTACTCCGGCATTCAACAAGGAGTCACAATTGTTACACCAAAAAGAGCGATCCTTGTTCCAGTCTTTATCACGGAAAAAATCCTTCTGGAAATCAGTCTTGATATTGAGCTCCTCCTGGCCATCCACCGCTTCCATGGTGTGGATTTTTTTGTATTCCTCACGGGTGGTTTTGAGGATGGTGGTGAGTTTCAGCTCGGCCTTGTCCCAGGTTTTTACCGTGATGGTACGGGCAAAAGGCAGTTTCAACACCGCTTTTTTGCCGCTGGGCATGGAGTAAGTAAAGTCCGTTGCGTCTCCACTTTTACTTTGGGTTTGAGCTGGAGCGGTAGGTGAATTTTGGGCATGCCCCGTACAACCCGACAAGAGGATCAGGCACAAAAAGATCAGATTTTTCATGATAGGAACTGAGTTAGGTATGAGGAAGAAAGATGGACTCTGAACTATTTCTTGCGCAAGTACAAATCGCCGTTGATGGATTTGATGGTCAATTCTACCCCACCACCGTTGAGGCTGGCACCTGAAATGTTGCGTCGGATAGCAGGAATTCCTCTACTTTTTTCATCTGAAGTAAACTTGATGTCCAAATCCGAATAAATTTCACCGCGGATGGTCGACATTTCCAATTTTGCCTTGGTATCGGCGGGCATGGTTATATCCACAAAGCCGTTGATGGTGCTGATGTGACAGGGTTTGCTTTGGTTGACTTTGGTGAAAACGACCTCGGTGTTGCCATTTACCGTGTTGGATACAATTGGGCCAGTTACATTGGTAAGCTTGATGTCCGAACTTTTACCAATGATTTCCAACTCGCCACTGATGTCCTTGATGTCCAGGTCACTTCTGTTCCAGTCCATCACTTCCACTTTGACATCCGCATTGTTGGGTACCTTGATTTTGTACTTGGCTTCGTGGTAGCTGGCTTTTTTGACAGTCATCACGCCACTGGCTTCCTTGATTTCGAGCCCAATGCCCGTGTTGTCTTCGGCACTGTTGTACAAGGGTTTGAGCCCTTTGGCGCGTTCGGGTGGGCCAGGAAAAGTGCCATCGGCTTCAATTTGAATTTCGTTGCCACTGTAGCCACTTACTTCAATTTCCGCTTTTTCAATCATTATGCTCACTTTAGGCGAAGAGCCAGTGAAGGCTTTTTTGAACGTTTTTTGGGCAAACGTAGCCGGGGTGAGCAACAGCAGCGCTGCGCCCAGGGCGAAAAAATACTTCATGATTTTGGTATTTTGAAAAGTATAAAGTTGGTTGAGAAGTTGAGGAGTTGAGTGATCAGCGCTTCGGCTCCGCTCAGCGACCGATTACTCAACCCCTCAACTTCTCAACTTTCACAAGAGTCGTTCCACTCCACTAGCCGCTTGTTCTCGTACAAAATCCATCTGTTTTTGGTCCTCAGAAACCGAACGGAGGGTAGGCACTGCCCGCTTGTCGCCCAACTCGACCAAAATTTCAATGATGGTGATTTGTACTTCGGGACTTTGTTCCGTGGCCAAACTGCTGATCAAGGCTTTACGAGCCATTTGATCTTCATTGAATGTACTCAGGGCCTGTGCCGCTTTCATGCGCACATTGACCATGTCGTCAAAATTCAGGGTATGGATCAAAGCTTTGATCACTTCGGGGTCTGCCTTTTGTTGTTGCTCCAGGACGTTCACTGCCTGGATGCGGTCACTGGCGCTGGGTTTGTCCAACATGGCCAGCACCAGCATTTTTTGGGTACTGTGCATCTCATTGCGCAAAGCCCTGATTTCCGCTTGTTGTCGCTGATTGATGCGCCAAAACCAGCCAAAACCGAGCCCCACCAGCACCAATGCTACAGCTGCCGCCGCCTGCAATTCAATGCGAGGAAGTACGTGGAAGGAAAAAATCCTCCCACGCCAGTTGGGTGATTGCACTTTGCTTTTTTCTGCTCGTAAAAAATCATTAAAGCCCTGGTCCAACGCCGCAGAAGGTTGCTGCTCCGGCAATTGTTCCATTTGCGTCCACAGCATTTGTAATTCTTCCAGGCCTTTTCGCAGTTCTGCGTCTTGAGCCAGTTGTATTTCCAGTTCCTGACGTGCCTCCGGAGACAAAGTGCCCTCGAGGTATTCCATCAGGAGCAAGGATGTTTTATCGTGCATCATCATAGTTGTTCGAGTTTAAAATAAAGGCTGCGCAATTGTTGCAGGGCGCGGAATACTTTTAGTTTCACTGCACCCTCCGAGCAGCCAATCAATTCACCCACCTCGACGTACTTCATCTTTTGATAGCGGGTCAGCAACAAAATTTCCAGTTGCTCCGGCGGCAATTGTTGCATGGCTTTTTCCATCATTACCAGATTCTCTTCACGCCCCAGGCCCATTTCAGGTAGTTCTGGGCGGTTTTCGTACTGGCTGATCTCTTCCTGGATCATTTTGCCGCCTTTTCTTTGCCAATCGGCTTGTACATTGCGCGCAATTTGGTACAACCAGGCCCGAAAGGCCATTCCTTTGCGGTAACTTTGGCGGTACTTGATCACCCGTTCGAAGAGGTTTTGCACCAAATCTTCACTAGCATCCCGGGCAATGCCCTGGCGCAGAAAGAAGTTGAACAAATTGACCTTATAGCGTTGAAACAACACGGCAGCAGCATCCAACTTGCCATCGGCAAGCTGTACCATCAGTTCTTCGTCAGTTGGGTGAGGTGTGCGCTGCATTTATTTTGTGTGCTTTCTTTTTTAGGTTACTTGGGTAAATGGAAAAGGTTACGGAGAAATTGATTATTTTTTTTGTCGAGGAACTCATTTTTACAAAATCTCGTTGGGTGTTTTTTCAAAACCTCCTTAAAAGTAACACATTTTCATGAATCGAAAATTGGCCAGCATTCGTCAATGCACTGAATTACAAGCCATTCCTGGCGCAGATGCCATTCAGGTAGCCGTAGTTGATGGTTGGACTTGTGTGGTTAAAATTGGTGAAGTTCAGCTTGGGCAAAAGGGAGTTTATTTTGAAATCGATTCTTTTTTACCCGTCGATGATCCTCGTTTTGAATTTCTGCGCAAATCCTCGTTGCGCAAAATGGGCGATGCTGAAGGGTTTCGGCTGCGCACCATCCGTTTGCGGGGGCAGTTGTCGCAGGGTTTGTTTTTGCCACTGCACTGGTTTCCCGAAGTGGATCCCGCAGAGCCAGTAGGCACCGACCTGACCGAACGCCTGCGGGTAGACAAATATGAGCCGCCCATTCCAGCCGATTTGACGGGTAAGGTGATCGGGCCTTTCCCTGGCTTTATCCCCAAAACGGATGAGGAGCGGGTGCAAAACTTGTTGGAAGAATTTGCCAGCTGGCAGGGTTTGTCTTTTGTGGTCACCGAAAAGCTGGATGGCACCTCCTTTACCGCCTACCAGCGCAATGGCCATTTCGGCATCTGTTCGCGCAACTGGGAATTGTCGGATGAAGACCCCAATTCGTACTGGAAGGTCGCCGCTGAAACGCAGTTGCAGCAAAAACTGGGTCAGCAAAACCTGGCCATTCAGGGTGAAATGATCGGGGAAGGCATTCAAAAAAACATGTACAAACTACGGGGGCAACACTTGTTTGTTTTCCACGTGTTTGACATTGATCAGCACCGTTTTTATTCCTACGAAAAAACATCGGATTTTTGCGGGAAGAATGATTTGCAGATGGTGCCGTTGATCAGCGCCGATTTTCAGTTGCCTGCCAAAGTGGAGGACTTGCTAAAGATGGCGGATGGGCCTTCGATCTTGAATGAAAAGGCGGGACGGGAAGGTTTGGTACTGCGGAGCGCGGATCGGAAGATTTCGTTTAAGGCGATCTCGAATGCCTTTTTGGAAGCGGAGGATTGATCCCTTCTAAGGTGGCTCTTAGGTGCCTTTGGTTTCTTAGGTGATGAAAAGAAAAAATCTTCACCACCCAAGAAACCGAAGGCACTAAAGGAATCACCCCAGATACGTACTCACAACACTAGAACTGGAAATAAATAAACGGTACCACCTCTGCACTCGCCGTCTGAATCACCAGCCAAACGATAAAGGCCAATACCAGCGACTTCACCGGAGCCGGGCTGCGCTCAAACAAACCATCCCAGAAATTGTACCAGCGGGTGGGCAAGAAGTGCAACAAATAGCCCAGGCCAATCAACAACAAGACCTGCTTGTAGCCATCCCACAACTGTCCCCACAATTCTGGATGTAAGGAAGAACCAATTTGAGTCAGTACCGCCGCCGTAGTGTCCAAGGGCGGATTAGGGTTATTCAAAGCCCCGGCCCGGAACAAAATCCAGCAGAAAGTAACAAAATGGAAGGTCAAAAAAGTACCCACCCAGGGGCCAATAATCAGCCGGTTGCTCATCACATCCACCACAGTCGCCAACAAAGTGAGCAAAAGGGATAAGCTGAAAAAGGCGAGGTTGGCCCAGGTCAAACTTGACATTTGTTCAGGAGTGATTCCTCCACTCGAGGACAGGGTGTAGAGGATAAACTGCAAAGTCCCCTGCACCATGACCACGATGATAAAGGCGCGCATGGCCGGGTTGCCCCAAAAACGGCTTTTGCCCGACATGGCCCGATCAATCGCCAGCGCAATGCCGTGCAGCGCCCCCCAGGCAATAAAGACCCAGCTGGCACCGTGCCACAAACCGCCCAGCACCATGGTGATCATCAGGTTGAAATAGGTAAAAAACTTCCCCTTGCGATTTCCACCCAGAGAAATGTACAAATAATCGCGCAACCAACTGGACAAGGAAATGTGCCAGCGCCGCCAAAACTCCTGGATGCTGCTCGAACGATAAGGCGTATGAAAGTTGTCCGGCAAGGTGAAGCCCAACAACAGGGCCAAACCAATGGCCATATCAGAATAACCCGAAAAATCGCAATAAATCTGGATGGCGTAACCATAAGTCGCCATCAGGTTTTCCAGCCCGGAATACAGGGATGGATTTTCAAAAACCCGGTCTACAAAGTTGATGCTGATGTAATCGGAAATGATCGTTTTTTTCAACAATCCGCCCATGATCAGGATCAGCGCCCGGCTCATTTGTTGGTTGCTCAGGATGGGCTTGCGGCGGATTTGGGGCAAAAAATCGTAGGCCCGAACGATTGGCCCGGCCAGCAATTGTGGGAAAAAGGTTACAAAAAAACCAAAGTCCAAAAAGCTGCGCAAAAAAGAGTGGAAGTCTTTCATCTCGGAGCTGACTGGTTTGATCAAGCCCCGGTACACATCCAGGCTGTAACTCAAGGTCTGGAACACAAAAAATGAAATCCCGGCGGGCAAATAGATGTTTTGCAACGCCCAATCGGTATGAAAAGAGTAATTGAAGATGCCGATGAAAAAGTTGGTGTATTTGAAATATACCAGCATCCCCAGGTTGAAGACCAGGCTAAGGATCAAAAAGAACAATTTGCCACCCTTGCCATTGGCCTTGTAAATAAAGTGCCCCAGGAAAAAGTCCACCACCGTAGAAAATATCAGGAGCATGAAAGGATAGGTGTACAAAACCCACAAATTCACTGGCCCTCCGGTGCATTTGTAGTAAAAAAACAGGGAAAAAATGGTAGTAAGCAGTAAACGCAGGTTGAAACTGCGCAGCAACAACAAGTACAAGGTGTAAAAAATAAAAAACAGTATGAAGAACTCCAGGTTGCTAAACAGCAGGGGCCTGGATGCTACATAAGTCCACAATCCTGAAAAGTCGGTCCAGTTAATTGGCGGCATAGGCTTTTTTCAGCGCATCGTACAGCAATTGCGCCTTCACTAAATATCCTCGTTCGGTAAAATGAATTCCGTCAGCTTGCGCAAGATTCTCGGAACGCCAGCGGCGCATCGAGCCCAGTCCACCCATGATTTGGTGCAAATCCCACATGGCTACATTGTGTTCTTGCGTTTGCCTGCGCAAGATATCGCGAACCTGCAAACCTATGGTATTCTCCACCGATTTATTTTTTAGTACATCTGGGTTAATGGTCACTAAAATAGGCACTTGGGGCATTTTCGCCTTCAGTTTGCCCAAAAAAGCACCTACTTCCCGATCCACCTCAGCCATTTTGCCAGCTGGCAAAAAACATTCGTTGGTACCCAGGGTAATGATGATGAGATCTGGATACAACATGCTCGCCTGATCTACAAAGTATTCGGCGTGGTTGTAGTGGTAATACGTCACTCCATTGGCCCCTGCCGCACAGTACAATACACCTGAACGGGTATTGTTTTCGAGCACAAATCCAAACAAAGTAGCCCGTTCCTGCCGGGGCTGGCGTTTCAGGCCCTTCAAGCGCAACAAATTTGTGAGGGTATCGAGATGAACTATGCTATGAAAGGGTTGATTGGCATCAACGGCACCAGCCACCACTTTTGAACCAGCGGTAACAAAAGTAGTCAGATCTGGAACCGGGCCTGGGGCAGGTGGCGGAGTTACCAGTTTTGAAGCGGGTATGGTCAGGTTATCACCGGGGTGAATCAAATTGCTGTTCAGGTTGTTCAGTTTGCGGAGTTCCACAATGTTGCAGCGGTATTTATGCGAAATGCTGTACAAGGACTCCCCGGGACGCACTTTGTGCTTGGTCGTGGTGGGGGGAATAATCGGTCTGCTGACCACGCTGGCGGCAATGGCTTTGCTACCCGTGGGTTTGGGTGGGCTAACCTGGGGGGTATTGCCGGTTTCGAGCAACATGTCAAATATTTCCGGGCCTTTTTCGTGAAAAATGGTCACCGAATTGAAACGTTGATCTAGCCCATAACGATCTTGAGGAAAAAGGTCGAGTTCAAAGTTTTCGGAGTAGGTACGCATCCCCATCGCACTGATGCCAACGGGCACTTCGGTGTTTTGGAAGGTACTTCTGCGTCCCAGCCAGCTGCCCGTTGCACTACTCTTTACATCGCGGGCGTTGTAACTTCCGGCCTGACGGTAAGGAAAAACCAAACCGCGCCCAGCTGCACCATATTCGTACTGGAAAAAAGCCCGCATCCAACCAGTGAAATAATCACCCTGAATGTGCGAATCACCAATGTGCAAAATGCGCACCTGATTGGACTTACCCGTACGCAGGTCGTCCAAACGTTTGAAAAAGGGTTCCAAACTTTCTTTGCGCTCAATGACATTGGCGCCAAAATCGATGTAGGGATATTGGGCCGGGTCCAAATCCGCCGGCCTAGGGATGGTGTCTTTTGGGGCGGGGGCGATGGGCTTGGCCACCACTACCTTGGCCGCTACGGCAGCTTTGGGTTTTTCGGCCGCAGGGGCACAACCCGAGGATGCCAGTACCAGGCTCAGGCAAATCTTAAGGGGAAATTGTAACATGACCTGAATGTGATAAGGTTTCGAGGATGTAGGGGCGTCTCAGGTTCATGGGTGGCTGGAAAGAATACGAGGGTTTGGTCTTTGGATTGGGGTAAAGGTAGGGAAAAATTTGGGAATGGGGAATTTTCAAGCAGGTTGATACAAGATGATTCCTGGCAAAAAATCAAAATCCTTTAAATTGTATGTATACAGCGGAATCTGATGTACAACGGCTGTTGCTCCGATGATTGCGTCGGGTATTTGCAAACCATGACTTAGTTTATAGGCTTCAATAAACTCAATTGCTTTTTGCGATATCGTTTCATCAATTTGCACGGTGTCATAATATTTTATCTTCTTTTTCATTTTGGCAAGTTCTTTCTTGTTGCCCATACCTTGTAAGAGTTCCATAACGGTAACGGCAGACAAAGCAATCTCCTCCAAGCCAATTTCACCCAGCTGGTAGATTGTATCAGCCCTCCCGTTGAAGGCACTAATGAAGATATTTGTATCGCAGAGCACCATATCAAATGTTCCAGTTGCGGGTCCAAGCATTTGAGCGTATTTGCTCAATTGTCCTTGGTTTGCCTTGCCAAATGCCAAAAAGTTCTTTTGGGTCTAATTTTTTATTCCCTCTGGTGATGATAGGCTTTGGGTTTGTTGGCGATTCCTGTATTTTCACGCTCTTGATATTCAATGACTTAAGCACCAACAACAGTTGCTCAACCTCTTGAATGCCCGAAGTTTCGATGGTGACGATCATGTTTTATCTTTTGTGCAAATTACAGGAATTTCATTGTCTTGTCAAAATATGTTTTGTAGTTGGTTGGTCTAAAACTACCTAAGCGGCGTTTTGGCGCTGGATTGACCTCTATTTTCGATAAAAAGGTCACCACTATCTTGATTTTATCTTTGATCAGAGGAATTTCATCCAAATGAATTTCTCCATTTTCATAAAAGCCTTCTATCGAGGTAAGCATTTTTAACTTGTTTTATTTGAGCCCTGAAATACAAAACAATTGGAAAAGGTTTAAGCTTTTATCACTCCAAATGTTCGTAGCCATGCGGACATCACTGTTCAAAACCGAACACTTCTCCATTCCCACAAAATTCATAAAAATCTAAAAATCAAAAATATACATACTTGGTACAAAAATTGAGCTTCTCCTTTCAATGCTCTAAAGTAAACCAACATGCTTCAAAACTATTTCAAACTCATCACCCGCAAACTCGCCAAACACCGCGACTACGCCCTACTCAACATTCTCGGGCTGGGCCTGAGTATTGGCTGCAGCATCCTCATTTTTGCCCTCATCCAGCACCATACCAATTTTGACACCTACCATACTAAAGCCGATCGCATCATGCGCATCGTGATGGATGTCAAAACAGATGGTTTTTTCCCATTTCCGGGAGCACCAAACCCCATGGCATCCACCCTGCGGGATGAATGTGCCTTTGTGGAAAAAGCGGCCATGGTGATGGGTGAAGACGAAGTACTCATCAGCATCAACAATAACAAGGGGGACAAGGACAAATACAAAGAGCAAGAAAAATTTGCCTGGATTCAACCCGAGTATTTTGACATCCTTGATCTGCCCCTCGTGCAGGGCGACCTAAAGGCGCTGGAACACCCCAACACCGCATTGATCACCGAAAAACTGGCACTCAAGTATTTCGGCAACAAACCTGCCCTAGGCAAAATAATCCGTAAGGACAACCGTACTGACCTACGAGTAGTGGGTGTCCTCCAGGATTTACCCCACAACACCGACTACAAACAAGAAATTCTGGCCTCCTGGGCAACTTTAAAAAATGATTCCATTTCCGGCGGCCTTGGCTTGGAGTCCTGGGGCGGTGCACGTGGAGGCACCCTTTGTTTTGTCCTGTTAAAAGAGGGGCATGCTTTTACAGAGATGAATCCGGTGATGGCCCGATTCAGCAAAGACCATCCACACCCAGAAGTCAAAGACCTGTTTACCTATAAGGCCAAGCCCATGCTCGGACTGCATTTTGACAAAGCGTATGGTTTTGGCATCGACAAAAAATTCCTTTGGGCCCTGGGCATGATTGGTTTGTTTTTGATTTTTACCGCCTGCTTCAACTTTGTGAATATGGCCACCGCGCAAGCCCTCACCCGTGGGCGCGAAGTGGGCGTACGCAAGGCGCTGGGCAGCACCAAAGGGCAATTGTTTTGGCAGTTTATCTCCGAGACAGGCCTGATTGTAAGCATTTCGATCCTGGCGGGCATATTGATGGCCGTTCTGGTGCAACCTTACCTCAATACTTGGCTCAAACAAGACATCGTTTTTGACAATCGTTTGTATTTGTTGTTGGGTGGTTTCACGTTGATGCTGGCAGTTCTGCTCACCTTCCTGGCTGGTTTTTACCCGGGGCTCATGCAGGCAAGATTCAATCCCATCATTTCGATGAAAGGTATGGGCGAAATGCCCAAGAGTGGCACTTACTCCTTGCGGCGCATCCTGGTGACCACCCAATTTGGCATTTCGCAGGTGCTCATCATCAGCGCAGCGGTGATTACTGGCCAAATCTACTATGCCCAAAATGTGGACTGGGGCTTCCGGCCCGGGGCGATCGTGAACCTGCAAATTCCCGATCAAGCCAACATGAAAACCCTACAAACGCAATTGTTACAAATTGCTGGAGTAAAAAATGTGTCCCTTTGCTACCAGGCACCCGCAGCCAGTTCCAACAATCAAACCGGAATCTTTTACAACAATCGCCCCGAACCCGAGCAGTGGGTAGTCAACGACAAACCCATCGATACGAGGTATCTCGAAACCTTCGACCTGAAACTGGCCACTGGTCGTAACCTGCAAGCCAGCGATACCGTACGCGAATTTTTGGTCAATGAAACCTTTGTGAAAAAACTCAACCTGGCCTCACCCGAGGAAATTTTGAACAAAACCATCCAGGTAGGCGAGTTCAAAGCGCCCATCGTAGGGGTGGTGCGTGACTTTCACAACTGGTCACTGGAACAGGAAATTTCGGCAATCGCCTTTAGTACCTACGCTCAGAGTTATTATACTTGCGCAGTACAACTCAGCCCGGGCAACCCCGCTCCGGCCCTGGCTCAAATTCAAAAAACCTGGGAAAGTTTGTACCCGGATCACTACTACGAACAAAGCTTCATGGATGAACAACTGGGCGAATTCCTGGAAACTGAAACCATGCTCCTTCGCCTGATCCGCATTTTCGCAGGGATTGCTATTTTTATTGGCTGCCTGGGTTTGTATGGCTTGGCCGCATTCATGGTCGCTCAAAAACGCAAGGAAGTGGGCATCCGCAAAACGCTGGGGGCGAGCATCGCAGGCATCTTGTGGTTGTTTGGCAAAGAATACATGCGCCTGATTGTGATTGCTTTTGTGGTGGCTGCTCCAGTGGCCTGGTGGGCCATGAATGCCTGGTTGGAGGATTACGTGTACCGCATCAGCATCGGGGTGAGCGTATTTGCGCTATCGTTGTTGAGCACCTTTGCGATTGCGGCTTTGACGGTGGGTTTTCAGAGTGTGAAGGCAGCGCTGGCGAATCCGGTGAAGTCGCTTAAATCGGAATAAACAATCGTCCTTCGTTGAGAACGTTTTTCCAATTGAAAAATCGCCATTGCAATCATGTAAATCATTGTCTTTATTTCATACATTATTAGTGTTTGCCTGTAGCCTTTCGTGGGCTACAGGTTTTATTTTTCTACGTTCCTTGAATCAAAACATAAGTCATCCCGAATTTTTGGGATGACAAACCGCGGATGCGGTTGAATTTAGAATAGCCCCGGTCGTCCGGGGTCATTTTGATAGCAAAAGGTTTCGCAACCGCGGATGCGGTTGAACTTTTTGCTGAATTGAGTTCAACCACTGCCGTGGTTGCCGCCAATTTGGCCCAACTATTTACCCCGGACGACCGGGGCTATTCTAAATTCAATCGCTCCGCGATTAGGTTTATGACCGATTTTGGCTTTTCAAAAATTCGGGATGACTCATAGTTCACTTCTTAACCAAAGTCAATGAACTAAACTTCCACTCCCCCGTCCTTTGCACCATCAATTCACTCAAAACTCGACTACAATGAAGCGAATCGGTGCAACGACAATCTTCCTTTTTCTTTTTATTGCCGTTTTATTCAGCCAAAACCTGACCCAAACCGTCCGAGGTACCGTCCTCGACGAAGACAGTAAAATGCCACTCATTGGGGCACAAGTGATCATTTTGGGCAGCGATCCCTTGCTGGGGACGGCCAGCGATGCCGAGGGTAATTTCAGGCTGGACAAGGTCCCAATTGGCCGGATCAGCCTACAAGTTTCATACCTGGGCTACAAAAACGCGATCATCCCCAACATCGTCGTAAATTCCGGCAAAGAAACCCTGCTCAACCTCAGCATGCAGGAATCAGCCATCAAGATGCAAGAAGTGATCATTACTGAGGACAAAAACAAAGGCACTGCCCTCAACGACATGGCCATGATCAGCTCCCGGTCCATCTCGCCCGAACAAACCAACCGTTACGCTGGCGGCTTCAACGACCCCTCGCGCATCCTCTCCAATTTTGCGGGCATCACCAGCACCCAAGATGGCAGCAACGACATCATAGTGCGCGGCAATTCTCCCAAATACGTGCAATGGCGGCTGGAAGGCATCCAGATCAGCAATCCCAACCATTTTGCCGACCAAAGTTCCGTAGGCGGCTCGGTGAGTACGCTGAACAACAACATCCTGGCTACTTCCGATTTTCATACGGGCGCCTTTTCTGCTGAATTTGGCGATGTATTGTCCGGTGTGTACGATGTAAAACTCCGGGCGGGTAACAATGAAAAATTTGAATCCGTATTTGGCTTTGGCCTGATCGGTACCGACCTGACCTTAGAAGGCCCTTTCAAAAAAGGCTACGGCGGCTCTTACCTCGTCAACTACCGCTATTCCACCGTTTCACTGATCCAAGACATTGGCCTGGTCGACAACGTCAACGGGGCCCTGAATTTTCAGGATGCCGCCTTCAAGGTAGTGCTGCCCACCAAAAAAATAGGCGTGTTTTCGTTATTTGGGTTGGGTGGTACAAGCAGTTTTTTGTTCGACGATGTCACTCCCGCCCTTTGGGAAACGCCGGGCAGCAATGGCATGCGCGGTGAAATCCGCGAAGATTACCAAAAACGCAGCCATTTGCTCAACCTCGGCCTCAACCATACCCTGAACCTCAGCCCGCGCAGTTACCTCAAAACCAGCCTGGCTTATTCCAACGAGGGCATCCGGGACGATGTGTTCGAGTCCCAACTCATCAAAATTTATGGCCCCAACGGCGAGTATTTGCGGGATTCTGCCCAAAGTCGCAATTTGAACTTCAGCGGCCGTTTGGCAAAACCCACCTACCGGGCTGAACTCACTTATCACCACAAGTTCAACGCCAAAAACAAAATCCAGATTGGCAACAAATACAGCCTGTTTGCCTATGAATTCGAGCAAAGTCAAATCATCGAGGGCGGTTCTACCCGCTTTAAGCTGATCGATTTTAATGAAAACGTAGCTACCCTGCGCAACTTCGTCAACTGGAAACACCTGCTCAACAACGACCTAAGCATCGTAGCAGGAGTACACAACCTGAATGTACTCCTGAATAAAAAAAGCACAATCGAGCCCCGCCTGGCCCTGAACTGGCAACTCAGTCCTGGTAGTGCCATCCACGCGGGTTATGGCCTGCACAGCACCATGGAAAGCATCCACAATTATTTCGCCCGGGTCAAACAAGCCGATGGCACCATTGCGGAAGTAAACCGCGATCTGGACCTGCTCAAAGCCCATCATTTTGTATTGGGCTTTGAAAAACGCTTTGGTCAACACCTCATGGCAAAAGTGGAACTGTACTACCAAGACCTCTTCAACTTGCCCGTTGAAAATCTGGATACGAGCTACTACGCCACCATCAATGAAGGCCTGGAGTTCCGCTACGTGGATTTGGTCAATCGGGGTACGGGCAAAAACTACGGCATTGAGTTCACGCTGGAGCGTTTTTTCCACCGCAATTACTATTTTTTGTTCAACACTTCTTTGTACCAATCCAAATACCGCTCGCTGGAAGGCGTAGAGCGCAACACACCCTACAATGGCAACTACCTGCTTAATCTCCTTTTTGGCAAGGAGATTCCCAAACTGGGCCCCAAACAGAACCGCACCCTGGGATTCAACGCCAAGGTGTTTTTCGGCGGTGGCCGCAAGATCATCCCGCTGTTGCGCAACAACAATGGTCAATTGGCAGTTGACCCTGGCGCCAACCGCTTCTGGGATTACAGCAAAGCTTATGAACGCAGCCTGGGCGATACCTACCAGGTCATACTGTCTGCCAGTTACAAATGGAATCAATTGCGTGCCACCCACGAACTTTTCCTCAACCTCGACAATGTTACCAACAATAAGGGGAAAATTTCGGAATTTTACGATGAATCAAAACCCAATAACATTGGTTACCTTACTCAATTTGGGGTGTTTCCCAACTTGATGTACCGGGTATATTTTTAAAAAAGTTGAGGGAAGTTGAGAAATATGAGTCATGCCGAATTTTTGAAAAGTCAAAATCGGGCATAAACCTAATCGCGGAGCGATTGAATTTATAATAGCCCCGGTCGTCCGGGGTAAATAGTTGGGGCAAATTGGCGGCAACCACGGCAGTGGTTGAACTCAATTCAGCAAAAAGTTCAACCGCATCCGCGGTTTGTTATCCCAAAATTTCGGGATGACTCATCTTCTCAATTTTCCTCAACCCTCCTAAACCATTTCACCATGAAAGCAGCAATTCGTTACCAATACGGTCCTCCCCAGGAACTGAGTATCAGGGAGGTACCCCAACCCCAGCCAAAAGCGAACGAAATTTTGGTCAGGGTGTATGCCACTACCGTCAACCGTACCGATTGTGCGGTACTGACGGGTTGGCCCCTGGCTATCCGGGCATTTACAGGTTTCAGGAAGCCCAAATTGCCGATTCCAGGCACGGATTTTGCCGGGCAGGTCGAAGGGGTTGGCCAAGGGGTAAAAGACTTTAAAATTGGCGATCGAGTATGGGGTTTTAATGACAACGGACTGGAGTCGCATGCCCAATACCTTTGCATCGCCACAAGTGGAAATGTGTTAAAAATGCCTGAAAATGCCAGCTACGAAGTAGCCGCAGCGAGTGCCGAAGCCGCCCATTACGCCATTAATTTTATCAACAAACTAAAGGTCACTCCCGGCCAAAAAGTATTGGTCAATGGGGGAACTGGGGCTATCGGCTCAGCCTCAATACAAATTTTACACGATTTAGGCGTACAAGTCACTGCGGTGTGTGGCACTAAAAACGTGGAGCGGATTCAGGCCTTTGGGGTTGAAAAGGTTATTGATTTTGAAAAAGAGGATTTTACTCAGCAAGGAGAAAGCTACGATTATGTATTTGACGCCGTAGGAAAAAGTACTTTTTTTAAATGCAAACGACTCTTGAAACCAGGAGGCATCTACATTTCGTCTGAATTGGGGCCTTGGTGGCAAAACCTCTATTTGCCTTTGCTTACTCGAATTTTTGGCAGTAAAAAAGTGGTTTTCCCCATTCCCTTTAACATCAAGGCCAGTTTGGAGTACATGAAAAAATTGATAGAAGCCGGTCAATTCAAGCCCCTCATTGATCGAACTTACCCTTTGGAAAAAATCAGCGAAGCGTTCGAATATGTAGGAAGCGGACAAAAAATCGGAAACGTGATCATCGACCTGGCAGACTGAGTACTTGGTAGTGGGGCAAAAATGATCACTTAATTTTTTATCGCCCCTTGTGCATTGAGTCGAGGCAAGTTTTGCTTTCATCGAAAATTAAACGCAGGTCCGCAGCGCTAAGGGTATTTTGGGCAATTCCATAAAATGAGCTGCCCATGCAATCCGCGAACCAAGCTGTTATTTCCAGCCCCTGCTATAGCCTAGATCAATGCACCGACAAATTGATCCAGAATCTGCATTTTTATACTTCTCTCCAGACAGAGGAAATCCAGCGCATTGTAGCTGAAACGGCCATAAAAACCCTGAAAAAAGGTAGTTTGCTCTTGCGCGAAGGACAAATTCCCCAGGTTTGTTATTACGTATTTAAAGGCTGCGTTCGCGAATATTACCTGGTGGATGGGGAGGAAAAAACCAGCGAATTTTACCTGGAAGGGGATTCCATTTCCGATGATTTGAGCAAAATAGAAAGGAGACCCAGTCGAAAATACTGGGAATGCCTGGAAGATACCACCGTGTCCGCCTTCACGCAGGCGCAGGAAGAAAAAATGTACCGCCTTTTTCCCAGCATCGAATCCCTTTGCCGCATTGAAACGGAGAAAAAACTGGGGCAATTCCGCGAGTTGATGGCTTTTTATCTGGCTTCCAGCCCTGAGGAGCGTTACCTGAATTTGCTAAACACCCGCCCCAATTTGGTAAACCGGGTGCCACAGTATCAATTGGCGAGTTATTTGGGCATCAAACCTGAGTCTTTGAGTCGAATCCGGGGGAGGATACATGCATCGAGGGTGCAGCGATAACAAAACAACCAAAAAGGGTGCAACACCTCTCAGTGCCACACCCCTTTTTATCCTTCGTTTTGTTTCTCTGTATTTCCTTAATTCGACGACAACGCCGCAGCACCACCTACGATTTCCAAAATCTCATTGGTAATCGTTTCCTGGCGGGCCTTGTTGTAATTGATGCGCAGGTCGCGGAGCAGGTCGTTGGCGTTTTCAGTCGCCTTGTCCATCGCCGTCATCCGGGCACCGTGTTCTGAAGCATGGGTATCCAGGAGATATTTCTGGAACTGGGTCTTCAGGATGCTGGGCACCAGGTATTCCAACAAGCCCTCTTTGGTTGGTTCAAAGATGTAGTCCGCTTTAGTGCTGGCCCCAGCTTGAACCTCCAATTTGGCAACTGGCAACCAGCGCTCAATTTCAGCATATTGCATGGCTGCATTGCGGAAGCGGCCATAGGCTACTTCTACCGCATCGTAATCCTTGCTTACGAAGGCCTCCATCAATTTGCCCGATACCGTTCCAACGTTGTTGGAGCTCAGGTCTTCAAAAAGCATCATGTGATCAAGGATCACCCGGCAATCCGGGTAGCGCTTTTTGAAAAATTCTGCTCCCCGTTTGCCGATGCAAAGGATATCCAGGTTGCCCTTGGCCCTCACACCAGCATACTTCGCTTCGATGGTCGCTACTGCTGCCTTACATACGTTGGTGTTGAAGGCACCACAAAGACCACGGTTGGACGTCACCACTACAATGCAGGCACGTTCTACTGGGCGCTCCTGGCCGTAGGTTGTGCTGGCATCGCCCTCCAGGTTGGAGAGGATGTTGCGCAGCATCGCGTTCAATTTATCAGCATAAGGCCGCAGTTGCTGGATCGCAGTTTGGGCTCTGCGCAACTTCGCTGCCGAAACCATTTTCATGGCTTTGGTGATCTGTTGCGTGTTTACCACCGACTTGATCCGTTCGCGAACCTCTTTTAAGTTTGCACCCATGGCAGATTACTTGAATTGGTTGGTCAACTCAGCGGCAACTTCTTTCACTTTTGCCAAGTCGTCGTTTTCCAGTTTACCCGCTTTAAACGCTGCCAAAACGGCTGGGTAGCGTCCTTCCAAGGTAGTTAGGAACAAATCTTCGAATTCGTGTACTTTGTTAACAGGTACATCCTTCAACAAACCATTGGTACCCAGGTAAATGATGGCTACCTGCTTCTCTACCGATACAGGAGAGTACTGTGGTTGTTTGAGGATTTCCACGTTGCGCTTTCCTTTTTCCAATACCGCAAGGGTAGCAGGATCGAGGTCGGAACCGAACTTGGCAAAAGCTTCCAATTCGCGGTATTGCGCTTGGTCGAGTTTCAAAGTACCCGATACTTTCTTCATCGACTTGATCTGCGCGTTACCCCCTACCCGGCTCACGGAGATACCTACGTTGATGGCTGGGCGAATACCCGCGTTGAACAGGGTTGATTCGAGGAAGATCTGACCGTCGGTAATCGAAATTACGTTGGTTGGGATGTATGCAGAAACGTCACCAGCCTGGGTTTCGATGATCGGCAGGGCCGTCAAAGAACCACCACCTTTTACGATGGGTTGGCCGTTGGCGTCTTTTCCGTTGCGCAGGGAATCGGGCAAGTCGTTCATATTGCGGGCAATTTCATCGTTGGCGATGATTTTGGCAGCGCGCTCCAACAAACGGCTGTGCAGGTAAAATACGTCCCCAGGATAAGCTTCACGACCGGGAGGACGACGCAGCAGCAGGGATACCTCGCGGTAGGCTACAGCTTGCTTGGAAAGATCATCGTAAATGATCAGGGCAGGACGACCTGTATCACGGAAGAACTCCCCGATTGCAGCACCCGCAAATGGTGCGTAGAACTGCAATGGAGCAGGATCAGAAGCTGATGCAGAAACGATTACGGTGTATGGCAGTGCACCTGCATCTTCCAGCGTTTTGGCCACGTTGGCTACAGTAGAAGCCTTTTGACCAGAAGCTACATAGATACAGAATACAGGCTCACCCCGATCGTAAAATTCACGCTGGTTGATGATGGTGTCGATCGCAATGGCGGTTTTACCCGTTTGGCGGTCACCAATGATCAATTCGCGCTGGCCACGACCGATTGGAATCATCGCGTCGATAGACTTGATACCCGTTTGCAGCGGTTCGGTTACAGGCTGGCGGAAAATTACCCCGGGAGCTTTGCGTTCCAATGGCATTTCGTACTTGGCACCTGTGATTGGTCCCCGACCGTCGATGGGTTGGCCCAGCGGGTTAACTACCCGACCCAGGTAACCATCGCCTACTTCAATCGAAGCAATGCGGCTGGTGCGTTTTACGCGGGAGCCTTCTTTGATGCCGTCGCCGGCACCCATCAATACAACCCCTACGTTGTCTTCTTCCAGGTTCAAAACGATGGCTTGTACGCCTGATTCGAACTCTACCAATTCACCGGCCTGAGCACTATTCAGACCATAAACACGAGCAATACCGTCGCCTACCTGTAGTACGGTACCAAACTCCTCCAATTCGGAAGCAGATCCAAATCCAGAGATCTGCTGCTTGAGTATCTGAGAAATTTCTTCTGGTCTTACATCAACCATTGTTTATCGAATTTGCACCTGCCGGTGAGAGCAGATGA
>NZ_JANRKL010000101.1:0-22104 GCF_033763495.1 Haliscomenobacter sp. | reverse complement strand
CCTTGGGATCGCGCACGATAGCTCCACCTTCCACTTCTTTGGTGTCGGCAGTAATCCCGGCTGCTTTCATGGCTGCACCATTTGCAAGAGACATGTGACCATCCAGGCGATTGAGAAAAACGGGATGATTGGGAGTAACCTCATCAATCCAGGCTGCAGCGGGTAACTCACCTCCCCATAGGGTATGGTCCCAGTCGCCGCCGGTGATCCAGGTGCCGGGCGGCACAGTTTTGGCAAAATCGGCAATGCGCTGGATAAAAATGGCTTTGGTTTTGGCGTCGCGTAGTTGAACCGAAGCCAAATTCAAACCAGCATCGATAAAGTGAACGTGGGAGTCAATGAAGCCTGGGGTGACCATTTGCCCTTTGGCATCCATAACCATTTTGGCTTCAGACAAAAGGTCTTTTGGTATATCTTGACTCGACCCCACAAATACAATGCTGTCTCCTCGAATGGCTAATGCTTCAGCCCAGGGTTGGGCTGGATTGCTGGTCCAAATGCGAGCGTTTTGCAAAATGATGGTTGCAGGAGCTGTTTTTTGAACCTGGGAACAAGCCAGGCCAAGGCCAACCAATACCAGTAAACATAAGGTGGATTTCATGGTGGATTTTTTTCTCACCACTCAAAGTAAAACTTTAAAATAACCCGTGCAACTCACCCTGTACCATATTTACTACCTTGGACAAGTCGTCTTGGCTGCGGGCAAAATCAATATCATCTGCATTGATGATTAGCAATCGACCGTGGTTGTAGGTTTCAATCCAGGCTTCGTACTTTTCGTTGAGGCGGCGCAGGTAGTCCAAACTGATACTGCCTTCATAATCCCGACCCCGCATCTGGATGTGATCAACCAGGGTTGGTATGCTGGCCCGCAGGTAAATAAGTAAGTCCGGTGGCTGGATTTGAGAAGACATCGTTTCGAACAAATCCAGGTAATTGTGATAGTCCCGTCCAGTCATCAGACCCATATCGTACAGGTTACGAGCGAAAATGTAGGCATCTTCGTATATGGTGCGATCCTGAATGACCGTTTTTTCACCGCTGAGGATGGAAAGAATCTGCTGGTACCTGCTATTTAAAAAGTAGATCTGTAGGTTGAAGGACCAACGGTTCATGTCGTTATAAAAATCAACCAGGTAAGGGTTGTCGTCGGCGGATTCGTAGTGAATGTCCCAGTTAAAACTTTTGCCCAATTGCGTACAAAGGGTCGTTTTTCCGGCGCCAATATTTCCGGCAATGGCCACGTGCTTGATTTTGGAGACTTGGTCTTGCTGATTCATACTTTGTTCTAAAGTAACTTATACGGTACTACACTGTGTAACGCGGCTAAAATACGTTTTTTGTTGAGCAGCGCGAATTATCCTTTAAGAAGTTTAGAAAATTAATGCAAGGATTAAATGTATTTTTGCCGCTGTCGAACAAAATCGCCTACTTATCTAAGAATTTATCATGACCATCACTGGAACATTAATTTCGAGACTGGAACATTTGGCCCGTTTAGAACTTTCTGATGCCGAACGCCAATCCTTGCAAAAGGACCTTGGTAATATTTTGACTATGGTGGAGAAGCTTCAGGAATTAGATACCAATAATGTAGAACCTTTGGTATATCTAAACGAAGATGTCAACGTATGGCGCGAAGATCAGGTGCAAAACCAGGTAGACCGGGAAAAAGCCTTATCCAATGCGCCCCAACAAGACGGGACATTCTTTATGGTACCAAAGGTGATTGATCTTTAAAGTGCATTTTGCACAGACAACACAAATCTTTGTACATGGAACCGATCATTTCTTTTCGTGAGCTCAAGAAGACCTACATCATGGGAGATACCCAGGTGAATGCCCTTCAGTCGGTGAGTCTGAACATTTTTAAAAATGAATATGTCGCACTGATGGGACCTTCTGGTTCTGGAAAGTCAACCTTGATGAACGTGCTGGGTTGTTTGGATACACCTACTGGCGGAGATTACTTTCTCAACAGTGTCAACGTGAGCTCCATGACCGATGCCGAATTGGCTGAGGTGCGGAACAAAGAAATCGGCTTCGTTTTTCAAACTTTCAATCTGTTACCCCGGCTTTCAGCTTTGGAAAATGTTGCCTTACCTTTAGTCTATGCAGGCATCAGCAAAAACGCTCGCCTGGAAAAGGCTCGGGCCATGTTGGAAGCCGTTGGACTCGCTGATCGTATGGATCACAACCCCAATGAACTTTCGGGTGGACAAAGACAAAGGGTGGCCATCGCCCGGGCTCTGGTCAATGACCCTTCGATTATCCTGGCAGATGAACCTACGGGTAACCTCGACTCAGCCACCTCTTATGAAATCATGGTCTTGTTCGAACAAATCCATAAAGCAGGCAATACCATTATCCTGGTTACTCACGAACCAGATATTGCCGATCATGCCCACCGGATCGTGCGCATGCGGGATGGCCTGATTGAAAGAGATTATAAAAATGAAAACATTACAACGGCGGAAGCTATAGCAAAATAAGGGGGTTCGCAGATGCGAACCCTTTTCTGTTGGTCTTTTCGCTACAAGTTTTTCAAAAATCCCTTCTCGTTTAAAAAATATACTTTATTTTTGTTTTTGTACGGTCCCCTCACGTACCTATCTGGCCGTTTTTTGCGTTACTTTAAAAAAAATGACATCTATTCTATCCATTCAGGTCTGCATTCCAGCCTTAGCATTCCTGTGAACATATGATTGGTAAATTGCATCTATCCCGGGTGCCATTTATTGGAACACTGGCACTTCAAAGACCATTGTCTTTGGAGTTGAGGGGCAACTAAAAAAACAATCATGGGAATCCGTTATCTCAAAAACTCGATTTGGGTCTTACCCATCTTATTTTCGTTTTATGTTCAGGCACAAAAGCCAAATACCGATTGTCGAACCGCAAAAGTGATTTGTAGCGATAGCACTTTTTCATTTTTGCCGTTGGGACGTGGTATTGATGATTTTGCCAACCTCAAAAACCGCCAGGGCTGTTTGCAAAGGGGGGAAAACATCAGTAGTTGGTTTTATTTTGAATTCCGAAAGGACATGCCTCCAAATAGCCTGGTTTGGTTCAAAATTGTAGATAAAATTGAAGCCAATTGTATCCAGGACTTTGACTTCGCCATTTATCCAGGTCAATTGCATTGTGATAGTCTTGGAAATCCCATACGATGTTCATTTTTCCAACCGCCAACCAGTGCAATTGATTCTCTTGAAACGGGGATGCGGCCCTCTTCGCAGGACACCACTGAGGGCCTCGTTGGTGATGGCTTTTTAAAACCAATGATTGTACAGCCGGGACAAGGTTACTTTTTATTGGTCGATTTTTTTGTGGGAGTTTGCCTGCCTGTATTTGATTCTACCAAAGTCCAGGATTTTGTTTTTGACTGGGATGGCCCAGCAGCTCCTTTCTTGAACTGTATCGCCAATCCAAACTGCGATCTGGTTCAACTCACCACCAGTAGGGATACTACTGTTTGTGCGGGTACCAGCCTTAATCTGACAGGTTCGGCCTCCTTTACCAATAACGGAGAAACCTATATTTGGCGGGCTAAAGGAGCCGGAGCTGCCTTTATCAAACCGAATGGTCGGACCAATGCCGTTGTTGACATACCAATCAGTTTTTCAGGGCGCTTGGTCTATGAATTCACGGTTGAAGAGGGGAATTGTGTCCACTCTGATTCGGTAGTCATCATTGTGACACCGGCGCCACAGGTGAAACTATCGGCCGATACCGTATTGTGCGCGGGTTCTTTTACCACAGTTCAAGCTCCTGCGGGATTTGCTGAATATATATGGCAGGACGGTAGCCGTAATTCAACTTTACCTTCGGTTGGTGCAGGGAATTATAGTGTAACGGTAACCTCCAATGATGGCTGTAAAGGCACCGACGCGATTCAGATCATTGAAAAAAAGATTCCCAATCCGTTGATTACTGGAGATACCATTCTTTGTGTGGGCGAAAGCACTCGATTGACAGTTATCGATACTTTTGATACCTATCGCTGGGATAATCCACTCCTGGGCACTACCAATTCTATTTTGGTCAATACAGCAGGAAAATACACAGTTACAGTTACAGACAAAGAAGGTTGTAACATTGTTGGCTCCATAATGGTCGATGTAAAAAGTAACCCGCCTGCGGATATTCGAGGGGCAACCTTTTTCTGTCAAGATAAGAGCACCATCATTAGCGGACCAAATGGACGTTTTTCTTATCGGTGGTCACGCAATAATGCAACTACTCAGGACATTGAGATTAATAGCCCTGGGCCAGTGAGTCTGACAGTTACCAGTGAATTTGGTTGTACTGCTTCAAACAGTATTAGTATTATTGAGCGATCTAACCCGGCCATTCAAGTTGGAGGAGACAAGTTTTTCTGTGGTAATGAAAGTGCTACCTTGATTGCTGACCCCGGTTTCCGTGCATACCTTTGGTCAACTGGTGATACCAGTACGAGTATTACCATTAAAATTCCAGCTACTTACTTGGTGTCAGTTACAGATGCCTTTGGTTGCCAGGGTGTTGCGGCTGCTACAATTGACACCATTCCATATCCACGCCCCATTATTTCAGGACCAACGACTATTTGTAGCGGTGAACGAGCAGTACTAACCCCAGGAAATTATCGGGATTACCTTTGGTCCAATGGAGCAACTACTTCGAGTATTTCGGTAAATATTCCATCCAATTACACAGTGACTGTAACTGCGGCAAATGGATGTATGGGGATCGATTCATTGCCACTTCAGGTTCTATCGAGCCCTACGCCTGATATTGAAGGTGATTTGGTGTTGTGCCCAGGAGAAACCAGTACAGTTCGTCTATCGGCCAGTTATTCTATTTACGCTTGGTCGACTGGTACTAACACCACCAGTACACAAATCAACCGACCTGGCCCACTTACGGTTCGGGTAACGGATCAGAATGGGTGTACAGGAGAGGATTCTGTAAATGTAGTACTTGTGCCTAATCCCATTCCTTCCATCCAGGGCCCTAGTCAATTGTGCGAAGGTGATACAGTGGATTTGAGCACTTCGCGAGGTTACCAAATATATCAGTGGTCGACTGGAGATACCCTAAATGAGATCAACATCTCCAAAGGAGGGATTTACACCTTAACAGTTACGGACTTCAATAATTGTGTGGGGGACACCAGCATCAGTGTTCAAATTTTGGCCAATCCCAAGCCACAAATCACCGGGGACAAGGTTATCTGTGACGGAACTCGGGCGACCTTGAATGCGCCCCCAGGATATAACGTATACAATTGGTCAAACGGTCGAAACACCTCTAGCATTTCGGTAGGGAATCCAGCTTTATACATACTAGAAGTAACTTCAGCCAATGGTTGCATCAATAGGGATTCTATCGATTTGCCTTTGGTTAAGCCTAAACTACCGAGAGGCATGGGGATGGAAAAAGTCCTTTGCATCGGATCTAGCGTAATTTTAGATCCTGGACCCGGCTTTAACAGTTATGTATGGTCTACTGGTGCAACTTCTCAAGCCATAAGCGTGGGCTTGGGTGGACGGTATGAAATTATGGTGGTTGACAGCAATGGGTGTTCAACCTCAACATTTTACCCGGTCAAAGCAGTTAGGGTAGATACCCCTGATATTTCAGGCCCCAGAGAAATTTGTGAAGGGCAATCGACTTTGCTTTTTGCACTCAATGGTAGTTTTAGAACTTACCTTTGGTCAACTGGTGAAACAAGTGGTGCTATCCAGATTCAGGCTGGAGGTAATTTTAATTTGATTACAACCGATTTTAATGGCTGTAGGGCATCGGCGCAAAAAAGCATCATAGGCAAACCTTCACCACCCATCAGTATCACTGGAGATTTGGTCATTTGCCGAAACGAAACCACTATACTTACGGCAAGTGCTGGTTACCCGAATTATTTATGGACCAATAGCAACAACGATACCGCTCGCTCAATTATAGTGGGTGCTCCTGGGCCCTATTCTGTTCAGGTAATGGGCGCTAACGGATGCCCCGGTAGTGCTACAGTGCAAGTGATACAAAGTAGGCTTCCATTTCCCATTATTGAAGGGGACCGCTTTTTGTGTGAAAAAGATACATTGGTTTTGGAGGTAGAAACTGGTTTTACAACCTACAACTGGACCAATGGAGAAACCGACAATAGCATTATCATCCGAGAACCAGGGTTGTATGGGGTTACAGTTATGGATCATCTCAACTGTGTGGGGAATGCTTTGATTAGTGTATTTCCCAAATTGGCCCCTCCAGTTGAAATTGTTGGCCCCCGAACCATATGCCCTGGAGATACCGTAACTTTACGTACTTCTACCACCTTTAAAGCCTATCAATGGAATAGGTCAGATACAACAACAGCCTTTAGTGTGCTTGCCCCTGGAACCATTCAAGTCAGAGTACAGGGGGCTAATGGTTGTTTTAATCAGGATACTTTCTTGTTGACCCAGGCACCGGTACCTCAGTTTAGCTTCTCCGGCAAACCCTATTTTTGTGAAGGTGAGGAGACGACCATCTCTGTTACTCCAGGATTTGAACAATACCAATGGAGGGATGGTTTCCAGGGAACTTCCAGAACAATTGACACTGCTGGAACCTACTATCTTGAAGTGGGCAATTCAAATGGCTGTCGGAAATCGGATTCCATTTCGATCCAAAACATCGCTTTACCAATTGCCAATGCAGGTGTAGATACTGTGCTCAACTGTATTTGGCGAGATATTAAACTGGGAGGGCTAAACACCAGCGAAGGTCGATATAATTGGACTGGCCCAGGCATTACCCTTACCAACAGGAACCAACGCAACCCCAGAGTTTCTCAGGCTGGCTTGTACACACTGATTGTAACTGATCAAAAGTATGGCTGTGTTAGTGCGCTGGATTCAATGCAATTGGAAGATTTGGCCTATCGCCCGACGCTAAGCATTAGCCCCATTGGAGTTTTGTCCTGCCGTGAGGATACCATGAGTTTGGTGGGCAATTCAACCCTGGTAGGCAATCGTTATCAGTATCAATGGCAGGACGCTATTGGTCAGGACATTCCAGATGCCCAAAATATTCAGTTGTTGATTAATCAAGGTGGGAAATATTCTCTACAACTGATCGATACCCGCACTGGGTGCATCGGGGTAGCGAGTTATACGGTTACCCCGGATACCTTGGCTCCAGTAGCAGATATTTATGGAGCAGAACCGCTGACGTGTATTCGTGATTCGGTGACCTTGAGTATTACCCAGGCACGCCCAGGAGAGACCTGGACCTACGAATGGCAACGTACCAATGCTGGTCAAATTGTAAATCTGACCACTAACCCTAAATTGACATTGGGGCAAATCGGCATCTATCGATTGCGCGTACAGAATGAAGGGAACGGTTGTGCTGCATTTGATTCAGTACAAATTATTAAAGATACCCTGGCACCAGTTGCAGAGGCCGGGCCTGACCAGGAACTGGATTGTACAAACCAAAGTGTCCAGATTGGAATTAGCAATCAGAACAATGCCAGTTTCCGCTGGTACCAGATCGAAAATGCTTTTTTTAACCGCAAAGAAGCTCAGCCAACAGTGGATGAAAAAGGGACCTATATCCTGGAGGTTGAAAATTTGCTAAATGGATGCCGCAGCACAGATACAGTAATTGTTAAGGTGTTTGCTGATTCACCGGATAGTTTGAGCTTAAACATTAAACACGTTACTTGTGCTGGACTGAACAATGGTGCTCTGGAAATTGTGGATGTTCGAGGTGGAGAGGGACCTTTTCTATATCGACTGGGCAAACAGGGCGTTTTTGGCACTAGCCCCTCCTTCAATAACCTGAAAGATGGTTTGTACACTTTGGGTGTTCAAGACATACGAGGTTGTACCTGGAACCAAACGGTGGTCATCAACCCAGGAGTAGCTGCTGATTTACAAGTGTCCCCAGCGCAAACCATCAAACGAGGTCAAACAGTACAATTGCAGTCTGTGACCAATTTGAGTCTAAATTCCGTGCAGAATTTCCGCTGGAGCACAAATTCCACCACAACGACCCTGTCATGTGATACCTGTCGCAATTTTGATATTCAACTTTTTAGTACAACCGAGTTTACCGCCAATATTGTTGACACCAATGGTTGTGCTGCTGTAGCCAGAACCATTATTACCGTAGACCCCAAAGCAGGCTTTTTTGTGCCCAATGCATTTTCACCCAATGGTGATGGGCTCAATGACACTTTTGATGTTGAAGTTGGACCAGATATTGATAATATACTGATTTTCCAGGTTTTTGATCGTTGGGGAGAATTGATGTATAGCCTTGAAAATTTTGACCCTCGTAGGGAAGGTCACGGTTGGGACGGGATGCACAAAGGTTGTTTGATGAATACCGGGGTTTTTGTTTGGCGCATTGAGGTCTTGGGCTTGGATGGCCAAAAATTTAAAGGCAAGGGTGATGTATTACTTGTGCATTAGCAAGAGGTAGTCGTTTGAAAGGTGATTTAACAAAATGATTCGAAATAGCCAATTAGGGAGTTTCTAAAAACATCTAATCCCTTAAATGATAGTTTTTAGAAACTCCCTGGATTTATTCATTACATCAAGGTCTCCACGTCGGTATAATCAAGGCCAAATGCATCGGCGACCCCCTGGTATACTACTTTTCCGCCTACAATGTTCAGGCCTTTGCGTAGTGGCAAACTATCCTGGCAAGCTTTTTTCCAGCCCTTGTTCGCCAATTGCAAGGCGTAGGGAAGGGTAGCGTTGGTCAGTGCCAGGGTAGAGGTAGCGGGTACTGCGCCGGGCATGTTGGCTACACAGTAATGCACCACATGATCGATGATGTAGGTAGGATTGTCGTGGGTAGTCGGGTGGGTCGTCTCAAAACAACCACCTTGATCCACGGCTACATCCACGAGTACCGTACCGGGGCGCATGGTTTTGAGCATGTCTGCAGTAATCAATTTGGGAGCTTTGGCTCCTGGGATTAGGATGGCACCGATGATCAAGTCGTGGTCTCTGATCATACGACGAATGGTGTATTCGTTTGAGAAAATTGTGTTGACATTGGGCGGCATTACTTCGGAAAGGTAACGCAAGCGGGGTAGGTTGATGTCGAGAATGGACACTTCAGCACCTAAACCAGCCGCCATTTTAGCAGCCTGGGTGCCTACTATTCCACCACCCAGTACCAATACTTTACCTGGTGCTACTCCGGGTACCCCTCCCAGCAACACGCCCCGACCTTTAACGGGTTTTTCTAGGTATTTGGCACCTTCCTGGATAGCCATGCGGCCTGCAACTTCCGACATTGGAACAAGCAGTGGCAAAGAACCGTCCGTTAACTCTACCGTTTCATAGGCCAAACAGATAGCCTTACTTTTGATCATGGCTTCTGTCAATGGCTGATAAGAGGCAAAGTGAAAATAGGTAAACAGGAGTTGATCTGGCTTGATCAAAGCCCATTCTTGCTCAATGGGTTCTTTTACCTTGATGATCATTTCTGCGATGCCGTATACTTCTTCAATGTTTGGAAGGATTTTTGCACCTGCCGCTTCGTATTCATCATCATCAAATCCACTGCCTTCCCCAGCTGTGGATTGTACGTATACAGTGTGTTTTCTTTTGGTGAGCTCCAACGCACCGGCCGGTGTAAGGGCTACGCGGTTTTCATTGGTTTTGATTTCCTTTGGTACTCCAATGATCATTTGGAATAAGTTTTATTTGGTAGAGAAAAACAAGAGCCATAGGTGACAGCTCATTAACGCAGCAAAAATAACAGAACTCTACGCAACAAGTAGTAGGGCAAAAATAAATGTTCATTTTTTTAGGCAATAGGACTAGATAAGGAACTTAAATTGAATTGTTTGGCGGCCTAATCTTATGAAAATGAACATTCATTTTTTTATTGCCCACAACCATACTACTTCCGTTTAAAAGACCATGTGAAGGTCATCTTGGCAACCACTGCACCGTTGTCCTCTTGTACCCCTGTGCTGGTGACGCTTATGCTTTGTGGCTGGTTGGTCTCTATGGCTTTTTGAATGCAGGCTTGAATGGAAGCGCCTTCCTCACAGGTGAAGGTGACCCAGGAAGTTGCTTTTTTGACAAAACTGGCCTCCATCCCTACGATTAGCATGGAGCAGGGCACCTGATCACTAAGTGCTGCAAGTGCCAGCATGCCCGTTGAGAGTTCTGCTGCACCACATTGTGCGGCAAAATAGGTAGAGCGAAAGGGATTTTGGGTTCGCCAACGAAAAGGGATACGGGTTTGACCACGTTCTGGCGTTACCGATTTGATCTGAACTCCCCAAAAAAACAAACTAGGTAACTTTTGCAGGAAATACCATTTCATTTTTAAAGGGTTATTCACATTCTGTAAAAAAGTATGGCGCACAGCAGACATAACCAATTGGTTTTAGCGAATTTTCGCTAAAAATATCATTTTTTTGAAAAACCAAGGCGCTAAGTTTGTTTTACTTTTTATTTTTGGGATGTTTGTCGGAAATATGCAAGAAGGATTTACTTCTGTTTGCTTATTTCGGGTTCAGACAGAACTTTGTTCGACTTTTAATTGATTCATCAGGAAATAGATTAGCATGTTTTTTGGCACCAATTTTTTCGCCCTTTTGTCCATCCTTTTCTGGACTGTGCATCCAATTGCTATACCCAATCTGGAATTAGGACGTTACGAATACGCTGGAATCGACAATAAAAAGTTCCATTTTTTTAGAGTCGAAAATGAAGGTACTTATCGTGAGGTTGAGGCCAGAACAACTGGTATTGGCGAAATTCAATACTTGCCATTTTGTGATAAAGACCAATTTGGAACCACCTTTTACGATTGTGGACAGTATCCAGACCTGGAAAAACCCTACATTGAATTTAGTGCCAACGGCGTTGAACTAGCCCTATTCTATGGGCCCTCTGAAGCCATCCAGGTAGTGAGTGGTTCTTATTCCATTCAAGGTGATACCCTTTCCTTTGGTGAAGCTCCAGTAGGTTTAAAGGTGGCTTGCCCCAAAGGAAACAAGAACCGGGAGATTGGATTGCCATATCGTATCTATCAAACTTCCAGATCTATGGTTTCTTCGGTTGATCTTTATGCCGATTACCTTAGTGAACAAGAACACCTGGATCAAATCCGGGCACAAAGCAAGTTGAGTGTGGGGGATACCATTGCTTTGTGTTTATTGAAGGAACGCTTTGTGAAACGGTGATCGCTGCCAGCTATGTGCAACCAACCCTCATCTATCTGCATCCAGCAAAATCCCTGGCTAAATGAGTAGTTGGTTGATAGCTCATAGCTCATAGCCCTTTATCTTTAGATATTCCAGCCCCAATTGTTCTTTATCTACAGGCACTACACCCACTTTTTCACAAACCTGACCACCAGCCAGATTGGCCAGCAACGCTATTTCCTGCAAATCAAGTTTTAGTCCAAGTCCTAAAGCCACGATACTGATTACGGTATCACCAGCCCCACATACATCGGCTACGGCCCGTGGTTCGGTTGGTATAATTTTACCCTTTCCTCCTGTTTCCAGAAAAAGGCCTTTTTCTGATAAGGTGATTAGAGTATGTTGATTGCCCAATTGTGCTTTAATGTAAGTCGCAGCTGCTTGTAGCGAGGCAAGATTGGTTTGGACTGGTTGAGGCGACTGGGCGCGAATTTCCTTCAAGTTGGGTTTGAACAAGGTGATTTGTTTGTAGGCCCAAAAATTGTTGAATTTGGGGTCGACTGCAGTAGGAATACCACGCCGAATGGATTCCAGAATGACTTCCCGAATGACCCTGGGTGAAAGCACCCCTTTGTTGTAATCCTGAAACAGGATCACATGGATATCCTGGGTATCCAAAGCATAGGATATGATTTCCAGCAATTGCTCTACTTCGCTGTCGTTCAAGTCATGGGTGTCTTCCTGATCCATCCGTAGGAGGTGTTGAGCCCCTGCCATGATCCGGGTTTTGACCGTAGTACGGCGCGTACTGGAGTGAAGAATATGTTGATTGCTCATGCCATTCTCAGGTAACAATTGACGAAAAGCCTGGCCATCCTCATCGTGCCCCACCACACTGCACAAAATGGGGGTGGCCCCCATAGCCCGTACATTGAGCGCCACATTGGCTGCTCCACCCAGCCGCAAGTCTTCTGCTTCCAGGTTGACAACCGGAACTGGGGCTTCTGGTGAAATACGAGTGACATTGCCACGCAGGTATCGGTCGATCATTACATCACCGACGATTAAAACATTCACCTGGTTGAAATCATCAAAATTGAGCATGCGCTATTTTGTTTTTTGGGGAGGGCAAAAATAATGAGGAAATTTTGAAATACTAGAAAGTAGGAGTGGAACCTATTCGTCTTTGATGGTCTTTCTTAATCTAGCCATAATTTTCAGGGTCGCCCCCCGATTTTCTTTCAAGTAGTCTTGTACTGAGGCGGAGGCTTGGGCTCTGAAAGTGTTGTATTTCAATTGAGTGAAAACGGCTTCAAGGTCTGGTTCCTCCTGCACCACAAATGCCCCGCCCGTTTTTACATTCGCTACGGCCTCCTCAAACTTCTGGTACTTTGGCCCAAAAATGACTGGCAAACCAAAAGCCATTGGTTCCAATGTATTGTGTATCCCCGTGCCAAATCCACCTCCAATGTAAGCAATTGTGGCATAACGGTACAAAGCTGAGAGCATGCCGATGTTGTCGATGATGAGTACCGTGCGATCGGAATGGTTCTCAGCTTGAAATTGCGAATAGCGGATGCATTGCGGACCAAACTTTTGCTCAATTTGCTCCAGGTGGCTGGCCCCAATTTCATGTGGCGCAATGATCATTTTCCAATCCTTACACAATTCCTGATTTCCCCACAATCCAGCCAATAAAACCTCGTCTGGCCCCCAGGTGCTACCCGCCATCAATACAGTACTGTTCTGTACAAACGATTCTACCAAGGGAAACGATTTTGCCTCAGCAGCAATTTGCAGCACCCGGTCAATACGGGGGTCACCGGCGAGAGTGTATTGATGGATTTGATGCTTTTCCAATAAATCAAGCGAACTCTGATTTTGCACAAAAAAGTGATCAAAGTCCCTTAAAATCCGCAAATACCAAGCCCCCCAGGGCTTAAAAAAGGGCTGTTTGGGGCGGAACAACGCTGCGATTAGCCATACTGGGATTTCCTTTTTGTGTAAGGTTTTTAAAAAATTATACCAAAACTCATACTTCACAAAAACGGCCAGCTGGGGTTGTACAATGGATAAAAACTTTTGGGCATTCCCGGGCAAATCGGCAGGTAGATAACAAACCAGGTTCGCGTGAGCATAGTTTTTTCGAATTTCGTAACCTGATGGAGAGAAGAACGTAAGTAGAATGAACACTTCGGGGTACTCCTTTTTGATGGCTTCCATTAAAGGTCGACCTTGTTCAAATTCTCCTAGAGAGGCGCTGTGCACCCAAATGAGGGTTTGGTTTGCTTCTCTTTTGGAGGAAAGTTCGAGGCTTAGTTTTTCGGCCCAATTTTTTCGGCCGCTCCACCAGAGGTTTGCTTTGGGGTGGAATAAGGCGGCCACTCGGATGAAAAGTAGGTATAGGTAGATTCCAAGGGTGTACAAAATGGACATGATCAGCGCTAGGTTAGTGTATGTTTTGGATGAGTCATTTGGTCTAAAGAAAATCACCAAAGCTACATCTTTTATCACAAAGGACACAGTGGCAGCACAAAGGACACAAAGTTAGGTATTGACGACGCTTTGTTTTCAATTTTTTCTTGATGATTCATTCCAACTCAGTAGAAAATTTCTTCTGCTTTATCGGCATAGAAGGGCAAAATCCAGCCCAGGCGGATACCCAATAACAAATCTACCCGCTTTTTCCCATCCTTACTTTGCATAGCAAAATCAAAACTGCGCCTCGATTGGGTAAAGCCCTGCATGAACTCAAATCCGGCCATAAAATTACTGCGTCGATCCTTGCTCATGGCCTGGTAACCAAAAAACTGTTGTAGGGCTAGGCCATTGCTCAAGCGGTCGTACCCTTTTTTGTACACATCGGTTAATTGAATTACTGTTCGTTGGGGATCGTCCTGAATGCGGATTTTATGCTGGAGCATACCCAGGCCAAAATTGATACGCCAACCAGCGCGGGAAGATTGCCGGGTATTAACGGGGAAGACCCGTCCAGCCGAAAACCCCACATAAAATCCACGCTCCCGCATGGGGATGTCAGCTACCTCACGATCGTTGCCAATGATGTAGCCCTCTTTGGTGCGCAAACCTACCAGGGGATCTTCTTTCACCTGGTTGCCGAAGAGGTACTGCGCATCCACCCCCAAGACCCAATTTTTTGGCCCCCATTGCCAATCAATGCCTCCTCCAGCAATGAAATTGGTTCCGAAGCGTTCTTTTAAAGTTCCAGCAGGAATTTGAGCACCGTAGGTAAATTTACTCAAAACTACTCCCTTGGGCTCATTTTGAGAAGCTTGAGCGGAAAGTTGTAAGGTATACACCAAACCAAGAATAAACAAGAATAGGCTTCTTTTCATGTAGGGTAAGACTTTTGATGGCCTAAAACTAAACTTTTCCTCTATGCATGAAAAAAACTTTTAGGTAAAGCAGCCGTCGAACCTTATCTTTATGGCAGATTTAAAAAAACAGCTGTAAAAAAATTTCCAGTGAAAAGAGTTCTCATTACCGGCGCTGCCGGATTTTTAGGGTCGCATCTCAGCGATCGGTTTATAAAAGAAGGGTACCAGGTCGTTGGCATGGATAATCTTCTGACAGGAAACATTCAAAACATTGAACACCTATTTCCCCTCAAGGAATTTGAGTATTACCACCACGACATTACCAAGTTTATACACGTACCTGGTAAACTTGATTATATCCTACATTTTGCTTCACCGGCCAGCCCGATTGATTACCTGAAAATGCCAATTCAAACCTTGAAGGTTGGGGCCTTGGGTACACACAATTTGCTGGGATTGGCGCGTGAAAAAAAAGCCCGGATTCTGGTGGCCTCTACTTCGGAAGTGTACGGAGACCCTTTGGAACATCCACAATCAGAGGAATATTGGGGCAATGTGAATCCTATCGGGCCAAGGGGCGTTTACGACGAAGCCAAACGTTTTTTGGAAGCCATTACCATGGCCTACCATACTTTCCACAAAGTGGATACTCGAATCATCAGAATTTTCAACACTTACGGCCCTCGGATGCGGGTAGAAGACGGACGCGTGCTACCAGCGTTTTTTTCTCAAGCCATTCGTGGTGAAGGCCTGACTGTATTTGGAGATGGCTCCCAGACTAGATCTTTCTGTTATGTTGACGATTTGGTTGAAGGCATTTACCGCCTCCTTTTGAGCGACTACAACCAACCCGTCAATATTGGCAATCCGGATGAGTGTACCATCTTGCAATTCGCACAAGAAATACTCGATTTGGTAGGGAACCCGAAAGCCTATATTGATTATCGCCCCTTGCCGGTAGACGACCCTAAAGTGCGCCAACCAGACATTACCAAGGCCAGAAACATCCTGGGTTGGGAGCCTAAGGTTCCTCGAGCTGAAGGCTTGCAACGTACTTTTACATATTTTAAAACTGTTGTAGAACCCGGATAGGGTTGTTGCATCTCTGAACCTTCATTACCATGTCCTTTACTCAAAATATCCTCATTACGGGAGGTGCTGGTTTCATCGGTACCCATCTGGTAAAAAGAATGGTCAAACTATACCCGCAGTATCGGATTGTGAACCTCGATCTGTTGACCTACGCGGGTAATCTGAGCAATTTGACGGACGTAGAAAACGCGCCCAATTACGTTTTTTGCAAGGGTGATATTCGTGACCATGTTTTGTTAGAGGGTCTTTTTGCCACTTACGCCTTTGACGGAGTGATCCATTTGGCGGCTGAGTCGCATGTGGATCGCTCCATCAGCAACCCTATGGCTTTTGTTGAAACCAATATTTTGGGCACCCTCAATTTGTTGAATGTTGCCAAAGCCCACTGGGATAAACCAACCCACCAACGTTTTTATCACATTTCCACAGATGAAGTGTATGGCTCATTGGGGGAAACTGGTTTTTTTACCGAAGAAACTGCTTATGACCCCCGCTCACCTTATTCTGCTTCCAAAGCAGGTTCGGATATGCTGGTGCGGGCTTATCACCACACTTTTGGTTTGCCTACAGTTGTGTCCAATTGTTCCAATAATTATGGGCCTTACCAGTTTCCTGAAAAATTAATCCCGCTGATTATCAATAATATTTGCAATAATAAAACCTTGCCAGTTTATGGCGATGGTTTGTATACGCGAGATTGGTTGTGGGTTGAAGACCATGCTGCGGCTATTGATTTGATCTATCACCAGGGGAAAATTGGGGAAACCTATAATATAGGGGGCAACAATGAACGCCGCAATATTGAACTGGTTCATTATCTCTGCGATGTAATGGATGAGTTGCTGGGGCGCAGCCAGGGAACTTCCAGGCAATTGATCACCTTTGTGAAAGACCGCCCCGGTCATGATCGGCGCTATGCCATTGATGCAAGTAAGTTGAAAAATGAACTCAACTGGGAGCCTCAAGTTAATCCGGAAGATGGATTAAAAATGACTGCACAATGGTATCTGGACAACAGTGAATGGTTGGAAGCAGTGACTTCGGGAGCCTACCAACAATATTACGAAAGCCATTATTTATAATCCTAAATTTACTTTAGTGTCTTAGGTTTCTTAGGTGGTAAAGAAATTTTTCCACCATCTAAGAAACCTAAGATACAAAAGTAGTACTATTTATTCAAGTTTTTTTGAATAAAAAGAGTCACAACCACTGTGGCCTGTGTTGCCCACCTGTCCGCACAATTGCTCAAACCCCATTTTAGCATACAAGGCTTTGGCTTCGGTCATTCGATCTAGGGTTTCGAGGTAGCAAGTTTTGTAGCCCAGATTTTTAGCAGCCTTGAGCAGATGTTCTACCATTTTTTGCCCCATTCCCCGACCACGTACTTCCGGAACGAAATACATTTTTTTGAGCTCACAAGTTGCAGGGTCACCACCCAGCAAAGGGCCGATTCCGGCGCCGCCCAAAACTCGATTTTGGGCATCGCTTATTACAAAATAAGCACATCCATCGGCCTGGTAATAATCGTACATGAGATCAACTTCAGGATCATTGATGGAAAATCCGTCTCCTACTGCACCGTAGGCGGTCATTACCTCCCTGATGATTTTGGCCATCGGCTCATTGTCACTGGATTCGATTGGCCGGATAAAAAGTGTATCGTTTTGCATTGTGTTTGTACTGCTTTATACCGAAATTAGGTTTTTTACGAAGAACTTACCATAATTTCCCAAGATTTTTGTAGTCTTATTGCCGGATAATAACCCATTTCAAATGAAGAGCGTTTCATTCGGTATTGTCGTTTTTTGCTTTCTACTATTTGGGCAATTGTTAGCTCAAGAGAAGAGCAAGCAGGTGGACTTTCGTTACGGGAAGTTCTTTAATGTAGCCGCTTTGTTGGATTATCAGGGCAGCCGGGATTTTGGGGTTTCCCCACTTGTCTATCGCGGATTTCATTACGGAGGCATGGCGGAATTGGGTTTTGAGGGACTACGTTGGGACATTTCCGTAGATGGTGGCATTGGAGTGGGGGAGAGTAGTGTAGCTAAAGTGGCCACCTTTGTTTCCGAATCAACCGTATTTTACTATAACGCTCGCTTTTTGCGCAAAATCTGGGAAAAAGATGAGGGTAAGCTCGATTTTCGCACCGGATTGCACCTGGGAGGTTATTCTGCTCAACGCGTTACCCCTGCGTTTTTGAATGCTTCCTTGGTCTGGGAAAGCATTAATACACTTTTTGCCAGTGCTAAGATCAACTGGCGACACAGCCATGAGCAATCAGCGGGTAAATTTTTGTTCATTCGACAGCGGGAAGGGCTTAGGCACATCAAATTGAGCTCTCAGCTCAGTTTGCCATTGCTGAATTCCGTTTGGCGACCCGATTATGCCTATATCGACGACTTTTCGGATGGCGACGCTGATGTTTTTGCCAACAATAAACTGAATTTTGGGGGCCTTCGCTTGCAATGGCGTTCAGATGCTTACTATTATTTCTTGAATGGCAATGCTTTACGCCTAACTTATCTATGGGATGCTCAACGTAGCGCGAATACCATCAACCGCCTCGAATTGGGGCACCATCAGATGGTATTGGGAATCATGATTCGACTCAATTAATTAGAGCGGTAAAATTCAATCATCATGAAGTTAAGTACAGTCCTGAGTTCTGTAGTTTTGTTCCTGCTTTTTTCTTGCGAAACCTTTATTTTTGAACAAGAAGTGGCTGATAACCCTCGGGAAAACTTTAATTACTTGTGGGAACAATGTAACGACAAATACTCTTTTTTTGCGTATAAAAATATCGACTGGTCCACGATTCGGAGCAAATACGAGCCACAAATAAAAGACAAAATGACCAGTGATGAGTTGTTCAAAGTTTTGTTTGGGATGCTGAACGAGCTTAAGGATGGACATGTCAATCTGATCTCGCCTTTTCGGCAATCACGTTATGACTTTGATCTACTTGGCCCTGAAAACATTGATGTAAGAGTGGTGCGGGAGCATTACCTGAAGAGTGATTACGTCATCACCGGGCCATTTGAGCACAATGTGGTAGGTGCCGATAAAAAGGTGGCCTATGTGCGGTACGATTCATTCGAAGGAAAGGTTTCCCCTGCGCATGTCAATTATCTGCTGAGTTATTACCGGAATATGAATGGTTTGATTTTTGATATTCGCCAAAATGGGGGTGGAAGTGCCTCAAATGTTTTTAAAATCCTGAATCAAATCGTCCCCGAAAAAACACTTTTGTACAACTCTTACCTTAAATCTGGCCCCGGACCGGAAGACTTTGAAGGACCACAGCCAGCTTATGCCGAGCCCAATGAAGACCGCTTCAAATTCAACAAAAAAATTGCCGTATTGATCGACCGGGGGACATTTAGTGCAGCTTCTTTTTTTGCGCTTGCTGCCAGGGAAGTTGACAATATGGTTTTGATTGGTGACCGTACTGGAGGTGGTTTGGGTATACCCAATGGTGGACAACTGCCCAATGGTTGGACTTATAGATTTTCCATTTCCAGGACACTAAGCCCTGCAGGTGAAAATTTTGAAAATGGGGTGCCACCGGATATTCAAGTTGTCTTGACTAAAGGTGACCGGGATCGAGGGGTGGATACGGTGATCGAAAGGGCCATTCAAGAACTCAAATAGGGGGTGATTTCAATCCAATGCAAAATCTACGATTTATTCCCCCCTGGAGACGCACGGCTGTGCGTCTCTACAATTTGGTGTTTTTCGACTAGAAGTATTTGAAATTGTGTTGGTATTCAATCTTTTGCAGCGAGTGGTAGATGAGGTTGATCACATTGTTTACGTCGTCTTTATGGGCCATCTCAACAGTTGTATGCATGTAGCGTAATGGCAGAGAAATCAAGGCAGACGGCACCCCGCCATTGGAATAGGCAAAGGCATCAGTATCTGTGCCAGTTCGGCGGGAAGCAGCTTCCCGTTGGAAAGGAATATCATTGGCCGTTGCTGCATCGATGATCAGGGAAAGCAATTTATTGTGAACCGCTGGAGCATAAGTAACCGATGGTCCATTGCCACACTTTACATCGCCAAATTTTTTCTTACTGATCAAAGGGGTGTTGGTGTCGTGCGTTACGTCGGTGACGATGGCAACCTGTGGTTTGATGCTTTGGGCGATCATTTCGGCTCCACGTAGTCCAACCTCTTCCTGTACCGAATTGACAATGTATAAACTGTAAGGCAATTCAATTTTGTTTTCGTGCAACAAACGAGCAACCTCTGCTATACAGAATCCCCCGATCCGGTTGTCCAGCGCTCTGCCAACATAGTAACGATCATTTAATGCAATTACCTCATCTTCATAAACCAGGACGCAACCTACGTGGACTCCCATTTCGAGGACCTCCTCTTTGTTTTTTGCACCTACATCGATGAAAATGTTGTCAACTTTTGGAGCCAGATTGTTTTCTTCTCCGTTACGGGTATGGATTGCTGGCCAACCAAATATTCCTTTAACGATTCCTTTAGGTGTGTGGATATTGACTCGTTTGGAAGGGGCGATCATTTGATCGGAGCCACCATTGCGGACCACGTGCAAAAAACCATCATCGGTGATGAAGTTGACGAACCAGGATATTTCATCAGCATGTCCTTCGATGACCACCTTAAAGTCCTTGCCTGGGTTGATGATGCCGTATGCCGTGCCATAATTATCCAAACCCGTTTCGTGTACAAATGGTCGGATGTATGCTAACCAGAGCTTTTGCCCGGCGGACTCAAACCCGGTCGGAGAGGCATTATTGAGATATTGAAACAAAAATTGTTCAGATTGAGCTGTAATTACCGACATATTAAATTGGTTGGTGCTAAAACTAAGGGGCGATCAAAAATTAGTACTCATTTTACCAATGGGCTAGAGGAGAAAACGCTTCATTTCAAGTGTCTTTTCTAATCCTTTGGCTTAAGAAAAATGAGCACTTATTTTTGCCCTACTACTAACCGATAAATATAAAAATTATCTGCTGTAGACATAGTTCGTGAACAGAATTATATTTTTAGTTTTCCCATTGGGCGCTCCATTGTTTAGGATCATGACGCCAAAGCTTGAGTGTTTCCTGATCAGCCGGGCTTACATAGGCTGATTCAATAGCCACCTGAGTCATGATGCTGTAATTGCTGAGGGTTTCCAAGTGGCAATTGGCTTGTTGAAACGCTACCTTTGCGGCATCAAATTCGTAAGAAAAAATAGCCAATACCCCAACGACATTACACCCTTCAGCTCGCAAGGCTTCTACCGCCTGTAAACTACTTCCTCCGGTGGAAATCAGGTCTTCAACGACTAATACCCTCTGACCCGTTTTAATCTCACCTTCGATGAGGTTTTGACGACCATGCTCCTTGGCTTTTGCTCTTACATATACGAAGGGAAGTTTTAGCCGGTCAGCCAGTAGTGTACCGTGTGGAATACCCGCAGTTGCAACCCCTGCCACCAGATTGAAATCGGGGAAAAGTTTACTTTTTTCAACTAACCCTTCAACCACCCTGTCTCGAATGTCAGGGTAGGACAGGAGGGTGCGGTTATCGCAATAAATGGGAGACCTCAGTCCTGAAGCCCAGGTGAATGGGTTTTGAGGACTTAATTTTATTGCCTTTATTTGCAATAATCTTTTAGCTATTTCGGTGGCAACATTCATTTCCAAACGGACTTTGGTTTTTGGTCGACAAAATAAAGACACAAATGTACAAAATCTACATTAACGACATTCCATTCATTTTATCCTCGGATTTAGCTTTGGCTCGAAATATACCGGGGGACAAAACCAATATCGTGGCCCGCTATAATGGCTCGCCTAAAATTTTCTTGAATTATTCAGACATGTTGGAAAAAGGCCGGCAATTGGACTCGATTACCATTTTTTCTGAGAATTTGGAGGGGCTTTGGGCTGATTTTTGCTCTAATTTTAAAATAATTGAAGCTGCTGGTGGCTGTGTTTTTAATGCTCAGGAGCAACTGTTGGTGATTTACCGCCGTGGTTCCTGGGATTTGCCCAAGGGTAAAATTGATCCAGGAGAAACCCCTGAACAAGCTGCGGTGAGGGAAGTGGAAGAAGAGACTGGAATCGCTGAAATTTCACTGGGTAATTTTCTTGACTATACCTATCATACTTATCGGGATCCAAAAGAAAGACGAATCCTTAAACGTACTTATTGGTATCGGATGCACACCCCCCAAAGCAATTTGATACCTCAAGCTGAAGAAGATATTGAAGTGGCAGAATGGGTATTCCCCGGGCCTTTTCTGGCTCAGCCGGGATTGGCCATTTATCGAAGCATCAAAGAAGTCATTGAAAAATTGAAATAAAAAACGAAGGGCTGCCAAATGGCAGCCCTTCGCCCTTATTATCGTGGAAGGTATAGAGACGCGATGCATCGCGTCTCTACGAACAATTATTCAACGATGATCATCTTCTTAGTAGCAGTGAAATCGTCAGCTTCCAGGGTGTAGTACAACACACCAGTAGCGTTCAAATCAGCAGCTTTCAGGGTGATTTGGTT
>NZ_JANRKL010000100.1:0-17895 GCF_033763495.1 Haliscomenobacter sp. | reverse complement strand
ACTGTCACAACATGGCATTCGAATTCACGGATTCAAACTTCACTGAAAAGGCCTCGGAAGGCGTAGTATTGGTTGACTTTTGGGCTACCTGGTGCGGACCTTGTCGTGCTATTGCTCCAGCCATCGAAGAGTTGTATGCTGACTATAAAGATAAAGCGTTGGTAGGCAAATTGGATGTCGACAACAACCCAGAAGTGGCGATGAAGTACAATATCCGTAGCATTCCAACCCTGCTGATCCTCAAGGATGGCCAGGTTATTCACCAACATGTCGGTTTGACTACCAAACAAGTTTTGGCCAACAAACTCGACGCTGCATTGGCTCCGGTTGTAGCATAAGTATGGCGGATGTTTTTGGGTTAAAATGCTTTTTGGAGCAGTTTAAACAAAAAACATTCAGCATCTTTTAATATACCGCAAATAATGCTTTTCTTTAAAGCCTTTAGTGCCTCAAAACACTAAAGGCTTTTCTGCGTTTTTTATTAAAATCTACCATGAAATTACTCGACAATTACGAAGTACGCGATTTGGGCAACCTCGAATTGCTGGCCCAACAGGTAGTGGAAGGCTTTATTATTGGTTTGCACAAAAGCCCTTTCCACGGTTTTTCAGTTGAATTTGCAGAACATCGCTTGTACAACCAGGGCGAAAGTACCCGCAATATTGACTGGAAAGTGTACGCCCGTACCGATAAAATGTTTTCCAAACGTTTTGAGGAAGAAACCAACTTGCGTTGCCAAATCGTAATTGATGGCTCTTCGTCGATGTATTTTCCGGAAGATACCGGCCAAAAGCCTTATGTCAACAAATTGAATTTTTCGGCTCTGGCAGCTGCCGCCCTGATGAATCTGTTGCAAAGACAACGCGACGCTTTTGGCCTCACCCTTTTTGACAGTGATGTAAATATCCATACCCATTGTAAGTCCAGTACTACCCATTACCGCTTGTTGTTGTCACACCTCGATCGACTACTCAACAACCCGGAACGCAATAAAACAACAGCTGCTGCCAATGCTCTGCACCAGATAGCTGATAGTATTCACAAACGTTCTTTGGTGGTGATTTTTAGTGACATGTTCGAACACCACGCGGAAATGGAAACCTTGTTTTCCGCTCTCCAGCACCTCAAGCACAACAAGCACGAGGTTGTGCTTTTCCATACGGTGGATAAATCCAAAGAAATCCAGTTCGAATTCGAAAACCGACCTTACCTGTTCATAGATATGGAAACGGGTGAAAAATTGCGCCTGCAAACCAATCAAATCAAAAAACATTACCTGGAACAAATGACCAAGTTTATGGACGAACTCAAGATGCGCTGTTTGCAGTATCAAATTGATTTTGTCGAAGCGGACATTCAGCAGGGCTTTCGAAATATATTACAAACCTACCTGGTTAAACGGGCCAGAATGAAGATTTAAAAGTATTTCAGGCGACAATGCCCCTCTTCAAAGCGTCTTTGCGCCGACTTTCTCCTAAATGGTTTTGCTGTTTTTTTGCAGTAAAACCTGAACAATCATGACCAAGACCATTTATGTTTATTCCCTGTTGATTTTTGGAGCAATCCTCATACTGAGTGCTTGTGAGAGTGAAAAGATTGTCGATGACCCCAACCCTACCCCACAAGCAGAATACGTAGCGAAGGATGCCGATTTTGAAAATTTCCGCAATTGGACCGTAGTCAAGCAGCTGAGTAAAGCACTCTCCGAGGATGGACGGGCCCACACTGATGCAGCCAGAACCATTTGGATCAAACAAGCCAATGCCACACGCAGCCAAAATGGGCAGTATCCCAATGGTACCATCCTGGTCAAAGAAGTACAAGGTGGATACGGTATTGTAGCCATGGTAAAGCGTGGTGGCACTTATAACTCCAATCACAATGGTTGGGAATGGTTTCATTTAGATAGTGCCGGAAAAATCACTTCTCGCAACAGCGCGAGCGTGTGCAACAATTGCCATGCCCAGGTCAAAGACCAGGATTATGCATTTACAAAAAATTAGTTTGTTTCTTAGAGGTAATTTTTATTTTTACGGGCCTGCTTGTGATTCGTTTCGCAAGCAGGTCTTTATTTTTCACTTCATCCTTTTGTTCAATGATCAAGCTAAATAAAATTGCTACCGACGCACCCGCTGATTTAGACAAATCGGAGGCCAAGGAACAAACCAAGGTTAATGTAGAACGCTTGGGTGAATTGCAAAAAATGCTCACCGCTCAAAAAAAATACAGTGTTTTGGTCATCCTGCAAGGGATGGATGGAAGTGGAAAAGATGGTGCAGCAGAGAATGTATTTAAAGAATGCCACCCCAATAGTTTAAGGGTGATCAGTTTTAAAAAACCTACCGAGGAAGAGTTTGCTCACGATTTTTTATGGCGCATCCATAAAAACGTTCCGCCCAAAGGTATGATCCACATCTTTAATCGTTCTCATTATGAAGACATTATCATTCAAAGAATCCACAAATGGATTGATGAAGATCGCGTAAAAAAACGCATTGAGTCCATCAATTCATTTGAAGAATTAATGGTATACGATAACAATACGGTATTGTTCAAATTTATGTTGCACATATCCAAGGAACAACAGGAAATCGAACTCAAACAACGTTTGACGGAACCGGATAAATTTTGGAAACACAACGCAGGAGATTGGAAAGAACGGGAACATTGGGACGAATACATGCGTTGTTATGAAGACGCGTTGAACCAGTGCAGCATTCCCTGGACGGTTGTGCCCGTTGACCAGCGCTGGTACCGCGATTACCTCATTTCCAAAACCATGGTGGAAACCCTTGAAAAAATGGACCTGGCGTATCCTCCATTGCAACAATAAAACATGGATAAAATTCGCATTGATAAATGGCTTTGGACTGTACGGATGTTCAAATCCCGTACCATTGCCTCTGACGCTGTTAAAGGAGGGCGAGTGAAAATCAACGGTGCCCCCGTCAAAGCTTCCTACAATATCAGTCGGGGTGAAATCATCGAATTGAAAAAAAATGGTTTTTATTTTCAATTCAAAGTCCTGGAATTGCTCAAAAATCGGGTTGCGGCCCCCATTGCCATAACCTGCTACGAAAACCTGACTCCTCAGGAAGAACTCAACAAGTACAACGATTGGTTTGTAGGAAAAGGGGGCGTCGAGTTTCGTGACCGAGGTACCGGCCGCCCTACCAAAAAAGATCGCCGTGAAATAGATGGCTTCAAAGATGACTGGTTTGATGTGGAGTTTGAAGATGGTTTGGATTGAACCAGAAAAAATTCAAACCTGTTCCTAAAACAAAAGTAACTTGAAATAATATTTCATCGGCAAATAGCATTAATTTTATGCCGTCTTGATTGCTGATTTTGACAAACGTAGCAGGTCAAGGGCTAAAAAAACGCAACCAGAATGTTATCAAAGCTAGAGTTAGTTAGAAAATATTGGGATCATTTCGACCAGGCCAATTTCAAAGCCGCAGCTTCCTTGATGCATGAACAGGCAGTAGTTTGGGAACCCAATAGCCGCGAGGTATTTCGCTCTCGCGATGCCTTCATCAAAACACACGAGGCAAATCCACAACCCTGGCGCATCGAAGAGATTGATATTCTGTCAGAAATAAAAGAAGGAATTATCGTAACCGTAGTAAAAGCCTACTCGGATACCTCTCCGGAAAGTTATTTTATTACTTCGTTTTTCACCTTTGCAGGAGAGCGCATCATCGAGATTCTAGAATACTGGTCAAAAAATGGCGAAGTCCCAATTTGGCGCGCCAATTTAAATTATGCCGAAAAATACTGACAAAAAATTTCTAACATTAAAATTTCAACGATTTTCATGCGGGTAAATAAAATAGGTAAAAAAAATTGCCGGATGAAAGTTTTTGCATTGCACATTATATGGGTATTACAAATATTCTGTTTTTTTTCTTGTGAAACAAAAGAGGCCACAAAAGAAAAATCTGTGCAACAGAAAAACGATCCTGCTTTGGCAGAAATTTTGGCTTTGGAAAAAATGCGTTTGGATGCTACAGTCCAGTTTGATAGTGTAAAACTAAAACAGTTATTGGCTCCGGAATTTGAAATGACTACAGCACAAGGAGAAGTTCTGAATACTCAGAAAATGCTTCAAGTACTACAGAAAAAAAATCAAACTTTGAATCCAGAGCAGCATTTTACCAGATCCACCAAAGTACAATTTTTAAATGACAATAATTTTGCTGTTGTAAAAGGCGTTTATGTTATTGAACGTAAAGAAAGTCGAGGTTTAATTGTCCTAACCTATCGTTACACAGATCTATTCATTAAAACCCCAAAAAACGCGTGGTTATTGGTGAGTTCTCATATGAGTAGAATTGCACGCTGATCTGATGTGTTCTATTGCTAATTAATTGGCATTTTTTTTTCAATTCACCCTTGTATTTGTTGGTATTTCGAATATTAATAATTAACTTTGTCCTCTTAACTTAATAGAAATGGCAAAATTGGATTTATCTGTTGTTGACATTAGATCGTTGATTGATAAATATTCAACAGATCTAAAATTACTTGATTTTCAAGCTACTGCGATCAAAGGAAACATCAAAACACTGGAAGAAATGTTGGAAGGAGGAAGTTCTCTGAAAGAGAAAAAAAGCGGCAAAGCCGGAAGACCTCCGAAACAAAAAGAAGTACTTGATGTTCCCGCTATTGCAAAAGAGTCTAAAGCTTCCAAGGCTGAAAAAACTGGAAAAAAGGGGCCTGGTCGCCCTCGACTCATTCCACTCGATCAAATCAAAGTTGATCCTAATCTTCCCCCATTAAAGAAGGAAAAAAAGGAAAAAGCACCAAAAGCAGAAAAGCCAGCCAAAGCGGCTAAAGTAAATGGTGAAAAAGGCAAACGTGGCCGTATTCCTGGATTCAACCGTTGGGAAGAAGCAATTTTGGAAATGCTGCGGAATGCCAAGCAACCTTTGAAGAACGAAGATTTGATGGACGCAATGCAAATGGTAGCTGACCGCGACAAAGTACAAGAAGGCAAGGCTCAATTAAAAGTGCGCCTCAATCAGGCATTGGTAAAACTGGGCAACAAGCTTGACCTTTTGAACAAACAACCTTTTGAAGGTAAGGGTTTTATGTACAGTTTGAAGTAAGAATACGGGGTTTAAAGAACCCCAACCCCCAGGGTTCTTTAAGCCCTAAGTTCAGCAAACCTCCACCCGTTTAGTTCCCTCACTTACAACCATTTCGCCGATGGGTACCAAGGTTCCCAAACCTAATTCGGCAGCAAAGCTCAAAAAAGCTTGAACCTGACTGGGCTCTACCGCAAGCAGCAGGCCTCCAGAAGTTTGTGGGTCACATAAAATATTTCTTTGCACATCGGTAAGAGGGCCAATTTTATGCCCGTAACTATCAAAATTACGATTCGTCCCGCCCGGCACACAATTGTGATACAAGTAATATTCAATAGCATCTGCATCCAACAAGGGTACTTTTGTTAATTCAATCCGCGCACTTGTACCTGATGCCTCACACATTTCCAAAAGATGGCCCATCAGGCCAAATCCAGTTACATCGGTCATGGCTTGAACATAGGACAAAGTGGCAAAAGCAGCCCCTGCTTTATTGAGTTTCAACATCGAATTACGGGCCAGGTGGGCGTGTTCGTCCAAGAGCAGTCCCTTTTTCTGCGCAGTTGTTAAGATACCAACGCCTAAAGGTTTGGTCAAAAACAACTTACTTTTTACACTTGCTCCTCCATTTCGTTTCAAGTGTTCCAATTTGACCCGCCCAGTCACTGCCAATCCAAATATGGGTTCCGGGCTATCGATGCTATGCCCTCCTGCCAGGGGAATTCCCGCTTCCTGGCAAGCTTTACGACTACCTTCTACCACTTGGTTGGCCACCTCTGGAGGCAAACTGTTCACCGGCCAACCTAGGATGGCAATGGCCAAGAGTGGTGTGCCTCCCATGGCATAGATGTCGCTGATGGCATTGACTGAGGCGATTTGGCCAAAATCCACAGGATCATCTACAATCGGCATAAAAAAATCCGTTGTGGAAATGATCGCAGTGCCGTCACCAAGGTCCATTACTGCAGCATCGTCGCGTTCTTCATTGCCCACCAACAAAGATGGGAAATGCATTTTGGCCCCAACTTGATGCAGGATTTTATCCAGTACGTTAGGTGCAATTTTACAGCCACAACCTGCGCCATGACTGTATTGGGTCAATTTATAATTGCTGAGCATCGGCAAATTGAATCAATTGTGCTGCGCGTTCGCGCAGAGATAGGTTTCCAATTTCAAACGGCCATACCGGATGAAAGTTACATTTTTGATTGGCGTGAATATACGATTTATCATAATACCGCAAAGCAATTGCAGCAGCACTGGCAAAATCTCCAGCTTGAAGTGCAGTCAAGGCCAGTTTTAGGTTTTGTCCTCCCAAACGGCGCTCAATGGCATAAAATGAAGCCATTAAATCTGCTGCGGCAAAACCAGCATACGTTTCTACCAAAAATTGAACCCGTTGCTCGAATGGCATCACCAAATCAATCAACGGGCTCTGGCGAAACTGCTCCCAAAAACCTTGGGGCATAAAGACCTTACCAATGCCGCGGCTTTCATTTTCGATCCAAACTCTGCGTTGAGCGTCCATCCTGGAAAAGATGCCATACAACTCATTCTCAAACTGTTCTACCGTTGGTTGGGCATCTTCACCTAAGGAACCGAATGCAGAACCCTTGTGTCGGGCCAGTTTTTCCAGGTCGATGACCTGCTCACCCAAAGCAGCCAATTCGTGCAAAATTTTGGTTTTGGCGCTGCCCGTTGGGCCACCCAAAACCAGCATGCGCAATCGGCGTTCACTGAACTGCTGGTGGATGTATTGTCGATAGGCTTTGTAACCGCCTTGCAGTACCTGCACATCCATCCCCGCAAAGGACAACAACCAGGATAAACTGCCACTGCGCTGCCCACCCCGCCAACAATGCACAACTACCTTTCCTCTGGGTGCCAACAAACGCGCTTCTTTGACATAATCGGGCATCCGGGCGCCAGCGTATTCCAAGCCCTTGAGAAAAGCTTTATCCGGGCTTTGTTGTTTGTATAGTGTTCCGACTACCACCCTTTCTTCATCGGAAAACAGCGGGAGATTGTAGGCTCCGGGGATATGCCCAATGGCATATTCAGATGGGGTACGTACATCCAGCAGCACCCGGTCCTTGGTATTTTCCAATAAAAATTCAGCAGTAATTTTGTGCATTTCGCTTAAGATAACCACTCGTGATTTCTACTCAATCCAATCTTTCCCCTTTTCCTTTAACCAAGCCAGCGTCTGTGCTTCCGGACTTCCCGGCTCTGGCTGGTGGTTGTACACCCAATTGGCCGTTGGAGGCAAACTCATCAGAATGGACTCGGTGCGGCCATCGGTGTCCAAGCCAAACTTGGTGCCCTTGTCCCATACCAGGTTGAACTCCACGTAGCGGCCCCGGCGTAGGTATTGCCAGTTTTTCTCCCTTTCGGTAAAAGGATCATTTTTGTGTTTGTGCAAAAGGGGAATGTATACTTTACAGAAGGTCTCCCCTACCCCTCGCACAAAGGCAAAAAGCTGTTCCTTACTCTGGCCATTTTGCCCCTGCAAACGATCAAAAAAGATGCCCCCGATCCCTCGCGTTTCGCCCCGGTGGCGGATGTAAAAATAGTCATCAGCCCAGGTTTTGAATTTGGGGTAATAATCTGGGTGGTGTTGGTCGCACACTTCTTTTAGGCTTTGGTGAAAAAATGCCGCATCCTCCGGAAAAATGTAATGTGGCGTGAGATCGATGCCCCCGCCAAACCACCAATTGCCACCATCCGTTTCAAAATAACGCACATTCATGTGGATGATGGGCGTATAGGGATTGCTGGAATGCAACACAATAGATACCCCGGTAGCGAAAAAATTAGCAGACTCCAATTTCAAAGCCTGGGCAATTTTATCGGGTAAAGTGCCATGCACCGCCGAAAAATTGACCCCACCTTTTTCTATGTGTTGCCCCATGATCACCCGACTGCGGCCTCCACCACCACCTTCACGGCTCCAGATATCTTCCTGAAATCGACCAGTTCCATCAGCAGCTTCCAATTGCTGGCAAATATCGTCTTGCAAAGCTTTAAAGTATTCCGCGATGGAATCCCGATCAACAAGCACGTCATTTGCAGAAAAAGTTTTCATTTATCTTCCCTTTGTTTATTAGATTCTTGCAAAGTAAAATCATAATTCTTACTTTTTCCTCCTTTTACTTCGCTCCATGAGTGGATTGTTAAAATAAAACCAAGTTGTAACATGCAAGCACTAGCCGATACCGAACTAATCATAACCCCCGCCGGTAAAATTTACCATGTGGATCTCCACCCTGATGAACTGGCTGATACCGTCATCACCGTGGGTGACCCTGGCCGCGTAGCCGAGGTTTCCAAACATTTCGACGCCATCGAATTTCGTGAATCACACCGCGAATTTGTGACCCATACGGGCAGAATTGGCAGCAAACGCCTCACCGTCCTCTCCACCGGGATTGGCCCCGACAACATCGACATTTGCCTCAATGAATTGGACGCCCTAGCCAATATCGATTTTCAAACCCGGATGCCAAAAGCTGAACACCGCTCCCTCAACATCATCCGTCTGGGCACTTCCGGCGCTTTGCAGCACGATATCCCCCCAGGCGCTTTGATCGTTTCCCGCTACGGCATGGGCCTGGATAACCTGATGCATTTTTACCAATACCAACCCAATCTGGCCGAAGCAGAACTGATGGATGTGGTTCTGGAGTTGGAACAGCACATCGAAAAATTCCCTGTGCAGCCCTACATCTGCGAAGGAAGTGCCGCCTTGGCCGACCAATTGAGTCAAGGAAACATTGAACAAGGCATCACCATCACCTGCCCTGGTTTTTACGCTCCCCAGGCGCGTAGCCTGCGCACGCCTGCCCGCATGAGCATTGCTACGCTGGAGGCCTGGAGCCAACTGCAATACAAAGGGGTACGACTGACCAATTTCGAGATGGAAACCTCAGCCATTTTTGGCCTCTCTCGCTTGTTAGGCCATCGGGCAGTGTCCTGCAATGTGATCCTGGGCAATCGTTTGAATGGCAATTTCACCGGGAGTACTGCTGGAGTGGTGGAAAAGATGATTGAGGAGATGTTGCCGAGGATAGTGGGAGTCTAAGGTTTTATCAGGACGTAATCTAAGCCAATATTCAGGCCAATGGACTTAAGCGATTGAAACCCTTGATAATTACTCCAGCTCAAATCAGCAGAAAGAAATGTGCGTTTATTTATGCGATAAGAAGCCCCCAGGGAGGCTTGCCAATTGAAAAAATTGGGGCTCGCTTTGTCTTTAAAGTGGTCGTTACGCTGGATATTCACAGTATCCCCCAATAGTTGGACACTACGGTACCCAAAAGTATAGGTATGTAGTCGCACATTGCCGGTGAGTGCCCAGGGGCTTTTTTTCCTACGCAAAGTAAACCCTAATTCGGCAGGAATGCTTAACAACATCGTTCTAGCCTGTAACCTGGCCGTACATGAATCTTTTACAAGATAATAATCGTAACTTATTTCTGTAACTTCTAGAAAGTCAGGTCTCTTATACCGCAGGCAGCTTGCACAAGCGTTCAGCCATTCCTCTTGAAGACCAATTCCGACATGGAAGTAAGGGCCCACTTTGAGCCGTAAGAATTGGCCATTCCGGTAGTAGACCTGTGAAGGATTAATGTAATTGCCTGCACTATTGTAAAAAAGATTATGTGACAATGCAATATTGGGGCCATTTTCAACCCTGAGATAAAATTGCCCAAAAACAGGTAAGCGGGTCAGGCTCACCAAGCATAAAAAAATCAGGTAGTCTTTTTTCATGGTATAAACACGAAAAAAGCACTAAACTATTTTGTTAGAATGAGACATTAACGAATACCTCCAATATGAAAAAAAAATTGTTTTTGAGACTCGAAGGACATCAATAGCCCCTGGCTTATGATTTTTTTGGAAATAAACGATCTTTTGTAGCTGCCAGCTTTTCTCAATTCCTGGCTTATTTAAAGACACTTTATTCTAAAAACTTCATCAGCTTGGAAAATAATCGAAAACCTCCAGGCTTTAGCCTGAATAATGATTGAATAGCCCCTGGCTTTAGCCTGGGGTTAAAGGGATGCCATCAAATTCGGGCTTTAGCCCAATATTTAAAAAGCCAAAATCTTGGGCTAAAGCCCGATCAAGTTGAAAACTCGATCCACGCGCTAAAGCACGTGGCAATTGATGTCCTCCGATCAGAGTGTCCAGTAGTGTACATACAACCTCGAAACCTTTTGTAATCATTCAGTAAGGAAATCCAGGTAAAAACAAATCCCAAGAACAGACTAAATTGTAAATTTCAGCCCTACAAACGGAATCAATCGCAAACACCATGAAAAACTCACGGCGTCAAGTTTTAAAAAGCCTTTCGGTAACAGGAATTCTTAGCAGTTTAGGCCTGCCCTTCGCAGCCATTGCCCAAACTCCCAAGCCCAGTCCAACTCTTAGCAACACCGGCCCCGATGACCGCCTTTTTTGGGCCAGTACCCTGTACAAAATTGCCCAACCCGTGCTCTCCAACCTCGCCGTGGGCAAATTGAAAAAGAACATGCCGCTGGAGTTGGCACCGGGCTACTACCTCAAAGCCGAACAGGTCACCTATCTGGAGGCCGTGGGTAGAACCCTGGCGGGTGTTGCGCCTTGGTTGGCACTACCCGATGACGACACCAAAGAGGGCAAATGGCGGGCGGAATTGCGCAAAGATGCGCTTAAGGGATTGGCCCACTGCGTTGACCCTCAAAGCCCCGATTACCTGAACTTCCGCAGTGAACTCCAGCCCATCGTGGATGCAGCGTTTTTGGCCCATGCCTTCCTGCGCGCACCCGATGCTTTGTGGCATCCCTTGGATGAGTTGACCAAAAAACGCTACATCGAAGAGTTCAAAGCCCTGCGCGACCGCAAAGCCCATTACAGCAACTGGTTGTTGTTTTCAGGCATCATCGAGAGTTTTTTGCTACACATTGGTGAGCAATACGACCCGGTGCGCATCGATATTGCCATCCGCAAAACCCGCGAATGGTACGTGGGGGATGGTTGGTACAGCGATGGGCCCAAGTTTTGTATGGATTATTACAACTCCTTTGTGATCCAACCGATGTTGGTGGATATTTTGAAAGTTACCTCCGAAAAGAATTTTTCACCAAAAGCGGAGTATACCGAAGCCCTCAAACGGATGGTTCGCCACTCCGAGTATTTGGAGCGATTGATCTCTCCAGAGGGCACTTTCCCGGTGTATGGTCGTTCCATGGCTTATCGGGCGGGAGCTTTTCAGGCACTGGCCCAGGTGGCGTTGATGGAGCAATTGCCAGAACACATCAGCCCCGCGCAGGTGCGTTGTGGTTTGACCAAGGTTTATCACACCTTATTTGACCAATCCAATAATTTTGACCAAAAGGGTTGGCTGGTATTGGGCTTTAACGGAGCCCAACCTGCCGTTGCGGATCAATACACCTCTACCGGAAGTTTGTACCTCACTACCCTTGGCTTTTTGCCCCTAGGCCTTCCGGCTACGCACCGCTTCTGGACTGATCCTGCAGCCGATTGGACAGCCAAAAAAGTATGGTCGGGACAGGTCACCAAAAAAGATTACAAGGTGGATTATTGAACCTATTTTTGATGGCAACACTTCTCTGCAACAATAAATTAAAACCAATGAAATTCAATTTATTACTCATATTTTTTTGCACCTTTAGTGCTCAAATCTGGGGCCAGGTAAAATTCACTTTTAAAGAATGGGAAGGCCCCGCCATTGTTGAATTGGGTAAAGAACCGGCGCATACTTATTCCATGTCCTACCCCAATGCCGTGGATCTTTTTGAAAACGATTTTTCCAAATCGCCCTATTATCAGTCCTTAAATGGTTCCTGGAAATTCTATTACGTCAACCGTCCAGAGGAACGGCCTCAGGATTTTTACCAGCCCGATTTCAATGACTGGAATTGGAAAGACATCACGGTGCCTTCCAATCGGGAAATGAAAGGGTTTGGCATCCCAATTTACACCAATGTAATTTATCCTTTCCCGGTCAATCCGCCTTTTATCAACCACGCTTACAATCCGGTAGGGTCTTATCGACGCACCTTTACTGTACCTGAAAACTGGAACGGGCGGGAGGTGTTCCTGCACTTTGGTTCAATTTCGGGTTGTGCCTACGTGTGGGTGAATGGCCAGGCGGTAGGTCTGTCCAAAGTGGCCAAATCACCCGCCGAATTCAACATTACCCCTTATTTGAAAAAAGGAAGCAACACCCTGGCGGTACAAGTTTTCCGTTGGCATGACGGTTCCTACCTCGAAGACCAGGACATGTGGCGCCTCTCAGGCATCGAAAGAGAAGTATTTTTGACGTCCAAAAGCAAAACCCATATTGCCGATTTTTGGGTCAAAGCCGGGCTGGATGACGCCTATCGCGATGGTACCATTGCCGCCACAGTTGACCTGAAAGTCCCCTCCCCTCCTACCGGAGCTTACAGCATTGAACTCAGCATTTTTGATCAAAATAAAAAAGTGGTTTTTAGTCAAACTAAGCCTGGCCAAGCCAAAGTTAGTTTTGATGGAAAAGTGCTCGCTCCTGCTCAATGGTCGGCCGAAAGCCAAAATTTGTACACGGCCATTTTGGTATTAAAAAATGAAAAAGGGCAAACCATTGAAGCAACTGGCAGCAAAATTGGCTTCCGCCGCAGCGAGATCAAAGGCAAAAATTTCCTCATCAATGGCAAGCGGGTGCTGGTCAAGGGTGTAAACCGACATGAGCATGACCCAGATTTGGGCAAAGTACCTACCCGTGATTTGATGATCAAAGACATCGTGTTGATGAAGCAATACAACATCAATACCTGCCGCTCTTCGCATTACCCCAATGACCCATTGTGGCTGCGCCTTTGTGACGAATACGGCCTATACGTCATCGATGAAGCCAATATTGAGGCCCATGGTTTGGGCGCAGAATTTCAGTCTTTTAGTGTACCCAAAAGCAAACATACCGCCTACGATCCCCAATGGAAAGCGGCTCACCACGACCGTACCCGCCGCCTGCTGGAGCGCGATAAAAACCACGCCTGTGTAGTGATGTGGTCGCTGGGCAACGAATGTGGCAACGGTGAGGTGTTTTTTGAAACCTACGACTGGATCAAACAACGCGACAACTCCCGCCCGGTGGTTTCGGAGCAATCGGGTGAGGCGCGCAACACCGATGTGGTTTGTCCCATGTACCCTTCGATCGACAACATGAAAAGCTATGCAGCCGATAAGACCAAAACCCGGCCTTACATCATGTGCGAATACAGCCACGCGATGGGCAATTCCAATGGTAATTTTAAAGAATACTGGGACATCATCCGGGCTTCGGATAACCTGCAAGGTGGCTGTATTTGGGACTGGGTAGATCAGGGTATTCGCACCCAAACCGCGGATGGGCGCAGTTACTTCGCCTATGGGGGTGACCTGGGTAGCCAGGACTTGTACAACGACCAGAACTTTGTTTGCAATGGATTGGTCAACGCTGATCGTTTTCCACACCCGGGCATTTACGAAGTAAAAAAGCTCTACCAAAACATCCAGTTCAGCAAGGACAATAGTGCCTGGGGGCAGATTAAAGTGCAAAATGAATTCTCTTTTACCAATCTGCGCGAATTCGACTTCCGTTGGGAAATGCTCAACAATGGGATAAAACTGACTGAAGGTAGTTTTAGTGTTGAGGCCAATCCGGGAGAGGTTAAAGTAGTAAATCTCAACCTGCCTGCCTACAAACTAGCCGCAGGTGCCGAACTCGTGCTCAACGTTTATGCCACCCAGCGTGCGGCTAGTACTTCTATCCCGGCCGGGCATGAACTCGCCAGGGAGCAAATAGTGCTAAGTCCTTATGGTTTTGACCAAAACCTTAGTAGTCCTTCCGGGACCTTGAGCATTGAAAAAACCAACAACTCCCTCAAGTTCAAATCTGGAGCCATCGCTGGAGAAATCAACCTCAACAATGGCCAGATCGATCAGTATTCAATTAATGGAAAAAACCTCAAGGAAGGCTTTTTCCCCGAGCCTTACTTTTGGCGTGCGCCTACCGACAATGATTTTGGGAACGATTTTACCAACTATGCCCGGGTGTGGGCCAGTGCCCATGTACGCCGCAGTGTAAAAAGCACTAAGGTCGGCGAACAAACGGCCGGGGGGCTGCCCTTTACCATTGTTTATCACCTGCCCGATGTTCAGGCTGATTATACCCTGGACTATTTGATTCAAAATGATGGCTCAATCAAACTCAACGCCTCGCTTGAATTATTACCAAACAGCGAAGCGCCTGAGCTACCAAGGATGGGGATGCGCTTTGCCCTGCCTTCCAACTACAATCAGGTACAGTGGTACGGACGCGGGCCTTTTGAAAATTACAATGACCGCCATACTGCCGCTCATTTGGGCATCCATAACCTGCACACCGACGAAGGCTGGGAGCGCACCTACGTTCGTCCACAAGAAAGTGGCTACCGTACCGATACCCGCTGGATCAAATTGAGCAATGCTGAAGGGCTTGGCTTACAGGTGGAAGGTACTCAGCCCTTGTCTTTCAGCGCCATGTCGCAACTGACCGAAGATTTTGACGAAGGCAGCATCAAAAAGAATCGGCATGTAACGGATATCGTCAAACGTCGTTTTGTGACCTTGCACGTCGATCTCACCCAACGTGGTGTGGGTGGGGACAACAGTTGGGGCGCTCAAACGCACGACACTTATCGGCTCCTTGCCAAAAAATACAGCTATGGTTTCACCATCAGGGCAATCGAAATCAAGCCGGGATTAAAAGATTAGACGTAAATTAATTCACTGAAAATCAAAATATGAAAATCTTGCTCCCCCTATTGTTGATCTTCCTGCTGGCCTGTTCTTCCCCAAGAGCAGGCCAGCTCGACGCTCGACGTCCCGATGGGTCTGTTCCTAAAGTCATCCCTGGTATGAAATTGGTCTGGCATGATGAATTCAACGAAGCGGGTAAGCCCAACCCGGCTAATTGGCGCTACGAATCTGGATTCGAGCGCAATGAAGAACTTCAATGGTACCAAAGCGACAACGTCAACTGTAAAGATGGTGTTTTGCTCATCGAAGCCCGACGAGAGGCTATTCCGAATCCCAATTACCAGGCGGGTAGTAAAAACTGGAAAACCAATCGCCCTGCCTCGGAATTCACCTCCGCGAGTATTCAAACCCGGGGCCTACAGCAATGGCAGTATGGCCGTTTTGAAATCCGGGCGCGCATTGATACGACCTACGGTTCCTGGCCCGCCATCTGGACTTTGGGCAACGGCCCCTGGCCAATGGCAGGCGAAATCGACATTATGGAGTTTTATCAGGTCAAAGAAACGCCGACCATTTTGGCCAATTTCGCCTGGTTGGGCGATCAGTCCAGCCGGAAAACCAAATGGAATGAGAAAAAACTTCCGCTCACCCATTTCACTGATAAGGATAAGGATTGGGTCAAAAAATTCCACACCTGGCGCATGGATTGGACGGAAGAAAGTATCCAGATTTTTTTGGATGACGAGCTCTTGAACACCCAATCCCTCAAAGAATCATTGAATCCAGACGGTAGCAATCCTTTTTTAAAGCCACAATTTTTGTTGCTGAATCTGGCCGTAGGGCGGAATGGTGGAACGCCGAAAGCCAGCACTTCAAAGATTGTTTATGAGGTGGATTATGTGCGGGTGTATCAGCGGGAGTAGATTAAGTGCAGAATTAAATTATCCTGTAATTCACCGGCATTGAACAAGCATTCAATTGAAGCGTTTTCTAAAAAAATTGTAATGAACAAACTCAATATACAAGATACCTTCAATCAGGAGCTGCCTGCCGATCCGAACCTGAGCAACACCCGTCGGCAAGTCAGAGGTGCCTGTTTTTCATACGTTACCCCACGACAGCCTTCCAATCCAGTGTTGGTGCATGCTTCCACTGAAATGGCTGAAACCATCGGCCTGACAGCAAACGACACCCAATCCGAAGAATTCCTGCGCATTTTCTCAGGCGCGGCCACGCTGGAAGGCACCAGCCCCTTCGCCATGTGTTACGGTGGGCACCAGTTTGGCAACTGGGCTGGCCAATTGGGCGATGGACGGGCCATCAACTTGACCGAGGTGGTCCATGAAGGCCAACGCTGGGCACTGCAACTGAAGGGCGCAGGTGAAACCCCTTATTCCCGTACTGCCGACGGGCTGGCTGTACTGCGCTCCTCCGTCCGCGAGCACCTCTGTAGCGAGGCAATGTACCACTTGGGCGTGCCCACCACTCGCTCCCTCTCGCTGGTGCTCACCGGCGACCAGGTCATGCGGGACATGCTTTACAACGGCAACCCTGCCTATGAAAAAGGTGCCGTAGTGTGCCGGGTAGCACCAAGTTTTATCCGTTTTGGCAATTTCCAAATTTTCACTGCCCGCGATGAAATTTCGACCTTGCGGAGTTTGACCGACTATACCATCCGCCATTTTTTCCCACACATTGAGCCGGGTACACGGGAGGCTTACGCCGAATTTTTCAAAGAAGTATCCCAACGCACCCTCGATATGGTCATCGAATGGCAACGAGTTGGCTTTGTACACGGCGTGATGAATACGGACAACATGTCCATCCTTGGGCTGACCATTGATTATGGCCCTTACGGCTGGCTGGAAGGTTACGAACCAGACTGGACGCCCAACACCACCGATCGTGCCCAGCGCCGTTACCGCTACGGCCAGCAACCAGCCGTCGTCCTATGGAACTTGGTGCAATTGGCCAACGCACTGATGCCGCTGGTCAAAGACACTGTACTTTTGGAAGCCTCACTGGCTGACTTTCAACTAAAATTTCCGAAAAAATACCTGGCCATGCTGCGCCGTAAACTCGGTCTGGTGACTCCTGACGAAGGTGACGCTGAACTGGCCGAGGAGTTGGAAAAGTTGCTCGCCTTTGCAGAAACGGACATGACCCTATTTTTCCGAAACTTGTCATTGGTACAAAAAAATGGCGGCCTTCCTGGGAACAAAACCTTCTTCGAGCACCTGCAAGCGGCCATGTACCAACCCGAAGACCTGAATGCTGCCTTGCAACAAAAATGGGAGGACTGGCTCGAGCGCTACTTGCATAGGCTCCAGCTCGAAACGGCCAGCGATGAGGAACGACGTACCGCCATGAACCTCGCCAACCCCAAATATGTACTCCGCAATTACATGGCTCAATTGGCGATCGATCAGGCGGATTTGGGGGACTTCAAATTGGTGGATGAACTTTACCAATTGCTGAAAAAGCCTTATGATGAGCAGCCGGAGATGGAAGAAAAATGGGCTGTGAAGCGGCCGGAATGGGCGCGAAATAAGGTGGGGTGCTCGATGTTGTCGTGTAGTTCGTAGGCTAGACCACCACTACTGGACATTATGCTCGGAGGACACAATTTTGCATCTTGCGCAAGATTCTACAGGCGTCCCCCCCCCCGACCCCTGTGAGGCAGGGTCGAGTGATTCTAAATGGAGTGCTATTTTCAACCCCGAAGGGGTGACATGATTATAGCAAAAATGGCATGTAGTTGTATTAAAACCCCGAAGGGTAGGGTGTTCAGAATTGGGAAAAAACTACGTACCGTTTTTGCCTAAGAATTGAGTTTTCAAATAAAAAAAGGAATCGCGCTTAGCGGAAAGTTCTGTCAGATTCACCAGGGTAGAACTTTCCAATGCGATTTTCAAGAGATCAAGGTTTAAGGTTTGAGCAAAATTGGCAAAGGAAAGCAGGAATTGGGTCATCCCAAAAGGAGACCTTGGGTGGATTTTGAGCTTAAATTTACCAAAAGTGCTTTCGATGACATCGGAGC
>NZ_JANRKL010000099.1:0-15977 GCF_033763495.1 Haliscomenobacter sp. | reverse complement strand
GGCAGGATTAAAGATTTACCCGCCCATAACGTTCACCATTGGTGTATTTCACGATGAAAGCCAGGGAAAATCCTTTTTGTTTCACCGCTGCCAAAGCGCGTTTGGCCTCCTCTTTGGTATAAAAAGTAGCCACCAACACCCGAGTCATTTGTTTGCTCAGGATGGTTTCTGTTTGCACACTGCCCAACTCACTCATGGCAGCATAACGCTTATCCGTAGGGCTATACGTTTTTAGTGCAGCCAGCTGGATTTTGTAATACTCCCCCTCGTAGCGCGGTGCATCGGTTGAATATTCCTCTTTGTCTGCCGGACCAGCTCCTTTCGCCGTGTATATTCCACCACTAGGGTTGGCATTAGGGAGGTTGGTCGAAGGATTATTCGTTCCTGGATTATTGGGGTTACCCAATGGTGGATTGGCACCTGGAGTGGTAGTATTGGGATTGCCTGCCGGATTGGTATTCACCACCGATCCACCCAGTTTTACCAACATCAGGGGCTGGCCATAAGGTTGCCCAGTAGGATTTTCGGTCACAAAGTTGTAGGCACCCGTAGCATAACCTTGCGCGGTAATCTCTACTCTGAACTTGCGGTTGGGCAACAATTCCAAATCGTAAGTACTGGTATTGAATTCGCGGTTGAGCAGGATGGATTCCGACTCATCAGCACGGATTTCGTACAAAGTTAGCAAGTATTTATTGATTGGCTCGCCTGTTTCCTGGGCAAATACGCTGCCCTGGAGCTTGGCCACCACCAGTTTACTTTTGATCTCAAAAATATCGTCGTCCTTGGTAGTCAGTTTTTCACCAGCTACAATCCGGTTAGAGACCAGGAAACCTCCCTCACCGTCATTGTGTTTGATGAAATAATAGTCATCGGCTGGCGAATTGTAGGGCAAGCCCATATTGTCCGCTGGTGCCCAGCTGCTCAAATCTCCCTTGGAACTGTAAATGTCAAAACCACCAATGGAAGTTTGGCCATTCGATGAGAAATAAAGCGTACCCTCACTTGAGTTGAAATAAGGAGTCATTTCATCGCCCAAAGTATTGATAGATGAGCCGAGGTTGATCGGGTTGGAAAAGGCATTGCCAGTTGCACTCAAGGGGCGTTCTACGTACCAGAGGTCCATGCCACCACGGCCACCCGTGCGGTTGGAAGCAAAGTAAAGGATTTCTTTACCGTTGTTCTGTACCACATGAGGTTGGGTTGAGGTGGTACCTTTGGCATTGATGGCTTCGGGCAACATTTCCGGTGCAGACCATCCCGTTGCCTGTTTGCGGATAACGTAAATTTCACAGCGGGTAGTGCGGTTGGAGAAGGAACTGGCTGCATCACAAATGGTGAAGTAGAAACGTTGACCGTCTGGAGTCAAGGAGCCATGGCAATACTGACCTTTTTGGATCACCGGAAAGTTGTCGGGGGTAGCGCCTTTGCCCCAGGCATTATCGGCCAGAGAAGAGCGGTAAATGCGGGCGGTTCCACCGATGGTAGAAGAGAAATACAGCAGGCCTTTGTCGATGGGCAGGGGGCCAAACTCATTGTCGCTGGTATTCACCCCTGCACCGGCGAAATTGACCTCGATGCCTTGCTGGGCCTGAGCAGGCAATAATTTACCCAATTCACAGCCTTGTATTTCAGTTTGTACCATGTCTTCAATGACAGCTTTGCCATCGCCGCTATAGCTGTCCCGAAAATCACTGAAGGCTTTCGAGGCCTTGTCGTACTGCCCATCTTGCTTAAGGCTGCGGGCGTATTTGAGCCCTACCAACGGGAACTGATCGTTTTTGTCTTTTACATTGACGTAGGCTTCAGAGGCTTTGCGGTAATTGCGCAATACGTAGTAGGCCTCGCCGGCTTTGAAAATGGCTTCAGGCTTTTTGCCTTTTAACCAAGACTTTTCAAAAAAATCGGCTGCCTGCACATAGTTTCCTTTGGTGTAGGCTTCTTCACCTTGTTTCATTAGTTTTTTGGCGCTTTGAGCGCTAAGGGTGCAGATGAGGCTGAAGTTCAACAGCAGAAAAACAAGCTTTCTCAACATAGCGTGCTTTTTTCTCACAATCGATCTTTTCTTGGTTTAAGGTAAAGATCGGCTTGTCAGACATATGAAAACAAATAATTATTAAGTATTGGGCAAAAATAAGTATCCATTTTCTTTAAAAATGAAACACTTATTTTTCATTGCCCCAAGGGTCAATTTAAAACCTTTGCAGCAATTGATCAATAACTTCCGCGTAATGTTTGTGTTCCAATTTCAACACTTTCCCGGCAATGTCTTCCGGAGTGTCCGTAGGAGAAAGTTGACAACGGGCCTGGAAAATAATTTGACCTTCATCGTAGCGTTCATTCACATAGTGGATGGTCATTCCACTTTCCAATTCACCAGCCTTCTTGACCGCTTCGTGAACATGTTTGCCGTGCATTCCTTTGCCCCCGTATTTGGGCAGCAAAGCCGGATGAATATTGACAATTCGACCTTGAAACGCTTCGACCAGGTAACTTGGTATCAACCACAAAAACCCAGCCAAAACAATCAGAGAGGTCTCATATTTATTCAAAACAGATACTACATCTTCCGTTTCATAGAACGTTTGCCGGTCGATTACTATTGAATCTACCCCAAAGCTTTCAGCAATTTTTAACACTCCTGCGTCCGAACGATTGGAAATGACCAATTGAACACTCACATCTTTACGTTCAGCAAAATATTCCAAAATCTTCCGGGCATTTGAGCCTGAACCGGAAGCAAAAATGGCAATGTTTTTCACTTGGCTCTTTGTTTTGGGTAAGATACAACAAACTTTTTTGTTATAAACAATAATGCAGCAAATCCGGGAAAGTTACAGGTCAAATAAGCCATTTAGATCATTTTCCCTTCAAAAACCAGCCTTTTCAGGTAGAAATTGTAAAAAAACACGATACCGGAAGTGAGTAATTTGGCTAAAAGTGCATTTTTCTGAAAGAAGGGCAGGTAATTGTCCAACAGGTAAATGATGCCCGTACTCAACAACAAACCGCCCAAAGACACCAGCAGGGCCAGCCCAAAGGCCGACCAAACCGAGCGCTTCAGTTCAAATACAAATTGCTTTTGCAGCATAAAATTCACCAGCACTCCTGCTGCATAAGCAAAAGGTTGAGCCAGGGTAGCTGAAAATTGTAAGCCATTCTTCAGCCCAAAAAAAAGGGCATAATCAACGGCGGTCGCAATTCCAGCCGAGGCCGCGTATTTGAGTTTGAGCTGAAGTAAAGATTTGAGTTTATCGATTAATGGCATAGCCTTGTTTTTCGCGCTCAAAAAAGGCCAAGACCTCGGTCCAGTTGTTGACCCGGGTGAATTCGGTCTCGTTCAGGTTGTGTGGAGCGGTGAAGAGCAAGCCTTTTCCCTTAAAGGTGCGCAGATTAAATGCGTGATCATCGATGAGGTAATCCGTGCCGATGATGCTTTTATCGCCACAAAAAACAAAATTCTTCCAGGAAATATTCGGGAAATATTGGAGCAACCAATCGTACTTGTCTTCGAGGCTGTTGCGGAATTCCTGGGCGGCGGTTACAAAAAAGATTTCGTGGCCATCTTCCAAAAGGCTTCGGATGCCTTCCTGAGCACCGGGAATCAGCGGTAGGTCAGCAAAAAAACCTTTTTGGTAAAGGGCTTCGCGAAGGTTTTCCCCACCAGGTAAGGCATACAGTTTTTTGCCATTGTATTCTTCTTCGGTGGGTCGGCGGCCATTGATTTGTTCGAAGAGGGTCAAAAATTTAGGGAGGACGTCGGCTACCACCTCGTCCATGTCTACGGCGATGCGTTTCATGCTTGGGTTGATTTTGTGGGCACCGTAGAGACGCACGGCTGTGCGTCTCTACAATGATGGCACAAATATCTTTAATTCATTGAAAAGTGCAGCGCCAAATCCGCCGTATTGTGAAACATCAATTCCGAAATGTACGGATGCATGTGGTCACTGAGGGGCAATTGGGCAATGGTTTCCATTACCTCAAATTCTGAATCCGCTTCCATGATCACCCACAACACAGAACGATCCATTGCCAGGGAATAGGACCGAATTTTGCCTTCCGACATGAGGTAATCCACCGTGTTTCTCTGCTCGGGAATCAGGGCAAGAAACTCTTCGGAGAGGCTTTCAGGGAGTTCAAACTCCACCATGTAAGTACGCTTCATATAGAAATCTTAGGATGCTAAAGCTTTAAACGAAAAACCGCTCCCATCGTTACGAAAATGGAGCAAAGTTTCAGTTTTATACGAAAAATTTTCATCAAGGGTCACTTCGCCATCCAAAATATACGCTATTGCGTTAAAATTTTCAGCAATTTCGACGAAAGTTTTTCCTTCTTCTTTCAAACTACCCATCTGAATGTTTTCACTCTTTATTATATTGGCAACTGTTCTCATGTTTAAGTTCTTCTTAACAGTAGTTTATACAACAAATTCAGTTCCATAGTAGTTTAACTGCCTAAATGACACTTTTTACACTACAAAGGAGTCAAAACCTGACATTTATGCCTACTTTTGTGGCGAGAATATCATTTTTACGTCAATAGAGTTTAGAAGGGTTGAGCAGTTGAGCGGTTGAGGAGTTTAGAAGTTGAGTTCCAGTCACTGAGCTAGTCTAAGTGCGGAGACCTCAACATCTAAACTCCTCAACTCCTCAACTTCCCTCAACCCCCTCAACCTTAAATTATCATTTTCCCATGCTACGGATTCAACTTTCGCTTTTTTTCATTCTTCTGCTGGGCGCAGCACCTGCGCTATTTGCCCAAAGCAGCAACAGTTATTACACCATCCTGGTAGGTACTTTCTCTGGCAATCGTCCGGAAAACTACAAGAGCCTGGAAAAACTGGGCTTTTTGTTTGCCAAGGAGCGCCCCAATCAAATTTTTGACGTATACCTCGGAGGCTACGATACGGCCCTGGAAGCGGCAAAAATTCTGGACCAGGTCAAAAAGACTGGCTTTTCGGCAGCAAAAATTCAACAGTATGTGGTACGCGACAACCAGTCGGTTGCCTCTATCCAAATTGCCAGTTTCGATGCCAACGCTCCGGTTACATGGAATAAGTATCAGGCTCTGAGCGGTGAGTTATTTGTGATCCCCAATGAACATGGGGCCAAATTGCTCTCCGGCTTTTATCCAACTATTGAAGCAGCCAAAAAAGAATTGCCCAAAATTCAGGCGATGGGTTATGCCGATGCCTTTGTGCGTACGGCCCATCCCACTTTTTTGCACCAAATTGGCGGCTTTGAAACCGGTACTCAGCTCAAAGAAGTGAGTGCAACCGCACAAATTGGCCCCAAAAAGACCAACGTTGCGGTTTCTAAACCAGTGCAACGTCCACAACCTACTTTCCTGCCAGTGGATTACCAGCTCGATAATCCAGTGAATTCTAATATTGCGGGGCTTCCAGGAGTGAACAACAACCCAAACAATACCACCAACAACCCAGTCTACAATCCTGGCAACCCCAACGCGAACAATACTAACGCCTCGGTGCCTCCGCCCAGCGGAAATCCCAACCGCACGGCCCCTGCTGGCAATGGCCAGGCCCAATTCAAGTGGGATACTCCTGGAGCAAATACCAATCCGCCCAACACCCAGGCCAAAGGTGCCCAGGTTCCCGTTTCTTACGAGGCGCCCAACAATCCGAACAATGGCAATGGCAATGGCAATGCCAATACCCTTAACCCCAATAATCCGAATCCCAACCCCGGTACCGCTAACCCTAACAACACTTACGGCAACGCAGCTCCAGGCTACAACTACAATTCGAACTCAGGAGTAAAAGGCGCCAATGTGCCACCCGCCAACATGAACGGCAACAATGCGGTGCAACAGAACAATCAAGCTCCTGCTCCGGTGGCCATTTATCGGGCCTCAGTGAAGGAGTTGCAACAAGCTTTGGCGCAAGAAGGAGCCTACCGCAGTGGTGTTGATGGGTATTTTAACGCAGCGACCGAACAGGCTTATGACTTTTTTCAGGAGCGGAATCGCCTGATGACCCGCTACGCTGCAGCTGCACAGGTGAAGGAGGAAGATACGAATACAGCAACTTCGCGCCTGAACAACATGCTGAATCACCTGGATAAAGACGCCAACCCCATCGCCAGCCTGGCCAGCATCAACCACCCGCTGTCCAAGGCATACATGGCATACAATAGTTTTACCTCAAGGGGCCCAGGCTTTGAAACCAACAACCTGATGAATGGGGCCATTCGGGAGGTATTCTCCAGTCGCAACGTGAGCAACCAGATCAGTTTTGACAGCAAAGCGGCTTATGCCTATACCGATTTGCGGCAGTTCATGCTGCACTTGTACTTCCTCCATGCCGCGCTGGGCGAGGAATATCCACTGCCCTGCTGGTTGAATGACAAGCACCCTGAGGCGAGCGCCGAAGCGCAGGGGCTATTCAATGCTTCTTCTGCGCTGCCCTTGCCCACCCAGTCTTGTGAGGAGCAAGCGGGAGCAGAACAAAACAGCAGCAAGGTATTGCAACTCCTGGCTGAAGACATTGGGGTAGACAAACCTGCTGAGGCTCTGCTCAAACAAGCGGCAGATCACCGCACCCAATTGTTGGCGGGTAAAGTACAGGTTTCGGCCGCCGAACAAACCCAACTGGACGCCTGGTCGACCGAACTGATGAACAAACTCAACATCTGGGCGGCGCAAGATCCTTTGCACGCTGAGTTGGTACGTACTTTCCGCGTGGTGTTCTACCAAACCCAAATGGAGCTGGAAAACCATTTCATCAACCAAGGTATGCCGGTGCCTAAGGCGCGGTACATGGCGCTGGCTACGGAGCATACGTTGGTGAGTCCGTTTTTGCAGCGATTTGAGTAAAGTGATGAGTGAGGAATGATGAGTGATGAATTGCTGCCGCAGAGGCATTGACAATTCATCACTCATCATTCCTCATTTATCACTCAATAAAGTTTGTAATACCCCATTTTTTCGCTTCAAAATGAATATCCAGCAGACCTAAATGAGCATTCGGTGCGTTTACCTGATGCGTTGTAAAACTATTGTCCAAACTTTAGCATCTTTACCCGCAACTCTTCACCCAATTTTTCATTTTCATTTAAAACCCATGCCCAATCTCCGCAACATCAACACCGAAGTCCTCTCCAACAACTGGTATACCCTTCGCAAAGTCACTTTCGAAATCCAAAAACAAGACGGTACTTGGGAAACTCAAAGCCGTGAAGCTTACGACCGGGGCAACGGTGCCGCCATTCTGTTGTACAACCCGGAACACAAAACCGTTATCCTCACCCGCCAGTTTCGCATGCCCACCTATGTCAATGGCAATGCCGACGGCATGATGATCGAAGCTTGTGCCGGGCTACTGGATCAGGACAACCCCGAAGATTGCATCCGCCGCGAAACCGAAGAAGAAACGGGCTACCAGGTGCGCGATGTGCGCAAGGTTTTTGAAGCCTACATGTCGCCGGGTTCGGTGACCGAAATCCTCTACTTTTTTGTCGCCGAGTACAGCCAGGACATGCAGGTGAGCGACGGCGGTGGACTTGATCACGAACAGGAAAACATTGAAGTGCTGGAACTGCCGTTTGCGCAGGCGCTGGCGATGATTGAAAGTGGGGAGATTAAGGATGCGAAAACGATCATGTTGTTGCAGTATGTGCAGATTCAGGGGTGGATGAATTAACCTACTCTTTACCCTCAAGACCAGTTTAGTTTACAGTTATCGGGTACTTTTGTCCAGATAAACGCACTACAATGCCGCATCTGAGACTTTTTGCCTATTTGATTCTTGCCATTTTGATCCTGACTTTTTGTGAAAAAAAAGCAGCTGACCAGCCTCCTTTTCCCAGTTTTGGCGCCGAAGCCGAAACCGAACCCGTGCGCCTTGCCATCGAAGACGATGCTGCCGACGATCCTTCCATTTGGGTCAACCCGCAAGATTCCAGCCAAAGCCTGATCATTGGCACTGTAAAACATTTTGGCATTGAAGTGTACAATCTGCAAGGCAAACGCCTCCAATCCTACCCCACTGGCGACCCCAACAACATTGATGTCGCGTATAGTTTTGAACTCAACAATGGCAAAAAGATAGACCTCGTAGGCTGCTCCGAACGATCCAAAAATGAAATTTACCTCTACCACATTCAATCAGCGGCTGGCGAGTTGCAGGCCATTCAAGCGGCCCCTATCCATTCCAGTGTCGATGAGGTATATGGTTTTTGTTTCTACCGCAGTCGGGTAGACAGCCAGCTTTACGCTTTCGTCAACGGGAAAAATGGGCAGCTTGAACAGTGGCTTCTGCAAGCTGCCGACTCCAACAAAATCGGGGCCAAAAAAGTGCGCACTTTTCAAGTCAGTTCTCAGCCCGAAGGTATGGTGGCCGACGCCCACTATGGTTTCCTCTATTTGGGCGAAGAGGACAAGGGCATCTGGCGCTTGAACGTTGAAAACAAGGCAAAAAACGAAGTGAGTTTCCTCGCCAAAAGTGGGCAGGACAATCCCAACATCACTTTTGATGTGGAAGGTTTGTGCCTTTATCCAACCAGCGACTCTACTGGCTACTTGCTTGCTTCCATTCAGGGCAACAACTCTTATGCGGTGTTCGAACGCAAAAGCCCCAATCGCTACCTCGGTAGTTTTCGCATTGCGGATGGGAGAGTGGATGGCACTGCGGAAACGGATGGCATCGATCTCTGTCCAAAAAACCTGGGTAATCCCTTTCAGGAAGGTGTATTGGTAGTACAGGATGGGTTCAATGTGCGCCCCGATGGAAAGCCCGCCCCACAAAATTTCAAACTGATTAGTTTGAAAAAACTAAGCGCCTTTTTGAATGATTTAAGACAATAGGTGCAGCTTTACAATTTGTTCACAATCAGTAAACTTACAGGTAAGCTTGGGGCAATACCTTACTCCCAATTTTTACAATTAACCTAAGCTGACTTTATGAAACAATATTTACTCTTAATTTTATTACTCCTTACGGTTGGAGTTGGACTCGATGCCCAAACCAAAAACCTGAAAATTCGCCGCAGCATCCTCGTTACCGATACCATCGTAGACGAGCAAGCCAAAATTGCGGTCTCTTCTGACGACGCCGAACAAGAAAATGACGAAATCGACGCCCTCTACGACGATGACCTGGATGCAGGTTGGGAAGGCGCACCCGAAGACCGCAACGTACTTAGCATGGGTATGCGGTTTCGCAACCTGGCGCTGCCACGTGGTGCGCGCATCGATTCCGCCTTCATCATCGTATATTCGCACGAAGGCAAATCCAAAGATGATGTAGCCAAATTGACCATCACTGCTGATGCCAACGACAATGCGCCTACCTTCACCGAAGACTCCCTGATCACTGCCCGCCGTCGGACTACTGCCAGTGTCCGCTGGGAAGTGGCAGAAGCTTGGGGCCTTTGGACGCCTCACCGCACCCCTGACCTGAAAAGCATCGTGCAGGAAATGGTCAATCGCCCCGGTTGGAAAGCGGGTAACCCCATCGCCTTCATCGTTCTAGGCGAAGACCAAGGCCCCAGCGAAGTAGAAAATGCCCGGGAATGGGAGTCTTTTGAAAACATTGCTGATCCCGGTGATGGTGGCGACGGCCAGAACCACCCCGAAAGAGTGCCCGAACTCCTGGTGTATTTCAGCATCGGTGGCGCCCAAGTGGAATCGACCATCATGATCACTGATACTATTGTGGACGAAGAGGCCAAGTTGGCGGTATCTTCCGACGATGCCGAGCAGGAAAATGACGAAATTGATTCCCTCTTTGACGATGACCTGGATGCAGGCTGGGAAGGCGCTCCTGAAGACCGCAATATTCTCTCCTTGGGTATGCGATTCCGCAATATTCTGATCCCTCAAGGTGCCAAAATTGATTCGGCTTACATCGTGGTTTATTCCCATGAAGGCAAATCGACTGAAGATGTCGCCCGCATCACCATCACTGGCGACGCCAACGACAATGCGCCGACTTTTACCGAGGACTCACTAATCACTGACCGGAAGCGCACTAGCGCCAAAATCCTTTGGGAAGTAAAAGAAGCCTGGGGACTCTGGACTCCACATCGCACGCCTAGCCTGAAAGCCATTGTAGAAGAACTCGTCAATCGCCCGGGATGGAATCCAGGCAATGCCATGGCGTTCATCTTCCAAGGGGAAGACCAGGGCCCTAGCGAAGTAGAAAATGCCCGCGAATGGGAATCTTATGAAAACATTGCCGATCCAGGCGATGGTGGTGATGGCCAAAATCACCCCGAGAGAGTACCCCGTCTGGTGATTCGTTATTCTTCTCCAGATATGGCCACTTCCACTCGGGCGGTATTTGACGCTTCCGTGAAAGCCCTGAAAGTATACCCTAACCCCAGCAAAACGGGCGAGGTGACTTTGGAGTTTGAGCAAAGCGGCAAAACCAGCATCCGTTTGTACAACAACCAGGGCCAATTGCTGCGCGCACAGCAAAATGACTTTGGCAAACAAGTACGTTTCCAAACTGCTAATCTGCCAACTGGCGTGTACTACATCCAGGCCCAGCAAGGGCAGGATACTTATGTACAAAAGCTGGTCATTGAAGAATAAATTTTGAGCTGGACTAAACAGTTCGTCATCCCGGATTTTTGAAAAGCCAAAATCGGGCTAAAATCTAATCGCGGAGCGATTGAATTTTGAATAGCCCCGGTCGTCCGGGGTAAATAGTTGGGGAAAATGGGCGGCAACCACGGCAGTGGTTGAACTCAATTGAGCTAAAAGTTCAACCGCATCCGCGGTTGTGAAACCTTTTCCTACCGAAATGACCCCGGACGACCGGGGCTATTCAAAATTCAACCGCTTTCGCGGTTTGTTCTCCCAAAAATTCGGGATGAACCATGTTTAGTAAACTATACCCTACCATAAACCAATCTATGGCGACTTTACTCTATTTCTATAAAAAACATGCCATCTTCTTGGCTATGCTTTTGCTTCCTTTGCTAACGCTAGCTCAGCAAAATACCATCTCGGGCAAAGTCATCGATGCCCTCAGCAAGGAAGCCTTGGTAGGTGCTACCATCCAGATTGAAGGCACCGACCTGGGCACTAGTTCCGATGCCAATGGTTTGTTCAATCTCAGCGGGATTGCAAAAGAGGAAGTAGTACTCAAAGTCGCCTTTGTAGGTTACGAAAGCATTAGTTTGCGCCACAATTTTGGTAAAAACCCTGCCCCAGTGCTCAGCATTCGGCTCCAGCCTACTTCAGTTGCCCTGGCCGAAGTACAAATTCAAGGCAAAGCCGAAGGCCAGATTCGCGCCATGATTGAGCAAAAAAAAGCTGAAAACATCAAAAACATCGTCTCCGCCGAGCAGATTGCCACTTTTCCCGATATGAATGCCGCAGAGGTCATGCAACGCATCCCAGGCATTACCCTTCAACGCGATCAGGGTGAAGGGCGTTTTGTACAATTGCGCGGCACCCCACCCGAACTCACCAACTTCAACGTCAACGGTGAACAAGTACCCTCTCCCCAAGGCGGTGTGCGCTACGTAGGTATGGATATCATCCCCGCTGACCAAATCCAGTTCATTGAAGTGTCCAAAGTAATGACGCCCGATATGGACGCCGACGGCATTGGCGGCTCGGTCAACATCAAAACCAAAGAAGCTGCCGACGCCATTCCGGATGTGCGGGCCACTTTTGCCAGTGGTTACAACAACCTGCGCCAAAAGCCCAATTACCAGTTTCAATTCACCTACGGCCAACGTTTTGGCAAATTTGGATTTAACCTCAATTCCAGTTTTTTCCAAAACAATCAAGGCAGTGACAACATCGAATACGAATTTGTCAAAGGCCCTTTCTTTGGTAACCAAAACGCTGGGGTCAATAACTTCCAGGTGCAATACCGCGAAATGCAATTGCGCCACTACGACATCACCCGCACCCGCATTAGCGTGAGTCCTACCTTTGATTTTCGCTTCAACAAAAATTCCATGCTCTATCTAAGGGCAATGTACAATAGCTTTAATGACGATGAAACCCGCCGCCGGCTCATCTACGAACTCGACGATGCGCTTTCGGAAACCTATTACCTCTACGGTGGCGTAGTGCACGATGTGCGCGATCGGGTAAAAAAGCAGGGTTTGTACACCTTAAGTTTGGGTGGTGAGCACAAAATTGGTCAGGCTACCTTTGATTATCAGGTATTTTACGCTCTGGCGGAAGAAAAAGAACCCGATCGTCTGGAAGCCGCTTTTGAAAGCCCCGGCCAGGCCATTGCCATATCTTTCGATACCACAGATCGCGATTATCCCCGCATCAAATTTCCAAATGCAGCCAACGCTGGCAATGCCACCCGTTACAGCGATTTCACCTTGGATGAATTGCTGCTCGAAAATCGCAGCGTAAGTGATAAAAACTTCACACCCCGTTTCAATCTGACGATCCCCTACTCGTTCAGCACTAGCAGTAAGGGATATGTAAAGTTTGGTGGAAAAATTCGGATGAAGGATAAGGCGCGTGATATTCGTGCTGAAAGTTTTGGCGCTTACACTGCTCAATCCACACTGTATCCTGGTGTGGGGCCCAAGTTGTCCCTGGTTACGGTAAACGATGGTTTTTTGGAGGAGAATCTGCTCAATCAAGGTTATACCCTGCAATACATGCCCTCACCTACCTTACTGCGCAACTTTTACGAGTTTTATCCCCAGCATTTTGTGTACGACCGCAACGCTACCCGCACCCAATCCTTTGGTGAAGACTACACCGCCAAGGAGCGCATTTACGCCGCCTATGGCATGTTTAGGCATGATTTTGATCGCTTGATGGTATTGGGTGGCTTGCGTTTTGAACAAACGGATATTGATTACCAGGGGGCAAAAATTTTGCTCAATGGCAATCGTTTTGTAGGCATCGATACCCTGGAAGATCAGCGCACGCATCGCTTCCTTTTGCCCCAGTTGCAATTGAAATATGCTGTGAATGAAAATTTCAATTTGCGTGCAGCTGCCACTTATACCTACTCTCGTCCCAATTTTGACGATGTATTGCCCTATCGAGAGCAAGACCGTGAGTCCGTAAAGTTTGGGAACCCCAATCTGCGCTATCCGCGATCCACGAATCTCGATTTTTTGGCCGAACGCTACTTCCGTAAAGGTTTGATCTCTGGGGGTGTTTTTTACAAGCAAATTGAAGACTTCGTCTTTTTCTTCAAACGTTTTGCCCATGAAGGGGATCCCAAGGATTTTGGGCTGGTAGAAATCACCAAGGCCATCAACGGCAATAAGGCGGAAGTGTACGGGGCGGAATTTCAGGCGCAGTTTAAGTTTGATTTTTTGCCAGGCTTTTTGAAAAACTTTGGGGTATATACCAATTATACTTATACTTTTTCAGAGGCCAAAATCAAGCAGCGTCTTCCAGCGAATTTTACCGATGCAGTAGTCGTCTTTGGTGAGGATGACGCCGATTTTTTCTCCCCGGATCAAAAACAGGAAACGATTCCCTTACCGGGACAAGCTCAGCACACGGCCAATTTCGCCCTGTTTTTTGACAGCAAACGTTTCTTTACCCGCCTTACGGCCAATTACCACGACGCCTTTTTGTCACAATTGGGTGCTGACCGTGATTTGGACGAGTACTACGACGAGGAGTTTCGCCTGGATTTTACGGCCAATTACGACCTGACCAAAAACCTGAATGTGTTTACCGATGTGATCAATTTGACGAATACGCCCCTGCGTTATTACCTCGGTGATTCTACAAGGGTGAAACAGCAGGAATTTTATTCGTGGTGGTGTAGGTTGGGAGTGAAATTGAATTTTTAACGGATTGGATTAAAAAACCACTAATGTAGAAATCCGTTGAAAGTGCCCAATATTCAATGTTTTGACTGGCAGGCCATTGGCCAATGCTGTGGCTGCGATCAAAATGTCTGCTACTTCAATCATTTTTCCTTTTCTACGCAAATCTTGGTATATCAATCCAGCAGATTGAGCAGTTGCTGTATTGAATGGTAAGATTAAAACCTCTTGTAATAATGTGTCAATCTCTAACTTTTTTTGAACATCAGTTGCGCCACTATACAATTCGAATACAGTGATTGCAGATGCATAGAATACTGTATTTGTTGGTAAATTTACTAAGCTTGTTTGTGGTCGATTTCTGGAACGTAGGTATTCGACGAAAATCGATGTATCAATTACCACTCCTGAACTTGCCATTGATTAATTGCGTTTCTTGCATTTTCTATCTCCAATACATCTTCATCAGACCAAACACTTATTGAAGCAATTCGATTTTTGTAATCATTATAGTCGAACTCTTGCTCGTGTTGTGTTTTTTGTTCGACGAGCAAAAATTCCAGGAAAGCCAAAAGTTGCCTTTGTCTTTCAGCATCCAATAATTCAATTTTTTTTAGGATTGACTCGCCCATTGTGGTGCATTTAGTTCGTCAATTTAAATAAAAACCAGCAATAATCAAAATTTGTTGAGGAATCTATGCATCTCCCTGCCCCATCAACCACTCCACCAATAACCTCACCCCAAACGCCGTCGCCGATTTATGCGGCAAAAAATCCACATCGCCATAAGCCACCCCCGCAATGTCGAGGTGCGCCCAGGAAGGGTGCTCATCCACAAACACCTCCAAAAACTTGGCCGCACTGATCGCACCCGCCGCAGGTTTTCCGCTGAAATTGCGCAAGTCCGCCACGTCGGATTTGAGTTCGTCTTTGTACACATCCCAGAGTGGTAAGCGCCACAAGCGTTCGCCGCTATACTCTCCTGCCAGGGCCAGCGACTCCGCCAGTTGGTCATCATTGGCAAAAAGGCAAGCGGCATGGGCACCCAGTACCCGCGCCGCACTTCCGGTGAGTGTAGCCAGGTCCACGATACTATCTACTTTGTAATTGCGTACCAGGTAAGAGAGGGCATCCGCCAGGATGATCCGCCCTTCAGCATCCGTATCGGTTACTTCGATGGTTCGGCCACTGTAGGAGTCGATCACGTCGCCCGGCTTGAGGGAATCGGCATCTACACTATTTTCGGTGACAGGGGTAATGCCAATCAAATGGAAGGGCAATTCCAGGCGCGCCGCTACTTCAATCGCCCCATACACCGCCGCCGCTCCGCTCATGTCACTTTTCATGTGGTGCATATTGGCCGAAGGCTTGATGGAAATTCCGCCCGTATCGAAGGTCACTCCTTTACCCACCAATCCAATGGTCCGGGTTGCCTCTTGTGTTGGAACGTATTCCATAACAATACAAACGGGCGGTGCGGCACTGCCCTGATTGACCCCCAACAGCGCATAAAATCCTTCCGCCTCCAATTCAGCTTTTTCCAATACGCGCACGGAAAAATTACCTCTCTGTGCCGCCGCCCGGGCAAAACTGGCCAAATGAGCGGGCTGTTTTTTGTTGCCAGGAGCATTGATCAGGTCATAAATGCCCAATTGGGCTTCGGCGATCACCTGGCCTTGCGCTACTGCTTTGGCTACTGCTTTCGCACTAACACTTGCGGGTAAATAAAACTCGATGGCTGCATCTTCCGTAGCCAAAGGGTGAGTTTCAGTTGACTTACTCTTGTATTTCCCGGCATCATAGGTGCCCAGATAAAGGCCATTGACCATGGCTTCGATGCAAACAATGTGTTGGTCGGCAGGCAAAAGAGCCGCATCGAGGTAGATGCCCAGACTTGTAGACAGTTTGCTTTTTTGGCGTGCAGCAAACAAACGCGCGGCGCGCAATACTTCGGCAAAATTTACCTCTCGCCCCAATCCCAACAGAAAGACTTTACAATCAGGGCCGTACAAAACCGTGGTTTCGCCCGTTTCCGCCTTAAAATCTTCCAGCGCAGCCTTGAAGCTTACGCCAATTTGTGTGCCAATGTGTTCAAGGTTTTGTATCCACTCACCTTGATTGTTGCTTACAGGGATCAATAATTGTTGTGCTCCCGCGACCCAGCCACTCTGCCAGTTTATTTTCATTTTCCCGACCGAACTTTTCCTGCTAAATGAAATTTTATCCTAA
>NZ_JANRKL010000098.1:0-5359 GCF_033763495.1 Haliscomenobacter sp. | reverse complement strand
GGAAGTGAATGGAAGGGTCAATACCAAAAGAAAAAAAAGTATACTCCAACGCTGCATAGGTGATTCGGTTTTGTTGCGGTAAAATCGAGTGCAGCAAATATACATTTTGCAGCGCAGAAAGTTTGCGAAAGATGGGTATTGCGTCGTTTTGAATGCGTATGGGGGGAAAATGGGATGTAAATGCATGATTTGGGAAAGAAAGCCCATGAATAACAGGCTCCCTTTCATTCGGATACTATTTATTTTTTCCTTTTGGGTAAGGCCTGGCGTGTCCATAAGGCGCCCAGTAAATCTACAATCCCAAATAGGATAATATTGGGTGATGCCATTTTTAAGAGCACAAAAGCGCCAAAAAACAAGATCACCGTCAGGCGAGAAACAACCGTCATGCGGAAAAAGGTAACCAAATCGGACTTGGCCGACTGCAAATAATAATAAGCCAGGAAAATTACCAACATGCCCACCACTCGAATCCACACCTCGGAAGTTGAAGGCACTTTAAAAACGTTCAAGAGCATGTTGGGAACAATGAGGAGTGTTAGCCCCAGGGCGGCCAGGTAGATACCAAAGTAAAAAATGGTTTTTGCTGCTTTGCTCATATGTTGCGGTTTTAAGGTGACAAGGGTGCTAGCAGCCAGGTGATTGTATTTTCAAATGTAAAAAATTGATTCAATAAAGTTGAGAATCAAGGGCTAAAATCTAAAACCCCGCCGTCACCAACTCCGCCAACAGCCCCCTTACCTCTTCCACATTCGCCAGCGTGTACCTTGCAGCGCTCTGCTCCAGCCCTACTTTTACCGTAAAGGAACTCTCATCCGGCAGGACCCGAAACACATCTTCATCCGTACGATCATCCCCGATGGCTAGCACAAAATCCCAGTCCTGCTCATTGAGCCAGCTCAGGGTAGCTTTGCCTTTGCTCACACTGGCGTGTTTGACTTCCACTACTTTGTTGCCTTCCAGTACTTGCAAGTCGAGGTTGGCGGTGATGTACAAGAGTCCGTCGCGGATTTCACGCACCCGTTTTTCGCCCAGGTCGCGGTCGATGCGGCGGTAATGCCAGGCCAAAGAGTAATCTTTTTCTTCTACAAAAGAGCCGGGAGTACGTTCTACCAGGTGCTCTAGTACAGGGCGAATATCCGTTTTCCAGGTATTGGACAAGCCTGGATTGATTTTCCACTGCCCGTTGCGTTTGATCCATACGCCGTGTTCGCCGGCCATATCGATGCCGAGTGGCCCTAGCCAGGTTTGTAAAGTCTGGTGGTCGCGGCCACTGTTGATGATCAATTTGTTGCCCACAATGCTGCTCAACTGGCTCAACAGGCGCATCAGATCCGCATCGGGAGCAACGGCCTGAGGATCGGGATGAAAAGACATCAAGGTGCCGTCGTAATCCAGGATGATCAAGCGGTTTTGAGCAGTACGGTATTTTTCCAATAAGGTATTGCGGTGGGGACCATGCAAAAGTACCATGTTGTTAAAGGCTTGTTGCTGTTCCATGAGTCGTTTTTGTTCCTGCACAAAAGTATTCGCCCAATGTTTTACATTGTAACGTTTGATGTGTTGTTGCATGGTTTCCATGCGCCACACTTGCTCATTTTCATTCATTTCCAGGGCCTGTTTGATCACTTCCGCCATTTTGTTGATGTCGTGCGGGTTGACCAGCAAGGCAGAACTCAATTCGTTGGCAGCCCCGGCCATTTCGCTGAGGATGAGTACGCCACGTTTGTGTTCATCCTTGGCGGCGATGTACTCTTTGGCCACCAGGTTCATCCCATCCCGCAGGGGGGTAATCATCGCAATGTCTGCTACCTGGTACAAGGTGCTCAACTCGTTAAAATTCAGGGTGCGGTACAGGTATTGGATGGGCATCCAGTCAAAAGTACCATATGCACTATTGACTTTACCCACCAGGGTATCGATGCTTTGTTTGAGTTTGCGGTAATTGTCCACATTGGAGCGGGATGGCACCGCAATCAGCACCAGCGAGACCTTGCCAATGTATTCAGGATAGCGCTCGATGAACTGTTCGAAAGCCTTGATGCGCTGGGGAATACCTTTCGTATAATCCAATCGATCGATGGAAATGATGATGCGCCGATTCCGACCAAGTTGTTTGATTTTGAACGAATCGTCGTTGGCAAACAAATCGATGCCAGGCCGGGCGTATTTTTCATAATCGATCCCCATGGGAAAAACGTCCACATTGATCAAGCGATTGCCTACCCGGAGTTTACCGTACAAATGTTCATGCCCACCTAGTCGATAGGCTGCACTGAGGAAGTGGCGCATGTAACCAAAGGTATGAAAGCCAATCTGATCGGCCCCCAACAGGCCTTTCAACAAGGCTTCGCGCCAGGGCAATACCCGGAAAATCTCGTAAGAAGGAAAAGGGATGTGCAGGAAAAAACCAATCGAGTTTTGGGGTGCAAAGGCACGAATCATCGCAGGCAACAGCATCAATTGGTAATCATGAACCCAAATGAGGTCATCTGGCTGAATGATGGGTTTGAGGGCTTCCGCAAATTTTTGATTGACCAAACTGTATGCCTCCCAATATTCATCCTGATAGGTAGTGAACTGCGTGAAATAGTGAAAATGGGGCCAGATGGTTTTATTGCTGAATCCCTCATAGTACAATTCAATTTCTTTTTTGCTCAAAAAAACAGGTACCAGGCCAATTTTGAAGAGGTCTTCGCGCACCCGACTCTGGGTGTCAGGGTCTACTATTTCTTCCCCAGGCCAGCCCACCCACACTCGTTCTAGGGAATCATCCAAAGAGTTGAGCCCGGTAGCCAGGCCTCCCGCACTAGGCGAATAACTTAGACCTTCGCCATTCTGCTGAGTGGTGACGGGAAGTCGGTTGGAGATGATGACGATGCGGCTCATGGATTAAGGATTTCAGATTTCGGGATTGCGGATTTCGGCTGGAGCTTTGCGTTTAGCATTTATAGGGTATCCCGTACTTAATTTTCAAAACTGAAAACCAACTTAGGATTAATCAAAATTTATGAACGCAAGCAGTGACCGAAATCCGAAATCTCGAAATCCAAAATGAAAAAGGCGAACCTGCAATCCGGCCCGCCTGTTAATATCTTTAGCTATTTCATTCAAAGCGTATGGCTTATTCTGCCTTTTTCTTCCGCCGGGTTTTGAACATTTCAACAACTTCTTTTTCCTTGAGGAAGCCGAAATCTACGAAAGCAGAACCGACAAATTTCTTGATGTCCTGGTAGTCCTTACCCCGCTTGTCGATAAAACGAGCCAGTGCACGGGTAACGAAATGCATGGACAAGTCTTTCAAACCCTGGTTGAACTGTTCGTTCACAAAAATGCGCATGTAAATCGGGAATTGTTTCGAGATGTCGAACAAATCGGAATAATGGCGCTCTTCCAGGTTGCTGATGAAACGATTGAAATATTGGAAAACGGTTTGCCGCACACACTCATTGATGGTCGACATCCCTTCGTGTTTGTTGTAAAACACTTTTACCGCTTCATGTGCTTCTTCGTTGATGTAACCCTTATCGTGAACGATATCGAGCAGTTGATAGTATTCGCTTAACTTGTCGTTGAAAGTTTTGTCCACAATCGCCGACATTTTTTTGTCCGCTTCGGGCAATATTTTGAGCACTGGATGATGGTGCAATTCCATCAAAAAATGCAGGAAACGTTCGCTGAATCCGGCTGTTTTTTCCCGAACTTTATTAAAAATGTTGCTCAGTTGCTTGCGGCTGGCGTCACTCAATTCGTAGAACATCGCGTAGATGGCCATCACCTGCATGTGTTCGGTGGTGCCTTGCAAGGCTTCGTTAGTTACGAACTTGTCCAGTGGCTCCAACAAACTGGAGTTGTTTACCTTGACGGAAGCACGATGAATCAGAAAGTTCTTCAAGGGGTTGAACAACACGGGAAGCTCAGCGGCAGTGGTAGGAAAGTCCGCAGTATGAAAATGATCGTTGCGGAATTGGTTGTGGTAACGATCCAAACCAATTTTGCGATCGCTGTCCCGACGGTAACGATCCAGTTTTTGCCCTTGCAGGTAATAGCGGATGCGTTTGTTGGTGATGCTGTTGATCAGGTTGGTGATCCAGATGTCGCTACTCAGGGCAAAGCCAATCTGGATGGTTTGTCCAATCCGTTTTTTGAGGATTTCAAAATTGGTAGAGCTGCAAATGGCCAGCAGGATATCCTTGAAGTGTTCCTGTGGGCGTACATATTTGATCTGCTCGTTGATTTCACCCCGCAGGACGGAATAACCGAGAATTTTGGGCAAAAACAGCCCTTCAAAAATCGGATCGAGTAGGACCAATTCAAAGGAGATGAGTTGCAATGGGTTGTCTTTTGCAACCGCTTCGTAAATATGGGCGATGCGTGGTTCGTATAACTCTTTCAGGCGCGTGAAGTCTTCTTCCTCTTCGCTATCCAGGTACCGGGCCAGTTCGTCAGACTCTTGAATTTCGGAGGCAATGGTTTCCAGGTCTTCCAAGTATTGCTGATCGAGTTCGTACATATGCCTGCTCTTTTTAAAGGCAAACCTGATAGTGCAACTTAAAGCACTACCAGGTTCGCGATATATTAATGATTAAAGTATAGCCTTGTTGGGTAGGACAAATCTTGTCCAGTGTTAGGACAAAGATAAATCCTTTGGGGCGAATCTCCAAATGAAAGATTCAAGAGTTTTATTCAGGGTTCGGAGTCTAAGGGCCTGAACACAATTATTGATGTTCCAGTACTTAAGTCCGAACCCTGAATGGCCCTGCTTATTCAGCAGTTTCTTCGCTGGTTTCTTCAGCAGCAGTTTCTTCAGCAGTTGCCTCGGTCACTTCTTCTTCAGCTTCAGCTACTGGCTCTTCTACTACGGGTACGGGTTTAGCCTTGGCTACACCAGATACTGCCAGGCGGAAAGCTTCTTTCTCGTCAGCAGTTTTTTGTACACGAGCAGCGGTTTTTGACTCCTTGGCATCAACCCAAGCTTGGTACTTCTCCGTTGCTTCTTCAATGGTCATAGAACCTTTGGCAACCCCACGCATAAGGTGCTTGCGGTAATAAACGCCTTTGAAACGCAGGATCGCACGAACGGTATCGGTAGGCTGAGCACCTTTGGTAACCCAATCAAAAGCCTTGTCACGATCGATTTCGATGGTGGCAGGTTTGGTCATTGGGTTGTAAGATCCCAGGTTTTCGATGAAACGTCCATCACGAGGAGAGCGAGAATCGGCTACCACAATTTGGTAGAATGGGCGCTTTTTGCGGCCCATGCGCTGCAATCTAATTTTAACAGCCATTGTTGGTTAACAATTACAAGGTTAAACCATAACCTACTTACCTTGACGAACAAGCGGTAGGTCTTGAGCGC
>NZ_JANRKL010000097.1:0-65667 GCF_033763495.1 Haliscomenobacter sp. | reverse complement strand
ACCGTCTTTTTCATCCGGAATGAGAAACGCTACTGAACTGAAACCCGGCGAAATTCGCCTGGGGGTCGTCCAATGGCTGGTAAGGAATTTTGCGTCAGTGGAAATTTTCCTTGACAAAATCGAACACCAAATCCAGTCTTTCGCTAATTATGGTGTAGATTTTGTGCTCTATCCGGAGTACTTCTCCATGCCATTGCTATCCCTGTTTCCAGGCCCCAAAGAGCGCGAGCGATTGGTGGCCATGACTGGGATTACCAACCACCTCATGGAGGATATCTCGCGCATGGCCAATACCTATCAGGTCAATGTGATTACAGGAAGCATTCCGGAACTTTCACCCGCTGGTGAGCTGCGCAATGCAACTTACCTGTGCCGTCGGGACGGTAGTGTGGAAAAATACCTCAAAATCCACCTTACGCCCTACGAAAAACACGCCTGGCACATGGTTCCTGGCAATAAGTTGGGGGTTTTTGATACTGATTGTGGCCGAGTAGGCATCCAAACCTGCTACGATGTGGAATTTCCCGAGTTGGGGCGTTTGTACGCCGATGCCGGAGTACAAGTCCTCTTTGTGCCTTTTTCAACCGATTCACAAGAAGGTTTTTTCCGGGTGCGCCATTGCGCCCAGGCTCGGGCCATTGAAAACGAGTGTTATGTGGCTATTTCCGGCTGCGTAGGTTACCTTCCCGAGGTGAGCGCCATCGAGTTTCAGTACGGCGAGTCGGCCATTTTCACCCCATCCGATTATGCTTTTCCACAAGGCGCAGTCAAGTCACAATTGCCAGCCAATGTCGAGTCCATCATTGTGACCGACGTCAACCTGGAATTGTTACACAACTTGCACCACCGCGGTAGTGTACGCAACTTGCAAGATCGCCGCAAAGACCTATATCATCTGGATGCAACTGAAAAGTTGAAGTTACCGCTGGAGGTGGAGTTGGATCTGGATGATCCTTTGAGTAATTCGTGAATAGATTTGAGGCGAGTTGATTATCAAGCTATTGATAATTTTATTTTTTGAGTTACGACTGTAGAACTCAAAAGAGCCTCATGCAAAATCGTTAATTGCTTTAAATCTCTGACAATCATTTTTTTTCAATCCCATATTAACCATATTTTTTCCCTAAATGATCGACACATCAATTACGCTCCACACCTATTCCGGAGCCGGTCTTGCGCCTTACCTGGAAGATGTTGCTCGTTTGCGCATCGAAGTTTTTCGGGCTTATCCCTACCTTTATGAAGGCCACATGGAATACGAACGCGAATACCTGCGTAGCTACCTGAATGCGCCAGAAGCAGCCATTGTAATCGCCAGGGATGGGGACAAGGTCATCGGCGCGTCAACTTGTATTCCGCTGGAAAACGAGCCCGAATCGGTGCAAAAACCGTTTTTGGAAAAAGGCTTGGATGTCAAAAAAATCTACTATTACGGCGAATCGGTTTTGCAGCCTGAGTATCGGCGAAAAGGCATAGGCGTTGGCTTTTTTGAACACCGCGAACGCAAAGCCCGCAGTTTACAACGCTTCCAATGGGTTTGTTTTTGTGGGGTCGAACGAGCCCCCGATCATCCCTTACGCCCAGCGGATTACGTTCCGCTTAATCATTTTTGGCGGCGACGTGGCTTTCAGGAAACCGACATGGTTTGTTATATGAGTTGGAAAGACCTGACTGAAGAAGTAGAAAGTCCAAAACCTTTGCGGTTTTGGATGAAAGAACTATTTTAAATTGATCGATTTATGCGCAATTTTTCCACCCTGATCCTCGGGGCTCTCCTGCTGTTTTTCACTGCTTGTGGCAGTAGTGCAGGTTTGCCCCAAATGGAGGATTTTACTGCCGCACTCAAAAAAGTAGGCAATACAACAACTTACCAAATGCTGCTGCTCAATGCCGGAGGAAGCACCCAATTGTTAGGTTTCAAACAGAAGGGTACCCTGATTGTACCTACTGATGAGGCTTACAATCAATTGGGCGGCCAAGCGTTGATGGAATTGATGGACCCCAAACAAAGTTCAGCTCAGCTGTCCATGCTCAAACGCCATGTACTGAATCTGCCACTGAGCCCTAAGAAATTGCAAGGTATGGGAACCGTAACTACATTGGAGGGCAATAGTATTCCAGTCAAAATGGAATCCAATGTGTTGTCTTTTGGCGAAGCCAAAGTAATCTCCAGCTTTGAAACGCCGGAGGGAATGGTGTATGTGGTGAATAAAGTACTGAAGTAGTTGAAAAGTTTATGGTTGAAAAGTTGTAATGATGGGCACTTCGACTACGCTCAGTGACCGTTCATTTCAACTTTCCAACCATAAACTTTTCAACTATACCGCAAAGCTCTCTCCGCACCCGCAGGTACGAGCAGCATTGGGGTTGTTGAAGAAGAAACCCTTTCCTTCCAGGCCGCCCGAAAACTCGAGGGTAGAATTGAAGAGGTACAAAAAGCTCTTCAGATCAGTTACCACTTTGACCCCGTTGTCCTCAAAGACCTGATCGTTGGGCTTGGATTCGTTATCAAAGTCCATATTGTAACTCAAGCCAGAACAACCGCCACTGGTAACCGATACCCGCACAAAGAAGTCTTCACTCAACTTACCTTGTGAGCGAATTTCTGTAATTCTTTCTTTGGCGCTATCTGCTACAAAAAGCATATTCTTAGTGTGTTTTTTCAGCAACCGCTACTTCGATGCCGTTTTTTTGCTGGTAGTCAGCAATCGCACTGCGGATGGCATCTTCAGCCAATACTGAACAGTGAATTTTAACAGGTGGCAAAGCCAGCTCTTCCACGATGGTCATGTTGTCGATGGTCAAAGCCTGGTCGATGGTTTTTCCCTTCAACCACTCAGTGGCTAATGAGGAAGAAGCAATTGCCGAGCCACAACCAAAGGTTTTGAACTTAGCGTCCACGATGGTGCTGGTGCTGGGGTCTACTTCAATTTGCAAACGCATTACGTCACCACATTCGGGTGCGCCAACCAAACCAGTGCCTACAGTAGATTTACTTTTGTCCAAAGTTCCTACGTTGCGTGGATGTTGAAAGTGTTCGAGGACTTTATCGGAGTATGCCATGATTATAGCGTTTTTTATAGTTAATGTAGTGGGCAAAATTTGTTTATCACCCTTAATGTTCGCTCCACTGAACGGAGTTAAGATCAATGCCTTCTTTGTACATTTCCCAGATTGGGCTCAGGTCGCGCATGTGGTTTACCCCTTCGCTCACTTTTTCAATCACGTAGTCGATGTCTTCTTCCGTGGTGAAACGCCCAAGGCTGAAGCGCAGTGAAGAGTGCGCCAAATCATCTCCCAATCCCAGTGCTACCAGTACATAAGAGGGCTCCAAGGAAGCCGATGTACAAGCAGAACCCGAAGAAAGAGCAATGTTTTGGTTAAAAGTCATCATCAAACCCTCTCCTTCTACGTGTTTGAAGGAGATATTGGTTACGTGGGGCATCCGGCTTTGGCGGCTACCATTCACGTAGATTTCTTCCAGATTGTCCTGGAAAGCCTTTTCCAAACGGTCGCGCATTTTGCTCAGGCGTTCGGCATCCTGGTGCATTTCTGCTTTGGCGATTTCAGCGGCCTTGCCAAAACCAACGATACCAGGTACGTTCAAGGTACCGGAACGCATGCCGCGCTCATGGCCACCACCGTCCATTTGAGCAGTTACTTTTACGCGTGGGTTTTTGCGGCTCACGTACAAGGCACCTACACCTTTGGGGCCGTACATTTTATGTGAAGTAAAGGCCATCAGGTGTACTCCGGTTTCTTTCGGATTAACCGGAATTTTACCCACTGCCTGTACTGCATCACTGAAGAACAAAACACCTTTGCGGGCGCAAATTTCGCCAATTTCTTTCATGGGTTGAATTACCCCGGTTTCGTTGTTGGCCCACATAACCGATACCAGAATGGTACTTGGTTTGATGGCTGCTTCCAACTCGGCCAGGTCGATCAAACCTTCGGAATTGACTTGGAGGTAAGTTACTTCAGCTCCCTCTTTCTCCAATTTTTTACAAGTATCCAACACCGCTTTGTGCTCGGTTGTGACCGTAATGATGTGGTTGCCTTTACTGGCATACATCTCGAACACCCCTTTGATCGCCAGGTTGTCGGACTCGGTTGCTCCTGAGGTGAAAATAATTTCTTTAGGATCAACATTGATCAGCGAAGCGAGCTGTTCACGAGCATAATCTACTGCTTCCTCGGCTTCCCAACCAAAAGGGTGGTTACGACTCGCCGCATTCCCCGGCATCTGATAAAAGTAGGGCAACATTGCCTCTACTACCCGTGGATCGGTGGGAGTTGTAGCGTTGTTGTCCACGTACACGCGGCGTGTATCCTTGGTCATAATCTAAGTTTATTTAGATTGAATCTAATCTTATTGAAAACTGACACAAAGATAACGATTGGTGGGAAAAAAAGTTCGAATCAAGTAAAAAATCATTGCAGGTGGAAAACTTTTCTTTAGAGGGCGGTAAAGCTTTTGGGATTCAAAGCCAATTATTGCAGTGTTGCGTTTATTTTTACCCAGACTTTAATTGAATTCATTTATTCTCTAGCAAAAAATAGGCTCTGACCATGTCATCAACAACATCGCGCCGCAAGTTTCTCAAAATGTCTTCACTGGCGGCTGGTGCAGGATTCCTGCCCAATACTGAAATTATCGGTGCGCCGATTCTCCGCCAAGGCCCCCTGGTCGATAAAGTCCGCATCGGTTTTATCGGCACGGGTTTGCGTGGCCGCGACCACGTAGAACTTGCGCTCCTCCGCAAAGATTGTGAAGTAGTGGCCATTTGTGACATCGATCCAAGAGCTATTGCAGAAACACAAAAAATGATCAGCAAAGCGGGGAAACCGGCGGCTGCGGCTTATGGTGAAAAAGGTGAGCGGAATTTCTTGCGCATGTTGGACAAACAAAAGCTGGACGCGGTCATCATCGCTACGCCTTGGGAGTGGCATACCGAGCAGTCGATCGCTTGTATGAAAAGGGGCATTTATGTCGGTAGCGAGGTCTGTGGCGGTTTTTCCCTCGATGAATGTTGGGAATTGGTCAATGCCCACGAAGAAACCGGGACACACCTGTTTTTCCTCGAAAACGTCTGCTACCGTCGCGACATCATGGCGGTGATGAACATGGTTCGGCAGGATATGTTCGGCGAAATCCTGCACCTCGAAGGAGGTTACCAGCACGACCTTCGAGAGGTCAAATTCAACGACGGCGTCAATCCTTATGGTGGTGGGGTGGAATTTGGAGACAAAGGCTTCAGCGAGGCTAAATGGCGCACCACCCACTCCCTGCACCGCAACGGCGATCTCTACCCTACCCACGGCATCGGCCCGGTAGCCAAGATGGTCGACATCAATCGGGGCAATCGCTTCGTGCACCTGACTTCCACCGCTTCCAAGCCGCGCGCTCTGAACGAATACGTGGCTAAACACCCCAAAGGTGGCCCCAATCACCCCAACGCCAACCTCGAATGGAAATTAGGCGATATAGTGACAAGTGTCATCAAATGCAATAATGGGGAAACCATAATTTTGAGTCACGATACCAACTCCCCCCGGCCCTACTCGCTCGGTTTCCGGGTGCAAGGAACCAAGGGGATTTGGATGGACGTCAACCAATCGCTTTACCTTGAAGGCACCAGCCCCAAGGCCCACGCCTGGGAAAAAGCGGATGGTTACCTCAGCAAGTACGATCATCCCCTTTGGAAGCGTTACGAAAACGACGCTCAAGGGGCAGGCCACGGCGGCATGGACTTTTTTGTGCTCAACTCTTTCATCGAGTGTGTGAAACAAAATGCTCCAGCCCAAATCGACGTATACGACGCGGCGAGCTGGCTGGCAATTACTCCGCTGTCGGAAGCAAGTATTGCTACGGGTAGTTCCGCTCAAACTTTCCCCGACTTTACACGGGGGCGCTGGATGAAGAAGAAAAATGATTTTGCAATAGGCGAATTTTAATTGAATGACGAATAATCCGAGTGACGAATGACGAATTTGGTGCGCTGCCCTGTGAATTCGTCATTCGTCATTCCTCAAGGTCCACGACATGTTTCCAGAAACCTACTACGCCGATTGGCGCCAACAACTCGAAAAAGACCTCAAAGGCAAGCCCTGGACCGACCTACAATGGCACCTGGGTGATGACATTGTAGTCGATCCCTTTTACCATCCCGATCAGTATTTCCCCCAGCGCTTGCCCTTGCTGGCCGGGCAGGAAAAAGCCGCTTGGGCCATTGGTGAGTCATTGGAAATTACTGAACTCCAGTTGGGCAATCAGGAGATACTGGTGGCGCTGGAGGGTGGTGTGGAGGCCTTGGAGTTGCACCTCAGCAGCCCGATGGGTACTGAGGATTGGACAGTTTTATTGGAAAACGTACAGCTGGAATACATTACGCTGAATCTGGTTTTGAGTGGCATAAATCAAGAGCCCAGTACTTTTCTGGAGGGGCTGCAACGCTACTTTATTGGACAAGGATTTGAACTTGAAAAACTGCACGGCTCGGTCGATTTTGGCCAAACCGCCGTTTCTGTTGCTGCACTGCAAAAGGATTTGCCCTGTTTCCAACTCGGCGTGGTCAATGGCTTGACCTTGCACCAGGGGCATACGGCGAGTGCACAAGAGTTAGCGGGCCTGTTGCAGGTAGGGGAGGCTTACCTCGCGGCAGCTTCAAGTACGGAGTTGGACACCGTAGCGCAAAGCATCCTGTTTAAGGTGGCCATAGGCAAAAGTTATTTTGTAGAAATTGCCAAATTGCGAGCTTTGTACATCCTCTGGTTCAATGTACTCAAAGCCTATGGTGTGCAAAAACCGAGTATAGCCATCGCCGCTCACTTCGCCCCGGATTCACAAGATGAAAATGCCAATACGAATATGATTCGGGCGGCTACACAAGCCATGTCAGCCATCATTGGCGGCGCCCAGGAATTGTACGTCCTGCCTTCTAATGTGGGCGCAGGCGAGTCCCCTACCCCATTCTCCCGGCGCATCGCGCGCAATGTGCAGCACCTGTTGCGCCAGGAAAGCTACCTGGATAAGGTGCAGGACCCGGCGGCGGGGAGTTTTTATGTGGAAAAATTGACGGAGGAATTGGCGAGGAAGGCGTGGGAGGTTTTTCAGCAACAGTAGGTTTGGATTATCAACTCACATTACGCATTTTTCACCGCAGAGTTTCACAGAGGAAGCGCAGAGTTTCGCGGAGTTTTTTAGTTTTAAGGAGTTTGCCACCTGCGGTGGCTGGAGGTAGTTGGTCTAGTAAAATCTTATTTAAGATCAAGTGTAATGGATTTGATAACGACTAACGGCCAGTCTTCAGCAAAGGCGACCTCTGAGGCCTCTTGGCACCGCAGGTGCCCTAAAAAAACTCTGTGAAACTCTGCGCTTACTCTGTGAAACTCTGCGGTGAAAAATGCGTAATGTAAGTTATTAATAAAGTAAAAATGCTTCCGTCCTCTCTCTCCAATCTCCCACTCCCGTCAAATCCCCAATTTGACTAAAAAACCTATCCACATCCGCCTCCAAAGCCTCACGCACCCTCGGCGTACCCGTCAACAAATCAAAATGCCTTGCTCCGGTTTTATTGACATGGGTGGGATAATTTGCCCATTGGAGTTGTTCAGGATACAGTTTTTTCAACAAGCCCACCAGGAATAAACCCACATAAACCGGGCGAAAAACAGGGGCATCCAGCACATGCAACATAATACCTTGGCAGCTTTGATTTTTGTAAAAACCTTCACTTGGAATAAACGAAAAGGGTCGGGCCTTCACCCCCTCCAAGCCGCTGTCATTAAAAGCCTTAGCCAACACCAAACCATCCACCCAAGGTGCGCCACATACCCGAAAAGGGAAGGCAGTGCCCCGTCCTTCACTCACATTCAACCCTTCCAAAAAGCACAAAGCCGGGTAGGTCAACAAAGTTTCCATGCTAGAAATAGCGGGCGAACTGGGCACAAAAGGCAAGCCCAAATCCTTGAAAAATTGCTGGCGATCCCAGTTTTGGGCAGTAAATACTTTCAAATCTAGCCCCTCACCAAAACGCTCTTTTTGCCAAAACAAAGCCAATTCGCCAATGCTCAGGCTATGGCGAATGAGGATACCCCAACGACCAATAAAAGAGGCAGCCTGGGTTTCATCCAGCATCGGGCCTTCGGCAAGGGCGAGATTGCCGCTAAGGGGATTGGGGCGATCCAAAACAACCAATGGCACCCGGGCTGCATGGCAAGCCTCCATCACGTAGGAAAGGGTCCAGATGTAGGTGTAAAAGCGTACCCCAATGTCAGGTAAATCAAATAAAATGCCATCCAGGTCTTGCAAAACTTCGGCAGGTGGGCGCAGGTTATCGCTGTAAAGACTGAATACGGGTAAACCGGTTAATGCGTCGGTTTGGTGGGCCATCAAGGCGCCATCCGCACCAACAACTTGCAGGCCATGCTCGGGGGAAAAGAGACGGACGAGTTGGAAGCCATGGTTCAATAAAGCTTGGCGGACGGGGATAAAATCGCGGGTAAAAACGGCGTCATTGGTGACGAGCCCCCAGCGTTGGTTTTTGGCTGGTGGTGTTTGTAAAAAATGATCAATACCGAAGGTAATCCGAGCCATTTATCCTGAATAATTATGTACTATTTTAAAACCCGATGCCTCCCTTTCCATTTGCTACAATTGCTCCTCCAGGTAGAGCAGGAGAATTGGCGAAAAAGGTGTGGAAGGTTTTTCTGAGGTAGGGCTCATTACCGATGAATAATCCGATGCCCAATGCTAGGCCGCCCCACCTGTTCCAAATCCGTTACTTTAAGCAACAGCATCCCCTTGGGAAGCTGATTAATGGGTATTGGGTATTGCCCTTGTGGCATAGTTTTGATCTGTTGAGTCCAGGCTTTTTGGCCATTCGATAAAAATATTTCCAACAGCAAGTTCTTTTCTTCCAGCATCTCTAGCCACATTTCACCTTGGCTTGGATTGGGGTACAGCTTGAGGCTCTTTCCACCCAAATCATAGGTGCTACTTACAATGGCCGAGGTGGTAAAGGTCAAAATCGGGCTTTTGCCCAACAGGTAGAGCGGGGCATCTCCCGACTCCGCATTTTGGGTATATTCAAACAGACGGGCAGTATAGGTCGTATTGAGCTCCAGGCCGCTGACGTTAATTTTGTTCCCATTTGCATTGTACACCACAAATGCGTCCGTGCTCAACTTACTCCCTTTTTGGAATGCTGAATCAGCAAGGTAACTTGTTCCGTCCACAGGAAAATTGCCTAAGGTGTTCCCTTTGCGCAACACCAACAAACGTCGAGTGCCTGAGCCCTTCTCCCATTCCAGGGTAACTTTTGAGCCAGCATTTTGGGTCAGGCGAAGGTCTTTAGCAGCTTGAATGGGTGCTGCCAACAAATCGAAACTTGGGAAAGAACCAATACCGGTAATACAATTCCAGGGTAGGTTATCCAGATCGGTCCAGAATTGATTGTTGCCGTCCACTCGTTTGTTCATCAACAATGCCCAGGTAAATCCCCCGCTGCTGCGCACAATGATGCTAGCTGTACCATCAAGGCTTCCCGTATGCCACCAGTTGTTGTTGTTGTTGTTCACTTGCCAACCCTTGGCATAAAAGCTGGAAGTAGTCGCAGGTTTGACCATATTGCTTATGCTGCTGGAGTTAAGGATATCTGGTTTACTGGCGAAACCATCCACTGCCACCAATAGCCTGACTAAATCACGCGCAGTTGCTACCCAGCCTCCGTGAGCATCCATGGCTTCCAGGTTCCAGCCTCCGTATTGCCAGGGAACATTGGTTCCATTGCCATAAAGGGAAAGGGTAGTATAAGGAGAACTGTATTCAACTTCTCGTTCGAGTTTGTCCTTCAGCAGGTTTTTTCCAAGGTGTAAGTCAAAAATTCCCAGGGGTTCTAAAATGTCTTGTTTTAAATAAGCTTCATACGTTTTTCCTGTAATTTGTTCAATCACCAAGCCAAGAACCAGGTAGCCCATATTTGAGTAGGCGTATTTGGTGCCCGGGGCAAAGTTTAGCCCTTTTTCCAGCACAAAACGGATCAACATTCGCTCGTTAACAGGATTGTTTTCCCCCAAGGTTTTAGTGACATGAAGGGGAAAAGAAATGGGGTCACAAGAATTGAGGTTGTACGGATAAGGAGTAACCGGGTTAGGCGTGCAATCGATATCCCGATCCCAGCCCGCACTGTGTTCCAACAATTGTTGGATGTTGATGCTGTTGATCCGGGCATCACTTACATTGGCTTTTGACAAATACGTGTCCTTGCCTAGGATGCCATTGGTGCCAAAAACTTTATCGTCCAATTTCAGCTTACCATCTTGCACTAATTTCATAATGGCAATAGCTGTAATGGGTTTGGACACACTGGCAATCCGAAAGAGGCTACCGGGTTGTACCATCTCCGTTTTGCTTTCGCTGGTAAATCCAAATCCCCGGGCGTAAACCATCTTTCCGTTGCGGGAAATGGCCAGGCTGGCGCCAGGAATACTGTATTTTGTAAGAAAATTATTGACCAACTGGTCACAATTGGACAACTGCGGAACCGGGATGCCGGTTTGAGCAAGCACAAGGCAGTTGCCTAGCAATGAGAGACTTAGGAAAATAGGAAAAAATTTCATGTTGATCGGTTTTGGTAGGTGCAGGTATTGTTTCTTACCATGTTTCCAAATTTAGCTGGCTACGCTTAAATAAAAAAATTCCCAAGGTTAATTTATCTGTATAGCGGTTAAATTGCCAGCGTAGGATTCCGTTCAACATTACGGCTTCTTCCACACCGCCTTTTTCCACGCCGCCGAGTTCAACACCCCCTGATAAGCCGCCTGCGCAGCTTCCAATTTCCCCTTGGTCAATTGGTGCACCTCCACCTGCTGATCCGTTGGCGGGTGATCACCACTGGAAACCAATAGCTCCTTGCCGATGGCCAGGAAACGCTCCAGCACCCCCACCGGATTGCGGAAATTGTCCTGCCGGGCACCCGTTTGTTTCAAGTCGAGCAAGCCACTTTCAATTTGGTACAATTGCTCCTCCAGGTCGATCAAGTCTTTTTTGGCATCTGCCGATTTTTCCCGGGCGCTGGCTTTCTGTAGGTCAGCGCGTTGTTTTTCGATGTCTTCAATCAATTTCACCGTGGCTTTGAGGTCGCGGTTCAATTGCAGGCCAAAGCTGAATTGTTTTTGGATGTCGGCGTCATTGCCCTTTACGTTCGGGTCGTTGCGCAGCTCCAGGATTTGCTCCTGTTTTTTACCATTGGCAATGTACACCACGCGGTATTTGCCCGCTGGCACCAGTGGAGCGTTCATACCCGGCTGCATGTCCAAGTCCCAGGGATAGATGCTGCGTTCGCCGTTTTTGTCCAATTCCACCCAATCCTTGTCGCGGGGTTTGGTGCGCAACTTGGGCAAACGAGCGGGTTCCGGGCGCAAGTCCCAGCTGGTGCGTTGGATACCCGCTTTGTTAACGGTACGCAACTTGCGCAAGGTGTCGCCCTGCATGCTCAGCACCAGCAACTCCGGAGCTTTTTGCAGCGTGTCTTTTTGGTAATAATTGACCAAGGCGCCATAAGTGGGGTTTTGTCCCGAAAAAGAGTCGCCGTCCGCATGGGTGCCCAACACGCGCTGGAAACGATACGCAGGCCGTAGGGAAAACAGGTGGCTTTCAGCCTTTTGCACCTCAGCGCTGAATTCGCGGATGGGCGTCAGGTCATCCAGGATGTAGAAGCCCCGACCGTAGGTGCCCAGTACCAAATCGCCAAAGTGTTTTTGGATGGCGATGCCGTATATCGCCACCGGAGGCAGGTTGTTGCGCAGGCGTTGCCAGGTCTTGCCATCGTTGGGCGAAAAGTAGAGCGCGTTGTCGGTGCCGCAGTACAAGAGGCCTTTCATGGCCGGGTCTTCGCGGATTTGGAAGACGGTACTGGATTGATTTTGGGGCAAATCACCGATGATCTTGGTCCAGGTTTTACCGTAATCGCTGGTTTTGAAGATGTAGGACTGGGTATTGCCCACGTACAAAAAGCGGTAGGAGACGTAGCAGGTTCCGGCCTCAAAATTGGAGGGTTCGATGCAGGAAACGGTACCGCCAGCGGGCAAGCCGGGGATGTTTTTAGTCAGGTTTTCCCAGCTTTTACCGCCATCGCGGGTGAGGTGCAGGAGGCCGTCGTTGGTGCCCACCCAAAGGATGCCTTCTTTGACCGGCGATTCGGCCATGTTCAGCGTAGTGCAGCCATCCCAGGTGTAGAGGTTGTCGTAGGCGATGCCGCCGGAGTTGTCCATTTTTTTGGGGTCAGCCGTGATCAGATCCGGGCTGATGACTTGCCAGGACTGGCCGCCATTGGTCGTCTGGTGGATGTACTGACTGCCCACCCACACTGTGTTCGGGCGGTGGCGCGAGAGCACCATGGGGAAGTTCCAATGCCAGCGGTATTTTACGTTTTGGGGGTTCCAACCGTATTGGGTTTCAGGCCAGGGGCGTACGTCGCGCGCGATGCCCGTGCGCAGGTCGGTCACATCCAGGCCGCCATCGTAGCAACCCGACCAGACGATATTGGGATTGAAGGGATCCACCTGGGCAAAACCCGACTCGCAACCACCCACGAATTGCCAGGCGCTGGTGGGGATGCCCCCGCTGCGGCTGTTGCTGGGCCCGTAATAGGAATAGCCGTCCTGGCGATTGCCGAGCACGTGGTATGGGATCATGCTGTCGACCGCCACGTGGTAAAGCTGGGCGATGGGCAGGTTGATGTTTCTCCAGGTTTTGCCGCCATTCAGGGTCATGTTCATGCAGCCATCGTGGGCCACCATCTGGCGATTGGGATTTTTGGGGTCAAACCACATGTCGTGGCAATCGCCGCCCATCGCCCAGGGACTACCTTCGCCGGTGACCCAGGATTTGCCGCCGTCTTTGGACTTGGAGATGTTGACGCAGATGGTGTACACCTCGTCGGCATTGCCCGTGGAAACCCGCACCCGGGTGTAGTAGGGCGCGCGCTGGGCCATGGAATGGTCTCTTCTTACCCGTGTCCAGCCATTGCCCCCATTGTCGGAGCGGTAGAGGATGGGTTCTTTGTCTTCAACCAGGGCGTACACCACATTGGAATTGCTGGGTGCAATGCACACCGAGGTTTTGCCCACGGGGTTTTCGGCACCAGAAGCTATGCCGCGAGTACTCATGGATTCCCAGGTTTTGCCCGCATCGGTGGAGCGGTAAATGCCGCTGGAGGCACCGCCGGAGTTGAGGCCCCAGGTTTTGATGTCGACCTGCCACATGGCGGCGAAAAGGATATTGGGGTTGTTGGGATCAATCTCGATCTCGTTGCAACCCGTGGACTCGTTCAGGAAAAAGACCCGAGCCCAGTTTTTGCCGCCATCGCTGGTTTTGTACACGCCGCGCTCCTGCTGGGGCGCATGGGTATTGCCCAGAGCGGCGACGTAGATGGTGTTGGTATCCATAGGGTGTACCACAATGCGCCCAATGCGCCCGGTTTTTTCCAGGCCCAAATGCTTCCAGGTTTTACCTGCATCGGAGGATTTGTACACGCCATTGCCCAAAGGGTGCGCGGGGCGGATAACGAAAGTTTCCCCCGTGCCACACCAGACCTGATTGGGATTGCTGGGGGCCAGGGCCAGGGAACCAATGGCGGCTACGTCCTGATCGTCAAAGATAGGCCGCCAGTTGAGGCCGCCGTCTTCGGTTTTGAAGATGCCTCCGGAGGCTGCACCGACGTAGGCGACCATGGGGTTGCCGGGCTCGCCGATGACGGCGGAGGCGCGGTTGCCGTCGACGCCGAGGTAGCGGAAGGGGAGGTTGGAGAAGGTTTGGGCGGAGAGAGTGGTGACCAGAATTAGAAGGAACAAGGTGAGGTGGTGGTGCATGTTTTTTTTGGTTTTTTGGAGGGGGGAAAATAGGGAATTTTGGGAAATGGGTACGGCAAAATCAATGAAAATTTATACTGCTATCATCCATAAAGGCTGGAATTGGATCAAAAATCTGATTGATGATTTGAAAATATAATGTGCCTTTTTTGCAAACTTTAGGCTATAGGGTTATCTTTGATTTGAGCCTTTCTATTTGACTACAAACGAAGTAAAATGGGGTGAAGACAAAGTGACCTTACGTGTAATAGACGCCAAAGTAAGACCCGCATTGCATCTTTCATTTTGACGTTTGTCGCGTCAGGGCTTGATGTTCGGTGCAATCAAAAAGAAAAAAGATAAATGAAGCATTCTGAAATAAGTAAATTGTATTCTGATATCAAGGATGCCTTGATGCAAGGAAAGACGGATTCAGCTCTGGAAAAATTGGAAAAATTTATTTCATTGCTTAGTGATGACGAATTGGAAAATCAAATAGTGTCACTTTCTTCAAGATATCATCGGTTCAAAAGAGAAAAAATTCAGGGAATAATTAGTGAAGAACACAGATCCGAATTTAATGCAATTGATGCTAATATTATGTATCTATTAAGACAGGTAAAACAAACGGCAATAGAAGAAGCATCAATGAGTGTTGGAGAGCAATTATCAGAATTAGCAAAAGAAGGAGAAAATGCAATCGAGGAGCTAAAAAAAATCACATTCATAATGGCAGAGTCAAGATTGCTGGAGGTTAGGATATTTAGAAGTTATTTTGGACACCTTTTTAAAGAGAAGGATGTTGAGAATTTTGATAGAAATATCAACGAATTAAAGAAAGTTTTAGGCAAAGAAGATGAGGAGGAAAACATTGAATCAATGTCACTAAACCAGGCTGATTTAATGGCAAAAATGCAGCAAATTAGACAAAATATGTCTCCAAGTGATATAATGAATTTGATGAACAGAATGTTAGGCAAATAACTTCTTAGTAAAAGTGATGAAATGAAAAAAGCAGCAAGTCAACCGTTAAGGCGTTAATAAAAAAAGAAAAATCAATGGCAACACATCAATTACCACAAATAAGTAATGAGGACAGATTCGAATCACTTGTTTGTGATTTGTTTAATGCCATAGATTCTACTAATACGTACAAGAGATTTGGTCGAAAAGGACACGAACAAAAAGGCATTGATGTTTTTTCATCTGAGAAAGATGTAGTGATTCAGTGTAAAAAGAAAGACTTATCAAGAAGAGAAATCCAAATTAGGAGAGAATTGATGAATGATATTGAAGGAGATATAAATAAGATAATATCGAAAGGATTGAATATAAAATTTTCAAAATTGTACTTCACCTCTACCTATAAAGATCATCCTGATATTGACGAATTTTGTGAGTTAATTAAGGAAGATAAAAAATTGGAGTTTGATGTTATTTACTGGGGCTGGGATACAATTGAAGAAAAAATAATTGATAAGAAGGAATTGATAGAAAAGTACTTTGGACATTTTGTTGTAAAGCAAGATTCAAAGGAAGCATCTTTTTTGAAGAATTTAGACCTTAAAAAGAAAATCGAGAGAGAATTTGGAGATTGGTTAAATTACTTTCCAGAAGATAGAAAAAGAAGGTCACGAATGATTCTCCGAGCATTTGATGGAACACAATATCCTCATGCAAATGAAGCTGATGAATATGGTGAATATTCTTGGTTTGGAGCAGAAATAAAAGGCTTATATTACCAGGGAATGGAATTTATTTTTGGTATTGAAGAAATTAAAGTGTACGATGATAATACGTGGGATTTTGGCGAGAGAAAAGAAGGGAAAGATTTCCGAGAAGTAAAGGTCGCAAGAGTAGGACAAATAAATTTTTCAGATATATTGGATTATGATATTAATGGTGATGAACATTATATCTGTCCACATATCTTTTGCAGATTCAAATACAAAGGACTGCCTTTTGAAAAAGTATATTTTTATAGTTTGGAAAAAGGTAGTTCTGAATACTTCGAATTAGAGTAAAAGAGTGCTCGGTTTCACACTCCTCCTTCCCTCCAACAACCCCAGCACCGACAAATCCTCATCCAAATCCTCCCAAGAAATCCCCTGTCCTCCAGCGATCAAGCGCCAGTTGTTCAATTCTTCCGGCGTAGCCTCAGCGAGCCGCCAGTACCAATCATACGGAATGCCCAACTCCCGGCCATCTTCCAGCAGGACATAAAAGCGTTCTGCGGCAATGCGCACTTGGGTTGCTTTGATGGGTTTGTATTCAGCTAAAGAACTCATACCACTTTTTTTTGAAGTTATCCTGCTCTTCCCCTACGATTTCCTCTGCCTGCTTTTCTTCTTTTTTGCTGAAGTTGTGCATGTAGTCTTTCTTTACGGGGTCAATCCAATACTTACCGTAGCCATCTCCTTTTTCGACATGAACATGGGGTGGTTCGGTGTTTTCGTTGCTGTAAAAGAAAAAGCGAAAGCCTAGTTTACGGAATATTGTTGGCATACAGAGTGTGTTTAGTTAAGCATTCAGGCTTATCCTATGCAACGTTTCTAAACTGCTCTGTTTTGATTTGCAAAATAAGGATTCCTGCTGATAAAAGCAACCCTTTTTAGTCTTCCCACTGCTCCTTCCCTCCAACAACCCCAGCACCGACAAATCCTCATCCAAATCCTCCCAGGAAATCCCCTGCCCTCCGGCGATCAGACGCCAGTTGTTCAATTCTTCCAGCCTAGCCCCGGCCAGCCGCCAGTACCAGTCATATGGAATGCCCAGTTCGCGGCCATCTTCCAGCAGGACATAAAAGCGCTCTGCGGCAATGCGGACTTGGGTTGCTTTGATGGGTTTGTATTCAGCTGAAGAACTCATACCACTTTTAAAACTTTTCTATCCCAGCCAGCCTCCAAGTAACCCTTGCATTTTAGTAGCATCTTACCTCAAATCTACTTAAATTTGTACATCAACGCAAAAACCAATGACTTCGATCCAATTTCCATTGAATGATGTACAGCTTGCATTGCTTCGGCTCACCGAAGATTTGCAAGAAAAGGAATTAGAGGAACTCAAGCAGCTCATCATTGCTTTTAAGGCGCGGCGTCTTGCTCTACTTGTTGATCAAGTGTGGGAGGAAAAAGGCTGGACCAATGACACCATGCAACAATTTTTGGACACACACATGCGCACACCCTACCTAAGCCAGGATAAGCACAATCAATGAAAGTTGTTATTGATACCAATGTGCTTTTGGTGATCATTTCTCTCCGATCCACCTTCAATGGAATTTGGCAGGCTTTGCTGAGCGGGAAATTCCAGATGTACGTAACTTCCGATATTCTGGATTAGTATGCAGAAATCATTGAAAGAGAAATGGGCATTAGAGTAGCAGAAGCGGTGTTGGACTTGCTTACAGAGCTTCCCAATGTGCATTTTATTCAAAAATATTACCATTGGCAATTGATTGAGGCTGATCCTGATGATAACAAGTTTATTGATTGTGCAATAGTCGCCTAAGCAGAGTTGCTGGTTTCAAATGATGGCCATTTTAGGGTTATCAACCAATACCCTTATTTGAATATCAACTTGTTAAGCGCAACAGCTTTTCAGGCCTTAATTGCTTAGCACCGGAAGAATTCCAATCTCTAAGCCTTCCCACTCCTCCTTCCCTCCAACAGCCCCAACACCGATAAATCCTCATCCAAATCCTTCCAAAAAATCCCCTGCCTGCCAGCAATCAAGGGCCAGTTGTTCAATTCCTCCAGCCTAGCCTCAGCGAGCCTCCAGTACCAATCATATGGAATGCCCAGTTCGTGGCCATCTTCCAGCAGGACATAAAAGCGTTCTGCGGCAATGCGCTATAATTTGATTTCAATTCAACCATAGTTTTTCACCGCAGAGTTTCACAGAGTACACGCAGAGTTTCACAGAGTTTTTTAGTTTTAAGGAGTTTGCCACCTGCGGTGGTTGGAGTTTGTGCGTTAGGAAAATCTTGCTTAAGATCAAGCCAAGGATAATAGGACTTGATAAAAGGTGAGGGCTCTAGCTTCAGCAAAGGCGACCCTCCGTAGACTCTCCGCACCGCAGGTGCCCCTAAAAAAACTCCGTGAAACTCTGCGTGTACTCTGTGAAACTCTGCGGCAAATAAAATGCGTAATGCGAGTTAATTCATGGAATAAACCCCTACAAATCAACAAGATGACAACATCCAAGAAGCCACTCCCCACTCACTGCCGAAACATTTGCCCGCTGAACACTGCGCCATTGAAATAAATTCGGTAGACATACAATCCCGGCGGCAAGGAGGAGGCATCCCAATGCAGGGTATGAGCTCCAGTCTCCTGTTTTTCGTGTAATAATCCTGCAACCAGCCGGCCGCTGGCATCCAGCACGTCGATTTGAACCAAGCCCTTTGTGGGAATTTGGTAGTGGATGGCCGTTTTTTGAGAGAAAGGGTTAGGAGAGTTGGAATGGGCGACCGACTCCCTGGTTTGTTTGCCTGATACCGACGACAAAACGGCCAAAACGCTAGTAGCCCAAGAAGTGCCTACCCGGATACCATCGAGTTTAATATTGCATCCGGTCATGCTTGTTTGGGCATAATTGTTGTTCAACACCACCGAAGACTGCCCTGTATAATCGCCTCCGGCATTCGTACCCGCAGCGGGCGTCGCAGGTTCAGTCGCAGGCACGCCTTGCGTAAACACATACAAGCTGCTGGCGTCATTACCGGCGCCATTGACAATCGAATATTTCAGGACGACGAGATAGGTTTTCCCGCGCTCAAACGTATTGCTCGCGTATGCAATGGTATTTCCGATTTCCTTTTGTACCCCCAGGTTGAAATTTGAATCCGACAATCGCTTAATATACAGGCTGGTGTTGAGGTTCGTTCCACCTGTATTGGGGTTGAATGAAATACAATATCCTTCGGTCACAGTCGACGGCAAACTGTCTACTTGAATCATCAAAGACATATAAACGGCCCCTGCAGTAATTGCGGTATCCAGATCTTTTATAACCACATCTCCATTGCCTGCATTGGCTATTTGGCAGGCGTTGCCCCTGGCCGATCCGACATAGTCCTTGTAAGTAAGCCCGGGAGCGACCACTTTTATATTGTAAGGAAAATCAATGCCAGTTTTCAACCAACCATTATTGTTCTCAAGATTGCCTATCGGCCCAAAGAGGAAATCTTCGGCAAATACCTTCTGAGAAAAGGCCGTGACATGCAGAGCACATAGACAGGCGAAGACAAGGATCAATTTTTTCATGTTGTTTGAATAATTTTTGGTTTCTATATGAAAGCGAAAGTAGAACAAGCCAGCGATATTGCAAAGGAACCAAAGCCCGTTTTGCCTCGGGAGCTATCCCCGCAAATATGTTCTGGATAAAGATAAAAAATCATTCCAAAGCCCCAACTATGGCCCAAAAATTCAACAACTTGAGTGTTTGTAATAAAAAGGGGTTACAATGGCACTAATTGAAGTGCCCGCAGGTAGTGTCCTTGTTCAACGGGAACGTGCCTCAATGTTTGGTATTTGTAAAAGCCTGGGGCATTTAAAAAAAACTTTCCGAAGCTTACAAATTTATGGCGCACAGCATACTTCAAAAAAAACAGCTATGAAAAAACTCCCCTGGCTATTCTGGGCCTTGTTTAGTGCATGGTGGGGCTATGCCCAGCCGTCCAAACCTCCTATGACCCTTGCTGCGCTGCGAGATACCATCGAAAAAATAAGGCAGGCCGAACACATAGTGGGCCTGATGGTGGGCATTACGACACGCGACTCGGTACTGTTTGCGGCCAATTTTGGCTACGCCGACCTCGAAAATCGGCGAAAGGTTGATCCTCAAACGCTTTTCAGAATGGGATCGAACACCAAAATGTTGGTGGCGCTCGGCATTTTAAAGCTCCAAACCGAAAATAAAATACACATTTACAATAAGTTGAGCCAGGTGTTGCCCGAGTTGAAGTTCAAAAACGACTGGGAAGACAAACATCCGCTCCGATTGGTGCATCTGCTCGAACACACCTCGGGCTTTGACGACATCAAACTGAACCGAATGTACTCCCTCAAAAAACGCGAAATCACGGGCAAAGCTGCCATGCTATACCACCAGCCTTCGATGATCTGCCGCTGGCCACCTGGCCAACGCCACGCTTACAGTAACCCCAATTACGCCATTTTAGGGTACATCATCGAAAAAATAACCAAAAAGCCTTACAATCAGTACCTTACTGAAGCCATTTTACAACCTTTGGGGATGAAGCAGACCAATTTCAATACCTTTAGTCGCATGCCCAACGATGTGAAAGAGTATGTGTTTCGCAAGGGCAAAACCGAGTTGGTGCCCTCGGTTACGGTGGGGAGCGGAGCGACAGGAGCAATGTGGTCAAATACCGACGACATGCTCAAACTCTTGCGGATGTATCTACGCAATGGCCAGCCCATTTTCGACGAAAAAACCATCGCCGAAATGGAAACGCCGCACAGTTGGTTGGGGGTAAAAGAAGGTTTAAGAAGTGGTTATGCCCTTGGCAACTACTATTCCCATTTTTACAACAAATATGGTTTTAGGGGCCACGATGGCCTTTTGGGCACCTGTTATTCTAAATGTATGTACAACCACGAATTAGGCCTTGGCTTTGTCATTGCGTCCAATAGCAACAATCCCAATATCAAAATAGAAGAACTCGTAGCTAATTTTGTAGCGCAAAATGCCCCCCCTCAAAAACTACCAAACCAGCCCCTCGACTGCAAAGCCATTGAACCATACTTGGGCTTTTATCAGTTCGACAGTCCCCGCAACGAGATAGCCCGGCTGATGGACCTATTTAGGAATGGCCTCAAAATTTATGTGGAAAACGACACCCTGGTCTTTAAAAACTTGGAAGGCCAGAAAACCAAGCTGTTGCAAACAGCACCGATGGTATTCAGGCGGGAAGGTATGAATGCCGCTACCATTGCTTTTACAAAAAATGCCGATGCCAAAAACGTGCTATCTATGTCCGGGGTGTATTTTGAGCAAAGCTCCTATGCTTGGGGGCTGTTTTGGCGCAGCTTGCTGGGCCTGATGCTGATTTTGGTGCTGGTTTCGGGGATTGCGGCGATGGGGTCCTTGCTTGGTGCAGTGCGCCGAAAATTGACCTGGAGGGTGGTTTTTGTCAGGTTTATGCCCATTGTCAGTACTGCTTTTTTTGGATACGCCTTTACAAAATTATTTGAAAAACAGCAGTTTAGTTATTTACTTTATCAATTCAACGATCTCAATGCCGAAACGCTATTGATTTTTTTTGCAACCACGTTTTTTGGCCTTGCGGGAGTGATTTGTGGTTATTTTGCATTCAACATGACCAACTTGGCCAATCCTATTTGGGGCAAATGGTTTTGGAGATTGACCTATGTTTCGATGGCTGTCTTGGCCATTGTGTTTTTCAAGTACGGCATTATAGGCATACGTACTTGGGCTATGTGACAAGAGAAATTCATCCAAATTATCCCAAGCAATCTCAGCCTCCAGCAATCAAGTACCAGTTGTTCAATTGTTCTGGGGTAGCTTCAACGAGCCGCCAGTACCCAACATATGGAGTGCCCAGTTTTCTACCTGGTATTTTTACTTCCACTTGTTGCTTCCCTGAACTGCTTTCGCTACCTTTGATATGGGCTGGTTTTGTTTGGTACCCCCTGAGTCCTTCATTTTTTAGCCCTACTCCATCTAACCTGTTTACCCATGAAAAACATGACCAAGTACCTGAAAATCTGGGTTTTTATCATCCCGCTCCATATCACCAGCATTTTTGGCCAAAAACAAGCCATTTTAGTCAAAAACGGGCAGCCTCAATTTTCCATCACCCTATCGGCAAATCCCGCTGATGCCGATGAAAAAGTGGCCATTTTATTACAAGCTGCTATCAAAAAAATAGCAGGTTGTGAATTAAAAATTATCAGAACAGACAACCCAGGCCATAAAAACACCTTCTTGATTGCGCCATCAGTGTCCACAATACCCGGGGCTTTTAAAAACCATTTAACCCCTGATTTTGAGGCAAAAAAACAACAACTCATCAGTGATGGATTTATTTTGTCTATCCAAAAAGGCAATATTGTATTGGTAAATGGTGGCAAAAAAGGGGCGTATTATGGTGTCGTTCATTTGTTGGAAAAACACTTAGGCTGCCGCATGTATGCGCCCAATGCGGAGACAATGCCTCCCAGAAAGACCATTGCACTACCCGTTTCGTGCGAAGCGGACAATCCGATGAATACCATTCGCATCGTCAATGGAACCATGACGCAGCAAAATGAAGCCTACCGCAATTGGCAACGATTGAATGACCACAACGAAGAGTTTGCCAAGGGCTATTATGTGCATACCTTCAATCGCCTCGTCCCTTGGGAAACCTATTTTGAAGCGCATCCTGAATATTTTGCCTTGATGCAGGGCAAGCGTTTGATCGACCAATTGTGTTTGACCAATCCCGATGTTTTTGATCTGACCATCAAAAAATTGAAGGAAGAAATGGCAAAACAGCCCGAAAAAACGCTGTGGTCGGTCAGTCAAGGCGATAATTTCTCGTATTGTCAATGTGATCAATGCGCCAAAATTACCGCTGATGAAGGTTCAGCAGCGGGGCCAATTGTTCATTTTGTGAATAAAGTAGCGGCTGTTTTCCCCGATAAAATGATTTCAACCTTGGCCTATCAATATTCACGCCGCGCCCCAAAGCACATTAAGCCTGCTGACAATGTGCAAATTATGCTCTGCACCATTGAGCTCAATCGCAGTAAGGACATTGAAAACGATCCCCGGAGTGTTTCGTTCCTGAAAGACCTAAACGATTGGGGAAAAATCAGCAAAAACATCTATTTATGGGATTATACGGTCAATTTTTCGCACCATATCTCACCTTTTCCCAATTTGCACACGTTGCAAAAGAATATCCAGTTTTTTACCAAAAACAAGGTCAATGCCCACTTTCAACAAACCAATGCGAGTATTGGGCATGAGTTTTCGGAGCTAAAAGCCTATTTAATCGCCCGTTTGTTGTGGAACCCAGGCATCAATGCTGACTCGGTCATGACCGATTTTTTGAACGGCTATTATGGTGCCGCTGGGGTTTTTATTCAAAAATACATCCATCATTTAAGCCTTGAAATCAACAAAACGGGCGAATGGCTGGATATTTACGGGCACCCTACCGCACACGCCAAGACCTTCTTGTCGGCTGAAAACATGGCAGAATACAACCGCTATTTTGAGGCTGCCGAAGCTGCGGTTAAAAACACGCCTACCCTGCTGCAGCGGGTAAAAGTATGCCGTTTGCCCATTCAATATGCGATGATGGAAATTGGTAAAAGTGATATGTTTGGCAAAAGAGGGTTTTATACCGAATCTGGTGAAAAATTCACCTTGAAACCCCAAATGCAACAGCTAATCGAGGATTTTTACACTGTTTGCAAACAAAATGAGGTAAAAAACATCAACGAAGCGGGTTTAAGCCCCGAAGAATATTACCAGTCTACGAAACGATTCATCAATGTGCAGGTGGACGGGAATATGGCTTTTCGTAAAAAAGCGATGGCTAATCCAAGCCCTTCTCCTACATACAGTCAGGCGGATTTGACAATTTTGACCAACGGTGTACAAGGGGCAAACGACTACAAAGCCCATTGGCTGGGTTGGGAAGCCCAGGATTTTGAGCTGGTTGTCGACCTTGAAAGTTTAAAACAACCTCAAAGCATCCAAATTTCGACATTGTATGACCCCAAAAGCTGGATTTTACACCCCAAATCGGTCACGTGTTGGGTTTCCGAAGATGGCATCAATTATCGTATACTCGAAACGCAGACCATTGAAGGCGAGCAACGCAAGGAAAATGTAACGCATAGTTTCAGTTTTGATAAAAACGTAGGCTCTTGCCGTTACATCAAATTTGGCGTCAAAGGAACCCAAAAACTGTTTAGTTGGCATCCTTCAGCAGGGGGAGGCTCCTGGGTTTTTGTTGATGAAATTGTGGTGCGATGAGCGAATTGGGGATTTCAAATGGTCTTTACCCCGAACGTTCAAATTTTCCCACAATCTACCTGAACACCTACCTACAAATTAGGATAGATGAAAAGCACTATTTTTACCTTCATGCTATCAATGAGTACCCTATGGAAGATGAATCATCACAAATAGAAGCAGAAGTACAAAAACGCCTCTCTGTGGCCCTTGCCCAACAACAAGAAACCTTTGCAACGATGATGGAGCAAGCCATCAAAAACGCCCTGGGAGGAATTGATCAAAGAGCCGCCGCACTCGAAGAAGAGCGCAAACGGCTCGAAGTTGAGCTGGATGCTGCCAAGGAGCTCCGGGCTAAGGCTGAGCGAGAAGGGGAAAAAATGGCCACGGAATCCTTTGAAAAGCATCGCCGGGAGTACGAGGAAGCAATCCGAACGGCTCTGCTCCGTGACCTCACCCGCTTGCACCTTGAAGGTGGTAAAACGACTTCCGATATTATGAAATGGCTCAATGTGGAGCGCAACTTCGTAGAACGAATCAAAGAAGTGGTGAACCGAGTAGATAAATTCCATAGCAAAGACAGCCCAGCACCCAAACTGGAAGGCAACCCAAGGCTTCGCTTTGTGGATGAGGGCCGCAGTGGCGTCATCTATTTTGAAAGCAGCGTCGGTAGTTTCGATATGTGGTGGGAAATGGGATATGGGGCCTTGGCCATGGTCGCGGTACCCTCATTAAACGAATGGGAACTCAAAACGGGTATGCCCCGCGAAAAACGATTGGAAGTGCTGAATTTTATCGGCGAGGAAATCGTGCGAAGACAAACCTACCAAGGCTCTTTTATTATCGGTGACGATGTTATAACCATTTACTCCGAATAAGAATCCTCAAAGCAAAAAAACAAGTGCCACACTGACAGTACGCAACCAATAATTTAATATGAACATACCAGAACAAATCGACACCTACATCGCCAGCCAGCCTGAACCAAAACGCAGTGACCTGCAAACCTTGCACCAGCTTTGCCTGCAAGTATCGCCAGGATGTAGAGTATGGTACAACGATGGTAAAAACAGCGAAGGCAAAACCATTGCCAACCCCAATATCGGCTATGGATTTTATACCATCAAATATGCCGATGGAAGCAGCAGGGAGTTTTATCAAATTGGTTTGAGTGCCAACACCACTGGCATCTCGGTCTACATCATGGGCCTCAAAGACAAGACCTATCTGGCCAGCACCTACGGAGAAAGCATTGGCAAAGCCAGCGTGACCGGGTATTGCATTAAGTTTAAAGCGCTAAAAGACATCAAGCTGGATGTACTTGAAGCGGCCATACGGGATGGGTTTGAGGGGCAATCTTGAGCCGACTCTACTATGCACAAAAAGGAAGCCACCACTGAGGCAGCTTCCCTTTCATTTCTTAGAGCTAAGCTAATCGCTTATTTTCCCATTTCAGGCCCGCTTACCACGGGGGTGAGTGCGATGAGATCAAGCAGCCATTTGTCGTTCATTTTTTTGAGTATCACTGCCGTAGTTGTTTTTTCTACTTTCGTTTGGCTGCCAAAACTGATGCTCTTTTCCTCGGTGTAGGTAGTCAATATCAAACCAGGTCCTAGATAGCGGCTTTGCATGCCAACGAGTTTGACTTCAACCTTGTCCGGCTTAGGCAAACCTTTCAGGAATTCCATATACCCCTTCATGTTGGCAACCACACTGGAGCGGCCCCGGGTAATGCTCCCGTCAGGGGTGATTTGATCTACATTTTCGGTGAGCAGGGCTTCAATACCTGACATATCCATTTTTCCAAAGGCCGCTGAAAAACCATTGTAGTTGGCCATGATGCCTTTTTGATCGGCGTCGGAGATGCTTTGGGCTTGCAGGGTTTGGGAAAAAAACGCAAAAGCGCAGCAAGCGATGAGGGTTAAAAGAATGTTTTTCATAGTTTGATTGGTTGTGAATTGATGGTACAAAGCTAAGGGGCTGCCGTGCGGCAGTCATGCGCAGGTTTGCGTAAATAGGCTACGTAGATTTGCGTATTTTGAAAAATATGCTGTGGATGGGCGTGGATTTGATAAGCAGGAAAATCGCCTAAGCAATGTACCAGTTTCGATTGTGGAAAGGGGGGATCTAAATAGGCATAAATTTTATGGCTAAACATGGGTCATCCCGAAAATTTGGGATGACTCATGCTGAAAGCAGATTTAAAACTGCTCTACCCTATTGCTTAATAATTTTTTGCGCAGCTCTACCAGCCCGAACGATGTACATCCCCCGTGGTAACCCGCCCACATTGACACTGATGCGGTCATCATTCAAGGGATGCGTAAACGATTTGACCAAACGCCCATTGAGGTCAAAAACCTGAACCAGCCCTCTATTTTGAGCCAGCCCCTCGATGGTCAACTCGTTTTGAACCACCGTAGGATACACCCTCAAGGGAATAACTGACTCGATCTCCTTCAAGCTGGTGGGAATGTTCACGGGTGGAGAGGACGCCCTGATCGTGGAGTTCAGCCATTGCAAAGCCGGACGCTCTTGCCCCGTACAAGGATCGATCAGGTAAGCCGCAGCATCGTTTTGCCACAAACCTGGTCGCCAGCCCCAAAGGGTAATGCCAATGACGGATGGATGATTCCAGTAGATGTCAAAAATGCGTTTGTACTCGGCGAGTTGGAAGCTGTCTTTTTGGGCGGTGGTGCCTCCGTCCTGTGGTTCACCATTGGAGTCAAAATACAAATCGCCCTCGATATCCATTTCCGTAATCTGAATGGGCAACCCCAGGCGGGCTATGTTCTCCAGATTGGCGCGCAGGTTGTTGTTCAATCCAGTGTAGGTGCCGCCGTATTTTTTGGTGCTGAAGGTATGCCCTTGCATGCCCACTACATCCACCAAACCATCTGCTTTCAGCAAACGGATGATATCGGCATAACGGTTATTGAGGCCCGGGGTGTTTTCAATCCCGTACTCGTTGATCATCAGTTTTGTTCGGGCAGAGAAATATTGTCTGCCTAGCTTAAACGCATTCACAATCCAGTCGTATTCACCCGCTGTCGTGTTCAATTCCGTGTTTAAGGAGCTTAAAGCCCCTTTGTAAAAAGGCGGCTGATTCAAAGCTTCATTCACCACCTCCAGGTATTCGGGAGCATTTTCACCACTGTAACGCGTGGACACGGCAGCAAACCATTCCTTGATTTCTTCCACTTGTTCAGCCTGTGGCAAATTCTCCAACCAGGTGGGTTGTTGGGCTCCCCATACCATCACGTGGAAGCGGAAGGGAAAATTATTGGTTTTTGCAAACTGTCTGGCTTGATCCAGGGCCGCCCAGTTGAAAGAATCTCTTTGTACTTCCACCGAGGCCCACTTCCCGGAGTTTTCCGGCGTTACTTGATTGAAGTATTTGGCAAAGTCGGGCAAAGCATGACCGGCATAAATGTTTCCTAAAAACTTCGATTTGCCTGTCGCAATCGGCACTTGAGTGGCTGGCACACTTAAGCTGGTGCCACATACCACTTCCAGACAGACCTCATCGATGTAGTACGTATTGGCTACAGCTCCGCCTAGGTTAAGCGTCACCAATGAACGAGGGCTAAATGCCTTGAATTCATAAGTTACCTGCATCCATTCCTTGCCAATTCTGCTGGCGGAGGTGGTGTATTGCGTTTCTGAATTGAAGGGACTAGCCGCGTTTCTCAGGGAAAATTGAATGGTGTTGACATCCGCGCTGTCTGCTTTGATCCAGATCTTGAATCGATAAGTGCCTCCAGATAAGGTATAAAAAGAGGGGCTGGCAATTTGCAGTTGGTAGCTTAGCGTGTTGGCCGGATTGCTTGCGACCAGCGCCTTGGACCCGCTGTATACCTTCGCGGTATCCATCGTTACGCCAAAAGAACTACCGTTTGCACGGTTGTAATAGGTCCATCCGTTGAAGGTATTGCTTCCGGTATCGTGGGTTTCAAAACCATTGTTGGCAAGTGGTAGACAGTTGTCTGTTGGTTTTGGGGAGACTACACAAATGTTGTCGATGTAATAGGTGTTGGCGGTCTCGTCGCCAAGGTTTAGGGTGATCATCGTCGCGTCACTGATCGCTGTAAAGGTATAGGACAGCATTGTCCAATCCCCACTGATTCTGCTGGCCGAATTGGTGTATTGTCCTTCATTCCCTCCAGTTCCATTTCTGGTGGAAAACTGAATAAAATTGGCATTGGGCACCTTTGCTTTGATCCACAGGTTCAGGGTATAGGTTTGTCCATTCACCGTTGTAAAGGCGGGAGTACCGATTTGCAGACCCCAGCGGGCAATTCCCCCTGCATTGCTGGCCTGCAAAGCCGTTTTGCCTGCGTAAGCTTCGTCGCCCGTCACCAATCCAAAACTGCTTCCTCCATTTTGGTTAAAATAAGTCCAGCCTGTGAAGGTACTATCACTTGGGTTGTACACTTCAAAATCGCCATTGTCCAACAATTGGCAATTGGCGGCACCTCCTGCAGGGCCTCGCAACACCATATCGTCCAGGAAATACGTGTTCACTTGTGCACCCATATCGAGTACAATTCGCGTCATCTCTTCATTTGCAATAAAAGTCCAGCTCAGTTGGGTCCATTCTGTACTTACCGTGTAATCCGCCGAATACAAAGCGTTCGGCTGGGTCGAAAAACGAATCGGCGTACCTGCGTTGGCTCCCTTCACCCAAACTGAAAAGGTGTATTCCTCGCCCGCCCGGGTAGGGATCAAATCACTGGCCAACTGCAAATGCCAGGCTTGCCCGGCCTGTGTCACTTGCCCTTTCAAGGCCCTGCGGCCATTTCTGAATTCACCATTGGCAACCCCTTCGGAAAAGGTACCGCTGATTTCGTTAAAAATATTCCAGTTGGTGAAGGTTTTTCCTGTACCGACTTCAAAGCCAGGATTGGGAATGAGATTTTGAGCTACAAGGGTATAGCTCGTTAACAAGCATAGAAAGCTTGCTAACCAAAAGATTTTGGTCAATTGTTTCATGTTTTTTACCTTAATGGCATAAAAATGTTGTGATCAAGGCAATGTTACAACAATGTTTTGACTTTATTCAATCGATTGTAATTTTATTTTGGGTATATGTTTCGTTTGGGGTAGTTGGCATTTTGTGCAACAGGAGAAATAAGCCGCATCCCACCACCCCTATTGTCGCAATCCCCCACCCCAAACCCCATATTTATTGCCGAAACTTGTACCCTAACCAAGCACCAATTACCATGCGAAAAATTACTGTTTTATCCATGATTACCCTCGACGGCGTCATACAGGGGCCGGGCGGGCCTGAAGAAGACACCTCTGGCGGTTTCCAATACGGCGGTTGGGTTGCGCCCTATGGCGATGAAGTATATGATGCGGTGGTACAAAAAGAACTTGAGCCTGCCGATTATCTTTTGGGCCGAAAAACATTTGACATTTGGGCTGACTACTGGCCTGAACATGGGGAATTTTGGCCAGGTATCAACGAAGGCACCAAGTACATCATGTCCAACACCTTAACCAAGTCGGACTGGAAAAACTCGGTATTCCTCAACAGTCTGGCAGCCATCAAGGAGTTAAAAAATTCACCAGGTGCAGACCTCCAGGTTTGGGGCAGCAGCGAGCTGGTTCAGCTCTTGCTCAAGTATGACCTTGTGGACGAGCTCCGGCTCAAAATTCACCCTTTGATTCTAGGAGAGGGGAAAAAGTTGTTCGCCAATGGTAGTTTCCCGGCTGCATTTACCTTAACTGAGAGTATCGTTACCCCAACTGGAGTTATCATCGCCACCTACCAACGGGCCGGGGAAGTGAAGACAGGTACTGTTGGTACTTAGGCCACATTAAAAAGAGTGGAAAAAAATGTCTACTTTGGAGGAGATTGTGGCCGAGCCACTAAAACATCACCGCCGTATTAAAATAACTTTTACCAAAAAGTATTCCTGCAATCCTCCAAACAAAAAAATGCAACTCGACAAACGCAATACCACCGACCGGGAACAAAAAAATTCGATCCAACTAAATGCCCCTTTAGCCCTGGTTTGGGAGGTATGGACAAAACCCGAACACATCCAGCATTGGTGGGGGCCCCATGGCTTTAGCAATACCATTACCCAAATGGAGGTAAAGCCCGAAGGGGAATGGTTGTTTGTGATGCGCGGGCCGGATGGAAAGGAATACCCCAACAAAACCATTTTCAGGGAAGTGGTGAAGCACAAAAAATTGGTGCACGAGCATTTTGAGCCTAATTTTATCGCGGTTATCGAGTTTGAAGGCCGCGAGGATCAAACCCTCCTCGATTGGTACAAGTTGTATGAAACCAAAGAGCTATTTGAACTGGTGGAAATCCAGCATAAATCCAGTGAAGGCCTACACCAAACGGTGGAAAAACTCAAGGTGTACCTCGGTGAGTACGTAGCCAGTAAAATCGGCGAGGAAAATCATCCTTAAAATCCAATATCAGCATGAATTTCAGCAACTCTACCTTTCTACTCCGTGTAGCAGTGGCCATTATTTTATTGACCCACAGCCTGCCCAGCATTTACACGGGTGATGTGAATAATTTTGGCAACTTGTACCTCAATACCGTTGGTTTTGCGCCAATCGGTGTGCCACTGGCCTGGGCCATCAAACTGTCTCACGTAGCTGCTGCCATTTGCCTTTTGCTGGACAAATTCATCAAACCTGCCGCGCTGGTGACCATTTCCGTTCTCTTGGCGGGTATTGTAATGCTGCATTTTAAAGAAGGTTGGTATGTAGTTGGCGGTGGCAGGAATGGCTGGGAGTATAATTTTTTGCTAATTGTGGTATTGGTTTCGATTATGTTTCCAAAGGGATTAATGCAACCAAAAAGCTGAGGATATTTTTTACTCGTTACTTAATACCTTTGCCCCATGAATCATTTTATCTACGGCATCGACTTTGGCACCACCAACTCGGCTTTAGCCATCCTGGACACCCGAACGAACAGCGTGCTGAAAATTTTCACCACCCCATCCCTGTTGTTTTTTCCAGACGCTCAAATTCCCAATGCTCCACTCACTTATTCTGTTGGTGAAACAGCCGTGGAAGGCTACGTAGAAAGTCGCATGCAAGGCCGGTTTATGAAATCCATCAAGCGGGTGCTGCCGAATAAAAGTTTCCTGGGTACCCGGATTTTCAGCAAACTCTACAAAGCCGAGGACCTGGTTGCCTTGATTCTGCTCCACTTAAAAAAACAAGCCGACAATTTTTTGGGCAGCAACATCACCACAGCCGTGATTGGCCGCCCTGTGGTATTTGATGAAAACCCTGAAAAAGACCAACTTGCCCAGGAGCGCCTGGCCAAGGCCGTGCGGATTGCCGGATTTGAGACCTTTTATTTTCAAATGGAGCCCATAGGGGCCGCATTCACTTACGAGCGACAGATCAGCAAAGAAGAACTGGTACTCGTAGCCGACTTTGGTGGGGGCACCTCGGATTTTTCCATCATGAAACTCAAGCCCGAGGCCATCCACAATCCCGACCGCAGTGGCGACATGATCGCCAAAGGCGGCATCTACATCGGCGGTGACAGTTTTGATTCCGACATCATGTGGCACCGGGGCACTCCCCATTTTGGCCGGGGGGTGAAAGAAAAACTAGGGGAAGGAAAATGGATTGACCTGCCCCTTTCCTATTTTACCAACATTTGTTCCTGGGAAAAAATGAACTTCCTGGACACTTACAAATGGCGCAACACCATCAACAAATCCTACTTTGCTTCAGGACGGGATTATCGGGTAAAAAACCTGCTCACCTTGATTGAAAAAAATCTGGGTTATATCCTCTTCAAACAAATTGAAAGGTCAAAATTCGGCTTAACCGATCAAGACCTCTCCACTTTTGCCTTTCATGAGATGGACATCAAGATTGATGAATCCATTACCATCGAAGACTTTGAATCGGTAATCATCCACAAAAATGTGGCTAGAATTGAGGCTTACTTGCAAGCGTTTTTGCAGAGCCAGAACATTGATTTTGCAGCCATCGATACGGTCTTTATGACGGGTGGCACTTCTTACGTCCGACCACTCAGCAACATTTTCAGCAGGTTATTTGGCCCAGAAAAAATCAAATCCGGGGACAATTTTAATAGTGTGGCGATGGGGATTGCGTATAGTTATCCGGTGGTGTCACAGGCCAGGTAAATTCAGCCATCTTAAAAAAAATGGAAAATCTTGGGTACGGATTAAATTCCTGCGACACATGTCAGGGTACACCTTTTAACCACCTAGATTTTTCACCATGAACCCTACATCTCAAACCCACACCGATCCGATCCGCATCGGGATGATTGTACCCAGTTCCAATGTAACGATGGAACAGGAAGTTCCCTGTCTTTTTAAGGCCAGAGAAAGCTCCCTGCCCGAACGATTCAGTTTCCATTCCAGTCGTGTGCGCATGAAGCGAGTGGATCCCCAAGAGCTCCTGGCCATGAATACCCAGGCTGATCGCGCTGCCTTAGAGTTGGCCGATGCCTCGATCGATATTGCCCTTTATGCCTGTTTGGTTGCCATCATGGTTGAAGGGCCAGGTGCCCATCGGCGTTCGGAAGCCCGACTCAAAAAAACACTGCTAGAAGTAGGTATTGCGGCGCCAGTACTGACAAGCGCAGGCGCATTGGTCGACACCTTACAAGAGCTGAATGCTGGTCGCATTGGTTTAATCGCGCCTTATATGCCCGCCTTGACAGACAAAGTTTGTGCTTATCTACAGCAGGAAGGCTTAGACGTCGTTTCCGCTCAGTCTTTGAGTGTAGCCGACAATGCAGCAGTTGGTCGATTGAATCCCGAACATTTGCTCCAATTGCTCGACAACATTCCCCATAGCATAGATACCATTGTGCTTTCGGCATGTGTGCAGATGCCTTCACTTCCAGTTTTGGCAGAAGCCGAACGGCGCACGGGCATTCGGGTCATTACGGCTGCTTCAGCTACTGTATTTCAGGCCTTAAAAAAATTGGGACTCCACCCCGGAATCCATCAATATGGTGCACTACTGAATGGCACTGCCCGCCCTGAACTCCTCATTTCCTCCACTAACTAAAACCCAATAAGATGAAATTGCGCGAAATATCAATCCTCGATCAAGAAGCCATTCCCGCAGCGCTGGAAGCCCTGCATTCCAAAGAAGGGGTGCTGCTCCTGCAAATGCCCGCTGTATTTGTCCTGCTGGCACCTGCCACCCAAAAAGGCGTAGAAAGCCTCAACCAGACCAAATTGCGCTTGCCACAAAAAAACTACGGCACCGCAATTGGCGACATTCAAAAATTCCATGCGCTGGCCAGTCCAGGATCATTGCCCCATGAACTGCAGCAGGCGGAAGATTTAAACCGCTTGACAGGGGCTTTTATTCGTTTTGCGATTGGGCGCTCCAGCTTTAATTCTGCTACAGTGCGGGCAGGAACCCACCAAGGCGTTTTGGTAGACGGCCCCCATCGGGATTTATTTAAAGCTGTTGAGCAAAGCTTTGCGCATCAGGCCGATCCTGCACTCTTTTGTGGGCATACATTCAGCGCGCCCCTCTGCACCAGTGCCAATCTGAGTGGTGACAGCCTGGGATCCATCACCGATTGGGATCGCGCCTATCGTTTTGCCCGGCAGCGTCACTTATCACTGGTGATTCGTTGTGAAGCAGCTCAAGGAGAGAATGGCTCCTATCCCATTTTTTACTTTAAGGACGATCAGGCAACCATCGAGCGACATGGCCCAGGCGAGGAAGCCATTATGCGTCGTTTACCGGAAAGGTTGTTTGCTGAAAGTTTATCTTTTGCCTAATTGAAGATTATGTCACATCCTTTCGTCCGAAATTGAACACGTCCAGTTCAGTTTCGGACATTTTTTTGTATAAAATTATTTTAAAATATTCATTATCATTGCCTTGATTACTTGGCACATTGCTTGTGTAGGCTATTGATATGATCCAAAATTACCTCACCATCGCCTTCCGTTCCTTGTGGAAAAATAAGGCCATCTCCGTCATCAACATTGTAGGCCTTTCCGTCGGTTTGGCTTGTTTCGCACTGTTTTTGCTGGACGTCATCAACGAATACAGTTTCGACCGTTTTCATGCCAAGGCAGATCGCTTATTTGCGGTTTATGAAGCCATCGGTGAAATTAGTGGCCAGCCCGCTCAAAAAATGAGCAATTTGCCGATGCCGCTTGGGCCAGCCTTGAAAGCCGATTTGCCTGATGTAGCACGCTTCGCGCGATTGCAAGGTGCAGGGGAAAGTTTTTTGCTGCGTACCCCGAACGGAGTGGTAGAAGAACCGGCCAGCTTTGTCGACCCGGCGTTTTTCCAAATGTTTGACTTTCCTTTTTTATACGGGAATGCAAACTCCGCGCTCAGTTCAGCCAACAACGTGGTTTTAAGCGAAAAAATGGCGCAAAAACTATTTGGTGAGTCCAATCCAATGGGCAAAACCCTGGAAATTAACGCGGCGGGAGGCACTCAATTTGAGCCATTTACCGTGTCTTCCGTTGTAAAGGATTTACCCTCCAATTCGAGCCTTCAGTTTGGCATTTTAATGCCTTTTGAAAAATTCGCCACCACTGAACGCGGTAAGGCCGCCGCAACGGACTGGGCCCAATTGTCGATGCAAACCTTTGTTGAATTGCGCCCTGGCTCTGGTTTGGCCAATAACCAGGCTCGTATGGATCAGTTTTTTGGAAAATATTACCCCGATGTAGAAAAGTCGCTCCGCAGCGCTGGTCTGTGGAACAAACCCGAGCCACCCGTCACCTTTGGGCTCTTGCCCATTCAATCACTGCACCACGACCCAAATTTAGGTGTAAATCCCTCCTTATCGATGATTTTGCTGGCCATCGGCGGCATCATTTTGCTCATTGCCTGTATCAATTTTACCACGCTTTCCATTGGGCGTTCCGCAGGCCGGGCGCGTGAAATTGGGGTGCGCAAAATCGTGGGAGCGAGCCGGGGACAACTCTCCAGGCAGTACCTGGTGGAGGCTATTTTGCTCAGTTGTTTTTCAACCATCCTGGGCATAGCCTTAGCTGCGATGCTTTTACCTGTCTTCAATCAATTGTCTGACAAACAATTGACTTTTGATTTCCAACAATTTCCCGAGCTTTTTGGGCTGATCCCCGGGCTGGCCTTGCTGGTTGGTGTTTTGGCGGGCATTTATCCGGCCTTTGTGTTGTCGGGTTTTTCGCCACTCGAAACCTTAAAAAGCAAATTGAAAATTGGAGGCGAAAACTGGTTCACCAAATCCCTGGTCACTTTTCAGTTTGTGCTTTCGGTTGGCTTCATGGCCTGTACGTTCATCATGCTGTGGCAGATGAATTTCTTGCGCTCAAAAGACCTGGGTTTTGATCAAGAAAACGTTGTGGTGGTCAGTGCCAACGGTACGACCGACCCTGCTAAAACCCTGGCCCGATTACGTCAATCACTGGTCAATCAGCCGAAAATTGAAGGGATCAGCGGAGCGGAATTTTCGCTCGGAGCAGGTGCCATCGCGGGCAATACCCGCTTTGAATATCATGGAAAAACCACCGATATTTTTGAACATTTTATCGACGCAGAATACCTCAGCGTGCTGAAACTCCCCTTGATATCCGGACGAAATTTTGACCCCAAGCGGATACAGAACACGGTGACTTCGGTTATCCTCAACGAGGCTGCGGTACGTAATTTCGGCTGGACCAATGAAACTGCCATCGGCCAGGTACTCACTGGCTACAATGTGGCCGACCCCACCCGCAATCCCGTGGTGATTGGGGTAGTGCAAGATTACCATTTCCGTTCGCTCCACGAGAAATTATACCCGATGTTGTTTATGGCTCATGGCCGTTTGCCCCAACAGTTTTTTGTGCGCATCGCTCCTGGCGACCCTCAGCAAGCGCTCAGTCAGATTCAGGCAGCCTGGAGCAAGGCCGAGCCAGTTTTGCCTTTCCGCTATACCTTTCTGGATGAAAACCTCCAGAAGGTTTATGTGGCCGAATCCCGTATGAGCAAAACCATTGGTTGGGCAGGTGGTATTGCGGTATTTTTGGCCTGTTTGGGTTTGTTTGGTTTGGCTGCCCTTTCGACAATTAATCGCACCAAAGAAATTGGCATCCGCAAAGTCCTCGGCGCGTCGGTTGCAGGCATCACGGCGCTTTTGACCAAAGATTTTTTGAAATTGGTTGTCATTGCCATCATCATTGCCTCACCCATTGCCTATTATTTCATGCAACAATGGCTGACTGGTTTTGCCTACCGGATTGACCTGCAATGGTGGATGTTTGCCCTTGCGGGCGCTGCTGCAGTGCTGGTTGCATTTTTGACGGTTGGTTTTCAATCGGTGAAGGCCGCAATAGCCAATCCGGTGGAGAGCTTACGGGCCGAATGAAAGCCAAAAGGATAAAGGAAAACCATACTACCGGACATTTTTGTATTTCAGAAGCGGAGGATATGAATTGCCACGTTCTTTAGCGCGTGGATGGAGATTGCCTTTTTGATGGACTTTAGTCCTGGCATCAATTTTTCAGGGAGGGCTAAAGCCCATTTTTAAAAAATCCTGCTAACCACGCGCTAAAGCACGTGGCAATTCATGTCCTCCGAGTAAAATGTCCAGTAGTATAAGGAAAAATTAAGGGAACTGACCCTAAAAATAAAAACCTGCTTTGGATAGGTTAAACTGAAGAATTAAAGCCAGTAAAGATTTAAAATCAACATTTACAAAACGAAAAGTTTTTAATAGTTTTACCCAAACAACTTTTTCAATAAAATGCCAAACATGAAAGCCAAACTCAACGACCAGGAACAAGTCAGTGAACACATCCAAAAACTGGAGCCAGCCCTGGCTCAGGTGGTTGAAACTTTGCGCCAGATCATCTTGGGCACCGATCCCGAAATTGGTGAAAGGATAAAATGGAATAATCCCAGTTTTTACTATACTGGCGAGATGAAGGAATTTGACCCCAAAGAATACAAAAGAGAACTGATTGTGATGAACCTGCACAAGGGCCGAATCATGTTGGTGTTTCCAAGTGGAGCCAAGGTAAATGATCAATCCGGGTTACTTGAAGGGGATTACAAAGATGGCCGAAGGATTACAGTTTTTAAAGACCTTGGGGATGTGCAAGCAAAACAAGGAGCGCTGCAAAAGATCATTCAGGATTGGTTGAAGCTGGTGGAGAAGGAATAAAAAATGTCTAACCAAATCATTCAGTTTAGAAATCTACATCTGGGAATAGCATCTCTAACTATTGGGTTTGTTGGGCTGTGCTATGGCCTTTGCCCGAACCAGGTTTTACCCTTTTTGTTCGATTTTAAGGTTGAAAGTGTTGATTTGAGTCATGTTTTCAGGGCAATGATGGGGCTTTACTTGGGCTTTGCAGTCTATTGGATCATCGGCATTTTTAAAGAAGAACATTGGCGTGGGGCCACGCTAAGCAGCATTGTTTTTATGGGTGGGCTGGCAATTGGCCGAATGGTAAGCATACTCATCGATGGAATTCCTTCAGTGGTATTTTTAATTGGTACGGTTATGGAAATCCTGTTTATGTTGTGGGGAATCAAGAACTTGAGAATCCGGTCAATGCCAAAATAAATTCCATTTTCAACCCAAGATTACCATCCATGATCCATCTGCCCAAGGGACAATTTTACGGCCAGACCACCGAAACAGTCTACCTGGACGGCATCACCCTGACCGACACCGCCTACACCCACGACAAAGTGGATTGGCATTATCACGAAAACCCTTATTTCACCTTTATTCTGCAAGGAAACCTGATTGAAGGCAACAAAAAAGAAGTACATCATTGCCCGGCTGGCACCATCTTGTTTCACAACTGGCAGGAGCCGCATTACAACATTAAACCAAAGGGTTACACCAGAGGGTTCCACATCGAATTAGAGCAAAAATGGGTAGATGCTTTTTCTTTTGATTTGCAAACCTTACAAGGGAACATCCTCGTATCCAACCCCAAACACAAACTGCTGCTGTACAAAATCTTTGTAGAATCCAAGCTCCAGGACAATGCCAGCGATTTGTCCATTCAGGGATTGTTGCTAGAGACCCTGTCCGGCATCCAACGCAATCAGGAAGAAGCTTTAAAAAACAACCCTTCCTGGGTAAAAAAAGTAAGGGAGTTTTTACACGATCAAAGTGCTGAAAGTATATCCCTTGCCCAATTGTCCCAGGCAGTAGGCATCCATCCGGGGCATCTTTCCAGGGATTTTTCGCGGTATTTTCATTGCAGCTTAGGCGAATACCTCCGAAAAATAAAGGTTGAAAAATCTTTGCCCCTCATCTCCAACCAACAGCAAACGCTAACAGACATTGCTTTTACCTGCGGCTTTGCCGATCAGAGCCATTTCATCCGCTGTTTTAAAGAGGTAATGGGCATCAGTCCCCTAGCCTACCGCAAAATGCTGTTTTTTTGACGTTAATTTCATTCTATTTTCCTGATCAGCTTCCCAATACCTTTGGTGTCAAATCACCAAACTTAAAAAAATGAAGGCTGTTTGTTTGTTCTTTTTGGCCAGTATTCTGCTGCCTTTGGGGTTATGTGGGCAAGTCGCCGATCTGGTAAAGCCCGAAGGTATAAAAACCACCTTGCACCAAAACAATCTGGGTCGGGTCTTTTTCACCCCAAAATACATTCCTATCTCAGCGTTAAAGGAAGCCGATTTCCTACAATCGTATACCCTTACCAATAAAAGCAACCTTTTTTTTACCTCATTTTTGGGCAATTCTTTGACCAATTACCTCCACCGTTTACAACCTGATCTGACTGCTGATTCCCTCGTGAAAATTGGCAATTACCAGTTCACCTTGTTGATAGACGGCAAACAAATCTACCAAAGTAATCTCTGGCCCGGAGCACCACAGGCCAGGATGCAGGACACCGCCATGGTCCTCAACCGACCATTGGTCGACAATGAAAATGGTGGTGGCTCATGGAGTGAATCTTTCTGGAACCGATTCTTGTACAACGGAGGAGAGGCTACCCTGAGCGACGGGAAACATTTGCTCAGAATGGAAATTCGGCCTTATGTAAACTCCGCTGAGTTAAAAGTTGGAGAAATCATCGCGGCGGGGGATTTGGCACTGGAAGTGCTGAGGCATCCAAAAATTGACGTGTCTACCGTCAGCTTGACTAAAGTGATGCCTTACAATGGCCTTCCTGTTTCAAAAGAACTTTTTGACCAAAACAAAATCAAGGAGCTCAAAGGGAACATTGATCAAGGTGTTTTTAAAAAAATCAGTAGTGTAGTCGTGATCAAAAATGGCAAATTGTTGATCGAAGAGTATTTCAATGGCAAAAACCGCAACTCCCTGCACGATACCCGCTCGGTAGGGAAGTCCTTTGCCTCCACAATGTGCGGAATCGCCATCCGCGACGGCTACCTTAAAGATGAAAACCAAACCTTGAAGGATTTTTACCAACTCAAATCATTTGCCAATTTCAGCTTGCCCAAAGAAAACACCAGTATCCGGGAATTGCTCACCATGAGCTCTGGCTTTGCTGGCAATGATAACGACGATCAATCACCCGGAAATGAAGAAAACATGTACCCAACTTCGGATTGGGTGAAATTTGCCCTGGATTTACCTTTTGACCTCAACAAACCCAAAGGCGAGTGGAGTTATTTTACGGCTGGAGTGGTGCTTTTGGGCGATATTTTAAACAAACAAGTCAAGGGTGGGCTGGAAGCCTATGCCACTGAACGTTTGTTTAAACCCCTCGGGATTAGCAATTACCAATGGCAATATACCCCTCAACAGGTGCCGAATACTGCAGGTGGGATTCAGATGAATGCCCTGGATTTTGCGAAGTATGGGCTGCTTTATAAAAATGGGGGGGTCTGGAACAAGCAACAGATCATCCCCAAAGCATGGGTAGACAAGTCCTTCAGCAAGCAGAAACAAATACCCGAAAGAGACAGGGAATTTTATGGCTATCTGTTCTGGAATAAAAGCTTTAAGGTGAATGGAAAGGCTTACGAAGCTTTTTATTGCGCCGGCAATGGGGGGAATTACATCCTGGTTTTTAAGGATTTACCGCTGGTGATTGTCGTTACGGCCACGGCTTATGGCATGCCTTATGCGCATCCGCAGGTGGCAAAAATGTTGTCAGAGTATATTTTGCCGGCGGTACTAAAATGACATGAATTACCACGAGTTTTTAAGAAAAACATAAAGCGACACAATTTTTCAGCACAAAGAACACCAAGAAAAGCACAAAGGGCACAAAGATGAGACGTTGACAAGGGTTATCATAAAAAATGAGCGGCAATGAAACCAAAATTTGAGCGCATCGCTTTGTCAACATCCCACCTTTGTGCCCTTTGTGCTTTTCTTTGTGCCCTTTGTGCTCATTTATTATTTGTGATGCCCTGCTCCTCATCCACAAACTCCAAAATATCCCCCGGCTGGCAATTTAACGCCTTACAAATAGCCTCCAAAGTACTGAAGCGCACCGCTTTGGCCTTGCCCGTTTTTAAAATAGAGAGATTGGCGATGGTAATGTCTACCTTTTCGGCCAACTCCTGAAGTTGCATTTTGCGGCGCGCCAACATCACATCCAGGTTCACAATGATCGGCATGGTTTATACGGTTAGTTCGTTTTCCTCTTTGAGTTCAATGCCCCGTTTGAAAATTTGAGCGACAATGTACACAATGGCAGCAAACAACAAAAACTCGTCGCCAACACCAAGGTCACCCAATTGCTCTCCAGTGGTTTTTTCCAACCATTTCAAATAGCCCATTCCCACGATGTTGACGAGCCAGATGCCGAGTAGCTCAAAGGCAATTTTTTCCAATCTTTTGGCTATGTCCCTTGAAAAGGGTGTTTGGAGTCTCAATTTTGACAACAATTGAATGACCAGATACCACACATGAGCCTTAAAGGCGGATAAAAACACCAGCACCGACATGGCATTGGCAAAATAAGAGCTATTGTACTTCAGCAGTTTAAACAGCAGCGGGTTGGCCTCGTAGAGCTTGTCTCCTAGCTCCGGATTGATAAACCCAACGACCAGCGCAACTGTCTGAGCCCCAGCTTTTATGGCATACCCAACGAAGGCCAACCAGGCTACAATTTTCAAAAAAGTGAGAATTTGTTCTGTCCGTATTTTCATCTTTACTGTTTTTGACAAAGCAAATATCGGCAAATATTTATTGATAAACAATAATTTTTTACCTTAAAGAGATAAAATTTAGATAAAACCTCCTTTCCACTTCGACGAATACTTCCAATCTACCTACCTCCATTATTTGAACGGGTTTAATTGTACTTGCACTTTTTATGTTTTACCTTACCTTGATAATTAAATGTAGGGTTGTGATGCTCAAAAAACTTCTTTTTTCATGCTTCATGCTGAGCTTGATTTTGAGCGCAAAGGCGCAGGAATCTCAGGCAATCTGGACAATGGCAGACCGCCAACTGTTGTTGAACGGGCTAAAAAACACCCAATCCGCAGTTCAGAAAGAAGTGGAGGCTTTAAATAAAAAACAACTACATTTTAAACCAGCAAGCGACCAATGGTCAGTAGCGGAAGTGCTTGAACACATTGGGGTATATGATGAGCTTTTGTATTGGGATCTCCTCAATAACCAATATACCGACGAACGACCAGACCTGCTTGCGAAGGTAAAAGGGATAGATTCAGTGATGACCGCTTATGCTTCTGATCCCAATAAGGGCCAATCTCCCCTTGCTGCACAACCCTTGGGGCGGTTTCAAACCAAAGCCGAACTCCTTGATTTTTTCAACCGTTTTCGCAACGAAGTCATCAAACTGGTTCAGGAAACCAAAGCGGACTTCAGGCTCCATTTCATCTTCAGGCCACCAGATTGGGGTGTTTGGCATGTCCGGGACCTGCATCAGTACACCCTACTTTGGATTGCACATACCGAAAGACATTTGAACCAGATCAAAAGAATTAAAGCGAATCCGCAGTTTCCGAACTAAGCCCTATCTTTGATCAAAATCGACTAGCGCATTCTTTAATCTGGATAAAATGACCATCTTGAAATCCGTCACCTTTGTATGCCTGATCGCCATCCTGGCTGTATCTACTGCTCATGCCCAAAACACGACTTTTAAACCTGGAGAATTCAAAACTTGGGCTCTGACTCCCCCCCTGGGTTGGAACAGCTGGGATTGTTATGGCCCCACCGTAGAGGAACACGAAGTACAAGCCAATGCCGATTACATGGCCAAAAACCTGAAAAAATACGGTTGGGAATACGTTGTGGTGGACATTCGTTGGTTTGTAGAAAACGACAAAGCGGGTGGCTACAACCAAAAAGACCCTCGCTACGTGCTAGACGAATACGGCCGGTACCAGCCCGCAGTCAATCGTTTTCCATCCGCCAAAAACGGGCAAGGCTTCAAAGAATTGGCGGCTTATGTGCACAAAAAAGGCCTAAAATTTGGCATCCACATCATGCGGGGTATCCCCAAAGTGGCCGTCAACAAAAAACTACCCATCGCGGGCACCAACGGAATCACCGCCGATCAGATTTACTCTACCGAAAATCTCTGCAAGTGGTTGAGCGACAATTACACAGTCGACGCCAAGAAACCCGGTGCACAGGAATACTACAACTCCATTTTTAAACTCTATGCCGAATGGGGCGTCGATTTTATCAAAATTGACGACCTCTCTGCCCCCATCTACCACCAGGACGAGATTGAGCTAATCCGCAATGCCATCGATGCTTGTGGCCGCAAAATTGTACTCAGCACCTCCCCCGGCGAAACACCATTCAATGCTGCTGATCACGTGAGCAACCACGCCAACATGTGGCGCATGGTCAACGACGTGTGGGACACCTGGCGGCACATTACCCACCTTATGGAGCTTAGCAAACAATGGTATCCCTACATCAAACCAGGGACCTGGCCCGATTGTGACATGATCCCTCTGGGTCGCCTCTCCATCCGGGGTGAAGTGGGCAAAGACCGCATGACACGGCTGACTAAGGACGAGCAATACACCCTGATGACTTTTTTCAGCATCTTCCGCTCACCCTTGATTTTTGGTGGGGATTTGCCCAGCAACGATGCCTTTACCCTCTCTTTGTTGACCAATAAAGAGGTCCTGAAAATGCACCGTGAGAGCGGCGGGGTGCGCCTGTTGTATCAGCAAGCTGGCAAAACGGCGATTACTTCCAAAAACAGCAAAACTGGCGAAACGTACCTGGCTTTGTTCAATACCTCTGAAACCCCGGGGCTGGAGCTCAAAGTGGAACTGGCGGATCTCGATTTGTTGGGCAAGGTCAAAGTCACCGACTTGTGGAGTGGGGAAAAATTGGGGGTGAAAGCGGGGACTTTTGCGCAGAGCTTGGGGGCTCATGCCTGTGGCTTGTATAAATTGAGTTTGGGGAAATAATTCACCCACCCCCAAGCATCGATTATTCCCCACCAGCTACAGCCCAAACACCCTTACTTGTAGAATCTCCATTTTTTGTTAAAACATTGATACTATCTTAGTTATTTAAGCACAGGTACGTTGACACCAAATATCCATTCCAATACCTAACTTTTTAAACGCATCAGAAATGAAAAAAATCACTCTTCTTGTTGCCGTAGGCGTGCTGGGCATGCTCTTTATCTCCAGTACTTACCAAAAAAACGAAAACAAATACAATTTCACCACGGGTACACCGGAAGTAAAGTCGATTGCCGCTTTGGCTTTTGGCCCCGATGGAGTCTTGTTCATTGGTGATTCACAGAGCTCAACCGTGTTTGCGGTAGAAACCAAAGACACCAAAAAAGCAGCCAGCGCCCAGTACGAGGTCAAGAACATCGATGTAAAAATTGCCGAAGCACTGGGAACCACCAAAGAGAATGTTTCCATCATTGATATGGCCATTAACCCGGTTTCCAAAAAACTGTACATAGCTGTAAAAAGCGCTGATGGCACTCCGGTGTTGCTCAGCCTAGGTGCCAACAACGAGCTCAAAGCCGTTTCCCTCACGAATGTAAACTTCTCATCCACCGCCGTCAACAACCCTCCCGACGAAACCAAAAAAGACCGTCAAGGCAGACCATTGAGCCTGATGTCCATTTCGGATATGGGTTTTGAGGAAGGTAAGTTGTTGATTAGTGGCTTGTGCAACAAGGAATTCAGCTCTTCTCTCCGCAGCATCAATTTCCCATTTACGGGCAAAGCCGAGGAAGAAGCGACCCTGGAATTGTACCATGCCAACCACGGCCGTTTTGAAACCACTTCCCCCGTGCGCACCTTTTCCACCACTACCATTGAAGGCAAAAAATACGTAGTGGCCAGTTATACCTGCACACCGCTGGTGCTTTTCCCAATGGATGAGCTGAAGCCAGGCGCACACGTCAAAGGCAGAACCATTGCCGAAATGGGCAACCGGAATACCCCAAGCGATATGATTTGGCTGAAAGATGGTAATCAAAGCTTCCTGGTTATGGCCAACGACAACCGTCCAGCGGTTAAGGTAAGCCACGAGGAAATTGCAAAATTCCAGGGCACTTTGACCGAAAAAGTAGAAGGAACCGCTGGCACCAATTTCATCCGTTTACCACATGAAAAAGTGATGCAATTGGCTAAATTGGATGAAAGCAGAGCCGTAGTCATTCAAAAGAAAACCAATGGCGACATTGATCTTTGGACTTCCGATGGCAAAAACATCTAAGAGAACTACCATAAAAAAAGCCGGGTTGCAGCTGATCTGCAGCCTGGCCTTTTTTTCCCTGCTTGCCCTAAGTGCTTGCCAAAAGCAAGAAGAGAGCATAGAACTGGTGTGGAACGACCAGCGGGCAACTGGCATTTCCATTCCCAGGCAACTCATCCACAATTTTTCGGCTGCCACCACCGATCCTTCAATCAAAGTAGTCCTGGCAAATGGCAACAAGCGGGCCATTTTGGGCAAGTTCTCTGCTGATCATTCCGCACTTTTGTTTGAACCCTTGATCCCATTTACGCCAGGACTTACTTACCACATCCTGCAAAACGATCAGCTCATTGGGCAAGTACTTGTCCCTTTCAACAAAAACGAAAAAGCACCCGAATTGCTGGCGATTTACCCCCAGCTCGATACTTTACCTGAAAATTTACTCAAGTTTTACGTCCACTTTTCAAAACCCATGCGCAGCGGTGAGTCTTTACAATTCATTCATTTATTAGGCGAAAAAGGGGATACGCTCCGCAATGTTTTTTTGAACCTACAGCCTGAGTTATGGGATACCAGCAGCAGCGTCCTCACCCTCTGGCTCGACCCCGGCCGGATCAAACGGGGCCTAACCCTAAATCGCGCCCTGGGCAATCCACTAAAAATGGGTGAAACCTATCATCTGTTAGTTTCATCTACCTGGAAAGGACAAAACGGACTCAAGCTAGCCCAAACCTACCGCAAAACCTTTGTAGCTGGGAAGCGCGACGACCTGGCACCGAACCTCAAACAATGGCAATTGCAAGTCCCCCGTGCCAGCACGACTACCCCTCTGGTGATCAAAACCGGGGAAACCCTGGATCATTATTTATTGAGTGAGTCCATCGGTATCGTCGATCAAAACAACAGCCTGATAAAAGGGAAAATAAGCCTGGATAAAAAAGACCAGCAAGTGCTTTTTGTGCCCGCCCAGCCCTGGAAAGCCCAGCTTTACCGCCTTCAAGTTGATGCCCGCCTGGAAGACCTATCCGGGAACAACCTCAACCGCGTTTTTGACCGGGATATTACTAAATCGAAAAATAGAAACAAGTCTTATTATGAGCTTGAATTTGAGGTAAAGCCTTAGTGCTCTTTATAACTTCGGTGTTCCTTCTGTGCCTTAAGTTTCTTAGGTGGTGAAAAAAACCTATCCCAGTTCACCCCTCCCCGTTTCCAAGCGGTACCCCAATCCATGCACCGCCACAATCCCCACCGAAGGATCAATCACCAGTTTTTTCCGCAACCTCGACACAAACATGTCCACACTCCGTCCCACCAAAACGCCCTCATCAGCCCAAACCTCCTGAAGGATAAAATCCCGTTCAAGTACCTGATTAGGGCTACTGGCAAAAAGCCGGAGCAATTTTGTTTCCCGGAAGGTTAAAGTCTGGCGGGCCTCCCCACAACTGAGTATTTGAGCGGCCACATCGAGTCGGGAATTGCCAAAAAGCAGTGCTTCACTTTCATTGACCGCATTTGGGGAAGTTTGTACTGGTTTTTGCCGCCCTAAAAACCAAATGCTGGCCAATCCACCCAAGGCCAGCAAAATCAGGGCACCTTTATTCAGCCACCATGCTTTGCCCTCGTTTTCCAAAAAGCTGATTTCAATAAAATGGCAACCTGTGGGCATCTCCCTTCCCATACAGGGCACGGTATCTTTGCGCACATCACTCTGGTGATAACCCAAATCGATGATGGCCGACACACAGCGGCGCAAGGCTACATCATAAGCTTGATGAATGCCATAGAGGTCGAGCGAGGCCTGAAGCGTAGCAGGAAGTTCTTCGTACCGAAAGGGCTGTTCCAAACGCACCCGCCACACATTGGTACCTACCTGCTCAATGGCGGGTATGCGGCTGGTTTGGTCGCCTGATTGGCGCAACAGGCGGTCGGCGGTACGGCGCAAGGCCAGATTGACTTTTTCAGGCGACAAACCTTTGGGGGCCTCAACCGATGCAGCCGAAAGCAGCCAAACCAACAGGGGCAAAGCCAATACGGGCACTACCCACAGATTTTTGAAATGACGGATAGAAAACATGCCTCAAAAATAATGCTTTTCTCAAACCCTCGTGCAAATAAAATGTAGGCATACTCTTTGATTTTCAATGGCTTTACAATTTTGTTACATCCTTTTACACGTATTTCTTAACCAGCTTGAGAGAAGGGAATACATTTACCGCTGCTTAAAAAATAAAATCACTGACGCATGAAGCCATCTTTTTTTTGCCAACAAATCACCCTGCTGTTTTTATCTCTGTTGGTCTCATCCTGCCATGGACAAACTAAAAGTAGCCCTTCCAAGAAGGGAAGTGCTGAACCCAACCCGGTTTCAATCTGGCAAAAAAACCAGAGCACACTCACCGTTGATCCGTATTTTGTCGAAACCAAAACAATCAATGCCCCCTTTGGCCCCCAAAGCATCACCCGCAATATGGTGCAGGATAAAAAAGGGAACTTATGGCTCGCCTCCTGGGAGGGCATCATTCGCTACGATGGGAAAACCTTCACCAATTTTACCAACAAGGATAATTTGCGGCGTTTTCATGTGTTTTCGGCTTTTGAAGACCGACAGGGAAACCTCTGGTTTGGGACCATTCGCGCTGGTGTGTACCGCTACAATGGCAAATCGTTTACCCTTTTTACGACAAGGGATGGGCTAGCTGATGACCTGGTCGGTTGCATTGCGGAGGATAAACGTGGAAACATCTGGTTTGGCACAGCTGCTGGGGTAAGTTATTTTGATGGAAAAAAATTCCACAATTTTACCACCAAGGAAGGCCTGATCGACAATGATGTCAATTCGATCATCGAAGATAGCAGTGGGAACATTTGGATTGGTACCCGGGGAGGAGTTTGCTATTACAACCCTTCGGCTTACTTCGACTCCGCTCAGCACAAGTCGCTCAAGGCAGGAGGAAAAACCTTTACAGCTGTAAACAAGCAAGCGAGTGTGCCATTCAACAATGTTCGTTCGATCATTGAAGACAAAGCGGGGAACATTTGGGTTGGTGGCCAGGATGGGCTATACCGCTACGATGGCAAAAATTTCACCCAGTTCAGCAAGGATTTTATTGGTTTTCTTTACGAAGATAAAAAGGGGAGCATCTGGTTCAGTGCAGGTACACCGCAGCCTCGCAATATGGTGCTGTATCGCTACGACCCTTCGGCTTCGCTCAGGGCAGGGGGCAGGTCCGGGCCCCGTTTAGGCGATCCCTATTTTAACAAAATCATCGTGGGGGATGGGCAAATTTTTGGCATTTTGGAGGATCAGCAAGGAAACATTTGGTTCGGTACAGAAGTTGGGGTATGCCGTTATGATGGAAAAACTTTTAAATATTTTAAGTCATAATTGCAAGATGGTCGGGAATTTGCCTATTAACTAATTTATAAGTCAAACAACTAAAAACAACGTCTTGAGTCAACTTTTTTCTTATCTTGCCACAAAAAAAACATGCTCCGCCCGACCATCTATTGCATGCTGTTCCTCCTGAGCTCCACTCAATTTGGCTTCGCTCAGGTCAAAAAAGGTTTCAAGTATTTGGCCAAATCCAACTATGCTGCTGCACGCACGGCCTTTACCAAACACGCAGCCCATCCCGTTTATGCGCCTTTGGCCCAATACGGCCTGATCAAAATCGAATTTCAGGAAAAAGAGCCCGAGTTGGCCAGCATCTACAAAATGGCAGAAGCCCTATACCGGGATGCCGCACGCTGGGAACAACTCAACCCCAAGGGCCGCAAAAAACTCCTCAAAAAATTCCAGTTCGACACTTTGAATATCAAATCTTTGCGCATTGAATTGGAGCACAAAGCCCTCAATCACTACCACGACAGCAGCGGCATCCTCAACTTTGAAAAACACCTGGCCGTATTTATAGACACCCCCTCCGTAGCCATTTTTCAACAACGGGAAGACTTACGGGCACGCATGGTCAGTTGGCACCTTCGCTCCCTGCGGACGGCCAACTACGCCCTTTTGGATGCCTTGTACAACCATCATCACGACCTTTTGGCCCAGCGAGGTAGTCGCTACCCCGACCACGTCTATTCCTTGATTCTCGATGCTTTTGTCAAAGAACATACCTACCGCAATTTGGGCACCTTTGTCAAGGAGCAGCCCGGGCATTGGTTTTCTGAAGCTTGCTGGTCCAAGGAAGCTGTTGAAGTTTTGCGGCAAGACAGTATCCAACTTGCGCTCAATTACCTGCGTACCTACCCTTATTTCATTCTCGATGACTGGATAGACCTGCACATCGAGCGCCTCAGCAACGGAGGTATGCTGCTCGACAGCATCGATTACGCGCCTACGGAATGGGCACAGTTGGCCGAATTGCGCCTGGGCTGGGAGCTAACCAAACAACTGCGTACCGGAAAGCGCCTGCCTACCTATGATGCCGATCTATTGCGCTACCTGAACCTAACGGCTCCCTCCAAACGGGGCTACGACCTTTTCCGCATGGCCCTGAACTCCTATCAGCGCCGGGGCGTGTGGGACAAAGCCATTCAGCTTTTACAAACGGCGCGTCCCCTCTATCCTGATGTCTCACTACCTGACTGCGACAAACAATATGCTTTTTACATTTCCAAAAATGCGTGGTTCAAAACTGCTATGGAGCTTTTCCAGCGCCCAGCAGATGGGTTTAGTATTGAGTTGCTGCCGAGTTTGAGCCAGGCTGGGCGAGAGGAATTGGCCCCAGTTTTTGCGCCCGATGGACAGAGTCTTTACCTGGCCTTAGCCAATGGCAGCACGGGTCTTGATGTGTTCATTTGCCATTACGATTCGCTAAATGGCCTCTGGTCTGCACCGCAGAAAGTAGAAATCTTGAGCACCGAGCGCGACGATCTGCCTTACAGCATCACCCGCGACGGGCGCGAGTTTTTGCTGGCTCAGGGTGGAAAATTGATGATGAGTACCTTTGGTGCAGCAGATTGGCAAAAACCTTTTGGCTTGCCGCTTACTGTCAATGAATTCCCCTGGGTGGGGCGGGCTACCTTGTCGCCAGATGGACGCTGTTTGGTCTTTGAAGGTTCTGGTAATAAAAAACAGGTACATGAGCAAGAGCCTCCTCATATTCACCTTTACCGCATGTTCAAAGGTGAGAGCCGCTTCGGCTGGAGCAATCCTAAGGCCATATCGACCTTGGCAGCGGAAGGAGGAGAAGAACGTTTTCCCTGCTTTGGACCGGATAGCAATTTGTATTTTATTGCCGATCGTTGGCCAAGTTTAGGCCAGGGAGATGTCTTTTTTAGCAAACCTTTGGATGGAAATAGCGATGCAGAAATGATGGCTAAAGCTGGAATATCTACCGACTTGAGCAAGCTGCCCAAATCAGATTACACCAGCTGGACGGTTCCTCAAAACCTCGGCAAAGAAGTCAATACCCTGGGTGATGAAAAGCACTGGCTGAGCATTGCACCAGACAATAGCCGGGCTTTTTTCAGCACCACCGAACTATCGAAAAACGATGAATCTGAGTTGTACAGTATGGCCTTACCCAGTATTTGTAAAGCCGAAAAACGAAAAATTCTATTACTCCCACTTGGGAACATCGGGCAAAATTTGACGGGTTTTAAACGGAGGGAAATGATCTTAAAAGTGGTGGATGCGAGTACTGATCAGTTGATTGCCGAAATAAGGCCGCAGGGAGAGCTCCGTTTTATCCTTAATCTTCCGGTCAGGGTGGCAAAAATCAAATACCAAGTGATAGAGTCAAGCAAAAATCCAGTGGCTTTGACGCAATGGGGCGAGCATGTGATTGGAACAGCTTCGCTGCAAAATTTGCCTGCGCCATTGTTATCACAATAATTGGAATAAAATCAACTGAGGTGTTCCTTAAGTGCCTTTAGTTACTTAGGTGGTGAAAAAAGACGCTTTAGGAACACTTAAAAAAAAGGCCTATTGGCACACATCGCAGCGCCCCCGGATCACCAAATGGGTCTCCGACACCGCAAATCCAACTGGCGGCGTAATCACTGGCGCAGCAATTTCCTCCACACAAATGGTCTTCCCACAATTGTCACAATGAAAATGAGCGTGATGGTCGTGGTGAGTCCCCTGGCCGCAATCGTGTTGGCACAAGGCGTATTTTTGTTTATCGGTACCGTCCATCGCCTTGTGGATCAGGCCCTGTTCTTCAAAAGTGCGCAAGGTGCGGTACAGGGTAATCCGGTCGACTTTGCCCAATTCCTGCTCCAGATCGTTTTGGGATAGTGCTTGTGCCCGCGACATAAACAAATCCAGCACCTTCACGCGCATATCGGTGAGGCGCAATCGATGAGATTTTAACAAATGTTGAGCGTTGCTGGCCACTTTTTTGGTATTTGGATGCAAAGTTACGGTTGTTTTTGAATGGCTGGGGAATTTTGTTGCTGTTGTTGGTTAGAAATTCTTCTTCTTCCGGGCTGATTAAAACGATCCGCAACATTGATCAATATCATGGCTCGATCCGCAGAAGCCTACTACTTTCAAGTTACATTTCATTAGCTCACCTAAATCAATATTACATGAAAAAAGTCCTCACCTCGGGCCTGGTAGCCAGTTTGGTATTGTTGGCATTTGCTTTTTTATGCCTGCGACTGATGCCAGTTTTGCTGCTCTCGGTCACTTTTGAATATTTCAATCCGGTATTTGTCAACGATCCTTTCCGCAATGCATTTTATTTTTTGCACCCAATCGTACTGGCTTTTGCCCTAGCCTGGTTTTGGAACCGCTTTAAGGACATTTTTGTGGGCAACCTGCTGGCCCGAGGCCTGGAATTTGGGTTTGTGTACCTCATCATTGCTACCCTGCCCATCATGGTGTTGTTGTTCAGCGCCATTGATGTATCGCTGACGGTAATTGGCACCTGGTTGCTGTATGGCTTTTTGCAGGGAACTATCGCTGGTTTGATTTTTGCCAGGATGCATGTTTAGGTAAAGACGCACGGCCGTGCGTCTTTGTATATGTGGACCCTCATGCTGGTACCAAACCAAGAGACGCACGGCCGTGCGTCTCTACATTGCAGCAGAGCGTTTCTTTCCAAGTGGTAGTTTTAAAGGTTATCAGGATCAATGCCTAAACTGCGGAGTTTTTCGGCAAGTTTTTCGGCTTTGAGCTGAGCTTCTTCTTTTTTTACATTGGCTTCTCTTATGTCGAGTTCCATTTCCTTTATCTTCAATGCTGCTTCTTTTACCTGTAATTGTGAAATTTGATATTTTAATCCCAATTCATCGTAAGATAAAAATGCTGTTCCATCACGGTGAAAAAGTCGAAAATTGAAACCGTCCCATGCCATGGAAATACCTAGCGGTCCACTTTTCCAACTGGTAAAGCCATGTACAATGATATCTATCCAGTGTTCATCAGGAGTGCTACGAGAATAAGCTTCAAGTGTATTTTTATGCGGATCATAAACGTAGTATTCCAAAACGCCGTAATGTTCATAAAATTCAAACTTTCGAATCATTTCAGCCAATCGATTTCCTGGTGAAACAATTTCAAATACCACTTGAGGAGCAATATTCTCTTCCTCAAACTGCTTATATGAACCTCTGTACCCCTTAGGTCTACCCATTGCAACCATTACATCTGGTGCTTGCCTAATTTTATTGTCTCCTTCTTTGGGGTACCACAATAGGTCTCCTGCTACAAAAACATTTGGGTCATTGATAAATTCAAGCTCTAAACCTAATTTAATCAATGTAATCCATTCAAACTGAAGTGTATTTTCCGACATAGGTTTCCCGTCGTTATCAGGGTAAAAAACTTCAGCTTCCTGAAGTTTTTCTGCTTCAATCTGCTGCTTTTCTAGTATCGGTTGCATAAACAACGAATTTGTGTTAAAAATACAAACAAAACACAAAAAATAATTGAAATTAAAATGAAAACTACAACTAAAGTTTCAAAAAATCAACTCAAAAAATAAACACCCCAAAATGAAACATTGTTGCAAAAAGATTTTATCTTTGTTCTGGCTTTGAGTAAACGTATGGAAAAAAGATGGACATCCTTTTGGGCAGTACTATGGCTAGGTCTGGGTTTATCCACCCAGTTACTGGGTCAAGATTGTAATTTGAGTCTACGCGGTCAGGTGCTGAATGCCGACACCGGCTTACCCATGCCTTATGCGGGCATCATCATCAAGGAAACCCAGCAGGGGGTCCAAAGTGATGAGCATGGCCATTACCAAATCGAACGGATTTGCCCAGGAGAATACACCATCGTATGTAGCCATCTTGGCTGCGACCACGCCGAGCAAAAACTCGCACTCCAGCGCAATGCCGTACTCGACATTGCCATGAAAGAAAACGCAGTCACCCTGGAAAACCTGGTCGTGACGGGCAGCAGCAACAAAAAAGCGGGCACCCAAACCAGTTCCGAACTCAGTGGGGTGGAGCTAGACGCCGGGCGCGGCATGGGTCTGGGCGAAAGCCTCAAACGCCTCAGCGGGGTCAGCACTCTCAACACAGGCGCAACCATCAGCAAACCTGTCATTCAGGGCTTGCACAGCAACCGCATCCTGATTTTCAACAACGGCGTCCGCCTGGAAGGCCAACAATGGGGTAACGAACACGCCCCCGAAGTTGACCCCTTCACTGCCGAGCGCATCACCGTAGTAAAGGGCGCGGCCAGTGTACGCTACGGAGCGGATGCTCTGGGCGGCATCATCCTGCTCGAACCCAAACCCGTACGGCAAACGCCAGGAATTGGCGGTGAGGCCCACCTGCAAGGTTACAGCAATGGCCATGGAGGCATTGCTTCGGGTATGCTCGAAGGCAGGCTCGCCAAGCTCCCCTTGAGTGGCCGCATTCAGGGTACGCTCAAACGGGCTGGCAACTTACAAACCCCCAATTATTACCTCAACAACACCGGGGTAAGTGAATCCAATTTTTCCTGGAGTGGCAAATTCCAGCCAGAACATTGGGTAGTAGAAACTTTCTATTCCCGCTTTTTTACCCAATTGGGCATCTTACGGGACTCACATATCGGCAACTTAACCGACTTAAACAATGCCATTGAACGTGGCAGACCCCTGCAAGACGGAGCCTTCAGTTATGACCTGGGTCGCCCGCTGCAAAAGGTCATGCACGAAACTTTTCGGGTCAAACTGGCGCACGCACTCTCGGAAACCGACAAACTTTCTTTGCAAGTGAGTCGTCAGTTCAATCGCCGCCAGGAGTACGACGCGCACCGCCGCTTCAACCCCTTGCCCGAAACCTTGGATGACCCCAGCATTGAATTCGAAATCACCACCTGGGCGGCAGAACTGAACTGGGACCACCGCTTGGGCCGCAATTGGCGAGGTGCCTTGGGTACCAATGCCCAATCGCAAGTCAATACGGTAGACCGCGGCGCCTTGATCCCCAATTTTGACAACTTTGATTGGGGTTTGTACTGGACCGAGCGCCGCTTCAAATATGGCAGCCCCTGGGAATATGAGTTTGGCCTGCGCTACGATTTGCGCCACTTACATGTAGCTGAACAAGGTACCAACAACCTAGATGAAGACCGCAATTTTCAAAACTGGTCGGCGTCGCTGGGACTGGTTTATGCCTTGAATGAAGATTGGAAGTTGCGCTTCAATACGGGTTCGGCCTGGCGTTCACCGCTAGTGAATGAACTGTACAGCAACGGCGTACACCACGGCTCGGCCAGTTATGAAGCAGGGAATCCCGACTTGCGGGCCGAAAGAGGGTTCAACAACAGCCTGACCCTGGAGGGCAGTCGCAATAATCGTTGGATGATGGCCCTGACCGGCTATTACAACCTGATCAACAATTTCATCTACCTGCAACCCCGGAGCGAAGCCCAACTGACCATCCGGGGCGCATTCCCGGCTTTCGACTACAATCAGGCTGATGCGCGGATCATGGGCATCGATTGGACGGGGGATTTCAGCCTTTACAAAACTTTACACCTGGAATCCAAAGCTTCCCTGTTGAGTGGCTGGAACCGGGAACTGGAGGACTTCCTCATTTATATGCCCCCACTGCGGTTTGAACAGGGTTTGAAATGGGGTTTTAATGAAAAAAAACAGGCTGATCATCCTTCATTTGTGCGCATCGCTGCCCTATGGGTGCTGCAACAAAAACAGGCTCCTGCTACTGATTATGCGCCACCCCCGGCAGGGTTTGTTCGCTTGGATGCAGAATTGTTCCATACTTTGATGTGGGGCAGACAAAGGTTGGAGTTCGGAATTTCAGTATCCAATTTACTCAATACCGAGTATCGGGAGTATTTGAACCGCTTCCGTTACTTTACTGCGGAACCAGGTCGCAACCTGAGTTTGCGGATAAAAGTGCCTTTCAATTTCACTTGACAATAAAATCTTAAAAACCATGAAAATCAATGCTTTAAAATTGCCACTCCTGGCAATGCTGGTACTCCCATTCCTGAGCTGTGAAAAAGACGATGACAATGGTCCCGACAATGAACAAGAATTGATCACCACCATTGCTTTGAAATTCACTGGCGGAGGCCAAACTGTGACCTTCTCTGCCGTGGATAAAGATGGAGATGGAGGTTCTGCCCCCGTTATTCAAGACGTAGTGTTGAAACCAAATACCGATTACACCCTTTCCGTTTCTTTCCTTGATGAATCCAAAACACCCAGTGAAGACATCACCACCGAGGTCAAGGCAGAAAGCAACGACCACCTGGTGTGTTTTGCGGTAACGGGTTCCATGGTGTCACCACAAACCAGCGATAAAGATACCGCAGGCAAAACCCTTGGCCTTGAAAGCGCTTTCAAAACGGGCGCAGCAGGAACAGGTACCCTCAAGGTTACCCTCAAACACGAAGCGGATAAAAGCAACGCCAATGCGTGTGGTACCGGGGAAACCGATGCCGAGGCTATTTTTAATGTAAAAGTGCAATAAGAGGCGATAAAAAAATAAGTGCTCATTTTGCCCCAATGCTAAGAATCAGAGCCTTTAGAGTGCTCTGTTTTTTCATACTTACTCAGGTAATATTAGCTGGGGGTAGCGTTTTGGGCTACCCCCTTTTAATTTTCACAGCTTATTCATCAAACCATCCTCTACCGCCTCTTCACCTAATCCATGTAACTGGATGGGTTTTTCCCGTTTTTTGCGCATCCGCATATTGATCAATTCAATGACTAAAGAGAAGGCCATGGCAAAATACAGGTACCCTTTGTCGAATTTTTGATGAAAGCCTTCGGCAACCAGGAGCGTCCCGATCATGATCAAAAACCCAAGTGCCAGTACCTGTAAGGAAGGGTGTTTGTTGACAAAATTACTGATACGCCCAGCAAAGGCCAGCATCACTGCCATAGAAATGATCACCGCCATAACCATCACGGAAACTTCCTTGACCAAACCCACCGCTGTCAGGATAGAATCAAAGGAAAAAACCATATCGACCAAAATGATTTGAACAATCACCCCGCTCAAATTGGCCCGACCTTTGATATCATGCTCCTTGGTATCGACCTCGAGTTTGTGGAACATTTCATTGGTACTTTTGGCAATCAAAAACGCTCCCCCCAGCATTAGAATCAGGTCTTTTACACTGATGCCCAGCGCATGACCGGTCTTATCTTGCAAAAAGCCAATGTGAAAGATTGGCTTGGTCAAAGTAATGATCCAGGTAATGGTAAACAAGAGCCCCAGGCGAAAGAGGAGTGCCAGAATTAAGCCCCAATTGCGTGCCTTTGGCCGTTCAGCTACCGGGAGTTTGTTGGAAATGATCGAGATGAAGATCACATTGTCGATGCCCAGTACAATTTCCAATGCGGTTAAAGTAAGCAGGCTAATCCAGAATTCAGGCTGGGCCATACTGGCGAAAAGGTCCATAGTCATTTTTTGGTTGAAGGGGTGAAATATCCGTTCAACGTTTTTATGGGAACGCAGTTCGCCAAAAGATCAGGAATTTGGTATAAGGGGGGTTGGCACCAGCAGAAAGGGAACAGTGGGATTTTACACTGCCACATTAGGCTACTTTTTAAAAAAATTCAACGCAGCGGTTTTGCGCTCTAATAAGATGTTAAAAGAGTTCACAAAATCCAAAAAATCCTGGGCTGAGGGCTGGCTTGGGTAAGGGGCATAATAGTGATCGGGGCGTCCATTGCGCCAAACCAGTACATAGGCCAAATCCGAACCTTGAACAATTGGGGCCACTATATTCGTCCACCAGTTGGGGATGGTCACCTGTTCCAGGCCGGTTTCTGTAATGGCAGTGATTTTTTTGTGCTCTTTACCCATTTCTTTTAACCAAGTGACCATTTGGCGGGTATCCTTTACAAACTGTTCATTGCTAGATGGGGCATTGCGATGATAGATGTCGAAGCCAATCAGGTCAGCATAGCGGTCGCCCGGGTAACGTTCGAGGTAATGTTCCGGAGAGTTGAATCGATCAGTGGAGTAGGCATAAATCAGGTTGTGCACCTTTTCTTTTTTGCGCAAATACTTTACGGTCATACGCCAGAACTGCTGGTATTCCTCGGGGCTGCAATGATCGGCACCCCACCAAAACCAGGAGCCGGTATGCTCATGGTAAGGGCGAAAGATCAGAGGAACCAATTCGCCCGATTGTGGGTCGCGTAATGATTGGACAAAGCGAGCAACTTTACCTAGCCAAACTTGGTAATTTTTGAGCGCAGTTTTATCGGACAGGATACGAGGAATCGTGAATTCTACTTTATCCCAGGTTGTTTTATTGGGGTCGATCGGGTTATTGAGGTGCCAACTGAGGGTAGAAATACCTCCTCGCTGGTGTTGTTCAATGATGCGCTGGCGCATTAACTCAAAAGGAACTCCGTCAAGATTGTTGGTACTATCCAATTCAAGGTGGCCTAAGTCCCAACCTGCCACCGCCGGATGCTCGCCAGTGATTGTTTTGATGTCTGAACGGCCAGGTTCACCCGTCCAGCGGCTTCCATCAGGATTGAGGCCGTAAGCTAGCCCATCCTGATGGCCAAACAGGATGCCACGGCCTTGCAATTGTTGTAAACTCGTGTATAGTTGTTTGGTTAATGGCGTCGCTTTTTTATCAATTTGCGCCATTATCCCGCAAGGAATCAAGCACAAGAGTAGGAAGAAGGTATTTTTTGCTTTCATGAAATGTAATTGGATAGCCATGACCTTGAATTAATACAGTACCCCGTTATTCACGTAATAAAAATAGGAATTTCCACCACTAAAGGTCCAGTTCGTGGCATTAAAATAACCATTCCCAGTTGCATTCCCTTGAATTTTGTACACTTTTACCGCCTGACCATGGTGATTCCAAGTCAATGGGCTACCATTTACGCAGGTTTTAGGCCCTCGTTTGTCGTTTTTCAAAAAATAGACATGGTTGGTGCCGTATACCTTGCCCCTCCCATCTTGGTCGATGCACAGTGCCGTTTTTTCATCTATACCTATCCCTAAGATCTTTTTATGTTTAAAATCTTGCATAAGCCTTGCCATAAAGGCAATGTGACGCCCTTGGCGCTCACGCTGGGTATAATGAGAATCCGTAATGACATTTTCAAGCAAAGGGATATTCAGGAAATCATCATGCCCCAAAGCGACTTTTTCATGATAGGGATTTCCCAGCGCTTCCTTGCTGGTCACACCACCCAATTGTGCGCTAAAATAGGCGGAGCCTAAAACTGCCAGACCAGCACTGGTGCCTCCAACCGGAGCCCCTTTGGTGTTCAACAAATAATTGATCGCATCCTCCGTAGGGGAATTTTTCCAATAATTCACGTAATTCCACTGGTCGCCGCCAGCGATGAAAAGTGCCTCAGCAGCACGGATTTTTGCAACTATGCTATCATTTTCTGCCTTCGCCCGACTATCAATGATGATGCTTTCCACTGAATTAACAGGCACCATATCAAACATATATTGGTTGTAACCATCTGCGCCAGAGGAGCGAATAACCACCACATCACCTCCGCCGCTGCGGGTCAAAAACCAGGCAATGGCTTCTTTGACATCGGTGCTGCCACCCATAAGCAAAAGGCCAGGAGTGGTTTTCGACTGCACATCTTCGGCACTGCCTGTAAGGTAACACTTTACTGTTTGGCTTAGGCTCAGTGAATCTTGTTGGGCAAATGCCAGTTGCATCGTTATTAAAATCAATCCAATGGAGTGCAGTAGGTTTTTTATTTTTAGCATCGTTTTCATTTAAGGTCAACAATTTATACACCTTATTGGATAGTCTATACGTTTCTTGGAGATAAAACTTTATCCATGTACAGAACGCTTACTCTTTTGTGCTTGATCTTCAGTTTGGGCACTACCCTATCCGCCCAGGATATCGAAACCCACGAGTATTTCCAAATCGAAACCAACAAAACGGCCTACGCTTTTGGCGACAACATCAACGTCCGGGATGCACCCAACACTACGGGTAAAGTGGTGACTCAAATCAAGGCAGGTACAATCTTGAAAATTCTGGATGTAGCCGGGGATAAACTGGCGCTCAAAGGCGTCGAAGTGCCCTGGGTGAAGGTGCAGTTTTTACAAAATGGAAAAAGCCAGCAGGGCTACATTTGGTCGGGTTTATTGGCTCTGGATCGGGTAACAAGGGACGGTTTTGAGTTTTTATTGGGTCTGACCCGGATAGAAAATGGGGTATACTACCAGGAAGTTCGCATTGTCAAACAAGGAACACTGTTGGCCACAAAAGAGTACAAAAGTAATGCTGAAGATGGCCATGAATTCGGTTTTGAGGTGCTTGGAAACAAAGGGGTTCCAAACATAACCAACGTTATCCGGGTGTACAATTATATGCCAGCTTGTTTACACTGGACGGGGTTTAGCGTTTTTTTATGGGATGGCAAAACCCTTGCTTATATGGGGTTTGAAGGAGGTACAATGAATGTTGGCGAAAGCTGGGATGAAATTGAATTCATTTTCCCTGAGGATAAAGGTGGGAGCGGGAGTGATGGGCTAATTTTCAAAAGAGTACTTTCCGGTAAAGGGGATTATATTGGCAATAGTGTAGAAACCATTACTAAAACGGTCTGGGCTTGGGATGGCAAACAATTGGTGCATAAAAAAGATGAATGAGCCTCTCTTTTTGTAGACTAGCCCTGAGAGGGCGGCATAACATCAAGAAAGGGTACAGCCCTTTCGAAGCGGACAACTACCCTCTCTTCAACGTAAACACCGTGATCTCCGGCCTCACCATAAACCGTACCTGCCACAAATGTCCCAGTGCCCGATTGATATACAGCCGCCGTCCATCTTCCAGGTCGATTTCGCCGGAAGTGTATCGCTTGTTCTTTACAGGCAACATGGGAGGAGTCAGGAATGGAGCCTTACATTGCCCACCATGGGTATGGCCCGATAAAATCCAGCCCTGGTAGCCATTCCAAACTTCTAAGTCGCACACATCGGGGTTGTGGCACAACAGTACATTGGCTTGCTTAGATTGGTAATGCCTCATCACTTTGTTAGGATGAAAATTGGTGGCCCAATAATCGTCAAAACCAATAAAATTGAGTCCTTCGATAGTGGCTTGAGCATTTCGCAGCACTTGAATCCCCGCTTGTCCCAGCAATTGTACTACTCTTGCGGCCACCTCATTTTGTGCCCAATCTATACCGTAATCGTGGTTGCCCAAAATACCGATGGTGCCCAGTTTACCTTTGACCGCGTGGCGAAGTACCTCCTCCAGTTGTTCGAACTGCTGCTCGTCTTTGTAGCTGATGTAATCCCCCGTGTACACCACAAAATCAGGCTCAAAACGCCGCGCTTTTTCAAAGGAATTGATGATGAAATGCCAGTCGAATCGATTGCCAACGTGCATGTCGCTGATTTGCATCAGGGTCAACCCTTCCAACTCAGCAGGTAAATGTTGGATGGGTAAATCCCTTTTTACAAATTCCAACCAAAACGGTTCAATTTGCCAGGTATACAAGCCAGTAAGGGCACCGAGGCCAGTTAATCGGGCTAATCCTTTGAGGAAGGTTCTTCTTTTCATCGGGTGCTGGGAATGTTTTTTTAGAAAACGAACATATTCCAACATTCTTGTTAACCCAACATCACCCCAACATCAATTTTTTCCTCACCTCACCTCCCCTACCCCAAAACCCCTTAACTTCACGCTGAATAAAACCATTCAGCGTCATGTTCAAATACTCATCTACCCTGAGCTACCTGTTTCTTGTGCTCGTCATTACTGCCTGTGCCCCTAAAACGCCCTGGATTGCCCAGGCACCCGCCGGAGACCAATACTGCCAAATCAATGCAGCAGGCGAAAGCATCATCCCCAATGGCCGCATCATCAGGCCTGCCGGTAAAAGTGTACTCACTGCTCCTCACCCTTACGGCCTGGTACTCTCACCCGATGGAAAGGTAGCCGTAACTGCCAACTCTGGCAATGCCCCTTTCTCCATCAGCGTCATCCGCAATTTTGACGGCAGTGGCCAACCCACGGTCCGCCAAATCCCTGAAGGAGCCAACAACCAGGAAGGTATCCTGGAATCCGTATTTATGGGCCTTGCCATTACGCCCGACAACCGTCACGTTTTTGTAGCCGGTGGCCAGTCCAACAAAATTTTCAAATTCGACCTACAAACCGGAAAAAAAATTGACTCCCTCAAATGTGGAGTTATTGATGGGGAGCGCGACTATACCCATGGTTACATCGGCGACATGATTTTGTCCAAAGATGGCACCCGCTTGTATGCAGTGGACCAAATCGGCTTCCGCCTCCTGGTCATCGATCCTCAAAATTTGAAACTTCTGCACAACATCCCTACGGGCCGCTATCCTTTTGGCATTACCTTGTCCCCCGATGGCCGTAGCCTCTACGTAGCCAATGTGGGTATTTTTGAATACAAACCGCTGAAAAACCTCGATCCTAAAGACCTCAAAGGCACCGCTGCTGAATTTCCCACCTCTGGGTTCAACACCCCTGAGATGCGGGACGGCTACAAAAAAGGCAAACTGGACGTGCCTGGATTGGGTGACCCCAATACTCCCGAAGGGTTTTCGGTATGGAAATACAATTTAGACGAACGCCCCAGCGTCAGCAAAAAAATCAAGACCGGATTTCTGGTTGGCGATTTGGTGGATGGTGTGCCTGCTGTTGGTGGGGCCAGCCCCAACTCCCTGGTGGCTTCCGATCGCTACGTCTTTGTCTCTAATGGCAACAACGACTGTATCTCAGTCATCGACTTCGTCAAAGATACCGTGGTCAAAAACATCTTCCTGAAACCCGATGCACGTTTGGGTGGTTTCCGGGGGGTCATCCCTTTTGGATTAGCACTTTCACCCGATCGCAAGCAACTCTTTGTAGCTGAGTCTGGCGTCAATGCAGTTGGCGTGATTGATGCAGAAAAACTGGAAGTTCTGGGACACATCCCCACGGGTTGGTTCCCATCCAAGGTAGCGGTTACCCCTGATGGTAAAAAACTCCTGGTCACTTCTGCCAAAGGATACGGCAGCGGCCCCAATGGAGGCAAAAACTGGAAGGATGGCCCCGAAGGCCACTATGTAGGTGGTTTGATGAAAGGCTTGTTCAGCGTCATTGACATGCCCAATGCCGAACAACTCAAAGCCCACACTGCGGAAGTAGTTCGCCAAAATTACAGTTTTACTTCCGCCAGCGATCCACAATTTAGCTGGCGCAAAAACAACCCAGTGCCCCTTTTTCCTGGCCAAAAAGAAAGCCCGATCAAGTACATCGTCTTCATCTCCAAAGAAAATCGAACCTTCGACGAAGTTTTTGGCCAAATCAAAGGAGCAAAAGGAGATGCAAGCATGGCGCGTTATGGTGCGAACCAAAAGGTAGTCAATCGCAGGAAAACCGATAGCGTGTTGAACGCCACCATCATGGTAAATCACCTGGCCTTGGCCGAACGCTTTGCCATCAGCGATAATTTTTACGTCGATTCAGACCACTCTGCCGATGGCCATCGCTGGCTGGTCAACACCTATCCCAACGAATGGGTCGAAACCGGAACCACCGCTGCTTATGGCGGAAAACGCAGCATGCGGGCCAACAGCAAAGCCCCAGGCAACCTCTTGCTTTACGGTGCATCCGGCGCCATTTATCCTGAAGATTACAACGAAGCAGGCTCCATGTGGGATCACCTGGAACGCAACAAAAAGGATTTTTTCAACTTTGGCTTCGGCGTAGAACTGGCGGCAGGTATCGACGATTCTACCATGAAGTACTTGGGCTTGAAATACCTGGTCAACTACCCCATCCCCGGGCCATTGTACGATCGTTCCTCCCGCAAGTACGCTACCTACAATATGGCCATCCCCGACCAGTTTCGGGCGAAAACATTCATGGAAGAGTTCAATGAAAAATACACTGGAGCTGGAAAAACCATGCCCCAGGTGCTCACCATCATCCTGCCCAACGACCACGGAGCTGGTGAACGCGCCAATGCCGGATATCCCTACCGAGCCAGCTACATGGCCGACAACGATTTGGCCCTGGGCCGGGTGGTCGAGTTTTTGTCCAGCACCCCTTATTGGAAAAACATGGCCATCGTGGTCACTGAGGATGATGCCCAAGATGGTCAGGATCACGTTGACGCACACCGCAGCATCCTGATGGTGATTTCTCCTTATGCACAAAAAAACCACGTGGGGCACCAGCATTACAGTTTTGGCAGTATTTTTAAAACCTTCTGGAACATCCTGGGGATTCCGTACCTGAATCAATACGATGCAGCAGCAAGTGATTTGGCGGATTTATTCAGCAATCAGCCTGATTTCACACCCTACAAGGCCTTCCCGGTTAACCCCAAAATTTTTGATCCACAAAAAGCCTTGACGCCAATGGACGCCAAATTCGATTGGAAGGCGGTCATCGAGTCGCCCAAATTGGACAATGTGGAAGATTTTTTGAAAAAACAAGAATAACATCAACAGCATGAACAAGCAGTTTTTCACCATCCTATTCCTTTTGTTACAAGCTCCACTTTGGGCCCAAAACATTCAGGGTGTAGTGCTTGACGCAAAAACCAAAGCGCCACTCTCTGGTACCAACCTCTGGCTCAAGGGCACCCAACGAGGCACTGCCAGCAATGCCCAGGGTCACTTTAGCCTATACGCGCCAGCACAAGAGGGCACTTACACTCTTTTGGTTTCCATGCTAGGATACGCTGAACAAGAACGGGAATTGTCCCTCCAGGGCACTGATCTCAACTTGGATACTTTATTCCTCCAGGCTGAAGCAACCCTGATCCAAAGCAATATCGTAATTACAGCCCAGCGCAGCCTGAATCAGGCTTTTGCTGCTTCGGAGGCCATTAGTGTACTCAAGGCTAGTGACATCATCCACAATGGCTCGCGCAGTACCCCCGAAGCCCTGATGGGTTTGACAGGCGTTTTTGTGCAAAAAACCAACCACGGCGGTGGCTCCCCATTTGTACGTGGGCTCACGGGCAACCAAACCCTACTGCTCATGGACGGCCTACGGCTCAACAACTCCATTTACCGCTTTGGTCCCAACCAGTATTTCAACACCATTGACGTCTTCAGTGTGGAACAAATTGAGGTGGTGCGTGGTGCAGGTTCGGTGTTGTATGGCAGCGACGCCATGGGTGGTGCCATCCAGGTCTTGACGGCCACACCTCAGTTTTCTGCCGAAGGATGGCAGTTTGGTGGCCGTCTGCTGGGGCGTTACCTGGATCGGGACATGGAACAAACCGTACATGCTGAAATAAAAGCTGCGAACAAAAAAGTAGCTTTTCGAGCAGGAACTAGTCTACGCAATTTTGGCGACCATTATGCTGGACAAGGTCTTGGTAAAGAAGGTCCCTCCAGTTACCGGGAGCGCGCCGCTGATGCCAAAGCGGTTTTTAAACTAAGTAATCGCGCCAAATTTACCCTGGCCTACAATGGCCTTTTCCAATCCGAAGTAGAACGTTACGACCAGTACGTCACAGGTGCCAAGCTGGCCCAATTTGAGCCTCAAACCCGCCAAATGGCTTATGGGCGCCTGGCCTGGGAAGGACAATCCCCCTGGCTGCAAAACCTGACTTTGACCGCTTCCTGGCAATTTGCTGAAGAAGGCCGCATTTTCCAGCGCAACAACACCGTTACCCGCAGCAATGAACTGGATGAAATCCGCACCCTTGGTTATGTGCTGGAATGGCATGCACAACCCTTGTCTTTTTGGAAAATTACCTCGGGGTTGGAGTTGTACGATGACAAAGTGACCAGTGGCGGCACCAATACCAATACTGAAACGGGGGCTATCACCCCACGTCGAGGCCTTTACCCAGCCGGTACCAATGCCACCAATACAGCAGCTTTCACTGCCCATCAATTGAACTGGAATGCCTGGACATTGAATCTGGGGCTGCGCTACAATCAGGTAAGGCTAGCCATTAAAGACGCTACCTTCGGCGACACCGAGATCACTCCTGACGCCTTGGTGGCGCATGCTCTTTTGCGGTATCAAGCCGGTCAAAATCACGCCATTTCCGGCGGGGTTTATTCTGGTTTCCGCGCACCCAACATCAACGACATGACCAGTTTTGGACGTTTTGATTTTGGGATCGAGGTGCCGAGTTATGACCTTTCCCCGGAAAAAACCACTACCTACGAGTTGAATTACAAGTACAGTTCCAACAAGTTTCAGGCGAACGTGGCTGGATTTTATACAGCCCTGACGGACCTGGTGACGCGGGTGCGCAGCACTTTTGAAGGGTCGCCCACCTATGAAGGTAGCGATGTGTACAAAAAAGAAAACGCAGCAGCGTCATTCATTCGCGGCACTGAAGTAGATTTTGCCTGGGCACTGAGTAAGGTTTTTAACCTTCAGGGCAGTTTAACTTATGCCTTCGGCCAAAATACCACCGCCAATGAACCGATGCGCCGCATTCCACCGCTCAATGGTCGGCTTGGTTTAAAATTTCAGCCACACAAACAGTGGTTCAACAGCATCGAGTGGCTATACGCCAGCAAGCAAGATCGTTTGGCCGGTGGAGACAAGTCCGATCCGCGCATCCCTAAGGGTGGAACACCGGGTTGGAATGTGCTGAATTTGCGCAGTGCTTATCAGTTCAAACAGGTGGAACTCCAGGCTGGACTCAACAACTTGCTCAATGAGGCTTACCGCACGCATGGCTCGGGGATTGATGGCGTGGGTAGAAGTGTGTGGGTAGGATTGGATTGGAAATTTTGACCTTCTTAAGTTTTGATTATTAAGCAATTAATTATTTTTTTAGTTAAGAATTAAGAGTACATGAGTTTTGAGTTTAGAAGTG
>NZ_JANRKL010000096.1:0-22866 GCF_033763495.1 Haliscomenobacter sp. | reverse complement strand
GGTGTTGGCATGCCGCCCAATCATGAGCCACTTGTCGTTTTTTTTCATCCATACATTGGTAAACCTGCGCTGAATCGTCTTTCCTGCATCGGGCGAATTACCTTTAGGTACCACCGATTCCGTTCCCATGACGAGAACCGTATTGCCATGGATGATGACTTTTTGTACATCGCGAACAAACGAGGAATAGGTAAGTAAGCCCTGCCGAATAGTACCTTCGCTGGCTTTCACAATCTGATTGAATGGATTGTTGACCGTATGGTCAGCATCCCAGTTGTTCTCCATTGCGTCCAGATCACCGCGTAGCAGGTAATCCACCTGATCCTGCTCGAGTTTGCGGATTTCTTTTTCAATGGTTTCGTTGTTGTACGAAGTTGTATTTTGTGCAACAACCGTATTTGTCTGGCCCATTGCGTTGAGGGCGCTGGTTGCTACAAAGAGGGAAAGGAGTAAGTATTTCATAAGTTGTTTGGTTTTTATAATCGATTGGTATTCATGTGAAAAAAATTAAACAAAACCTTAAGCGTCAAATTATTGCCAGCGCAAGCGCCTAGAAAACTTTTTTACAAAAGTATCATGCGCAGTCTGGTTCGGCAATACTGATTTTTCATTAAATTGCTTCTGTATGTTCAGGCAATCAACCCTCTTTGCAAAACAACTAAATACCAATTACAAAGCTTAAGCTATGGAAACCAACCATATACCCGTCGCACCTCAACGCTGGTGGGACTATTGGCAGAGTCGTGCGGAATTGGCAAAAGATGAGGAATTAGCCGGGGTGTTAAAAAGATATTTCAACCCCGATATAATTTTTTCTACTGGGCAGTACTTTTTTGCGGTGATAGAAGGAGCACCTACGCTTAAAATAGCGCACCTCCAAGGCAACATGGAGCAAATGACCGGCCATAAGCCAGAACAATTCGTAGGGAAATCCCTGTTGGACATACACCAGGTGTTGATTCCATCTGAAGATAGCCCTATTCTGTTGAGTTTCTCCCAGTTTTGCATCAACTTTTTGAGTACCATTCCTTCCGAAAGGCACAATCAAGTCAAGTTCAGTTTTTACTTCAATATTTTGCACAAAACTGGAAAATTGGTTCCGGTCATTCAACAGGACAGCATTTACACCAATGCCGATGGCATACCCGAATACTGCTTCTCATTTATCACCGATGTTTCGCATCTTAAAGCCAAGAATGACCTCGTATGCACCATTTTAATCATTGACGAAAAAGGCAATCAGCAATTCAAGTATTTCTCTCCAAATCAACTGGGTTTACAGGCTGCAGAGAAAGGATTGTTAACCGTCCGTGAACGGCAAATAATCAGTGGGCTGGCCGAAGGCTTAAGCAGCAAACAAATTGCGGTCAATCTGGGTATTGCTTTTCACACGGTTAACACCCACCGTCAAAATATGTTAGCCAAAACTGGTTGCAAAAATTCAGCTGAATTGGTCAAGTATGCCCTTGAGCAGGCGTTGATATAATTGTTCATTTGCCTATTCAAAGCCTTTTTATTTTATTGTTGCTCAACGATTTTTTAACGGATGTTAAATGTTTTAATACTGCGTATTGCTTTTGAAATTCGACGTTATTAGAGCATACCTTCACAAAAATTGCTCAATATGCCGAATCGAATTGCAATTACAGTTTTTCCTTTTTAAAAAACCCTTTCTTTGGGACACGCTCTCTGTTTTTTGAATCAGGGGGGAATTTTTCTCCCCTGAATTAAAAGAGTAGAGACGTTGTAAGCAACGTCTCTACCATCAAAAATCCTGATTAAGCCTGTTCTTCTTTTTTATCCGACTTGAGCATATCCAGCAATCTCAAGCCCAACATACCACCGATGGCACCATTGGCACCACCACCTTCGCCAGTGATGAGTACATCCGGGATGATTTTGACTTTTTCTTGCCCAATCGTTTCCATCACCTTCATTTTGGTAAAGTTGTCGCCACCCATCGCTTCTACGGCGAGGCGGTAAGCTTCGGCGCTGGATTGACCCACTGCCAGGGTCTTTTCAGCTTCCGCTTTACCGGTGATTTCAATTTTTTCGGCTTCGGCCTGCGCCATCAGCCTCACCTTTTCAGATTCGGCGGCGGCACTCATTTTGGTGCGCTCAGCATCAGCCGAGGCAATCATCTTGGTGCGTTCCGCTTCAGCCGAAGCGGCAATTTTTACCCCATTCGCTTCACCCGTCGATTTTTTCACGGCGGCATCGGCGATGCGTTCGGCAATCAGTACACCCTGATCGGCTTGGACGATCTGCTTCTGGATGTCGGCAATGGCGGTCTCTTTTTCAAGTGCCTGCCGCGTTTCCTGGGCCATTTTCTGGGTGTCGTAGGTCACCTTTTGTTCTTCGGCCAACTTACGGTCGGTCAGCGTTTTCATCAGTGAGTCAGGCGGTACGATGTCACCAATCAGAGTATCCACCCCGTGTACGTTGTATTCTTCCAACACCTGGCCAATGTGTCGTTTGGCCGAATCCTGACGGTCCTTACGTGAGGTCAGGAAGGCGATCACGTCAGCATCCTGCGCCGAGTTGCGGAAGTAGTTACCAATCGTTGGCTCCAACACCTGGCTAACCAGGTTGTGCATGCTACCAAAGCGGGCGATTACCTTGGGCGCCTCGGTGGCCGGGATATGGATGATCTGCGACACGTCGAGGTTGAAAGGGAAACCGTCCTTCGAACGTACGGTGATCGTAGACAGGTGTTTGTCCAACATGTGTGACTCGGTGCGGGCGCTGGCCCAGTTTAGCACGAGGTTGGTGGTAGGCACCAGTTCTACACGGTACAGGTACTTATTAATGGGGTATTTACCAGGGCCAAGGGGCTCTGCCCAAACGCCTTTCTGGCCTTTGGACACAATGTTACCGTGACGGAATTCGTCGCCACTGAGGTCGACACCTTCTTTACCGTAGAAAGAGATGACTACACCTACGTGACCGATCGGAATCTGCGTCATTTCATGTTCTTCAATTTGTGCAAACCAGGGGTTGAGGTTGTACGAACCAGCCAGGAGCACCTGCGGTTGTAAACCTTTGTTGCCACCGCCGCGCAAAAAGGCATCGGCATCCTGGAAGTTGTTGTGGTCGGCCACTTCACGACCAGCGATTTGTCCAACCTCAATCGGCGCACCATCCAGGGTCGTGATGATGCCCAGCATGTTTTCCTTGATTTGAGTCATCGGCGCGAGGACGATGTCAAACAGGAAGGTGTTGATCCGGTACACCCCGGTGGTGATGTAGGCGGTTTGACGGCCTTTTTGACCACCATTGCGGATGAAGGCGGCAGCATCCTGGTAGGCGTCGCAGTCGACGCGTTTACCCAAAATCGAGTTGGTCGGCAACTCATCACCGTCCTTGGCGATCAGCAAGCCGATCTGGCCGGGAGGAATAATCGTCAAAGGCTGCAAGTCGATGTTGTACTGCCAAATCCAGTACCAGAAGTGAATCCCCGGGGCCAGGGTTTGGGCCTGGAAACCCGCTTCGCCATCCACCGCGATGATCCGGTTGGGCGGTAGTTCTTTCTTTTCGCCAAAAAGCGAAAACTTCAGGGTTACGAGTCCGATTTTGTCTTCCGGCACCAGAATAATCCCCAGCAGCCTGAACCAAAAACGGTAAGTGAGCAAAAAAATCAGTATAGCGAGGAAGATACTGCCCCACCATAGTGCAACGATACCAATAGGGTTCATGTTAAAAATTTGAGTTTGTTGATTTTTGGTTTTGATGTCGTTGTGTTGTGCAACGATCACAGGGCAAGTATGGGGGTGGAAGGATTAGATTTGCTATTTTATTCGATGACGCGGGATTGGAAAGCGATGAAGGTGGGGGAAATGGGGGCTAGGGAAAAATGGTATGGATGAAGGTTTGAAAGGCGGTTTTGATTTCTTGTTGGAAAACGGGGTCAATATGGGGTAAAATGAGGGAGTCAAATTGATTTAAAATATTGATGTATACAAAAGAATATTGCTCCTGGGGTAACTGACCTTCAATCAAGTCTTCAAAAATGATAGTCATTTGATCCTGGAATTGACCAGGACTTAGTCGGGTTGGCAACAAAGGATCATTGTATCTTGACAATTGCTTTTTGATGCGGTTGACGAAGTTGTCGATAATTTTTTTGCGTTCTATAATCAAATCGACTCGATTTAAGCGATATATCTGTATGCTAATATCTCCTGAACCACTTTTACCATGTAGAACCCCTATATGATCAATGCTCAAATGATCAGAGGGATCAACTAATTCAGGATTAAGCAATAACGGAATTTCATCAAGCATACTTTGATGCAGAATGAAATATTGACTTGAATCCTGCGGATGGGTTAAAACTCTGATGCCTTTAATTGGAAAGCGGTTACCTTTTGCTCCTTGTTGGTTACACTTTTGGCATGCAAAAAGCAAGTTTGACCACTCGTTTCCTAACCAATAGTAACCTTTGTGGACTTGACCATTTGGTAAGTCTTTAGCGTCTACTTTCGCTTTGGGGCGATAATGCTCGACTTGTAAATAGGCACCACTTGTAATTTTTGACTCGCAATAGGCGCATTTATCGTGATAGAGTAAAGAGAGGGCTTCTTTTACGGTATCATGATTATAGTTCGTGGTGTACAAATTCCCATTTTGGGTTGCAATAGCAGAGCTGGTCTGTTGTAATGTAACATTCTCAATTAAGCGAGAAGGGATTGCTTGAAAATCCTTGTTAATCTTGATCATTTCAAACTCTGTGCGATTTTTTTGAGACGTTCTTTGATTTCTTCGTTGGCCATCGCTTCTTGAAAAGAATCTTCTGTGTGTAGGTCTGATAGACTGGTATTTGCACTGGGAATCATTTCTTCAAAATCAAAAATTGGTGAAGTGAGCAAACTATTTGGAAGCAGTCTGGTCAAGTCAATATCTAATTTTTCAACTGTAATACCTTCTTCGCTACTTTGATGTACCTTCAAAACCACACTCTCTTTGGGCGCACCTAAAAGTGGAATGGGGCTATGAGTACTGGAGATGAACTGGATTTTTGGAAAGATTTCTGAAAGAAGGCCGGGCAGAGCTTTTTGCCAGGTGGGGTGGAGGTGGATGTCGAGTTCGTCAATTAGTACGATGCCTTCGAGGTCGGAAGGGTCAGATATATTTGGTTGACCGTCTAATAAACGAATCACCATGTCACCAACCATAGCTATAATACTACGGTTACCAGAGGCTAATTGTTCGAATGTCTTAGGTTTTATAATCCTATTTCCTACGTCATCTTTTTCGAAATATACAACCTTGTCTTCAATTACATCAACTTCTATATCCTCAAGATTAGGCATTAGCCGCAGGAGTAATTTTTTCAGGCCATTGGCCCTGGATTTTAAATTTTCTGCTAACCTAAAATCTTTTGAAATTAACTCTTGAGAGGAACTCCGATACATCCAGTTTTTATATTCAGACTCAATATTAAGAAGAGTAGTATCTCTCCCAAATAGACTCCTTGAACGGATATTTTTTTCATTTGCAATGGAACCTGTATAAATTTGAGTCCTATTAGCTCCATATGCAACTACTGGCTTAATAAATAACAGATAAGGATTATCGGTTCTGGAAATTAAGACCATACCTTTTGAATGATAAGATCTTGGCCAAGATTGGATTGGTTTGTTTTCTCCAACTTCACCAATATTAAGAGTTGATCCGTCTTTGTACTCCGCATGTATGTTGACAATAAATTCCCCAGATTCTAGAGGAGTGTCACCGTCCCACTTACTTTCTAAACCGACTAGCAATGCCTGCAACACACTCGTCTTACCCCCTCCATTTTTCCCAGTCAAAAAAATCCATTTGGTATCAGCAGGAATACCTTCAACAGAAGCATTTTTGATGCCTCGAAAGTCTTCAATGTGAAAAGAGGTGATAGCAAAGCTGGGCCCATTGCTCATATTGGTCAAATTTTACTGCTAAAGTACGCCCTTTTTGGGAAAAAGGAAAGCTGTCAACTCACTCCCCAAAATCCTTATCCTCATCATACCCCACCAAATACGTCACGACCAGTACCCCTTCAATCGTCTCTTGATTTTCCAACACCGTCGGCGGGTACTTCAGATGATGAGGGGTGAATACCAGATAAACTGCCTGATCTAGCCCCAGTCTACTCGCATAATAAGCCAACTGCTTTTTGCCCTTTTCAAATTTGGAAGGGGAGTAGTATTTTTTGGTTTCAATCAGCAATTCGTTGTTTTGCACATTGATGATCAGGTCGGTTTTGCCCAAACCTGCATCCGCCTCGCGGTAGGAAGTACCGCCAGCTTCGAAGAGGAAGGCCGCGATGAAGGTCTCAAAACTGTAGATCAGGCCAGCCTCTTTAATAGAGGTGAATTTGCCCTGTTCGTCCTTTTCGCGAAATACACCAAAGCCGCGGCGTTTGACGTAAGCTTTGTAGGTTTCGATCAAAAAGTCGAGATTCAGCCGACCATTGGGCGTGAAAAAATCGGGGGTATACATGGAGCCTACGATGCGGCCTTGTTCGCCATTGGTATAGGGATAAAGCGCTTTTTGTAGGCGTTTTTTGTAAAAAGGCACCCAAAACTCAACATTGCCTTGGTCGTTTTTGCGCAGCAAGCTATTGGTGTGCAGTACTTTGATGGCTTCCCGATCAATGTCGAAGGGAACCTCTATTTCAGTAAAAAGCAAAGACTCTAAAAAGGGCCGGAATTCCCTGGCTTTGTTGAGAATGTTTGCAAAATTCTTGTCAATGGCCTCCATTAGGTACCATTTTTCTACCTCCAGATAATCGGCGAATTCAATTTCTGGCTTTTTGGGATGACGTGTAACGAGTTGGTAGGCAAATCCGTTGACCAGGCCTGGTTGATTGGCGGTTATTTCGCTGATTTTTTGGATGACCTCAGGTGCAAAGTGTTGCCCGGTTTCCTGTTCGTGTTGTCCAAGTAATTCAGCAGTTTCGGTGTCTGAGAAGTAAGGAATGGATAGATTTTCGGTGACATTAAAGGGACTGGCGTTGTCCTGCACCACACCAACAATGTTGCTGACGCCGACCAGAATGACACTCTTTAGGCAATGCTCGGCACGATAATGGTACATATTTCGAATGGTGTGCAAGAACTCGCCTAGTATCGAAGCATTAATGCCTTCAACTTCATCCAGAATAAAAACCAGCTTGATGCCTTTTAATTCATATTGAATGTAATTGGAAAAATCAGCTAGATTTTTCGTTGTCGTCGGCAATTCAATCTGAGCTTTGTCAAATGCGTAAGTGAGGCTGCGAAGCAAGGTTTCAAGGGTACTACTTTGAAAATTTTCAAAATTCATTTGCACAACTCTATAACCTTGCGCTTGCAGTTTTTCTTGTAGCAAGAGAAAATAAGTGCTTTTCCCGGTTTGACGAGGGGCCCAAATGGTAAAATATTTTTCGCCCTGAATCAGATCCATACCTCGTTGAATGAGTTCTTCCCTCATCACCGTGTAGTGCAGGTGTGGAAAATTCGGACCCGAGGTGTTGAAATGACGCATGTTTAAATTTTATCCAAAAATACGCAAAAAAATGGAAAGCACAGGCTCACCTACGCCGCCGCCGCCACTCCTCCAAAATATTCAAATCCTGTTCGTTTTTGATTAGACTATGCAAATGGGGTGGAAGTTGCTCTTTAAGGTCAGTTTCTGCCAAAGCACTGGCGGGTAATTGTTCAAACAACAACAAACTGATCCAATCCAGCAATTCGCTGGTGGAAGGCCTTTTTTTCAAACCAGTCACTTCCCGCAAGCCATAGAACAATTGCAAGGCATTGTTGAGCAGTTCAGTATGGATATCCGGGTAATGGACTTTTACAATATCCTGCATGGTTACCTTGTCTGGAAAGCGGATGTAATGAAAAAGGCAGCGCCGCAGGAAGGCGTCGGGTAGTTCCTTTTCATTGTTGGAGGTGATGATGACGATGGGGCGATGCACTGCTTTGATGGTTTTTTGCAACTCGTACACATAAAACTCCATACGGTCCAGTTCCAGCAACAAATCATTCGGGAATTCGATGTCAGCCTTGTCAATTTCATCAATGAGGAGCACCACGGATTCATCGGCGCTAAAAGCTTCCCAAAGTTTGCCTTTTTTGATGTAGCGACTGATGTCGTCTACTCCTTCCTTGCCCAATTGGGAGTCGCGCAGGCGGGATACCGCGTCGTACTCATACAAACCCTGTTGGGCCAGGGTGGTCGATTTGATGTGCCAGGTGAGCAGTTTTTTCCCCAGGGCATTGGCAATTTCGTGTGCCAGGAGGGTTTTACCCGTGCCCGGCTCTCCTTTGACCAACAAAGGCCGCTGGAGGTAAACGGCTGCATTGACCGCGATTTGCAATTCGGAAGTAGCGACGTAAGTAGATGTTCCTTGAAAAGACATAGCAGTTGGTTTGAGGTCCCCTGTTTCCATGGTTTCTGACTTTCAGGGTTTTGGACACCCCTGGAACGCAGGAAGCTAGGAACCCTAAAAATAAGTGCAGTTGGGGACTTGTACGAAAATATTTTATGTGCACTAGGAAAGTATATTTTTTTTACATTTGGAAGTAATTGAAGACTTTCATTTTGTTTTGTTGCGCTGCGCAAAATGCTAACCGAAAGACCAAATAGCACATGGAAAGTAGAATAGCAGAAGCTCCAACTGCAGTCAGTCCTGAAGGAGAGCCACTTATTGTGAAGCTGAGACGCGGCTTCGATGTTCACTTGTACGGGGAAGCCCCCAAAAAAGTCCATTCTGAGGTATCCGTAAATCGATTTGCTGTACAGGCACCCAACTACCTGGGCTTGGCGCCAATGCCCAAGTTGATGGTAGAGGTAGGGCAGCATGTGTTGGCGGGTGAGGCTTTGTTTTTTGACAAAAGTCGACCGGATGTACATTTTGTTGCTCCTGTAAGTGGCGAATTGATTGCCGTTAACCGAGGAGAACGGCGAGCGATTCAGGAGTTGGTGATCCTGGCCGACAAAACCATCCAATACCGCACTTACGACAAGATTCCCAGCCTGGATGCTTCAAGGGAGGAACTCATCGCTTTTTTAAAGGACAGCGGAGGCTTGACCCTGCTTCGCCAGCGACCGTATAATTTATTGGCCGATCCTGAGGTAGTGCCACGAGATATTTTTATCTCCACTTTTGATACAGCCCCTTTGGCACCCGACCTCAATCTGGTCGTCAGTGGCCGCGAAGCTGCTTTTCAAAAAGGACTGGATGTACTGGGCAAACTGACCACTGGCAAGGTTTACCTGGGCCTGGATGCACGTGGCAACGCGGTTTCCAGTGCTTTTAGCCAGGCCAAAGGAGTGCAAAAAGTGGGTTTCAAAGGCAAGCACCCGGCTGGAAATGTAGGGGTTCAAATTCACCACATTCGCCCCATTCGTTCCAAAGAAAAGGTTTGGACCTTGGGGGTACAGGAAGTGATTACCTTGGGTACCCTGTTTTTGGAAGGCAAATACGATGCTTCTCGAATCGTTGCGTTGACGGGCTCCGCCCTCGAAAAACCTGCTTATGTATCCACATATATAGGTGCGAACCTGGGCGAATTGCTGAAAAACCAGGGTGTAGCTGAAAATTCCCGCATCATTTCGGGGGATGTACTTTCCGGCAAAACCAAAACTGCCGAGCAGTTCCTGGATGTTTACGACGATCAGGTCAGCGTGATTCCGGAAGGGAATGATTATGAAATGTTTGGTTGGTTGGCACCACAAAGTGCAAGGCCATCCACTTCCCGCACATTTTTCAGCGGCATTTTTCCCTTTGGCTGGATTTACAATGCCAACACCAATACCCACGGTGAAAAACGTGCCTTCGTGGTCACGGGGCAATACGAAGATGTCTTGCCGATGGATATTTTTCCACAACATTTGCTGAAGGCCATCATTACCAACGATATTGAAAAAATCGAAGGTTTAGGCATTCACGAAGTGGTAGAAGAGGATTTGGCACTTTGTGAATTCGCTTGTACTTCCAAACAATCCTTGCAAAAAATCTTGCGCGAGGGTATTGACATGATGATTAAAGAAGGGCTATAGTCATGAAAGAAAAAATAATCAGTCTTTTCAAACGCATGGAGCCGGACAAGGAGAAATCTCCCTTGTTGCACACGGCTTACGACGCATTTTTCACCTTTGCTTTTACTCCTAACCACGTCACTAAAGATGGAGTACACATCCGCGATGGGATGGACCTCAAGCGGACGATGGTTACAGTAGTGATTGCACTGCAACTCTGCTACCTCTGGGGTACTTTGAACATTGGCCACCAGCATTTTGCTGCACTGGGCAAGTACCAAAACCTGATTCTGGAAGGTTTTCACCTGAAGCTGTTCTACGGTTTGGTACAATTGTTGCCAATCTGGATCGTATCACACGTGGTGGGTCTGGGAATTGAATTTTATTTTGCGGCACGCAAAAAACATGCGGTAGAAGAAGGTTTCCTGGTGACAGGTGCCTTGATCCCATTGATCATGCCTCCAGATATTCCCCTGTGGATTCTGGCTTTTTCCATTGCCTTCGCCGTCATCATCGGCAAAGAAGCCTTTGGCGGAACGGGAATGAACGTGGTCAATATCGCTTTGCTGGCGCGGGTATTTGTATTTTTTGCCTACCCAGGTACCATTTCTGGCGACGAAGTATGGGTGTCTGGCCTGACCAAGGCTGGCCCTGGTGGCGTGGCCGATTATGGCTGGTTCCACCTTAGTGTACTCAATCCTATTTTTGAATCCTTTGGTTGGGATACCTTCAGTCAAGGCGCTGCGGTCATAGATGGCTATTCGGGCGCCACGCCGATGGCCCTGGCTGCCAAAGGTGGCTGGGCTGCGGTGATGGAGCATTACACACCTGGACAAATGTTTTGGGGTTTGATTCCCGGATCAATTGGTGAAACCAGCAAACCCTTCATCATCATTGGCGCTTTGATGCTGATTGGCGCAGGTATTGCCAGCTGGCGCATAATGGTATCCATGGTTTTGGGTATGGTGACCATGGCCCTGGTTTTTAACCTGTGGGGTTACAATGCCTACATGGAGATTCCCTGGTATTACCATTTCTCGATGGGCAGCTTTTTGTTCGCGATGGCTTTTATGGCTACTGACCCGGTCACTGCGGCTTCGACCAACCGAGGTAAGTGGATTTACGGGTTTATGATCGGCGTTATTGGCTTGATCGTGAGGGTGATGAACCCGGCGTATCCCGAAGGCTGGATGTTGGCCATCCTGTTGCTCAACGTATTTGCACCGCTGATCGATCATTTTGTATTGCAGTCCAACATCAATAAACGAATGAAGCATGTACAGTAACCGCTATATCACGATCTATACCCTGATCATGACCCTGGTCGTATCGGTGGTACTCGCTTTTACCGTTACGGGGTTAAAACCTTTTCACGATGAAGCTGAGGCTATCTTTAAAAAACGCGATATCCTTGGTGCAATTGAAGGGCAATTGCCTAAAAAACTCGCGGACATGAGCGACGAAGAGGTGTTGAGCTTGTTTGACTCTAAGGTGGAACAAGTGGTGATCGATGCCAAAGGAAAGAAGCAAGAAGGTGTTAAAGCTGAGTCGGTGGATATGGCCGCTGAGGAAAAAAAACCTGAAGCAGCGCGTCAATACCCATTGTTTATATTCAATGGCGAACAAGGGAAAATTTACCTGACTTCGGTACGTGGGAACGGACTTTGGGATAAAATCTGGGCATACGTGGCCATCAAAGACGATTTGAACACCATCGTGGGTGCCGCCTTTGGACACGTAGGCGAGACGCCGGGTTTGGGTGCTGAAATCAAGGACAATCCCAATTTTCCGAAACAGTTTGAAGGAAAACAATTACTGAATGATCAAGGAGATTACGTTTCAGTCAAAGTGGTAAAAGGTGGTGCCAAAGATCCATTGCATGAAGTGGACGGTATTTCAGGTGCAACCATTACTTCTGTAGGCGTATCCGAAATGATGGTACGCGGCCTGGAAGTATATCTCCCTTATTTGCAAGCGCAAAAAAAATAAAGACCTATGGCTGAGACGATGACCAAAGAGGTCAAAGAAAAAGAAGAGCTGGAATGGTTTGGGCCCAAGGAGCGCAAGCTGATCACCGACCCGCTCAACGATGACAACCCGGTAACCGTACAAATCCTGGGCGTTTGCTCGGCATTGGCGGTAACCACCATGGTCAAACCTGCTTTGATCATGGCTGTATCGGTAACCTTGGTGACGGGTTTTTCCAACCTCGTTATCTCGCTGATGCGCAATGGCATTCCCAAACAAATCCGCATGATCGTCCAATTGGTGGTCATTGCGTTTTTGGTAACCGTGGTTGAACAGGTACTCAAAGCCTACAGCTATCCGGTATGGAAACAATTGTCGGTTTTCATCGGCCTGATCATTACCAACTGCATCGTGATGGGGCGTCTGGAGGCCTACGCCATGGCGAATCCACCCTGGCGTTCCTTTCTGGATGGCATCGGCAATGGAGCGGGATATGGTTTTATCCTGATCGTGATTTCTGTGATCCGGGAATTTTTTGGACGTGGTGCCATCCTGGGTTTTAAAATCCTGGGGGCAACGGACGAATTTTTACTCAATACCACGAAACATTGGTGGCTGAGTTGGTACCAGCCGAATGGCTTGATGGTACTGCCAGCTTCTGCAATCTTTTTGGTGGGCATCATTATTTGGATTCAACGTGCGCGCAATCCAAAACTGGTTGATGTATCCTAATTTTTAATGTTGAGAAGTTGAGGAGGTTGAGAAGGTTGAGGCTGCCGCGAGCGCCATTGTCAAAATCGCTTGCGGTAGCCTCAACCTTCTCAACCATCTCAACCTCCTAAACCTTTTAAAATGGACAATCTATTAAATGTCTTCATCAAGTCCGCCTTTATTGAAAATATGGTTTTGGCCTATTTCATCGGGATGTGTTCCTTTTTGGCGGTTTCCAAGTCGGTAAAAACGGCGATAGGTTTGGGTGCAGCGGTAATCTTCGTACTGGCACTGACCGTGCCCATCAACTGGGTGATCAGCGAATTGATCCTGGGGCCCAACGGGATTTTTAAAACTGACCTGACCTTTTTGCGCTTTATCCTGTTCATTGCCAGCATTGCTGCCTCGGTACAATTGGTGGAAATGGCGGTTGAAAAATATTCACCTTCCTTGTACAATGCCCTGGGGATCTTTTTGCCACTCATCACGGTGAACTGTGCCATTTTGGGTGCAGCCTTGTTTATGGTGGCCCGGTCTTATAACTTTTCTGAATCGGTGGTGTATGGCATCGGTTCGGGGGTTGGTTGGGCCTTGGCGATTGTGGCTATGGCGGCCATTCGGGAAAAGATCCGTTACTCCAATGTTCCTGCACCACTGCGGGGCCTGGGGATTGCCTTCATCCTGACTGGATTAATGGGGATGGCCTTTATGGCGCTGATGGGGATTAACCCGGCAACGTATATGCAATAGGTAATCAGCTGTCAGCTATGAGCTATCAGCATGTAACCTTCAAATTTTTACTAAAATGATCCTACTTTTCAACATACTACCGATCGTTTACGGTGCCATTGCGTTCACTGCCGTGATCATGTTGCTGACTTTTGGGTTGATTTATGCTCAAATGAAGTTGGTGCCACAGGGGAATGTCAAAATCATCATCAATGGGGATGACGAAAATCCGGTATTGGTTTCACCGGGTTCTTCCTTGTTGTCCACTTTGTCGAATCAAAACCTGTTTTTGCCTTCCGCATGTGGAGGCGGTGGCACTTGCGCCATGTGCAAATGCTGGGTAGACGATGGTGGTGGCGACGTTTTGGCGACGGAATTGAACCACCTCTCCCGGCGTGATGTAGCGGAACACAAACGCCTGGCCTGCCAGGTGAAAGTGCGCCAGGATATGAAAATCCGGGTGCCAGAAGAGGTGTTTGGCATCAAAAAATGGGAATGTGAGGTGATTTCCAATTACAATGTGGCCACTTTTATCAAGGAGTTTGTGGTGAGATTGCCGGAAGGAGAACACATGGAGTTCGAATCGGGTGGTTACATCCAAATTGATGTGCCAGAGATAGAGTGTGATTTCAAAGACATGGAAATCACTGCCCATCCACGTTTGACCGACCGCGCTCCGGATTGTTACCAACCGGACTGGGATAAGTTCAAATTGTGGGACTTGAAAATGAAAAACCGCGAGGAACAATTCCGGGCTTATTCGATGGCCAATCACCCAGCGGAGGGCAACATCATCATGCTCAATATCCGGATTGCAACGCCACCTTGGGATCGTGCAGCAAACAATTGGATGAAAGTGAATCCGGGGGTTTGTTCTTCCTACATCTTTACCCGCAAACCGGGGGATAAGGTAATGGTATCGGGCCCTTACGGTGAATTCCACATCAAACCAACCAAAAAGGAAATGGTGTACATCGGCGGTGGAGCTGGTATGGCCCCGCTGCGCTCGCACATTTTCCACATGTTCCATACCGAAAAAATGCGGGATCGGAAGGTGTCTTACTGGTACGGTGGTCGTTCGGGAAAGGAATTGTTCTATCAGGATGATTTTGAAGCAATCGAGAAGGAATTTGACAATTTCAAATTCAATATCGCTTTGTCTGAGCCACTTCCTGATGAAAACTGGACGGGTTACAAGGGCTTCATTCACCAGGTGTTGTATGAAAACTATTTGAAGGATCACCCCGAACCGGAAGAGATTGAATACTACATTTGCGGTCCACCGATGATGTTGTCAGCAGTTGAAAAAATGCTGGGCGATTTGGGGGTTCCAGAAGAGAATATTGCATATGATGATTTTGGGGGGTAGACCATTTTTTGTTTTTTTACGTAAACATGAGTCATCCCGAATTTTGTAAAAGGCCGACGAGGCAGCAATAGGAGATGGCGAGTCTTAACCTGTAGAGCGGCATTGAAGTAATTCGGTGCCGCTTTCCAGTTCTAGGGCACCAAATATTGATAAAGATGGTGGCCATTGAGTTCCAATTGCACCAAATTTAGAGCAAGAAATCAAAGATTAAAGTGACAATGGCAAGGAATATGCTAATGTTTAATACATGGCGCCTTCTGTTTTTGGTGTGGTGAGATACCCAAATTTACAGAAGGCGATTTTTTTACCCACAAAAAAACCGAATCTTGAGCTAACTCAAAATTCGGGATGACTCATGTTTGGTAATTTCTAAAAAATTGAAGAAGCTTCTGGATAAGGTACCGAAAGTTTAAAACTGCACATACGGCTTCAACTTCTCCAACTTCCCAGGCTCCAGTGCCACCAGTTCCTCCAAATCCTCCATTTTCCCAAGAGGCCCGTGTTGATCCTTCCAATTCATAATTGCTTTAGCTGCCTTAAAACCCAGGTAAGGGTGGCTCGCCAATTCATTGAAACTCGCTTGGTTGATCAACAGTGGCTTCAGGGCAGGCGTATTGAGTTGCAGGCAAGGCCGGATTTTTTGATACACTGAATCGGCCAGACCAAAGGTTTCTCTTATCTGATCAACCTGATAAAACCCGCCCAGTTTTTCTCTGAATTTGATGATGCGGTTGGCGAGCACTTTGCCGATGCCCCGGAGCGATTGCCAGGCTGCCGTATCGGCGGTATTTACATCAATGGGGACACAAGGTTGAGCACCTTTTTTGCTAAATTTCTTTCCCTCAAAAGAGCTGTAGCCGGATTTTTCAGGTTCCCCTGCCTCCAGATCGGGCTTTGCCTGGATTTGTATGTAGGATTTTGCCTGAGTAAACCAATCTTTCGGTAAGCCGTAAATTTTTAATACATCCTCTGCTTTTTTAAAATGGCCACCTTTGGAGGTGTATTTGACCCAAATGCTGGCACATCGTTTGTTTAATCCCATCTTTAGGAGTTCTTCCAAAGACACCGAATTGGGGTCAAAAAGGGCAAAGGAAGCCACAAACTTGGTTTCATTTGCGGGGTAGCGAGGCTTGTAACGATAGGTGCCCTTGGCATACCTCCCTTGCCGGGGTTTATTCCAGGCCGCTTTTGCCTGCACTGGCCTGGGAGCATTTGCCAGGCTGGTCAAATTGTAGTGTTGGGAAAAATCCAGCCATTCGGGCACTACAAAGGCTGTGAAGCATAAGAAAAGAAGCAAAACACAAGCTTTACGTTCAGTTTGAGTGTAATAAAAGAAGTCGAGAAAATTTTTCATCCTAGTCATTTTATTGGATTAAAGGTTTAAAATCCACGCACCTTGCTCAGCTGTATCGTGCACCGGAATATTCAGCTCACTAGCCAGTTTTTTTACCCAGCGCCGGGTTCCGAAACGATTGCTACCATCCAGGATGATGAGTTTGGTTCCCTTCCGAATATCTTCCGGATAAATTCTCGGATTTTGGTGGATCAACAAATAGTCGTAGGGTAGGAGAGGGGGGCTTTCATTTTCCCCCAGGATGCCCATTTTGTATTTGCCAAAAACCAAACAGCCAGATTGGAGTACCACTGGCCCCCAACGAAAGCTGCTTTGCCAATCCAATTGATGCACCTTTTTGAGGTGCAAGTGAAAGCGGTGGTTTTGTGCTGCCATCAACGCAGCCACGCTGTCTGCGTTGGATAGGCTCAATACCTCTCGCCCCTGGATCAAGTCCAAAAGCGATGCCTTAGGGACATGGTAACAGACCAATTGTTGTTGGCGCTGCGCCCGAAAAATACCTGGCCATTGCGCCAGGGCCCCAATCAGTAATAATCCCAACGCCAGGTTCACCCAGCGCAATTTCCGGCGATACAGGGCCACACAAACCAAGGCCAATACCCCATATATGCCCAGCGTAGCCAAGGCATTCCACCAAAAACCAACGATCACCGCCTGCGGCAATTCATGAATGGCTACGATCAAACCATTGAGCAATTGAATGGACCATCCTAGAATTTGACCGACCCACTCAGCCGGAATGTGTAGCGCTTCCAACAAAAAAAGGGCCAGCCCCAGCATCAACACCAGCCCAGAAAGAGGTACCGCCACCAAACCCGACAACCAAAAGAACATAGGGAATTGATGGAAATAAAAAATGCTCAAAGGCCCTGTACTGAGTTGGGCCGCAATGCCAACACTGGTCAGTTTCCAAATGTAATCCAGCACCACATTGGGTGCCAACCAACGTGTATAAATCCAGGGCTGGAAAGCCACTATTCCTGCAATGGCCAGATAAGACAACTGAAAACCAATGTCCCACAACAAATTGGGTTGCCAACACAAGAGTGCAAAAGCTGAAGCCGCCAAAATATTCCAGATGTTGTATTGCCGTACCACTGCTCTAGCACCAATGATCATTGAAAACATTACCGCTGCACGCAAAGTGGCAGGAGCTGCCCCGGTCAGTAAGGTGAAAAGCCAAATGCTACCCAACTCCAGTAACAAACCAAGCTTTTGAGCCCTTTTATGATGGGCAAACCATCCAAATAAAAACCGCAACACAATCGCCAAAACCCCTACATGTAAGCCCGATACTGACAACACATGTACTGCCCCACTATTGCTGTAAGCTTGTTTGATCTCTGGTGAAAGTTGACTGCGTTCACCTATAATCAGCGCTGCGCCTACAGCATAGGTGTCGCCGATCGGCAAATGTTTTTCTAAAATTTTTAAACAAAATTCCTGCAAAACCAGTGTAAAAGGGAGCCCTTGGTGCACGCTGTCGACCCGCCAGGCTCCTGCTGGAGCAAAAACCTGGTGGTACACGCCTTGCCTGCTGAGGTAGGTTCTGAAATCAAAAGCATCAGGATTGAGCGCTGTTTTGACCGTGTCGATGAGGCCACTCAGGTAAAGGTGCTGGCCGTTTTTGGGCAAAATTTGGGTGGTGTCTACCTTTAAATAAACCAACAGTTTGCCGGTAGCAGCTCGCCATTTTTTTACACCCAATCTAGCCTTGGCTTTTACTTGCAACAACACCCGAAAACTGTTCGCAGCGGGGCGTGTTTCGAGCACTTTTCCCCAAAAACCACAGGAATCACCTACGGCTTGCCAGGAAAAATGAGGGGCTCGATTCCATTGCTGGATTTGTTCAATCCTGAAGAACCCCAAGCAGGACAGTACCCCAAAAATTAAGGTACCAAACCAGGCTCTGGTTCTGAAGCCAGGCTTGAAAGCCAGTGCTAGAAACAATAGGCCAAGCCCTGCAAAAAAACAACAATTCCATAGCTGGAAGACTTGCCTGGAAAGCTGCCAGCAATCTCCAATCCAAATCCCCAATACCAGGGGCAATAATAGCCTGGGCATGGGCAAGGTGCGCCAATTCATAGCAAAATTACTTTGCAGGGTGCTCAGCAAGAGGAAGCCAAAAAGAAAGGTGGTGTAAAATCATTCAAAAGGCAAGCGATTCAAAAGTAATCCAATTGCGGGAAAAATCATAACTTGCTATTATTTTTTTACATTTACCACTTTAAGTATGACGCAAAAATTACTTCCCGATTTTTTAGAGGATTTTGAATAGGAAGCTCACTTGAAATGAACCGTTCGACTGCCTATTCAAAACCCAAATCGGGAAGTTAATTTTTCAGCGTTACTAAAGTCAAAGGCGATTATGGAAATTGATATTAGCAAACACATCGTGGAGCTGTTGTACGAAAACGATGTTGTCTCCCTGCCCGGTCTGGGTTCTTTTGTTGGTTCTTACAAATCGGCAGTAGTGGATCAGGTGTCGGGTACAGTGGCACCTCCAGCTAAAACCATTACTTTTGACGATAATTTAAGAATGGACGATGGGTTGCTGATCGACACGATCGGCAAATCCTATGGTGTCACTTTTGATACGGCTACGGATCTGGTTCAAAACTATGTGAGTCAAATTCGGGAAGTGCTGGACCGGCGTGAAATCGTTTCTTTCCCCAACCTGGGGCGCCTCTATCAGGATTTTGAGAAAAACCTGCAATTTTTACCCGATGCCACCAATTTCAACACCGAATCTCACGGCTTGCCGGATGTCAAAGCTTATCCCATTGCGGTTCCAGACCCTGAACCAGTGTTGCCCGTAGCAGAGGAACCCCTGGTGGTAGACAATCAACGCAATAGTGGCCCCTTACCTTCGGCAGTTTCATTGGGGCGCATGATCAATCATTGGTTAAGAGACAATGTCCTTTTGGTAGGTGTTTTGGCTACCATTGTAGTAGTCCTTTTGTTGTTCAGCATTTTGCGCAAACCCCTGGACGAAGCAACCAGCACCAACGAAACCCAAGTCAACATACCTCCTCCCATTTCGGAAGAAGAATACAAAAATGACTTCCCTGCCGAAGAAGTGCCCAAAGAACAAAAACAACCGCTAACCAGTGATAAACAAGGTGCAATTGTAGATGATGTTGAAGAAGAAGAGGCCGTTAAACCCAAGCCTAATACGCCTAAAACCACAACTACAATACCTCCTAAGGCCGTAGAGAAACCAGCTGTTACAACTCCTGCTCCAGCCCCAGCTGGGGATAAAACGGGTATCATTGCCATCGGCTCCTTTAAGGATCAGGCTAATGTTGCCAAATTGGTAGAAAAAATCGCAGCCGCTGGTCTGACTCCTTATAAAGCAGCAAATGGAGGCCTAACCCGGGTCGGTGTTCAATTCACTTACAGCACTCCCGCCGAACTCAATGCTATGCTCAGTACCGTGCGGAAGAAATTTGAACCGGGTGCGATTATAATAAAAAGATAAACGTTGAGGAACCTACCTCAACCTCCTCAATTTTTTTCCATGATCAACCTTATTTCAGATACGGTAACCAAACCAACGCCCGGAATGCTGCAAGCCATGCTACAAGCCGAAGTGGGCGATGATGTATTTGGCCAGGATCCTACTGTAAATGCACTTGAAGCCAAAGCCGCAAAGATGTTTGGCAAGGAGGCAGCACTTTTTTGCCCTTCTGGCACTATGACCAATCAAATTGCCATCAAGGTCCACACTCAACCCCTGGATGAGGTCATCTGTGACGAATACTCACACATATACCAATACGAGGTAGGAGGTTACGCCTTTAATTCTGGCATTGGGGTCAATTTGATCAAAGGAACCAATGGCAAAATCACTGCTGAACAAGTAGCATCGGCCATCAAACCCGTTTACGATTGGTTACCCATCAGTAAACTGGTGGTGCTGGAAAACACCTGCAACAAAGGTGGTGGAAGTTTTTATACCCTGGATGAAATTCGACCGATCCAGCAGGTTTGCCAGGAGCGGGGTTTGGGCTTGCACCTGGATGGTGCCCGAGTATTCAACGCTCTGGTTGAAACGGGTGAAAGCACCCAGGCTGTGGGTGAGGTTTTTGACAGCATTTCCATTTGTTTGTCCAAAGGACTAGGGGCACCGGTAGGCTCATTGTTGATCGGCTCACAGGCTTTTATCCGTCAGGCCCGACGGGTGCGCAAGGCTATGGGGGGCGGGATGCGGCAGGCTGGTTTTTTGGCCGCAGCAGGCATCTATGCCCTTGATCATCAGGTACTGCGTTTGAAAGAAGACAACGATCGGGCTAAACTACTAGGTGAAACCTTGTCCAGGCAGGCTTATGTTGATAATGTTCGCCCGGTGCAAAGCAATATTGTCATTTTTGACCTCAAAGCTCCATGGACCGCAGAAAGTTACCTGGCTCATCTGGCTGAGCGGGGCATCAATGCTTCCGCCTTTGGCCCTCAGACAGTGCGCTTTGTAACCCATCTGGACGTAACCGCGTCCATGATTGACCAGGTACTGGAGGAAGTTACCAAAGTTTAAGAGTTGAGGAGTTGAGAAGTTGAGGAGTTGAGACTACAGTAGAAACTTAGACCCAACATAATCTAAGTCGCTGCGGCAGCCTAAACCTCTCAACTCCTTATAAACCCATACCCATGCTTTTTGAAAACCCGCAGATCGCAACCCATGAGTTACCCAGCGTAGAGGACGTTCAATTTCAGCGTTTACCGCCCCAAGCCCTCAAATTACGTACCATCGGCTGGTGCATTACGCAGGGAATTATATTGTTTATTTTATTGGGGGTGTTTTTATTTGGAGAGGTATTTAAAAAGCAGTGGCTCTGGATTTTTATTTTTAGCCTTTGGGCTTTGCAAGCTTTGTATTTTTTCTGGATGGCACGCAAGCGATTTTTCTGCGAAGGGTATGCGGTGCGGGAAAAAGACATCATCCACACCAAAGGGTACTGGTTGCGTACCCAACTCACTGTGCCTTACAATCGGGTTCAACACGTCGAAATTGAACAGGGGCCCTTGGCACGGGCATTTGGACTTGGAGGAATCAGCGTGTACACCGCTGGTGACAGTGGTGGTGACTTAAGCATTTCAGGCATCGAATACCAGGAAGCAGAACGCATCAAGCAATTTATTGCACAAAAAGTAGGGAGTGATGAGTGAAAACAGCAGCACCCCCTTTTTTTTCCAGCCAAGCCGACAATCTCCGGTAGCCATTCTACTGATTTTGGCGCGCCTGATCCGTTCCTTGATTGGCCAGTTTTGGCCTGTGCTCTTACTGTTGTTGTTGCGGCGGCGCTCGGCCAATAGCAGCCAGTTTTGGGTTTGGGTTGGTATTGGCATTACCATTCTTTCGGTGATTCGTTCCCTAGTGACTTATTTTCGCACGCGTTTTTACATCCATGAGGACGAGTTTATCTTGGAAAAAGGAGGATTTACCCGTCGCCGCCTGAGTGTACCACTTGACAAGATTCAGACCATCACCTTTCAACAAACTTTTCTACACCGCCTTTTCAACGTCGTAAGCATTGAGATGGATACTACGGGAGCCAAAGGTTCCGAAATCAACCTCAATGCTTTGGATGAGGAAAAGGCACGGATCCTGCGCGACTATCTTTTGCGCTGGAAAAAGGAAAATGCCAACGCTGCTCCCAATCTGGAAGCTGCTCCCCCCGCACCTGAAGTCGAATTGCTTAAAATCGATCTGGCTGCCCTTTTGCGGATTGGGTTGAGCCAAAATCATTTGCGCTCGGCAGGGATTCTTTTTGGCTTGCTGGCGAGTTTTGCCCGGGAAATTCAGCCTATTTTGGGCAAATCCACCTACAAATACCTGGAGGAAGAATGGGGATTGACCTTTAACTTCTTCTGGACTTTTGCACTCTGGATCATCGTATTCTTTTTGCTTGTTTCAGTGATCGCGACTTTGGCTCTGACCATTGTTCGCTTTTACAACCTGCGTTTTGTCCAAACCGGAGAGGGCTTTCGCCTGGAAGCAGGTTTGTTTACCCGTCGGGAACAGGCCGCATATTTGCCCAAAATTCAATTCCTGCGTTGGAGTTCCAACCCTTTGCAACGCTTTTGGGGCATGTACAATCTGCGCTTTTACCAGGCTGCCGGACAGCAACTCCGGGGTAAACAAACCTTACAAGTCCCCGGCTCGTACCTGCACCAGATAGCTGCGGTTCAAACGGCTTATTTCCCCGGGCACGACCAGGTGCAGTGGGACTGGTACCGCCCCCATCGCTTGTACTTCCACCAACGCTTGTTCATTCTGGGGCTTTTACCTTTGTTGGGCCTGATTGTAAAGACCAGTTTTGATTTCAACTGGTTTTGGTTTATGATCACCTTGTTGTGGTTGCCCGCAACAGCCTGGTGGCAATGGAATTTGTTGATGCGAAAACATTACGGGCTGTGCCAGCAAGGTTTATGGGTGAAATCTGGATTTTTTACCCAATCTCAAATATTGCTACAATGGACCAATGTTCAGGGGATTGAGCTCAAGCAATCGCGCTTGGAAAAACGTTTCGGGGTAGCAGACCTGACTTTTTATACCGCGTCGGGCGAGGTCGAAATCGAAAGCCTGCCCTTAGACATGATCAATTCTTTAAGGGATTATGTATTGGCTAAAATAGAGGTTGGGGTTGAGAAGGTTGAGGGAGGTTGAGGCTCCGCGAGAAGTATTGTCAATGTCGCTTGCGGAGCCTCAACCTTCCTCAACCTCCCT
>NZ_JANRKL010000095.1:0-91451 GCF_033763495.1 Haliscomenobacter sp. | reverse complement strand
CTTTGTGCCGAAGAAGGGACTCGAACCCCCACGCCCGAAGGCACACGCACCTGAAACGTGCGCGTCTACCAATTTCGCCACTTCGGCATGGTACCGGAGGCGGGACTCGAACCCGCACACTGTTGCCAATACTGGATTTTGAATCCAGCGCGTCTACCAATTCCGCCACTCCGGCCTCCTATCAAAGATGAGCAAAAGAACTGTTTCTTTTGCTTTGTCCGCCTTTTTTCAACTGCGGTGCGCAAATGTAGAAAGGTTTTCTTTTATGCGCAATAGGTAACGTTTTTTTAAGTAAAAATTTTTGATCTGGTTTAGTTCCTCAGCGCTTGATTTTTCTTCTGAATAGCCTTGGATGAGGCCTTCAACCTCGTCCAAAAGTTCCTTTTCTGCACTTTCAACTCCCTGTTTTACAGTCTCAAAAACCGCTTGGTCAAAATCGAATTCCAATTCCATCAACTGCTCGTTGATGTCCATCATTTCGAGTAAAAAATTTTTCGGAATTTCGTTCTGACCTTCTACCAAAAGCCCTTTTTCTTCCAAAATGTACTTCATCCTCTGGTCAAAATCGCTTAAAGTGCGATAAGCTTCATTATTGAGGCTCGACAATTGAAGGATTTCTGCTTGCTTGGCATCTGATTCCAGGGTGTAAAAATCGGGATGGTACTTTTTGCTATTGCTCAAGTAGCGTTTGCGCAGGTCAGCCTCGTCGAGCACAAAACGGACGGGGAGATCGAAGAATTGAAAGAAACGCATGAGGGAAGTTGAAAGGGTTGAGGAAGGTTGTGGGAGGTTGAGGCTCCGCAGCCACTTGGACATGTCCTTGTCTAAGCTGCTGCGGACCCTCAACCTTCCTTAACTTTATTTAAACAATCTGAAGATATCTAAACCATTGGCAAACAACACTAAGCCAATTACAATGATAAAGCCAAGAATAGTAGCATACTCCATGAATTTGTCGCTGGGTTTGCGGCCAGAAACGATTTCGTAAAGCAAGAACATTACGTGGCCGCCATCAAGGGCAGGAATAGGCAAGAGGTTCATAAAAGCGAGAACCAGAGATAATACTGCTGTCATTCGCCAGAAGCGTTCCCAACTCCAAATATCTCCGAACATGGTCGCAATTGAACCAAATCCTCCGACACTTTCTTTAAAGTCAATGTTGCCTCTAAACATTTGTCCATAAGCTTTCATCTGATCTCCCAAAAATCTGACCCCAGCTTTGACTCCAGCCGGCAAAGCTTGTCCAAGAGTGTATTTTTTGGTGTCAAAGTCAAAATCCTCGTAAGAATTGCCCACACCGATTTTTCCTTCTTTGGTGGTAGTAAGGGGGAAGATCAGTGTATCTTTTTTATTCCGAAGGATGGTGAGCTTTATGGGCTTCTCTTTCAGTTGGACCACTATTTTGGTGACTTGATGGTAATAGGGTGTAGACTTACCATTTACCGCAATAATCTGATCCTTTAATTGCAGTTTGGCTTTTTCCGCAGGGGACTTTTTACCAATGACGCCGATAACAAAAGGAGCTCTCAATCCATACAATCCTTCATCTTTGCTGTCATAACTTGAAAGAATCTTCACGAACTTAGGGTCGATTGGAAGGGATATTTTTTCGCCATTCCGCTCGATTTCCAAATTTTTTGCATTGTTGATTACAATCTCTCGGCGTACCAGATTATCCCCAAATTCTTTAAGCTTTTTACCATTAATTGCCAGAACATTATCCCCGTCCTTTAAGCCCAGCTCTGCGCCCAACTTACTCACGGCAATACCATACTTTGCATTTTGGCTAGGTAAAAAAGATTCACCCCAAGTCCAGAGCACCATTCCGTAAAGGAAAAAGCCCAAAATAAAATTGACGGTAACACCACCCAACATAATGATCAGGCGTTGCCAGGCTGGTTTGGATCGGAATTCCCAAGGTTGAGGAGGGCCGGCCATCTGTTCACGATCCATACTCTCGTCGATCATGCCCGAAATTTTGACATAGCCACCCAAGGGCAACCAGCCAATGCCATATTCAGTCTCACCTTTTTTTATTTTGAAGAGGGAAAACCAAGGGTCAAAGAAGAGGTAGAATTTTTCGACGCGGGTTTTGAACCAGCGCGCTGGAAAAAAGTGCCCCATTTCGTGCAACACTATCAAAATGGACAGGCTCAAAAATAATTGCCCCGCCATAATCAAATACCCCATAATTGCTTTTTGATTTTATTTTCGCAGTTGTTTAACATTGTGGGGGAAGTTTAGGTTTGCCCCATGTGGGCAAATGTAAGAAAAAATAGACTTGTGCAGCCTTCAGGCTGTAATGCAAGTCTTATATTTGGACGAAATGCCCAAATTTTTCGAATAGCACCCCTTGGAATACATTAGTCTATCAAGTTTAAGTTTTATTTCGCCTTATGAACATTTTTTTTGCTTCGAATATTGTTGGAGACTTGTTGGAGTTTGATGAAGAAGAGATTCGCCATCTGCAAGTGTTGCGCTATAAACCCGGGGACCAAATTCAGGTGGTGGATGGCAAAGGCAACTGGTATGTGGCCGAATTGATAGACTTGGGCAAAAAACGGGTTTTGACCAAAGTGATTGAACGTACCATCAGTGCTCAACGAAAACCTTATCACCTTCACCTGGCGATTGCACCTACCAAAAATATAGATCGACTAGAATGGTTTTTGGAAAAAGCTACAGAAATTGGAGTGGATGAAATCACGCCCATCCTTTGCCGAAATTCAGAGCGTACCCAGATTCGCCTAGATCGTTTGGAAAAAATCCTGCTTTCGGCGATGAAACAGTCGCTCAAAGTTTATTTACCAAAATTAAACCCATTGACCCCCCTCAAAACGTTTATACTGGAACAAGGCGACTTTGCCGGGCAAAAATGCATTGCCTGGATCAGCGATCCGCCTGGAAAATTGTTGCAACAAACGTATATTCCAGCGCAAAATGTGATCGTGGTCATCGGTCCGGAAGGTGATTTTGCGCCCGATGAAATTGAATTGGCACAGAAAAACTATTTTGTACCCGTAAGTTTGGGCCAAAGTCGACTGCGTACCGAAACGGCGGGCGTTGTGGCAGTACATACGATTGAATTGATGAATGGCTAAAAAGTTAAAATCTTCTGGTCGCTGAGCGAAGCCGAAGCGCTGGAAGATTTTAACTTTTAGCCCTAAATAATCCATTATGTTCCTATTGATCTTGTTGTTGAGTCTATTTACGCCAGGCCAAACTAGCCCCGGCCCGGCAGGTATGAAACTGGCTTTGTTGAAGTACAATGGTGGTGGCGACTGGTACGCCAACCCTACTGCCTTGCCCAATCTGGCGCGTTTTTGCAACCAGAACCTGGGCACCGCCCTGGACATCGAATACGCTACGGTAGAAGTAGGTAGCCCTGAATTGTTCAATTTCCCCTTCCTCCACATGACCGGGCACGGCAACGTGGTTTTTTCCGACATGGAGGCGCAAAACCTGCGGCAATACCTCCTTGCTGGTGGTTTTTTGCACATCGACGACAACTATGGGATGGACCCTTTTGTACGGGTGGCCATGAAAAAAGTGTTCCCGGAATTGGAGTTCACCGAGCTACCTTTTAATCATGAAATTTACCGTCAGAAATATGCCTTCTCTGGTGGACTACCCAAAATCCACAAACACGACGACAAACCCGCCCAAGGTTATGGCCTGACCTGGCAGGGGAGGCTGATCTGTTTTTATTCTTTTGAATGCGATTTGGGTGACGGTTGGGAAGATCAGGATGTCCACAATGATACGCCGGAAGCACGCGCCAATGCCCTGAAAATGGGAGCGAATTTGGTGCAGTATGCGTTTCAACAGTAGGTAAAGATTAGGATTCAATTTTTTTGTATCCTAATTTTTAATGATCATTTACCCGGCTACGGCATATTTCCCAGCTCATCGGGATAGGTTTTTCATGGCAGAGTTCTTTTGGTTATTAGGTGAATAACCTTGTGAATTTATTGCTTTTTCACTATCGTTGCAAGGAATTGCCTACAGCCTACAAACGATCATGCCAATGAAAAACCAGCTTTATTCGCTTATCACATGCCTAACACTCCTTCTTTTTGGCTTTTTTTTACCCCATTTACCCGCTCAAAATCTCCAATGGTGGAAACCCGCTGACTCCCCATTCCCGGTTATCGATGGCCGAGCCTGGTCATCAGAACTGAAAGATACCCTTCAACGCCTACCTGGTCGAGCCAAAAGCCTGGTTCGCCCAGCCGTTTGGGGCTTATCTCAGCAGCCTGCTGGGCTTTTCCTGCGCTTTTTTAGCAATGCTCCTCAAATCAAAGTTCGGTATCAAATTGTGGGCAACCCTGCCATGCCACACATGCCCGCAACTGGGGTGAGTGGAGTGGATTTATACGCCATCGACAGCGACGGCACCTGGCATTTTTGCACGGGTAAATACAGCTTTAAAGATACCGTAGAATACAATTTTGACAAGCTAAGTCCCTCAGATAAGTACCACCAATTGGGGCGTGAGTTCCGCCTGTATTTGCCTCTGTACAAAGCCATTTCCGGGTTGGAAATTGGTGTGACTGAGGGCAGCAAGTTTACCCCCTTACCATTGATGCAGGAGAAACCCATCGTGGTTTACGGTACCTCAATCGCCCAGGGTGCCTGTGCCTCACGCCCTGGAATGGCCTGGACCAATATTTTGTCGCGCAAATTGGATCGTCCGGTGATCAACCTGGGCTTTTCGGGCAATGGCCGCCTGGAACCGGAACTGATCGATTTGATCAATGAAATCGACGCCAAAGTAATTGTGCTGGATTGTTTGCCCAATATGACCACCGAAAGATTTACCCAGCCCGAATTGCAAAAACGCATCGTCGAAGCAGTCAACAAAATTCGGGCGAAACATCCCACAACTCCTATCTTGTTCACTGAACACGCCGGCTATTCTGAAGGCTTCATGGTGCCTACCCGCCAAATTTTTTACCAAGAAGCCAATCAGAGTTTACAAACTGCGGTGGACCAGCTGAGGTTTCAGGATTTTAAGGGCTTGCACACCCTGACTTTTAAGGAAATCAATTTTGATCTGGATGCTACAGTAGATGGTACCCATCCCAATGATTATGGCATGATGTTGCAAGCGCAAGCATATGAAAAAAAATTGCGTTTGATTCTGCAAGAACCTATTGGAAGCCTGGTCACCCAAATTCCGGTTCGCCAAAGTCGGGAACCTGGTAGCTACAATTGGGAAGAACGCCACAATACCATCAAAACCTTACACGCAACCGAGCCAGGTAAAATCCTTTTCATCGGCAATTCCATCACCCACAACTGGGGTGGTAGCCCCCTGAACAATCGCATTAAAGGTGCGGACTCCTGGGCGCAATACCTCGAACCACTGCAAGTCCGCAATCTGGGTTTTGGATGGGACCGCATCGAGAATGTGCTTTGGAGGGTGTATCATGATGAACTAGCGGGCATCCAACCCGAAAAAATTGTGCTCAACATTGGCACCAACAACCTGTTGATCAACACGGATGAAGAAATTGTAGCGGGCCTGGCTTTTTTGCTGGAAGCCATCAAAACTCGTCAGCCAAAGGCAAAAATTTATGTGCTTGGCCTTTACCCCCGCCGGGAGCGAGAAACCCGAATTCAGCAATTGAACACCAAGATTCAGCTGATGTGCAGAAACCAAGGGGTGAATTATGCCAACATCGGCACCGTACTTTTGCAGCCTACCGGCAAAATTGATGAAAAACTCTTTTCGGACGGCCTGCATCCCAATGCCGAAGGGTACCAACGTTTGGGTAAAACATTGCTGACTGTGCTTAATCCTCCCAAGAAATGAGACTTCTGATTTTATGCTGCGCCTGCCTGTTGGCGCAAGGCCTCTGGGGCCAATCCAACATCGAAACGGTTGTCTTTCAAAACGGAGACGAAGGCTACAAGTGCTACCGCATTCCCGCCATCGTCAAAGCCCCCAATGGCAATTTGCTCGCCTTCGCCGAAGCCCGCCGCAACTCTTGCAGCGATCACGGTGATGTTCGCATCGTACTCAAACGCAGTACTGACAATGGCCAAACCTGGACTGGTTTTCAAACTGTAGCCGAAAATGGCGACCTGCAAGCTGGCAACCCAGCACCTGTTTTTGACCTGAGTGACAAACGTTTCCCTCAGGGCCGCCTTTTTTTGTTCTACAATACGGGGACGGGTTCCGAAGCCGAGGTGCGCAATGGCAAAGCCATGCGCGATGTGTGGTACAAAACCAGCACCGATGCCGGCCAAACCTGGTCGGCACCTGTCAACATCACCCGCTTTGTGTCCAAACCCAGGCAGCCGCAGATCAGCCCCGCCTACAATTTTAAAGAAGACTGGCGGCATTACGCCAATACTCCGGGGCATGCCCTACAAGTGAGTGCGGGCCCTTATCGTGGCCGCATTTTTGTAGCAGCAAACCATTCTGCTGGCCCTGCTCAGGACCAGGGTAGAGACTACTGGGCGCATGGGTTTTTTAGCGACGATCACGGCAAAACCTGGAAACTTACACCTGATGTAGCCTATGCAGGTAGCAATGAAAGTACCGCCGCCGAATTGTCGAATGGTGGAATTTTGTTGAACTGCCGCAACCAATCCGGGGATACCAAGCACCGGATTATGGCCAGTAGTAAAAATGCTGGGACAAAATGGGATACCATCTACGTCGAACGGCAATTGCCTGATCCCGTTTGTGAAGGTAGTATGCTCAACTACACCACCAAATCGGGCCAAAAGTGGCTGCTTTTTAGCAACCTGGAACACCAAAACAAGCGAGAAAACCTAGTGCTCAAGGTGAGCACCGACGAAGGGCAAAGCTGGTACAAGGCTAAAACCATTTACGCAGGTGCCTCGGCTTATTCCGATCTGGTCATTCAACAAGATCAAAAAATCGGAGTTTTGTACGAAAAGGACGGCTACGCCAAAATCGTTTACGCCCAAGTCAAGCCTGAAAGCCTTTTTGATTTACATCAAGTCACCCAAACTGACCTTTGGAAGGGCTTCGAGCGGGTGCATTTTCAATTGGATCAACAACGGGCCTATTTCGTCAAACCAAAACAGGCACTGCCAGGGAATCCCTGGGTCTGGCGCGCATCTTTTCCAGACTGGCACACCGAAATGGACAGTTTGTTGCTGGCTCGCGGCTTTCATGTCGTTTTTGTACATGTCGATGATCAGTACGGCAGCCCTGCTGCGATGCAGACCTGGGATCAGGTGTACAATCATTTGGTGGAAAAACTGGATTTTGCTCCCAAAGTTGCGCTGGAAGCGGTCAGCCGCGGTGGCCTTTACGCCTACGCCTGGGCCAAACGCAACCCGGACAAGGTGAGTTGCATCTACGCAGAGGGGCCCGTTTGTGACTTCAAAAGCTGGCCTGGTGGCAAGGGAAAGGGGGCAGGAGACCCCAAAAGTTGGGCGCAGTTGTTGCAAGTCCTGAAACTGACTGAAGCCGAAGCTCTTGCCTTTAAGGACAACCCCATTGACAATCTGGAAGGGCTGGCGTCGTTCAAAGTACCCATTTTACACGTCATCTCCAACTCGGATAAAATTGTGCCTTCGGATGAAAACACTTATCCATTGGTGCAAAAATACACCGCCTTGGGAGGCCCCGCCACCATCTATCCGGTGACGGCTGGTCCCCAAACCCTGGAAGGTCACCATTATCCCATCCAACGCGCGGCAGAGTGGGCCGATTTTATCATGGATAACACCTACCCAGTCAAAAAGCCGCTGCCCAATCGGGATTATTTTCAAACGCGCAATGGGCTGGCTAATTTTCAACAGGTAATTGCGCGGGATAAAAAGGCGACGGTAGCTTTTTTAGGCGGTTCCATTACTTTCAATAAGGGTTGGCGGGACAAAACTTCTGCCTATTTACAGGAACGTTTTCCCGATGTACAGTTCACCTTTATCGCAGCGGGGATTCCTTCGCTGGGTAGTGTACCGCACGCATTTCGGGTGCAGCATGATATCCTGGACATGGGCAAGGTTGATCTCCTATTTGTAGAAGCAGCCGTAAACGACCGTACCAACGGTACCGATAGCCTGACCCAAATTCGGGCGCTGGAAGGCATCATCCGCCATGCCAAACGCAGCAACCCGAAAGTGGACATTGTGATGATGGCTTTTGCTGAACCCAGCAATATTCAGCAATACGAGCAAGGGAAAATCCCGCTGGAAGTTAAAAATCAGGAGTTGTTGGCCGGGCATTACCATTTACCATCCATCAACCTATCGAAGTTGGTGCAGGAAAAAATTGCTGCGAAAGAATTCAGTTGGGCGGACGATTTTAAGGATTTGCATCCTTCGCCCTTTGGGCAGGAATTGTACTATTCGGCGATCAAAAGTTTGTTCACCACTTGTTTTCAACAGCCCCAAACGGCGGTTTCTACCTTTCCACCTGCTTTAAACAAAGGTAGTTTTGAAAAGGGGAAATACCTGGGACTTGAAAATGCACAGTTGGACAACAACTGGAAAATAGACCCCAATTGGACACCCACAGATGGCTTGCCTACACGGGATGGTTTTGTCAAACGACCTATGCTGATTGCTACAACGCCAGGGAGCCAGTTCAACCTGTCATTTAATGGAACTTCCATAGGCATTGCAATCGTTTCGGGTGGAGACGCAGGGGTATTGGAGTACTCCATCGATGGGAAACCTTACGCCAAACTGGACTTGTACACCCGTTGGAGTGGGCAACTCCATTTGCCTTGGTATCTCGTATTGGGGGCAGATTTGAAACAGGGGAAACATACTTTGAATTTGAAAATTAGTGGGGATAAAAACGCCAACAGCAATGGAAACGCTTGTCGTATCGTTTATTTTTTACTGAATGAATAATTTTAATCTGAGTTTTTGTTTTTTCCCAAAATAACCAAATCAAAACTGTGTTTCCATGAACTGTAACAACAAGCCAGCTTCATCCCTGTTTTTATTGTTGGTTCTGGGTTTGATTACTGCCTGCAAACCTACTGTCGATCCAACAGCAAAACCCAACATCCTTTTCATCCTCGCCGACGACTGGAGCTATCCCTTTGCCAGCATCTATGCAGATTCCCCCATCCATACCCCCAATCTGGAACGATTGGCCACGATGGGAATGGTCTTTACCCATGCCTTTTGTGCCACGCCATCCTGTACCCCTTCCCGCTCAGCCATTTTGACGGGGAAATACCCCCATAAATTAGGTGAAGGGGTAAACCTGGTGGGCAAACTGGATACTTCGGAAACGACCTATGTCAAATTGTTGCGACAACACGGCTACGCAGTTGCTTTTGACCGTAAGGGCTGGGCACCCGGCAAGTTTGAAAAAATGGGCTATAGTGAAAACCCGGCCGGGCACCAGCAAGAATTTGGCGCTTTTCTGGACAGCCTCGACAACAAAAAGCCCTTTTGTTTTTGGTGGGGCACCAACGACCCACACCGCCCATACACCCGGGGTCATGGACGAAAAGTGGGCATCGACTCTACAAAACTAAGTGTACCCAAATTTTTGCCCGATTTGCCCGATGTACGGGGGGATCTGGCCGATTATTACGCCGAAATAAAACGGGTAGATCGCGAAATTGGCGCACTTTTGAAAGAATTGGAAGACAAAGGCCTGCTGGAGAATACCATGATTGTGGTTACGGGAGACAATGGCATGCCTTTTCCTCGGGCCAAAGCCAATTTGTACGATTACGGTACCCGGGTGCCACTGGTGATCAGTTTTCCCAAAAGATTCAAACGCAATCGCCGCTCGGAAACCTTCGTCAACCTCATTGACCTGATGCCTACGTTTTTGGAAGTGGCTGGGGTGCCTTTGCCCAAAGACCTTGATGGCAGTAGCTTAGTTCCCATTTTAGCGGGAAAAAAGCAGGAGCATCGGGACGAGGTGTTTTTGGAAAGGGAGCGGCATTGTATGTGCCGGAAAAACGAGCTGGGGTATCCGGGGTACCCTATGCGGGCCATTCGGACCAAGGAATACCTTTACATCCTCAACCTTCGGCCTCAGCGGATGCCTGCAGGGGATCCCACCATCCCTGGAACGCCCTCCGAATATGGCGATGTAGACGGCGGACCGACCAAAGCCTACATGATGGACCATGCGATGGAGGACAATGTGCGTACTTTTTTCCAAATCGGCTTTGACAAGCGCCCCAGAGAGGAATTGTACGACGTTCGGGCCGATCCCTTCAACGTCAACAACTTGGCCCAATATCCCAAATACGGACGACTCAAAAAGAACTTGCAATTGAAGTTGGACATTTGGATGTCGCAAAATGAAGACCCACGCTGGCATGGCGGCGGCGATGAAATTGACCGATACCCAACTTATGATAAAGCCTGGATTACCAAATGGGACATCGTTTTTTTTGACGAATAAAAATTTTTTCTTCCTTTTTCTGGTACCGGAAGGATATTTTTACCCCCAAATAACACATCGGATCAATGAAAAATAGCTCCAACAAAGTACTCGTAGTCGGTTGCGGCAACATGGGCACCTCTCATGCATTTGCCTATCAATTATTGGACGGTTTTGAAATTTGTGGCATCGTATCTACGGGCAAGAGCAAAGAAGTGCTGAATGAAAAACTGGGCGGTGGATACCCACTGTATTCAGATTATACCCAGGCATTAGCCGAAACCAAACCCGACGCTGTTTGTATTTCGACTTATCCTGATACCCACGAACAGTTTTGTATTCAGGCTTTGGAAGCAGGTTGTCATGTGTTCATCGAAAAACCCATTGCAGATACCGTGGAAGGGGCCGAAAGGGTAGTAGCTGCTGCGCAAAAAGCCGATAAAAAAGTGGTGGTGGGTTATATTTTGCGACATCACCCTTCCTGGGCCAAGTTTGTTGAAATTGCTCAGGAATTGGGCAAACCACTGGTGATGCGGATGAACCTCAACCAACAAAGCCATGGCTACATGTGGGACGTACACCGCAATTTGATGAAAAGCCTGAGCCCCATCGTGGACTGTGGTGTGCATTACATTGATGTGATGTGCCAAATGACACGCTCCAAACCCATCCGGGTAAGTGCCATCGGCGCCCGGATGACCAACGACATTCCAACAACCAACTACAACTATGGCCAGCTCCAAATCCATTTTGAAGACGGCTCAGTGGGTTGGTACGAGGCGGGTTGGGGGCCAATGATGAGTGAAACGGCCTTTTTTGTAAAGGATGTGATTGGCCCCAAAGGTTGTGTGTCTATTGTGGCTAAAGATGCGGGTGCTGCGGGTAAATCGGACAATGTGGACTCCCACACCAAAACGGAATCCTTGCGTTGGCACCATGCTGACATTGATGCCACCAATGAATTCACCCGGCCGGATGAATGGATCGATCTTCAGGATGAGCCTGATCACCAGGAGTTGTGCAATCGGGAGCAACGCTATTTTTTGAAAGCTATTCAGGAAAATCTGGATTTGACGGATCATTTGGCGGATGCAGTGAATAGTTTGAAGGTCGCTTTTGCCTGCGATGAATCCGTACGCACAGGGGAGATGGTGCAGCTGGACTAATTTCTTTTTCCGCCTATGGCGGGTTTTTTAGCCACAAATGACACAAATTTTCACAAATTGGGGCACAAACTGCGTTTGCGCCTCGGGATATCCTAAGGATGGAGGAGTATTTGTACAAAACTGAGAATTATAAGCTAGTTGGGCTGTGTATGGAAATCCATAGGATACTGGGCAGTGGGTTATTGGAAGTGGTGTATAAAGATGCCTTAGAGTATGAACTGCAACTAAACAAAATCCCGTATTCGCGTGAAAAAGAGTACTCAGTTTATTATAAGGGCAAATTGCTGCCACATCAATTTTATGCTGATTTTGTGGTATACGATAATATTGTTGTGGAGGTAAAGGCTTTGAATGAGATTACCAAAGAACACATAGCCCAAACCATCAACTACATCAAACTAGCAAGAGGAAAATTGGGGATCATCATAAATTTCGGCGCTGCTGAGCTTCAACACAAATGAATCATTGTATAGGAATCGGCAAGCAACAAATCTTAGACTAGCCGACCAGCACAAACGCAGTTTGTGCCCCAATTTGTGAAAATTTGTGTCATTTGTGGCCACTTAAATCCGCTGCAAGCGGAATAAATTACTGGCTGTAAGAAATTAACTTGCCCGCCTATGGCGAGTTTTTTAGCCACAAATGACACAAATTTTCACAAATTCAAGCACAAATTTCGTTTGCGCTTACAACAAAGGCATATAGAAAATATGTGTTCGAACTTTTTGTTAAAAACTAAAACTTTTATAGGCACTAAAAACACCTAAGTCATGTTTAAATTCTTTGTCAGATTGTCCCTTTTACTGATGTTCTTTGCTTCAGCCTTCACTGTACCGGGCCAGGTGAGTGCGGAAAAATACATTTCCGATTACCTCAATTCCATCCGCGACAACCGCGCGCTGCTCACCGCATTTTTCCAACAAATGCCCAAAGGTGGCGACCTGCACAACCACTTTTCCGGCTCCATTTACGCCGAGAGCTACTTTGATTACGCCCTAAAAGCAGACTTTTGGGTGAACCTCAAAACCCTGACCCTGTACGACAAAGCACCCGCTCCCAGCGCAGACATCAAACGATTCAGCGAAGTCAAAGCCGCTGGAGGCCTCGATGACCTGCGCTACCAGCTGTTGCGCTTTTGGTCCATCAAAGACTATTTCGAAGGCGACGAAGCCAGCGACAAACACTTCTTTGATGCCTTCGATAAATTTGACCTGGCTAGTAAAGGCCTGGCGCAGGACGGACTCCTTGAACTCAAACAACGCGCCAAAGCAGAGAATGTACAGTACATCGAGTTGATGTACCGCTCGGCCAAACATGGTCTGGATTTGTCCGATTTGAAAAACTACGCTTTTGTACTAGATTCCTTGCAGAGGCAAAAAAACAGTACTGGTCTTGCAGTGGTGCTCGATACCTTATATGCCAAATTTATCCGTAAAGGTGTTGAAAGCAAAGTACAGGATTACACCCAAGCCATTGAAAAGACGCATCGGGAACTTTTGCTCGATGATTCGACCTTCACCATGCGTTTCCAGGGCTATGTAACTCGGGTTTTGGAAGATCAGGTTGCCCTATTTGGAAACCTCGTGGCTTCTTTTCTCTCGGCAGAGCGCAGTAACCTGATTGTGGGCGTTAACATCGTAGCACCCGAAGACAACCCCAATTCCATGCGCAATTACTGGTTGCACATGCATTTTTTTAAATGGTGTAAAAAACAATTCCCCACGGTGAAATTTTCAATGCACGCTGGAGAGTTGACCCTGGGTTTGGTGAAACCCGAAGAATTGAATTGGCACATCAACGCTGCGGTTCGAGAAGCTGGTGCTCATCGCATTGGGCACGGGGTAGATTTGGCCTATGAAAACAAGGTGTATGACCTGCTTAAACTGATGCAGACTCAACAAGTAGCCGTAGAAATCAACCTGACCAGTAACGAATACATCCTGAAGGTAAAAGACGATCGGCATCCCATCACCCTATATCGCTCTTCCAAAGTGCCCATCGTCATTTCGACCGACGACGCAGGCATCCTACGCAGCAACCTTACCGAGCAATTCGTATTGTTGGCCAACCGCTACAAAAACATCTCATACGCCGAAATCAAACAATACATCCTGAATAGCATCAAATTCAGCTTCATTGAAGAGGAAAAACTGAAACTGAAATTGACCCACAACCTGCAACAGCAGCTGGCCAAATTTGAACAACAACTCCAACTGAGCCTCGTTAAAAAATGAAAAATTTCCTGTGTATCCAACTTTGGGTCTTGCTGATTCCAATCTGTGTTTCAGCGCAAAACAATACCCTACAATTGTGGTATGACCAACCCGCTAAACTTTGGTCGGAGGCTCTTCCGCTAGGCAATGGCTACATGGGCGCCATGGTTTTCGGTGATCCCATCCGTGAGCATCTGCAACTCAACGAAGGTACCCTCTATTCTGGCGACCCTCGTGGCACTTTTACCAACATCAACGTACGCCGGGCTTATCCACAGGTGATGGAGTTGCTCAAATCCAAAAAATACCAGGAAGCCCAGGCCATCATCACCAAAGAATGGCTGGGGCGCAACCACCAGATGTACCAGCCTATGAGCGACTTGTGGCTGAATTTTGCCCACGATTCAAGCCAAATCAAGGGCTATAAACGCAGCCTGGACCTCAATACAGCCACTGCTCACACTGAATACAAAATAGGCACAACTACTTACCGTCGCAGCTATTTCGCCAGTTATCCTGACCATATGGTGGTGCTAAAAATAAGCGCGACTGGACCTGATAAAATTAACTGTACCGTTCAACTTTCTACGCCACATCAGGCTACTGCTCAACAACGAGGCAATGGAAATGTGTTGCGGCTGTTGGGCCGTGCTCCGGGATTTGCCTTGCGCCGCAATTTTGATTTGGTGGAAAAATTGGGTGATCAACACAAGTACCCCGAATTGTATGAAAAAAGTGGAGCGCGCAAGCCCCAGGCCGCCAATTTTTTGTACCAAGATCAAGTCAATGGCCTCGGCATGGCCTTTGAAACCCGTTTGAAAGTGCTTCACATGGGTGGTGCCATCAGCCAGCAAGGTGAAAAAATCAAAGTGCAAAATGTTAGTGAATTAACCATAATCTTGAGTGCAGCGACCAGTTACAATGGTTTTGACAAAAGTCCGGCTACCGAGGGTAAAAACCCCGCTGCGTTGCTGGACGCATTTTTTAAAGCCATTGAAACAAGGTCTTTTGCCAATTTGTACCAAAGGCATTTGTTGGATTACCAAAACTTGTTCAAAAGAGTTGAACTCAACCTGGCAGCAGAAACGGAACAATCTCAATTGCCCACTGACAGCCGGGTGGAATTGTTTGCAAATGGGCAAGACCCTGCTTTTGCGGCGCTCTATTTCCAATACGGGCGTTACTTGATGATTGCTGGTTCTCGCCCCGGGGGGCAACCACTCAATTTGCAAGGCATCTGGAACGACCAAATGACCCCGCCCTGGAATGGCGCTTATACCATCAACATCAACGCCCAAATGAACTACTGGCCAGCCGAGATCGCCAATCTCGCCGAATGCCAGGAGCCTTTTTTTCGCGCCATCAAAGAACTGGCCATCAATGGTCGCGAAACGGCGCGCAACATGTACGGCAATTCCGGCTGGGTGGCCCACCACAACATGGACATCTGGCGGCACGCCGAACCCGTGGACAACTGTGCTTGTTCCTTTTGGCCAATGGGCGGGGGCTGGTTGACGAGCCATTTGTGGGAACATTACCTGTTCAGCGGTGATCAACAATTTTTGAAAAATGAGGTTTTTCCATTGCTCAAAGGGGTGGTGGAGTTTTACCAAGACTGGTTGTTAAAAAACGAGCAGGGATACCTACTTACCCCAGTCGGTCATTCACCAGAGCAGAATTTTGTGTACGAAGACAACAAACAAGCCACCTTCAGCCCCGGCCCCACCATGGACATGGCGATTGTACGGGAGGCTTTTGCCCACTACCTTGAAGCTGCCCAATTGTTGCAATTGAAAGACCCGATGGTGGATTCCGTGCGCCAGCAACTGAGCCAATTGTTGCCCTACCAAATCGGCAAATACGGCCAATTGCAGGAATGGTCCGAAGATTTTGAAGATGGAGATGTACAGCATCGCCACATCTCGCACCTCTACGCCATTCACCCCAGCAATCAAATTACCCAACAAAGTTCACCGGAATTGATGTCAGCGGTGCAACGAGTTATGGAGCGTCGGGGCGATTTTGCCACGGGCTGGTCGATGGGCTGGAAAGTCAACATTTGGGCCCGGCTCTTCGACGGCGATCATGCCCTGAAACTGATCACCAACCTTTTTAAACTCGTGCGTACCAATGTTACCACCATGCAGGGTGGCGGCACTTATCCAAATCTCTTTGATGCTCATCCTCCTTTTCAAATCGACGGGAATTTTGGGGCTACGGCGGGCATTGCAGAAATGTTATTGCAGAGCCATGCCGGTGAAATTCACTTGTTGCCAGCCTTGCCGAAGGCCTGGCATACCGGGAGTGTGAAGGGTTTGCGGGCCAGGGGCGGTTTTGTAGTAGACATGGAATGGAAGGATGGAGTACTGGTACAGGCAACAATTCGCTCGACGCTGGGAGGAAATTGCAGGTTGCGGACAAATACCCAGGTGGAGGTGCAAAATGGACAAATTGTACAGGTGAAAGGGGAGAATGGGAATCGGTTGTTTGGGATCATCTCCCCAGGAACAGTGTTGATTAAAGAACCAGGCGTAGTGGGTAAAATAATTGTTAATGAGGGGTTTGTGGTTGATTTCCAGACGAAGAGGGGAGGGGTTTATGAGGTGAAATAGAGGTGAAATCCTAAGTAAATGCATTTTAAAATAAATTCTATCCAACCGAAAAAAAATCCCACAATTCACAAAATATATCACTCTCAGGTAAATTCGGATTTTGATATTTTACCTACCAGATTCATTTCCCAAAATTTAGCACAAACCACAATAAAACGCTTTATTTATAGGGATTCCAGATCTACTTTATTTCTTCGTTACTTCGCGCACCAGAATTTTTAAATAACAGAAAAAATAGCAGGACAAAAGAGGGGACATTATCTTGCAATCCAACACAATGAAACGGAAATTAAATTCATTACAAAAAGATGAAAGTAGTAATTTTTTTGGCGTTGATTGCTGCCTCAATTTTGCTTTATCTAAGATTCAGCAAGCGACCTAATGCAAAAGAAAAAGTATTTACCTATGGCCCCTTTACCATTAAAGCAGCCGCAAGTACTAGTTTTGCGGCTGATTTGAAGCATGGGCATGTCAAACAAACGGATGTAGGCTACTCCATCTTTTATGAAGGGAAGTCCATCCAGTTTCCCAAAAAACTGGAAACCAACACTGGCCTGCCTTTTTTGTGGAAAGTGTTTGCATTGCCTGGAGCACCGACCCCCAGTCTCATTGCGGGTAGCCAAAGCTTGTACCTCATTTACGTGCAGGACAAAACGCTGGTGGTAGAACCACTGGTAGAACAAAGTTCAGAATTCGCCTCTTTACAATTTTTGGACAGTGAAAATGGACAACCTGGGCCTTATAACGAAGTTTTTATGGATAGTGATCCAGCCAAAATGGAAACCCTTAATCGATTGGAGGGTGGGCGCTTTTTGATGATCAGTCAGCACGCTGTCCTGGATGTAGAAACGCGAGCAATCAAGCCATTCAATACTCAGAACCTTAGCTTAGATAATTATTCCTTTCCCTCACCTCATGGAGCCCTGGCATTTTCTCCCGACCAGACCAGCGTGGTTTTTCATGCAGAATTTCAAAGTTGGAATACCCAGGATGAGAACTTTCCAGAAACAGAACATGGCCTGGTGGTGTATAATTTTCTGGATGACGCTGGCTACGTGCTGCCCTACAATGATTCTGAAACCCGGATGATCAATGTTGAAAAGATTGACGCTAAGTGGCTAAATACCTTTTTTGAATGGAAACAGGACAAAAATGGCAAGCTACAATTGCAGCAGCGTCAACTCGAAAAACTTCCACCCTGGGTTGGCACTTACGACTCAAGAGACCACTACTACACCCTTTATCCCGTTAAACCTGATATGTTACCCGTTTTTTTAAACTTTGTTTTGAACCAGATTGGAGGCTCTGAAGCCAATATTTTGGAAGATAAAACGGGTGAATATACCGGGAGGGGCCTGATTCTGGCGTCGGGTGAGCTAAAATTGGACATCAACTTCAAAGAAGATGAGCAAAAACTGACTTTTAGCAAACACCTCTATGCGGAAACCAGTCCCGAATACATTCAACTGGTTGAAAAAATAGCCAACGCATTTGACCAGGAACTAAGCACTGGAAAACACCAGGAACATTTCGGACGCATCACCAGCCTTGTTCGTAAACTTCGTGGAATAAACTGAATACCATGGAAGAGCGTAGCAAACATACCTACCAAACCCTCCTCTACCAATTTGCCAAAAACATTCTGGTGGTTTGCCCCCAATGTTCAGCACAGGCAATTGTGCACACGGGCGATTATGAAGCCTTGAAAAAGACACAATACGACATTAAGGTTGTTTGTACCAACTGCGGCTACAATAAATGCTTGGAGAAGGTCTCGCCCCGACAGGACCCAAAGCAGAAAAAAGGCAATGTGCTGATTTTTGGCAGGCCTGTTGACCCTTTTTTTCACCTTCCCGTTTGGCTGCAGGCCGATTTTTCTGGCCAAACCCTTTGGGCATACAACCTGGAACACCTGGAATTTTTGGCTGAGCATGTAGGTGCCAAACTGCGGGAACGGAATTCCAGCTCCCGGATGAGTCGGAGTATTGGAGCAAGATTACCCCGTTGGATAAGCGCTGCAAGCAACAGGGAGGCTGTGTTGAAAGCCATTGAAAAAATGAAAGGGAAGTAGTATCTTTCCACTCAATTCCATCTTTTCAACACCTGCCCTATGAATTTTGACCATGTATTCACCGTCACCTTTACTCTTTTTGCGATTATTGATATGTTAGGGAATATTCCCATCCTCATTTCGATCAGCGAACGTTTTGGGCAAATTCAGGCCTGGAAAGCGACCACTTTTGCTGGTGCCCTGATGTTGGTCTTTTTATTTGTAGGTGAAGCATTTTTGCATATGCTGGGTGTGGATTTAAAATCCTTTGCGGTAGCAGGTTCAATCCTGATTTTTATTATGGGCTTGGAAATGACCCTGGGGATTGACATTTTTAAATCTGAAGACGAAAACCAAACGGGGAGCCTGGTGCCTGTAGCTTTCCCCCTCATCGCTGGTTCGGGGACTTTAACCACCGTCATTTCCCTTAAAACCAATTTCGATACCTTGACGATTGTGATTGGCATTTTGCTCAATCTACTAATCATTTATATCGTTCTGAGGTCTTTACGTCTACTGGAAAAATTATTGGGAAGGGGTGGCTTGCTGGTCATCCGCAAATTTATGGGCGTGATTTTATTGGCGGTGGCCGTGAAGATTTTTAAATCGAATTTGGGCCTAGGATAGAATAAAAAAGCCGTTTGTATTAGATCACCTAAATCCATAGTCATGATAAAACTATTTCCACTCCATTTGATCTTGCTCTGTTGCTGTTTGCAAAGCACAAATGCCCAAACTGTATCTTTGGATAAAACGCAAACAGAGCGCCTGGCAAAAATGAGCCAGTTTTGGGGCCATGCGCATTTTTTTCACCCTTATCTGGCCTATAAAAACTTACCTTTTGACAGCGCATTTGCTGCTGCGGTGCCCCTTGTTTTAGAAGCCAAAGATGCCGCAGCTTATGCCAAAGCCTTGGAAACCCTCACCAATTCGTTGGGTGATCCGGCCACCTATGTCGAATTCAGTAGTTCAAAAACTGAAGAAGGGAGCTTTTCTACAGGTGAACGTCACCCCATTGCTCAATTTACTGCCGACAGCACCTTGATCGTTACCCTGAATAATTACCATGATTTGCAGGATTGGGACGCAGCTACGGCAAAATGCCGCAGCATTGCCCAAATGATACCCCGGGCTAAAGCGGTTCTATTTGATTTTCGGACCAATCAACCCAGTGGAGCCTATGCTTGGTTTTTGGACAATGCCTTTACCTCATCGGGTTTGAGAAACCTGCTATCCGATCAAGTGCTGATCACTCCGGGTAGCCGTTCGCGGGTGTATGATGGTTTCGCCCCAGAAAATGGCTCAACATCGGGAGGATATACTTCGAGTTTCGCCATCCGGGATGGTGAGCGAATAATACCCAGACGAGGAACACGGTCTATGCCAGTCGTATTTTTGGTCAATGGCAATAGCTTATTACCTTCTGTTGCACTTGGTTTGCAAGCAGCTGGGCGAGGTGGAATTGTTGCCCAAGAAGAGATAAGTGATGCCACTTTGGCTGGTTATGTAAGTGTGGACATGGGTGATGGTGTTAAAATCAAGCTCCGAACAGGCGAACTTTTGGCACCTGATGGTACCTTAGGATTGGTACCCAACTTAAGTTTACCGCAGAATTTTTCCAATACAGAGGGACTGCAAGGTGCCTTGGATTATTTAAGAAAAGCCAATTTTCGACAAAACAATGCCTCAAACCCGGCACAAATGACTGCTGCTCCAGCCATTCCCGTTTATCCTGGAAAAAGATACCCGGATTTGGGTTGGCGGGTATTAGGAGCGGCCAAGATTTGGGCGGTTATTCACTATTTTTTCGCTTATAAGGATTTGATGACGAAAGAATGGGACAAGGCACTACAAGAGCACCTCCCTCCGATCATTCTTGCGGCAGATTCAATGGCCTACAACCTTGCCATTGCAGAAATGTATGCCCGTATTGAAGATGGACATGGTTTTATCAATAGCCCGGTTTTACGGGATTATTTTGGGCAAACCTCTCCACCAGTGATACTTAGAGTGATCGAAAAACAGGCTGTGATTACTGCTTTTGCCAACGATTCTATTGCTCGGGTGGCGGGTTTGGAAATTGGAGACATCATCACTCATGTTGATGGCGAGGCAGTTTCGACTCGATTGAATAGATTGGAAAAGTACATCTCAGCAGCCAATGCTAATTGGCGTAGTGCAACGGCAGCCGACCGATTGCTTAGAGGCAAAGACCGATCAACGGCAGAAATTAAGCTAAAAGGTAAAGATGGGCGAGAAAAAACTGCTCGTTTGCCTCGCGATTGGGCTTTGTGGAAAACGGGCGATCAACTGCCAAATGAGCGAAGCAATACCCCAGTTTTTCGGGTACTCGCCGGCAATATCGGTTATGCCGACCTTGAACGCCTGAGGCAGGATCAAGTAGATACCATGTTCGACAATTTTAAAAATACCAAGGCGATCATTTTTGACATGCGTGGTTACCCACAAGGCACTGCCTGGACTATTGCACCCCGACTCAGCCAGAAGGATGGTACTCCTGCAGCATTTTTTCAAAGGTATTCACCACAAAAACCAGATGTAGCATCCCCAGATGGAGACATACTAAGTACTTTTACCAAAACGAGTTTCTACCAACCCATTCCACCTGCAGGAGAAAAATGGAAATACAAAGGCAAAACGGTGATGCTCATAGACGAACGTACGATGAGCCAAGCAGAGCATTCGGGGCTTTTTTATGAAGCAGCCAACGGTACAGAATTTATTGGAAGTCAAACATCCGGGTCGAATGGTGATGTTACCTCATTTGGGATTCCAGGGAGAATTTGGCTTTCTTTTAGTGGACATGATGTACGCCACGCGGATGGCAGGCAACTCCAAAAAGTTGGACTCGTACCAAAAATCGAAATTCGCCCTACCATTGCAGGCATTCGGGCCAAGAAAGACGAAGTGCTGGAGAGAGCAATTCTTTATATAAACACTAAAAAGTAAGGAATTCCCCGAAGCACAGTCAAGTTCTTTCAACAAAAGACGGGCTTGAGTAGCCTGGCTGCTATATGTCCCAGGCTACTCAAACAGCTTCTAAGAAAATTGAAATATCATTTGGATGTTGAAAATGGTAAAATCAACTGGGAAGGATATTTTTTGGAATGATAGATGCTTTGTTTGACTATTCTGGGGTTTTCAGCCTCAAAACTAGGTAAGGCTACATTCAAGTTGCGGTCGTATTTGGGGAAATTGCTACTAGATACTTCCAGGCGGATGCGTTGGCCAGGTTTGATTTGAAAAGCAATATGCCCCAAATCAATGATGAATTCATACACTTTTCCGGGTTTTAAAAACTCTGTTTTATCAAGGCCATTGCGGTGTCGTGCCCGGATTATTCCGTCACAAAGGTTGAGTGCCTTTCCTGTTTGATCTACTATAACCAATTTAGCTGTAAAATCAGTGTCTTCTCCCTCCGTGCTTGCAAACAACCGCAAGGTAATCCTTCCAACTATATCCTGAACTTTCTGAAAAGCTTCAGAAGTATACACCAATACATCCTGCCGTTTTTCAATCGCCGTTTGGTCTTTGAGGCCCAATTGATCTGGAAAAAAATGAAAATTGGCGCCGCCTTGCGTGAGAACGGGCTGCTGCGGATCAAAAATAAAATGGTCGCTTGATTTTTTACCTGGCAATTGTAGTGAAAGCTCTCCATCACCACCAAGGCTATTGGCTTTACCGGAACTGTTCAGGTAAAATAGGGTGCTTGCCCCATTTTGAGGTGGAAATAGGGAGAAGATTTTCCATTCATTGGCAAAGAGATTAAAAAGCCGCACCTCTGGTTCATCCATCAAGCCCGTGTCCTGTTTTTTCAACCAATGATTGAACCAACGCAATGCCAAATCCCTGATTCCCGAATCTCCCAAATAAGAACCAGCCCCAAAATCAAGCTCCCCAGCCGCAGTTGATTTGCTATGCTCCTGATTGTGGTACCAGGGACCTACGATTAATTTTTGAGGCCCGGTACCGTGTTTTTTTATTTGCAGGTAATTTTCAATCACCCCCTCTTTGACAAAATCGAACCAGCCCCCAATGTGGAATACGGGGATATTGACTTTGCTGAAATCAAAATCCTGGTTGAAAACCTCCATTGGGCGGGGATTTTCCCAAAGCGGATAGTCTATTCCCGCTACCTGCATGGCCTTTTTTAAAGGCAGCACTTTGAAAAGTGAATCCAATGGAACCTTGGGCTTTTTTTTGCTGCGTTGGCTGGCCTCGTGCAACAACCAGGGTAGACCCAACATCAAGTGATGGGCACCTCCAGGTTTATTCATGGTAGCGGGTTTGATCCAACCCGAGATGTTGAATACTGTTTTTAAGTTGGGATGTTGTTGATCCATCAAGGTTAGGGCTGAAAAGCCAATATAGGAAGTACCAAATCCGGCAATTTGACCACCGCACCAGGATTGTTTGGCTATCCAATCCAAAACCTCTAAGCCGTCCCGTTTTTCATTGATAAAAGGGATAAACTCTCCTTCAGAGGCAAATTCCCCCCTTACGTCTTGGGCAACTACTGCATATCCATTGGCAGCGAAAAATTGCCCATACCCCTGCATTTGTTTTTTGTTGTAGGGCGTGCGCAGCAAAATGACCGGGTAAGCACCTTCTTGGGTAGGTAGATAAACATCGGTGCTGAGTTTTACTCCATCAGAAAGCTGGACTTTTTCCTGTAAGATTTTGGTGCTTTGAGCATGGCAAGGAACCAATATTTGCCAGCAAACCAGCACGAAGAGGATTGAGAGAATGGAAAGTTTCATGATTTTTTTCCTGCCAAATAGCAAGGATTGGCTTGGGGTGACAAGAAAATTCACGGTTTTGGGACAATTGGACCAATGACAGGGATATTTTGGCTTTAGCCCTAATCCAAAGATTGCTGGATGGTGATCGGAGCGTCGTTTTTAGGCTGATTCCGTTTGTCGGATTTTCGATTATTCAGTTTGTGCAGCGTGCTGGAAATGTCATTGCTGTATTTTCTGGAAACGGGAATTGCTTCATCATGATGGCGGAGGTACAATTTTAATCCACGGTTATTGCCCCCCACAAAACGAACCTGGGTTAGATTGACAATATAGGATTGATGGCAACGGAGTACGGGCAGGTCTTTTAACTGCTCCTCAAAGTGTTTTAAGCTGCCACGTAGTAATTTTCGTTGTAGGGAGTCTTTAACCACATAATAAACACAGGTATAATTGTCTGCAACTTCTAAAAAAAGCAAATGCTGAAACTCGATCTTGAACCAATCATCCTGATCTTGAGCGCTTAAACAAATCAGGGAATCCTCGTATTGTTTTTGTTTTTTCCTGACCTGAAGGTGTTGAAAAAAAACAATCAGGCCCAAAGGCATCAAGCCCAGTAAAAAGGTTTTTTCCAGGGCTTCAGCATAAGAGAATGCAGGAAAATGAAATTGTGGGAAGTAGTAATGCAATAGGTGGCTGTACAAACTGGTACCAATGGCAATTGTCAACAAATGCCAGGTGATTTCCAGGGCTATTTTGAGCCACCATTGTTGAATTTTTTTTAAAATGATGGGTAAAATCCAATAAGTGTTAAAAAAGACGAATAAGGCACCAATTATCCCGTACCCGGCAAGCAATAAAGCAAATATGGGTTGAAAACCAACCATTTTGATCGAAAAGGGCTCCAGAAACAGGAGCACAAAGATGGGAAAAAGCGCCATGAGTAGCGCAAATGGTGATTTGATCCTTAATTCGTTGCCAACTGTCATCATCCCGAAAAATTGATAGCCTGCTTTTAAGGACGAAAAAGATTTGCAAGGGTTGCAACCAGGTGGGATAATCAAGTTAAAAAGGCAAAAATATTCCACAGCTCTTCCTTGAGTGTTTCTGAGGTGCCAATGGTTTTTTAGGTGGTGAAATAATACACTGCTCTGCAGTTTTTTGTTTACCACCTAAGAAACCGTTGGTACCTCAGAAATACCTAATTATGAATTATTTAGCCAATTTCAATTCATCAATGATGTGCTTGGCACCCCCCAACTTTTCAATGCACCAGAGCATGTACCGCACATCCACACAAATGGTGCGATTGAGGTCTTTGTCAAAAGCCAGTTTGTGACTAAGTGCTTCGTAATTTCCATCAAAAGCGAGGCCCAGCAATTCCCTGAGTGAGTTAGACCTGGATACTTTGCAGGCCCCGCATCCGCTATTGGGGAAATTGACTTTGCGTGAGTTGATGTATTTTACGATTTACCACGCTGAGCACCATCAGCGGAATGTGGAGATGGGCTTATGGTTGAAACGCACTGCCGTGCGTCTCTACATGGCTGCGTGCGTCTCTAAACGTCGTAAAGGTGCCCAACGCAACTGCGTTCCACTCCGCCACAACCATTCCAGCGGCCCGTACTGGTATTTTTTCAACCACCATTTGCAAAACTGTACCTGCAAAATATAGACCAAAATTGCCAATCCGAAGTTGATGCTGGCGCCCCAGGCCCCGATTTGCCCCAAACCCCAGCCAAAAAAGATAAAGGTGCCAATTAAAGACTGCATCACGTAATTGGTCAGGGCCATTTTGCCGTAAGGCGCCAATGCCCCAATCATGCCTGGGCCCCGTTTGCCCAAACACAACAACAGAAAGATACTCACTTCAAATACGGCAATCAAATAGTTGCCAGTATCACCAAGTGACATCCCGATCATGGCAGGTAAACTATTGTAATCTGTAATGCTTTTGAACAAAAAGGCCAGAGCGACTGCTAGGATCGCAATCGCAATCAAACTGCCCCAAATCAGGCGGATCAACAAACGTCGATGCTGGGCTAATTTTTCAAAAAAACCAGTTCGACCTACCCAGATGCCCAGCAAAAAAAGGCCAAAGGTCATGTATCCTCGACTATTGGTATCAAATTGAAAAAAGAGCTTCATGCTAAAGCCTCTTGTGGCATTGGCTTTAAAAATTTCCCACAGGGAGCCATTTTTTACGGTGTCAAAATACCAGGCATTCTGCGGATCGAGGGAATCCCAATCCGTAGGTGGAATGTCATAAGCGGCCCGGATCGCCCAAAGAATTAACCTTGGGACACCACACATAAAGATGCCTGCAAAAATTAGCAGGGTTCGATTGGAAGCGCGGTAAAAAAGGACCAGCCCCAAACCAACCATGGCGTAAATACTCAAAATATCTCCCGCGTAAAAGAGACTGTGGATAAAACCTATGACAAACAACAGCAATAACCGCCAGACAAAACGACCAATAAAAGGCTCCGCTTTGCGACGGGCCGTTTCCATTTGCAGGAAAAAGCTCAGGCCAAACAAGAAGGAAAAAATAGCGAAAAACTTCCCTTGCAACAAAATGCCGGAAATGGCCATGAAGACCTGGTCAACACCACTGTGGGCAGCGTAGTTTTGGTGCTCTTTAGGCGCTCCCGAACCCAGGTATTGTTCGATCATATGCACGATCATAATGCCCAACAGGGCAAAGCCACGCAAAGCGTCGACGGTCAAAATCCTTTTGGTCGGTGTAGATGTAGGGATGCTTTGGGTCATCAGGTATGTTTGCTTCAAAGATGTAAGAATCCTCTAATGACCCCTATTTTTGGGAAAAGGTTACACGGATGAACGGATTTTTACAAATTCACTAATGTTTCATTGACCCACTCGTGAAGTTTTTTGCTGGTTTGTTTACTGAAATTGCGGTCACCAAACAGCTTTACCCAGCGAACTCCACGCACGGCATTGCTCAAAAAAACTTCCTCAGCCTGTCGCAAATCAGCAGGGCGAATCGGGCGTTCTTGGATATTCCAACCCGCCTTGGGCATTTCACGGAGCAAAAACTTGCGGAAAACACCGTCTACACAGCCTTCCGAAAGTGGGGGCGTTACAATCAGCCCATCGCGGACGAGATAGAGATTGGAGCTGGAGCTTTCCACCAAACGTTCGTGCTGATTGAGCAAAAGGCTATCGCCCAACTGGTGTTTGCGGGCAAAAATAGCCCCCAGTACATAAGGCAGCGCGTTGCAGGTTTTTAGGTTGGACAATAGGGAGCCTGCATGGATCTGGGCAATGTTACAAATGGCTACACTAATTCCGTCTTTATTCCATTGATATTGTTCCTCGTCCAGTTTTTCCGCTTCGATCAAAAATCGGGCGTCATGGTAATTGGGCGTGTATAAGCCGCCCTCAGTGCGAAAAACAGTAATGCGAATACGGGCGTGGGACCACTTTTGACAAACCTTGGCGATTTGTTCCTTCCAAAACTCCAGGTTCCAATCTACCGGAGGTTTGATCTCCAGTGCAGCCATACCGATGTGCAGTCGCTGCAAGTGTAGTTGAAGCAGGGGAATTTGCTGATTGATCATACGAATGCTTTCAAATAAACCATCTCCATAGTGGAAGGCTCGGTTGTTCGCACTCAAACAGGCCTGATTGGATTCAATCAGCTTGCCATCCAGATTAATGTATTGCTTGCTCAATTGCTACAGATATTAGGGCACAAAATTAAGGAAGACTTTAGAAATACGTGCTTCATTCCCGGTTTTATCTCAGAACTTTCTCCACTTGTCGATATTTTCAGCATCTGGTAGTAGAAAGGCTTAATTTTGAAAGCAAACTTTTACTACTGTGAAAAAGCAATTGTTTGATTTTGCCAAAAACACGCTAAAAAATAGCTTTATGAGTGAACAAAATGTGGAGCGTTCAAAACACGCTGAAACCGTCATTCGTACGCACACCTTGGCTGCCGCCGCTGCGGGCGGATTTGTCCGCCTCCCGGTAGCTGATATTCTGGCTATTGGCGCGGTTCAACTGGATATGATTCGGCAACTGTGCCGGGTGTACAATATTGAATTTGCCGAGGCACAAGGTAAGGCCGTGGTATCTTCCATCACCAGTGCCACCCTTGGTAAAGCTGTGGCAGGTAGTGCCATCAAATTTATTCCGATCCTTAACCTGGTGAGTGCAATTCCCAATGCCATTTTTGCCGGGGCATCCACTTATGCGGTAGGGGAGGTGTTCAAGATTCATTTTGAAAGAGGGGGCACCATCCTGGATTTTGAAATGGAAAGAGCCAAAAAGCTCTACAAGGAAAAATTCGAAAAAGGCAAAAAGGTGACCGAAGAGTGGGCGAAAGAAGAAAAAATTCGCAAAAAAGGCGCCACTGAAAATACGGATGTGCCCCAGGAAGCCAAGCCCAATGAGGCTGCCGCACCCGTAGCTGAAAAAGCACCGCAACCTAATGGACAGGAAATTCTGGCCAAATTGAAGGAGTTGGCAGAAATGCGCGACAGTGGAGTGCTTTCCGAAGAGGAATTTGCAACCATGAAAAAGAAATTGATCGATATGTTCGGTTAATCTATCGTAGGGGCACCACTCGCGGGTGCCCCCATCATAAAATAGAGTAGCCCCAAGGGGTGCCCCATCGATGCCCCCAACGAAAAGCAATTCTCCAACTTGTCCCATTCAAATTTTTTCCTACCTTTACCGCCAGCCAAAAAAGTAACGATCGCTCATGGGTTGGTTCAAACGATTGAAGGACGGTATTCAGACCGCCACCCGCAACAAGAAAGAAGCTCCTGAGGGGCTTTGGCATCAGTGCGTACGCTGCAAAGAAGCAAGTACGATGAAGGAATTGCGGGAGAATTTTTACAAGTGTCCAAAGTGTAATTATCATACCCGGATTGGGTCCTACGATTATTTCGATCTGCTTTATGATGATCAGGAATACGGTTTGCTCTTTGAGGAATTGCGCTCAAAGGACATGTTGCACTTCACCGATCTCAAGCCTTATCCAGATCGCCTAGCCGATGCCTACAAAAAAAATCGGGTTACCGATGCCATTACTGTGGCGGTGGGAAAAGTCAACGACCTGCCTTTGGTCGTTGCAGCAATGGATTTCAAATTCATTGGAGGTTCGATGGGGTCAGTAGTTGGGGAGCGCATCTCCAAGGCCATTGATTTTTGTATCGAAGAAAAAATTCCTTTCATGATCATCTCCAAAACCGGGGGTGCGCGCATGATGGAAGCAGCCTTTTCTTTGATGCAAATGGCCAAAACTTCGGCTAAACTCACCCGTTTGGCCAAGGCCCAATTGCCCTTCTTTTCCATGCTTACAGACCCTACTACAGGTGGAGTAACTGCCTCTTTTGCGATGTTGGGAGATGTCAACTTTGCAGAACCCGAAGCGTTGATTGGTTTTGCTGGCCCTAGGGTCATCAAAGAGACCATCAAGCGCGAATTGCCCGAGGGTTTTCAAACTTCGGAGTTTCTGCTCGAACATGGGTTTCTCGATTTTATCGTTGACCGCAAAGATTTAAAGGATCGAATGGCCGAATTGCTTCAACTGTTTGCAGTGGTTCACCCGCAAACTTAAATAGCGCTAAGGTTAAACTTTATCTTCCCAAATGCCATTTATCATTGTATCCTGCACCACAATTGAGCTTAATTGTGCATTGAACTTTTTTGCATCTGATCAAAAGACAAAATCATGCGCGAATACATTGCCGAAATCGATCGCTGGATCACCGAAGGTAAAACCTTTAGTGCCGCAACCGTAATCAGTACTTGGGGCAGCGCTCCCCGCCCCGTTGGCACAATGATGTTTATTGGACCTGAGCTGGAAATGCTTGGCTCAGTATCTGGGGGCTGCGTTGAAGGTGTAATCCTCAAAGAAGCGGATGAAACCAGCCAAAGTGCCAAAATAAAAAACCTCAAATTCGGGGTGTCCGATAATGATGCCTGGTCGGTAGGGCTTACCTGTGGAGGTACGATCGAAATTTTTTTAGAAAAATTCGTGGCATTTGACGTTCCTGCCATTTGGCAAACTTTGCGCAACAATCTATTGGAGAACAAAAGTTGTGTGTTGATTTCCAAATTGTCAGGCGAAAATGCCCGGCATTATTTGGTTCATCCAAATGGCTCCACAGTTGGTGAAACACCTGAGGAACTGGTAGCGGCAGCAGGAAAAGCTTATCAGGAACGCAAAAGCCAATTGGTAGAAGTAGCTGGTGAAAAATGGTTCCTCCGCGTTTTTCCCAAAAAGCATCAGCTCTTCATCATCGGCGCAGCACATGCGGCGGCAGAATTAGTGCACCTGGCCAAGTATTTCGACTTTGAGACTATTGTCATTGACCCCCGGGGTACCTTTGCCCAAAATACCCATTTTCCTACGGCACCAGATAAAATGTATGAGGATTATCCGGCGGAAGTATTGCCCGAATACGAAATCGACGAATATACCTTTGCCGTAGTCATGGCGCATGATCCCAAAATTGACGACCAGGCACTACATCTTTTATTGCGCTCCAAAGTAGCCTATATCGGTGCCTTATCCAGCAAGGGGTCTAATGAAAAACGCAGGGAACGGCTCCTGGCAGCTGGTTATAGTGAAGAAGAATTTAAACGGATTCACGCGCCAGTAGGCATTTCGATCAAGTCAAAAACAGCGGCAGAAATTGCCCTGAGTATTTTGGCGCAGATGATTTTGGTAAAAAACCAGTATTTGTGAGCAATCAGCCGTCAGCGAGGTGACTTGTTGCTGAAAGCTGACTGCTCATCGCTGACAGCTTACAAGTAACTATCCGCCATATACACCTTCCCCCCGTCTTCGGCCATCGTAACCGAATAGCTGAAGCCGGGCTGCAAGGAATAGGCTCCGTATTCACCCGCCTTATTGATGGCGATGAAACCAACTTGGAAAGTTTTGGCCTTTTCCGGATTGATTTTTACAATCCTTTCGATGGCGACTTTACAAGCCTCTTTAGGCGACTTACCCATGCGCATCATCTCAACTATGAGGGCTGCTCCTGCTACGCGGATCACTTCTTCACCCTGACCAGAACCGGTTACTGCACCCACTTCATTGTCTACAAACAAACCAGCGCCAATGATGGGCGAATCACCTACCCGGCCATGCAATTTGAAAGCCATTCCACTGGTGGTGCAGGCACCAGAGAGGTTCCCAGCCGCATCCAGTGCAATGGTGCCCATGGTATCGTGGTTGGGGCTACCATCCTCAAATTTATTGGGGGCAAAAGGACCGTTACCCTTGTTCTTTTTGGCCTTGATTTGTTGCTGTTCGATGTTGATGATTGGTTTGTACTCCGATTTTTTTAGCCAGGCTTTGTAGGCCTTGTCGGCGTCTTTCGACAACTTTCCCGATTCCTTCGGAAAACCGTTGGCCAGGGCAAACTGCAAAGCCCCATCACCCACTAGCATCACGTGAGGCGTAGTTTCCATGATTTTTCTTGCAACTGAAATGGGGTGTTTGATGTAAGACAGGCCTGCTACTGAGCCACAATTGGATTTTTCATCCATGATGCAAGCATCAAGAGTGACGATTCCATCGCGATCGGGGTTTCCACCCAAACCTACGCAGCAGTTGATGCTGTCTTCGATTGAACGCGCCCCGGCTTCAACCGCATCCAGAGCCCGGCCGTTTTGCTCGCGCAAAATTTTCCAGGCTACGGCATTGACCGGAAGCCCGCTATCCCAGGTGGAGACCACGATGGGCTTGGTAGCAAAAGGCGTTTTACTCTTGGCCAGGATTTGGCTAAAGGAAACAAAAGGCAGGCCAAGCGCTGACCACCTCAAAAATTTTCTTCTGGTTTGCATTGGTTAGTAGAGTTTTATGGTTCACAACAGCTGCTAAAAATCGGTGATTTTAAATACGTAGGCGTAGCTGTTAGGCACAAGTTTAGTAGTTTTTTCAGGAACCACAATACTGGTAGTACCATTTTCAGTACTCCAACGAAGGGCATCCTTATTGCCGAGGAGATTGATGCTGGCTTTTTTGCTCAGCGTCAAATTTTTAATCTCGATTTTTACAGGCAATGCTTCCCCCTCCTCGGCCCGGTAAATGGCGTAAATGGTTTTGCCCTTGTGGGTAAACACCAATTTACCCTGAGGGCCAAGGTCTTTGTCACCGGTTGTTCCGTATATCGCTTCAGAATTTACATTCATCCAATTGCCAATCTCCTTTAAACGATCGTAAGCCTCAGGGTGGAAATCCCCTTGGGGGCTTGGGGCGATGTTGAGCAGGAGATTGCCATTTTTGGAAACTACGTCAGCCAGGATGTGAATCAATTTGCGTGCGGGTTTGAAGTTTTCTTTGGGAATGTAGCTCCAGGAATCGCCCATGGTCAGGCAAGTTTCCCAGGGAATGGGCATATAATGGCTGGGAATTTGTTGCTCCGGCGTCACGTAATTTTCATAGGGTCCGGTCACCGTGCGGTCAACCACCAATAAACCAGGCTGATGGGTACGCGCCATAGCCGCAATTTTGGGCATATCGATGTCCTGATCAAAGGGAATCGTTTTTTGCCAGGATACTGAAGTATCAATAGTGCTAAAGGGGCGTACCCAACCGCCATCCAACCAGAGGATGTCCATTTTTCCGTAATCCCGCATCAGTTCCTCAATCTGGTTATAGGTGAAGGTTTTGAACTTTTCCCATTTTTCTGGATATTTTTTGGGCGGATAGCTTGAATTGCGATCCTTGGGTGGGAAGTAAGGCCACCAATAATCGGGAGTGTGCCAATCGGGTTTGGAAAAATAAGCTCCGATCATAAAATCCTGGTCGCGAAAAGATTTAAACACCTCATTGGCAATGTTGGCTTTGGGATTTTTGCCAAAAGGGCTGTTCATCACGCTGTAATCGGTCTGCTTGGTATCAAACATGCAGAAGCCATCGTGGTGTTTGGTGGTGAAAACCAGGTATTTCATACCCGCTGCTTTGGCCGCAGTGGCCCATTTGTCGGGGTTGAAATCGGTAGGGTTAAAAGTAGATTGAAGGTTTTCATAGGCTTTTTTGTAGCCGTACCAATCATTGGCATAAGGTCCACGGCGTTCGCACCAGCCTTCATCCTCGGGGCAAAGACTCCAACTTTCGACAATGCCCCATTGACTATACGTGCCCCAGTGCATCAGAAGGCCGAACTTTACGGTTTGCCATTGTTGCAATTTTTGTTGCACCAGTGGGTCGGTAGGAGGGACGTACTTGGAATGGTTTTGTTCGGCGTGTTGTTGGGAAAACACGACCTGGTTAATTAACAGAGCCAGGCTAAAAATGAGCAGCTGTTTCATCAGGAATAAGTCAATTTTAAGCAAATGAAATCATTGCGGAAATTAGCACAAAAAACAGCTCCTTTTCAAATGGGGGAGATAAAAAATAATTTGTTCATTTTGCCCCAATACTGGGCACAAAAAAAATGCACTGCGGGTAAGCAAAATGCTTTCGCAGTGCACGGATATACAAATGGGATAGGAAATTTTACAAACAGGATAGGGAATAAGAAGTTTGGGACTATCGAACTATGCTGATTCCTCCGATGATGATTTTGTCACCAGGGCGCATAACTACTTTTAAAGCTAAGGTGGTGGTGCCACTGACATTATAAGCCGCTTTGGTAGCAAAACAAGTTGGCACGGTCGAGTTTAGGTCGGTTCCATCGTCAACCTTGACGCTTGCTGCATTGGGAGCCATCATTTCGGTAAGACGCACTTGAGAAATGTAAGAACCTCCTGCGCCTTGAACCTGATAACAAACGACCAATCTGGCAATCATTCCTGCATTCAGGCCATCCAATGGGATGTTGATCCATTGGAAATCATTTTCAGAAACTGGCACATTCGTTGAAATTTCGATGGCTGTGCTGGGGCAGCAATAAGCGCTCACTTTTACCTTGTTGGAAGCAGGTCCATTGGGACCAACTGGAACTGCACTCAACGGACTGAAAAATTGGGTTTGTGCATTTAAAAAACTGGCACTAGCAACTAAGACAAACAGGAAAAAAAGCTTTTTCATTTCAACAGGTTTTTAGGTTAATGGATCATGCAGTGGGATAAATCTGCATTCATACCTAAGTGTATTGGGGCTGAAAAAGCGTTCCTCAGAAATGAAAAAAAAAATAAAAAATTTATAAAAAAGCCTGGTAAACTTCAATTTTATGGGCCAAACGTTGAGCCATAAGTGCATCTGCTGGAGCCAAATGATCATAAATGATTTGAGCTTCGCTGCGATAGGCGGCGATTTTGGTCTTGTCCCAATAATAAGGTGGATGGTAGAGGTTGGTGATGCGGTCGGCCATTTTGACCATCCAGATTTCTTTAGGCTGGGCCTGGATGCGTTGGAGGCTGTCGAGCATCTGGTCTTGTTTGGCTAAATTTTTATTCTTGGTCAGGGCCAACACGCCAGCAGCCACGGCTGGGCCAAAAGTAGCACTCAAGTCTTCAAAATTGGTGGAGGTATCCTCCAGGGTATCGTGCAATAAGGCGCATTGTACCAAAAGGTCTGCATCATAATTTGCTGTTGAATGGGCCAAAACCCACATGGCTTCCATCGCCACACTGCTGAGGTGGTTGATGTACTCAATTTGTTGTTCGGGAAGGCGGCCACCATAGGTTTGACCGCTGTGCTGGAGGGTGACGAAGTGCCAGGCTTTGGCGTAAAGGTCGCGGTTCCAGGAGTTGGATTGTTGCATGGTTTTAGGATTATTTGGGGTAAAATACAACTCTAATAATTATTTGAAAGGCAAAAAGCGAAAAGAGTACATATGTGCTCTACCTTTTGAGCTACACGCTGATATGAATGGATATTGGTCAGCGTGACGGGACTCGAACCCGCAACCCCATCGTCCCGAAACGAAGTAACTCTATTCTACGGCACTTTCAAATCTTAGTTGTGGGGCAAAAAACAGCACTCATTTTTTCTGAGCCAGAGGATTAGATAAGACACTTGAAATGAAACATTTACTTATCTAATCCTCTGGCAAAATGAGCGCTTGTTTTTTGTTGCCCGTAAAGCAGTAACAAACGGTCAGCGTTGGTCTTTGTTAAGTGCGAAGTAACGCTGAACTACGACATGCTTTTATTTTTCTTTGTTAAAAATAAACTGGCAAAAAACGAAAAGAGCCTTACCGCCACGTCCTAACCACTAGACTACCCACCTAGATGGGACAGGATTCGAACCTGCGTTTTGACCTTGATACGAAGTATCTCTATTCTACGGCACAGTTCATTTTTTCTGGGGGTTAATTATTTGCTACCAGAGGCAAACTTCATTTTGCCTGCCCCTGGTAGGATCACAGTTTACAATTCAATGTTATTGATGACTTCGATGGCCTGTTTACCACGCTCTAAAGCCGCCAAAACATCGAAAATTTTATCGGACCAACCTGCGATCAGGTACACCCCTTGATCTTGTCGCATATCAATAGGCGTTGTTCCCAATCCGGCCAGATCAAACAAGTACAATTTAGCCTCTGGTGCTACCGTTTCACGGTATTGCCTCCATTCCTTGGCAATATGGCAATCCTGGCTGGTTGACCACATTTGCACATCAGTGAAAATCATCACTTTATCCACCACCTCACGGCGTTTGATCAAGTCACGAATCACCAAAAAACCATTGGTGGAATAGCCCACTTCACCTTCACGTCGGTAAAATTCCTGCACATTGGCCAGGATGTTTTTGGTCGACATGTTGATGATTTTCCAGGAGTCGCCGAACATACCCGTTTGGACATAACGGCACTTGGATTGCAACAACATCCCCAATATCAAACCAATGTCGTAGTACAAGATTTTACTTTTTGCTGAGATGGGTTGCTGCATCGATCCGGATACATCGCAAGCAATCAGCACGCTGGCATCGGCTCCAAATCCCCGCAAGTTCGCCACGGTGGCTTTTACTGCCATTTCCAAAGCTGCCAAGGCTGAAGAGGTGTATTTGCTTTTTACCTGCAACAATTCGCGATAAGCAGCCAGGAAGCGGAAAGGCAATTGTTTGGCTTTGCTCACCTGATTGGTGTCGGACAAAGTTGAACATACCCGTTCAAAATGTTCCGCCGATACCTCTGCTTCGATGATGTTGCGCAAGTTGCGCAATAAAGCCATATAACCTACTTTTCCACTTTGGATCAGCTCTTCCCATTTTTGGCGGAAGGCAGCCTGTTTTTGCTTTTCGTTTGCGAATTGGGTTTGACCCAATGCTGACAATTCGGTTTCCCAGGTATAAGGTACGGCCAACTCGTTTTTAGCGATTTGGTTGAAGATCAATTGCTGCGCTTCGTCTTTGGCTTTTGGGTGGGTCAAAAACAAGGCATCGCGCAATTTGACTTCAGCACCGTTGCGGTTGTATTTTCCAAATTGATACGCATCAAACTTGTTGAATGCGTTAGCCAAACCTTTTTGCACCTGCTTGGACAAGCGGTTCAGTTTTTTGGTACCGCTGCGCTCATTGGCCATTTGATAATAGGCTAACAATTCGGTGATTTCATCGGCACGCTGTATAACCCGACCTACCGTTTTGCTTATCAAATTCAAACCATAGCCCTCGTATTGCTTGGCCAATTCAACCACCAAAACGAGCGAAACGTTCCGCAAATACATGTTTTCGCGAGCATACACGGCCAATTTGGCCACAAACTCTGGGTCGACCTGTGCAATCAATTCGCGGAGGCGCTCGATTCGTTTTCCAGTTTTTTCGTAAAACTGGTCATTTAAAGCGGCAGTCACCACGGCACTGTACAATTCCAACTCGGGACTCATTTTCCAAGCCTTTGCCCCTTCGTGGTTGGTGGTCAGGTTTTGATTTTTGGTTTTGCGATTGAATAACATGATAAAAGGCTTTGGATTAAAAGAATCGGTTCACTACTTGAACAAGCATTTAGCGTTGTTCGCTTTTAATGACACAAAGTTGGAAGGCTACTGCGCAATCTTTTTGCGCAGTAAAAAAATAGGCTGTATTTTTGTAAAAATATTTTTGAAAATTTTTTTATTAATTTGATTTTTAATTGTTTAGAATAAAAAATAATTATGCCTGTAAACCGCAATGCTTTGATTCGTTACAAAACCATCGATGCTTGTTTGCGCAGACGCAACCGAAAATGGACTCTTGAAGACCTTGAGGAAGCTTGCTCGGAAGCTTTGTATGAATACGAAGGTATCCGCAAGGGCGTCAGCCGGCGCTCCATTCAATTGGACCTGCAAATGATGCGTTCTGAAAAACTGGGTTACAATGCCCCCATCATTGTAGTCGACAAAAAATACTATACCTACGAAGACCCAAGCTATAGCATTGCCAACATTCCTTTGACCCAACAAGACCTGAGCACGCTCAACGAGGTGGTGACCATTTTACGGCAATTCAAAGGCTTCACCCATTTCCGAGAGGTAGACGACATGGTCAATCGCCTGCAACACAAGATTCAAATGGGGAAAACCCAGGAGCGAGCCTTGATCGATTTTGAAAAAAATGAACTGCTCCAGGGATTGGAACATTTGGAGGGTTTGTATGCTGCGATAATAGAAAAACGGGCATTGACCCTAACTTATCAGTCTTTTAGATCAAAAAGAGAGCAAGTTTTCACCCTTCATCCCCACTTTTTGAAGGAATTCCGCAACCGTTGGTTTGTTATCGGCCTGCGGGATGAGCAAGAAAAACCGCAGATTCTTGCCCTGGATCGGATTCAATCTTTTGAAACTGATGATCAAAGCCCTTTTCGCTGGGACCAAAATTTGGATGCAGAATGGCTAAAGGACACGATTGGGGTGTCCAAAACGAGTGGGCAGGAGCGGATGTTGGTCAAGTTTAGGGTCAGTAAGGATCAAGCTCCCTATGTGTTGACTAAACCTTTCCACCACTCACAACAATTGTTGGAGCAGCTCAAAGACGGTAGTGCGGTTTTTGCTATTGAAGTGGTTCACAACCTGGAGTTGGAGCGGGAGTTTTTGGGCTTTGCGCAAGACCTCGAAGTATTGGAACCTCGCTTGCTGCGCAAAAGAATCAGCAAGCGTTTGGAATTGGCTCGGGCTTTGTATCAGGAAAAGTGAATGAATTATTGTGGGGCTTGTTCTCTTCGCTTCAATTCATTGCTGATTTTGGTCCGCATCATATTTACGGGCAAGGAGGTAGTGATCAGTGCCACCATGACCACAATCAGAACTGTATTCACTTTGCCAATGGATACGGAATAAAGCATTGCCACAATGTAAACAATGAAAAAACCAATGTAGATTCCTGAAATGGTTTTGTAGGTTTTTGCCATTTTTTCCAATTCCGCAGTAGTTTGTTCTTCGATGGGTTTGGCCATGGTGATGGGTTAATGGGTAAATGAATATTTTGCCCAAAATACAGATACTTGTTTATAAGGTGAAGTAAAAATTCACCTGATAAGCAAAATTGCGCCGCTCATTTTCCAAACTATACGGCCCCCAACGGTAAAAAGCGCCCACTCCTGCACTGAACTTGGCCGCTTTTAGAATAGGGATCAACAACAAATTCCGCAAATAAACGCCCGTTTCATAAAAACCTTTGTCCAGGGTTTTGAAGTCAAGTTCCTGATGCGCTTCAGGATTCATCAAATTCCCCCAGGCGATGTTTTGGGCAAGGGCAATTTCCGGTTGGCTGTATTTGGACTTGATTTTGAGCAGAAGTTTACCAAAGTTGTGTTCAAAGAAGAGGTACGCAAAACGATCACCAGCAAACTCGTATAGGCCCATCGTTTGAAAAACGTGGTAGCTAAAAATGGGGGAGCCAGCATCCCGCCGTACCCCTGGTGCGTTGAACAGGTAAGGGTAGGGGACATTGCCGAGCATCATACCACCCATGATGCGGTACACCGTGCGGCCTAAAGCCTTGGAGGTATTTTGGCCTTCCATACTCAGGATTAAACGCGTATAATTGATCGGGTCGGACACTCCTGTAATTCTGCCTTGTGCCACCTGAAAGTCGAAAACGGGATAAGTAAAATAATAAATCGTTTCGGTGATGCCGTCTTTGTGCAACCATTCCTTGGGGGCAAAACGCAGGTTAAAGCCTACTTCCTGCATTTGAAAAGTGCCTTTGGATACACTTTCATCCTGTACAAAAGAATAAGGATAAGTGGTTTGCCGACTTTCGCGTCGCCAGTAAGGGTTGAGCTGCAAGTGGGCGCTGGGGCGGTAGAATAGCTCGGCGCGGAAGGATTCGATGCTGTCCATGCGGTTGCGGATCCAGTTGCGGGGCACAATGCGGCCGAGAAGTGGGGTTTGGTCCGAAAGAATGTTGAATGAGCCCGGCTCATTGACATCTCGGCGGTAGGACAAACGCATGCGCAAATCCTTGTTTTGGCTCAACAGCAGCTCTGTGCGTAGCCCATATTTCCAGGCTTCGTCTTTGAGTCCATAGGCCACGTAGCCCCGCAATTGCAACCAGGACCAACCTTTAAAATTGCTGCGCAGTGCCAAACCGAGCCGGTATCCCTCATAGCCATTTAGCCCGATCACATCCCGCAGCGGGATTTCAAATTGGCCAATCGGCAGCATTCCGGTGTAATAGGCCTTGGCGGTATTGCCCAAGGTTCTGAACAAATTGCGTGGTCCCTTCAATTCCGGGATAGAATCCCACATGGAATAGGAATTTTGCTCTCGTTCGCTGAGGGTATCCAGACGAAGCGCATTCCATTCTTCTTCACTCAGGCGTTTGGCGTCAACTTCCTGCTCCCGGGTGGCATAATTGAACACGCTTGCCGGAATATCTTCATTCACCCTTGGGTTTTTGACCTGGGTGCGGTTGCGGATTTGTAATTCAAAGGTACTGCCCTCATTACCCACGGGCATGTTAAGCTCGGTTTGCAAGATTTCAGGAAACCAAAATTTACCATTGAATTTGTACTGTTGCTGTACTCTAAACTGGATATTGAGACTGGTATCCGCAGGGCTGGCAATCACATTTTCCATGGCATAACCATTGGAGTTGATGTGCAAAACTCCACGCAAACCATCAAAATTTTTTCCTTTATAAGGTTGGTAAAAAATGACAAAAGTGCTGTCTTGCCCCTGATAGATGGTATCCTGAATCTGAAAATCGTAGCGATTGAAGGTGCCATCGCTGATGGGGTTGACGAAGTTCAAACTGGCCAGCGTCAAGGACATTACTTCTTTGTAAAAACCAAAAGGTTGGAAATCACTGGCTGCAAAACCCATGGAAAAGTCACCAGGCAAGGAGGATTTGCTGGCGATGATGCGCTCTTTATCCTGGGTTGGTTCTTTGTGGAATACTTCTACGACCGACTCCTTCACCCAGAGGTACATTTTATTCAGGAGTGCATCGCTGATGATGGAGTCCCGACGAATGGCTTCCGGCGAACGTTGTTTAGGTTTTTCACTTTTGTCTTTTTTGTCTTTTTTGAGCGATTCTTTAAACTGTCGAAAATCCGCAACAGTAAAGGAAGATTTGTTGTAGGAGGTGTACTGGTAGGTTTTGTATTCTTCGGGATTGTTTTGCGGACGATTCGCCAATACTTTGCGGATGATGCCCCAGGCAGGATTTTCTTTAGGGCGGATGGTAACTTCGGGCAAACTGAGCACATCTTCACTTAGTGAGATCAACAAAAAAGAACCCGCATCTTTTAATGGAACTTCTTTGGTGCTATAACCCACATAACTGATGACCAGAATGGCTGTGCTGGATGCGGTGATGGAGAAATTCCCATCGAGGTCAGTGGTGGTGCCCTGGCTATTGCCTTTAATGCCGACGCTGACAAATGCCAAGGCTTCCAGGCTTTTAGCATCCTGGATTTTGCCAACATAGGTTTTATTTTGCCCAGCCAAATTGCTGAGTACAAACAAAAACATCAACAGGGTACCAAAAACGTGGACATACTTTCTCCACACAATCATATTCAACTCCAATCTCATTGCAATTTTTTTAGATCCAATTCAAATAGGGTGTTCTGGGGTTGCGCTAAAACAAATACGAATTTAAGACGCAAAAAGCTCAAAATTGGTTGTCCAAATTCAATTTAAATTGCTGTTCGAGTTGAAAAAGCAGATAACTGATGTATTGATCTTCGGCAATTTGTCGGTTAACCCGCCAAACATTGTCTTTAACCTGTGGGAATTCCAAGGTGCGGCGGATGGGCAAACGATTGAAGTGATTTTTCAAATGTACCCCGCGTGGAGGCGTATTTTTTTGTTCGCTCACTTTTACCTCACCAATAAATTGCTCTTTGCGTTGAAGGTTGTGCCATTTTTGGACTCCTTCTTCGCCGCTAAAAAACAATTGCACTGCCGGGCCATTGATTTTAAGGATTAAGCCAATCAAGCGGTCATTGTACTCAGGGGTGAATTGAGCTAAATCTTCTTGTTCGACAAAAAGGTACTGCTCGGCCGTTTTACCCTCTTCATTCAGACTAAAATACAAGGATTCCCGAAACCAAACTTCGGTGTAAGCTACCTCGAAGTTTTTTTCGGCGCAAAGCACAGTATAGATTGGGCGCATTTTTTCGAAGGCTTCGCCATAAATACTCAGGTAGGCAGTATTGGCGGAAGGGTTGGCCTGTTGATAAATCTCTATTTTGAGGCGGAAAAACTTTTCTTCCCATTGGTCCACTTGTTCCAATTCTTCTTCACTGGAACTTTCTCCCAATACTGCAAGACACAAACGTTGCTCCAAACCCTCCACTTCACCCACCAGGCCTTCCACTTTATCCCGAATCTCGATCAATTGCATTTTGCGCATTTCAGCCTGGGCAGAATAAGCTGGGTCCTTGCCTTCTTTTTCTTTACTTTCTTCTTCCAAATCATCGTATTCCTGCAACAACAAGGTGTACAAATGACTTTCTTTAAAAGCAATGGCGGAAGCCCGCAATGCTGAAACCTGATCGGCTGCATCCTGAAGGTTGAACTCATCGAGCAGCTCTTCCAGCGGGGTAGGTTCGGGCTCTACCTCTACCCTGACCTTGCCTTTGCTGCTTTTAACCAACACCTTTAGTTTGTCAGTAGGGTCGTGTAAGTTCAACTGGTTGGCCAAAGGCAGCGCAATCAGCTCCCGGATTGCCCGCTGCAACTGGCGGCCACCGTATTTGGGATGGAAGCCCTCTTCGGCTAGTTTTTCAAGGGCATTTTCCTGAATGTTTAATTCCAATTTTCGATAACGGATACCATCCCGATTTTTGAACAGCTCCAGTTCCCTAGAAACAATGGCCCGGATAAGGTCTTTATCCAAAGATTGAAAAGCAATGATTTGATCGATGCGGTTGACCAACTCTGGCCGGAAATACCGGCGAATGGCTTCCTGATACAACTCTTGGGCAGAGCGATTGGCATGGCCAAAGCCCAGTTTAGGACGGGTGGAATCAGCCCCCAGGTTGGTGGTCATGATGATGATGGCACTGCAAAAATCAGCTACTCGCCCTCGATTGTCAGTGAGGCGGCCTTCACCCAGCAGTTGCAACAGGAGATCGAAAAAGTTGGAATGCGCCTTTTCTATTTCGTCAAAAAGCAATACCGAAAAAGGCTGTTTGCGGATTGCTGAGGTCAATAAACCTTCCACATTACCAGCTCCGGCCAAACGCAACAAGGCACTCGGGTTGCCGTATTCACTCATGTCGAAACGCACCATCCGGTCTTTGTCTCCGAACATAAAAGTGGTGAGCACCTTGGCCAATTCGGTTTTGCCCACCCCGGTTGGCCCTGCAAACAAGAAGGTAGCAATGGGTTTGTCGGTGCGAGCCAGTGCGGTTTTGATGGCGACCATAGCGTCAATTACCGCGTCTACAGCCATGTTTTGGCCAAAAACCTGCTGGTTAAAAAAACTACGTACTTCGTTTGGTATCAGAGGGATAGCTGGATCTACGATCATTGCTGGCATGCCACTTTCTGCACAAAAATAGCGGATCACCTCATTGCGATCAATGATGGCAAAATCATCCGCCACTCCTTGGGGTTTGGTTAGTCGTAGGGCCATGCCTTCCAAAAAACGGATTGGTTTGCCTGGCATACCCGCATAGGGCATGAAGCGGCGGTGCAATCGAATCACTTCACTTACCGCCTCCTCCGCAATGAGTACGTTGGCTTGCTCCGACAGGGCTTTTACTTTGTCCAGGATGATCTGGTCCATGTGTTCACCCCTAGGTTCCTGCATTTGCAAAATCTGGAAATAAGCAGGGTAGCCCGGTGAGTTTAGCTCAATGCGGGCAAACTGTTCACCGCTACATTCAGCGATCATTCGAATGTGCCCCTGACTCAGGTAAGGGATCAAAAAGTCGGCCATGCTGGAATCGTTGCCTTCATATTGACCAACTTCAAAGAGATCCATCAAGTTGCGCAAGTAGATCACATGGGGGGTATTGGCAATCTCTTTGAGCAATTCAGAAAGGTTGAATTCCCATCCGCGGTCTTGGGACAATTCCTTGATCAAGGTGGAAGCTGTTGTTTCCCAAATGTGTAATTCTCCCGGGCTTTGCAACTCCAATTGGCGGGCAGCCTCCCAAATCAGGGCAGTTTTGCCTACTCCGGAGGGACCTACCAGTAGTAAATTATTGGGATATCCACCTTTTAAAATCCGTAAAACCTGGTTGAGTTCTTTTTCGCACCCATAACTTTCTTGGCGGGTGATATTGAGTTTATTGGCCACTTTGTCGAGCCACACAAATTGACCCAATTCTTTGGTTGGGCGTTTTTCACCGGGGTCTAATGCTTCGAGGTTGATTTCTTTTTGAATCAACTCTACACTTTTGTACCAAATGGTAGAAATGATGTCTTGTACGGAAAACAAACGTTCATGCCGCCTAAAATCGATGCGTACCAGTTCCCGCAGGTTTTCTTCTAAATCTTCGGATTGAGTGGTTGAGGTCTCCAGCCCCAGGGCGGGTAAAATGGCTCGCCAGGCATGTTCTTGTTGTTGGAAAAAATAATCAAAACTAAGGCTGAAAGCTGGGCTACCTGGGCCAGTTGATCCAGCGGGAAAATCAAGGTCCAGGCTTGCTGCATAATAGGTGCTGGGCCTTAACAAGTCCATCAAAGGCAGGAGGGGTGTACGATTGTACAACTGCTCCTGCAAGGCATGCTGGTATTCTTCAGCTACTTCGCTCAAGGTTTTGCCCAAACGAATGGCCTGAGCATCGGTCATGGGATTCAGCAAGCTGATGTTGTTGCTGAAATTGAGGCGAAAGGCGAAAAATGGGATGGAGATTGGAAGCGGCATAAAATGGGGTAAATGTAGGGGCGACCCTTGCGGTCGCCCGATGTTGTTAAGGGCGACCGTAAGGGTCGCCCTTACGGTCACCCGTGCACAATGATTAAATCACCACAGATTTGCCCGGCATAGCAATGGGATAAAATCCATCTTTGTCAGGTAATACCTTTGGTAAGGCATCCCAGGCCAATTTTTCAGGGAACAAACTGATATTGGAATTCAATGCTTTATCCCATTCAACAACCTGGCCAGAATAGGTTGCCATCCGGCCCAGGATCGCAGTCATGGTTGCTTTGGCGCCATTTTCGGCATCGGCAAATTTGTATTCACCTTTGGCAATGGCTGCAAACAAAACATCGTGCTCAACCTGGTAGGGATCTGGATCATCTTTGCCGCTGATGCGCATGATGGTTTTTCCAGAATGATCCTGGATGATCCCGGGTTTTGGTGCTTTCCCTTTAGTACCTACAAAAGCCTCGGTTACTTTGCTGGGGGTACCTGGCTGGTGGCGGCACTGGCTGTACATCATCGAGCCATCCGCATATTCGTACTCTACAAAGTGGTGGTCAAAAATCTCACCGTATTCTTTGCCTGTGCGAACCTGGCGGCCACCCATTCCGGAAGCTCTTACCGGATATGCCTTTTTTACCCAGTTGCCTACATCCAGGTTGTGGATGTGCTGCTCTACGATATGGTCGCCACAAAGCCAGTTGAAGTAGTACCAGTTGCGCATTTGGTACTCCATTTCGGTTTGTTTCTCTTCGCGTTTTTTCACCCAAACCCCTTCGTTGTTCCAATACACGCTGCTCATGGTGATGTCACCAATGGCGCCTTCGTGCAGTTTTTCAACCCACTGCTGGTAAACATTTTCGTAGTGGCGCTGCAAACCAACGACCACATTGAGCTTTTTCTGTTTGGCAATTTCTGCTGCTTCCAACACTTTACGAACACCAACAGCATCTGTGGCTACTGGTTTTTCCATAAAGATTTGTTTGCCTGCTGCTACTGCTGCAGTAAAGTGATCGGGGCGGAAACCCGGAGGGCTGGCCAAAATCACCACGTCGCACAGAGGAATAACCTTCTTATAGGCGTCAAAACCGACAAAGCGGTGCTCTTTGGGCACATCCAGTCTGTCCACTTTTTGTTTTGCTGCCATTGCTTTTTCGATCTGCTTGTAGCTGTTTTCCAGGCGATCGGCAAAAGCGTCGCCCATCGCAACGATTTTTACGTTTTGGGTAGTGGAGAGGGCTTGTACTGCGGCCCCGGTGCCTCGGCCACCACAGCCAATCACGCCAACTTTAATGGCATCATCAACACTGTTGAAAGCCTTGGCGCTGAGTAATTCAGGTACGAGGAGCAATCCTCCAGTAACGGCGGCCGAAGTCCTTACGAAACGGCGGCGATCGAAACCCGTCTTTTTGTTTTTTGTGCTCATGCTGTATAGCGATTGATGTTTATAATTTTAGTAAAAATAGGAAAAATTGAGGTGTTGCAGTGGTGAGAATTAGAGAAAGTCGACCATTGGTACCATCAGGCTCCTCAAAACCACTCGGATACCTTTCAACTAATCTACAATTGCTTCTTTAAAATAGGCTTCTACCTCAGCCGCAGTAGGTTGTTTGACCGGACGTACCAGTCGGAAACCCAGCCAAGAGGAATCGGTATTCCACCAGCGGCTTCTGGGAATTTGTGGGTCCCGTTTTTGCAAGCTGGCTAAGGATTTTACCCTTTTGGAGCAAGAGCAGTCTTCAGGATTGTCGTCAAAGGAGCCCCCTCTGATGGTGTGTGGGTATTTGGCGTTTGGCTTATACCAGGGGTTCACGGGGTTTTTGCTGCTTTCGCCAAAATAGTCATCCACATAAGCATCGGCAGTCCATTCCGCTACATTGCCCAACATATCAAAAAGACCCCAGGCGTTGGCCTTCTTTTGGCCAGTTGGGTGGTATTTTTCGGTACTATTGTCGTAATGCCATGCATAATCGCCAAGGTTGTCTGGGGTAACACCTTCCGGAAGGGGCCCTTTTGCACCAGCTCGGCAAGCATATTCCCATTCTGCTTCGGTGGGCAAGCGATAAAACTGACCTGTTTTTTGGTACAACCACTGGCAATAGCGCAGGGCACCTTGTTGGGTCATTGCCACAGCAGGAACCCCGCCGATTGTACCCATTCCCCAGGTGTAATCCATATACTGGGGGGTAGGGCGGGTAATTGCATCGGCGCTGTATTTGCCATCTTTCCAATTGCTGCTGTTGTTGTCATTTCTGCGGAATTGAAATTGGATAAACTCATCGTAGGTGACTTCCCGAGTGCCCATCCAGAAGGCATCCAACTTGATGTCCAGGCTTTTGCCTTCGCTTGACTGAATAGAGAGCTGGCCAGCTGGAATGTAACTCAAGCTGAACTCGGCCTTGCCACCAGGAATGGTGACTTTGCTGATCTCACCCACAGTTTGGGCTTGTAAAGCTTGGAACAGACCGAGGTAGGCCAAAAAAAGGAAATAATTTTTCATGGTAGCGTAGGATAGAATTTGCAGAGAACAGAAAGTGTAGACTTTATATTTAGAAAGTCTGGATATCTGGCTGCTAAAAACGGACAAAAAATGGAAAATAGTACCATTAGCTACCAGCTATTTTTGGCATTTAGTTAAAAAACAATGCCACTTGCTTAACAACTTTCCAGTTTTTTCACGTTAATGCGATAGAAATGCTGATTTCGCGCTTCATAAATTTATTTTGCTAATATTGCAAGGAATTTGATCTCTTAGCCATCATGAACAGAACCTTTACCTTTATCTGGATTTTGCTGGGTATACTCACTCATTTGAATGCACAACCCAATAGCAACAAGGATTTTTTTGATCCACAATCCATACAGGAAATCAACCTCACTTTCAGAGCTGACAACTGGCGCTTCTTGCTGGATTCACTCCGTTTTAATGGCGATAAAATGCTGGCGGCTGATTTGAAAGTAAATGGGGCTTCGCTTGGGCGCGTGGGAGTACGCATTCGAGAAAGTGGAGGCTTCCAGCCTGGAAACCAACGCAATAACCTGCACATTCAGTTGGATTATGCTTCAGCCAATCAACAGTTACAAGGCTACCGTACCATTCGATTGTCCAGTGCACTGCGGGATCCAAGTATGGTGCGCGAGGTATTGGCTACGGATATTGCCCGCAAATTTATGCCTGCACCGAAGGCAAATTATGCGAATGTTACTGTAAATGGTCAATATTATGGCCTAATGGTGAACCTGGAACCATTTGAGGCGCCATTCTTTGAACGGCATTTTGGATCCAGTGCAGGAAGTTTTTATTACTGTCCAGCAATCCGTAAGGACTCCCTTATCAAATCAGGATGCCTAAATGGTGGTTTTGGCACCTTACAATTGGAGAAATCAGAATCTTGTTATGCTGACAACTTTGTGGTACTGCAAGGTAGTGGTCTGCGGGATTTGGCCGAATTGTCCCGGGTGCTCAATCAATCACCTGCTCAAATTGAATCCATTCTGGATGTGGACCGCACGCTGTGGATGCTGGCCTTCAACAACGTCTTGGTCAATTTATATAGTTATACCGGTGGAAAAAGCACAGGCTACTATTTGTACCGGGACGCCGATGGCCGCTTTACTCCACTGATTGGTGACTACAATTTTACTTTTGGATCGTACAAATACACGGGGCGAGGTTCAGACTTGAACCTTTTGCAATTGCAACAAATGGACCCCATGCTCAATGCAGATAACCCGCTTAAGCCATTGGTCAATAAGTTGTTGACCAACCCATACTACACCAAGGTATACCTGGCCCACCTGCGCTCTATCCTCTTTGCTGAATTGCTGACCGGGGCTTATGAGACCAAGGCCAAACAGTGGCAGGAACTGATCAAACCTTCCCTGCTCAATGATCCCAATAAAGCCTATTCAGGTATGGATTTTGAACGCAGTTTGATTGCCACCATAGGCCGTACCATCCAGGTGCCAGGTATTGTGGAATTAATGAATGAAAGGGTGCGTTTCCTCAAACGCCACCCTGCTTTGGCCGTGCTACCCCCAATGATCTCTGAAGTCAAGGCCAGACACCGCGATAAATATGCTGCAAATACCATGGAAGATTTTCAGATCAATGCTAAAATCGGAGAGTTTGCCAATAAGGTTACCGTGTATTACCGTTTCGGCCCCAGAGAAGCATTCAAATCGGCAATGATGTTTGACGATGGTCAGCATCATGATGAGAAGACGGGAGATTCCATCTATGGGGTAAGTCTGAAAGCGGGAGGAAATCGTATCGAATACTACATTCAAGCTGAAAATGTAAAAGCCATTGCTTATTCACCCGAACGCTATATGTTCGAGCGGCATGCCGCTACTTTGGAAGAAATCAACAAATAAATATGAGGTGTAAACTAACGCTGCTTGCGCTGTTGTGGATACTGGTACCCTTTTATAGCCAAGCTCAGGATATTTACGACCCCAAAAAATTGGTCGAGATCAAACTCTACTTCAAAAATCCAAAATGGAAGCAAACCATGGATTCACTGAAGGATGAGAAACAGGAAGAGCGTTTGGTGGCCGATATGGTGCTCAACGGGGTAAAATACCCAGGTGTTGGGGTGCGCTACAAGGGCAATAGTTCTTATGCCAATGTACGTAAGAGTGGACAAGTCAAATTGCCACTCAACATCAAGGTGAACCATACCGATCGCTTGAAAAAATTGCCCGGCGGATACACAACCTTGAAATTGTCTAATGGTTTTCGCGATCCCAGTATGGTACGCGAGGTTTTGGCCTATGAAATTGCCCGCAACTATATGCCAGCACCCAAGGCCAATTTTGCCAAGGTATATGTAAATGATGAATTGTTGGGGGTATACACCAATGCGGAGTCTATAGATGGACCTTTTTTAGACCGCTTTTTTGGTGACCATGATGGGTCTACGATAAAGGCGGACCCCAACTGGACTATGGCAAAGCCACCCAAATGCCCCGAAGGTGACAAATGTTCACTCAATTATTTGGGGGAGGATACACTGTGCTACCGCTACTTGTATGAGTACAGTTCACCCCGGGCTGCACAAGATTTGATCAAACTGACCCGTACTTTGCAAGACAAACCAACTGAAATCCCCCAGATGATGGATGTGGATCAGGCATTGTGGTTATTGGCCTTCAACAACGTGATGCTTAATTTGGACAGCTACATCGGCGCTTTTTCTCAGAATTATTACCTCTACATGGATTCTCTGGGGGGCTTTCATCCGATAATTTGGGATTTAAACCTAGCTTTTGGAGGCTTCCGTCTGATGAATGGTGCAAAAAGGTTAAGCAATGATGAAATGAAAAACCTGCATTTGTTTGTGCACTACAAGGAGTCGAATGCAAAACGCCCTTTGGTTACAAAATTGCTGGCCAGCAATCTTTACCGCAAAATGTATCTGGCCCACTGCCGTACCATTTATCGGGATTACCTGGAAAATGGCCTGTACTTACAACGGGCGAAAGAGTGGCAAACCTTTATTGACCCACACCTTAAAGAGGACAAATACAAGTTGTATCCTGAAAAAGCTTTTGCCAATTCATTGACCGAATCATTCGATGCAAGTGGCGAGTCGGTGCCGGGCATTCAACCCCTGATGGATGGTCGCCGGGACGCGCTCAAGGCTGTGCCATATCTTTTTGTGGAAGAGGCTGTTGTCACTAAGGTTCAACACCTAAAAACTGCCAATAAAGTCAAAATAAATATTCAGGCAACAGGTGCCCTGCAAGTTTGGGTTTTCTGGCGCAAAGGTAACGTTGGCATCTTTAAAGAACAACTTGCCAATAAAACAGCAGAGGGAGTATATGAACTGGAATTGGAGGCAGGAATTCAATATTATGTTGTGGCTGAAGGTGAGCGCTCAGCTACGGTGTCTCCTGTAAAAGCTGGAATGGAATTGTACAAGGTGCAATAAAAAATTAGCATTCCTTTTGCCGAAGGATTAGACCATTAAACGCTTCATTTTACGAGTTTTATCTAATCCTTCGGTTCAGGAACAAGCAGTACTTGTTTTGTCCTTCGTCAAGGCGCTGTAGATTTTCACCCAAAAAACCTAGCCAATCTAAACCCAATTCCCTACATTTGTTTAGATCAGTGTTTTTGCTCAAATCGCTGCTAAACCGCCCCCGATGAATAGTATTGTTACTCAGCGCTTTATTCAGTGCCATCATCAGCTTAAGCAAGAAAATCGAGTGCGTTCCAGTCGGCAATTTGCACAATCACTAGACTATTTGCCTCAAAGTTTAAGTGAAATTCTAAAGGGGCGGCGAGATGTAACCATTGAATTGTTGCGCAAGGCGGTTGAAATTTATCAGGTAAACCCGATCTTTTTGTATACTGGAGAAGGCGAAATGTTTTTAAAACCGGGGGAGGACAAAGAATTACGCATCCTCACCATTGTCACCGATCAGCAAAACGACGAACGTATTTTACACATACCCTGCTCGGCCCAACCGGAGTACGCACAAGAAATTGGAAATCCTGTTTTTATTCAATCCTTGCCGTCCTATTCACTGCCCTCTTCGAGTAATAATGGCCCTCAACGTTCTTTCGACATCAGTGGAGACCACATGGTTCCTACTTTTTTTGAAGGAGATAAAGTTGTATGTACATTCATTGAACCAAGCCAATGGGAACAAAGTATTAAAAATCAGCACGTTTATGTAGTGGTTTCCAAGGAGTCACTGTTGGTCAACCGGGTACACAATGATTTAAAAAACAACAAACACCTGACCCTATACTCTGACAATTCTTTTTACGAGGCATTCAATGTGCATGTATCTGATATCCAGGAAGTTTGGCAAGTGCATACTCACATCAGTCCATTTTTGCCAGCTCGGCACCACCATCAGTTTCCGGTGCATGAGGATGTCAAAGTGCTTCGCCAAATGATTGGTGAGCAACATCTGATGATTCAAAACTTGCACAAAACCATTGAAAAACTAGTAAATCCGTAAAAATGAGAAAGAAAAAAATCAAAGGTAAGGTGGTCTACCTCGAGTTAGAGGGTGGGATTTGGGGGATCATAGACGACAAGGGGAGGGATTGGCTTCCCGTCAATATGCCCTTTGAGCTCATGAAAGATGGCTTACTTGTAGAGGTTGATGCCCACAAAGTAAGCGATTTTATGTCAGGAGGAATGTGGGGAACGCCAATCGAAATTGCTGATTTTCGAATTTTGCCGTCGTAAATTAATCTGGAATTATTCCTGCCTAGTTGTAAAAATGCCCTAAATTTCCCGCCCTAACCAGATAACTCACCAAACAGTTGAGGAGTTGAGTACTGGAGTGATCGGTCGCTGAGCTTAGCCGAAGCGCCGATCACTCCAGTACTCAACTCCTCAGCTTTCTTAATCAATTGCTAGCAAACTAACAAGCAATGCCGAATATTTCACAGCGGGCAAATAATGTCCCGTTATCACCCATCCGCAAGCTAGCAGGCTCTGCGGAACGTGCCAAGGCCAAAGGGCGGCACGTGTATCACCTCAACATTGGCCAACCCGATATCGCTACTCCTGAAGCGGCGATGGCGCGTTTGCGTGAGGTGGATATTAAGGTACTGGAATATAGCCCAACGGAAGGTTGGGCGAGCACCCGAGCGGCATTTGCGGCGGCAATGAAAAAATTTGACGTCCACATCAGCAAAGACGAAGTTATGGTGACTACCGGCGCTTCCGAAGGCAATCAGTTGTTGTTTTTTTCCTGTTTTGACAAAGGAGATGAGGTCATTATCCCAGAGCCTTTTTATGCCAATTACAATGGTTTTGCCCAGATTGCCGATGTGGTGGTTCGCCCAGTGACAAGTACCATTGAAACGGGGTTTGCAATGCCTCAGATCCAGGATTTTGAACGGGTTATCAACAGTCGTACCCGCGCCATTTTCCTGAATAATCCTAGTAATCCTACGGGGGCTTTTTATCCTCGTGAACTGCTCGAACAACTGGCACTGTTGGTCAAACAATACGATCTGTACTTGATTGTAGATGAAGTCTACCGCGATTTTTGCTACGATGGACAAGAGTTCTTTTCGGTTTTACGCCTGGAAGGACTCGAAGACAATGTAATCGTACTGGATTCAATTTCCAAAAAATTCAGTGCTTGTGGCGCACGGATTGGTACAATCATCACCCGTAATCCGGATGTGATGGTGGCAGTGAGCAATTACGGCAAACTGCGTCTGAGCCCACCCGCATTTGGACAATGGTTGTCGGAGTTCCTCTGTGAGCTGGATGATGAATACATGGACAATGTCCGTGAAGAATACCACCGCCGCCGGGATTTGGTGTACGAACGCTTGACCAAAATGTCAGGTGTGGTATCCTACAAACCAGGAGGCGCATTCTATTGTTTTGCCAAATTCCCGGTAGAAAATGCTGATCATTTCTGCCAATGGATGTTGGAAGAGTTTGAATACAATGGGGCTACTGTGATGCTGGCCCCAGGTGAAGCATTTTATGCAACTCCTGGCTTAGGAGTTGATGAGGTAAGAATAGCTTACGTACTCAATACCACTGCCTTGAATGCTGCAATGGATTGTTTGGAGCAAGCGCTGGCTGTATATCCCTACAAAAAAGTACGGGACATGGCGGTGATAGGATAACATCCATCTTTTTTTTAAGCGGGGGCTGCTGATTTCTTGGATTTCAGCAGCCTTTTTTGATTGCACTTTATCGATTTAGTATGTCAATTTGGCCTATAACTCAAATTTAGATCACCATTTTGTCCGAAAAACTTTTCTTATCTTACTGTCACCTGCCCAAATGTCAGTTCCTCTTCTGCCAGCCCTCTTTTGGCACATCCCTTGCTAACAAAAAACCGTAAACAAGAATTTCAGGGCCGGATTGGATGCCACAACGTGCGAAAAGGCTCTTCATAAAAATCATAAAGTACAATAACATGGGAAAAATTATCGGAATTGACCTTGGTACCACTAACTCTTGTGTGGCGGTAATGGAAGGGAACGAACCGGTGGTAATTCCGAACGATGAAGGTCGGCGGACTACGCCATCCGTTGTTGGTTTCCAGGACAACGGAGAACGTAAAATTGGTGACCCTGCCAAACGCCAGGCCATTACGAACCCTAAGCGCACAATTGCTTCCATCAAGCGCTTCATGGGTCGTCGCGCTTCGGAAGTACAAGGTGAAATGAGCCGCGTTGCTTACACAGTTGCCAAGGGTGACAACGACACTCTGCGTGTTGACATCGATGGCCGTATGTATACGCCCCAGGAAATTTCTGCAATGGTACTGCAGAAAATGAAAAAAGTAGCTGAGGATTACCTCGGCCAGGAAGTAACCGAAGCGGTAGTAACCGTTCCAGCTTACTTCAACGACTCGCAACGTCAAGCCACCAAAGAAGCTGGTGAAATCGCTGGCCTCAAAATCAGCAGGATCATCAATGAGCCTACTGCAGCTGCATTGGCTTATGGCCTCGACAAGCGTAACAAAGACATGACCATCGCTGTATACGACTTGGGTGGTGGTACCTTCGATATCTCTATCCTGGAAATGGGCGAAGGTTTGTTCGAGGTGAAATCTACCAATGGTGATACTCACCTGGGTGGGGACGACTTCGACGGTGTAATCATCGATTGGTTGGCTGAATTGTTCAAGCAGCAAGAAAACATCGACTTGCGCAAGGACCCGATGGCCCTGCAACGTTTGAAAGACGCGGCTGAAAAAGCAAAAATCGATTTGTCTTCGTCCACCGAAACGGACATCACCTTGCCATACATCACCGCAGTAGATGGCGTGCCCAAACACTTGACCACCAAGTTGACCCGCGCACAGTTCGAAAAGATGATCGATGGTTTGGTACAACGATCTCTGGATCCATGCCGCAAGGCCTTGCAGGATGCAGGTTTGTCCAAAAACGACATCGACGAGGTGATCCTGGTGGGTGGTTCTACCCGTATCCCTCGCATTCAGCAGGCAGTTGAAGATTTCTTTGGTAAAAAACCAAACAAAGGGGTTAACCCGGATGAGGTGGTAGCCATTGGCGCTTCTATCCAAGGGGGTGTATTGAGTGGTGATGTGAAAGACGTTCTTCTGCTCGACGTAACGCCACTTTCTTTGGGTATCGAAACCATGGGTAACATGTACGATGTAGTCATCGAGGCCAACACTACGATTCCTACCAAAAAATCGAAAGTGTACTCTACTGCATCGGATAATCAACCCAGTGTAGAAATCCATGTACTGCAAGGTGAACGTCCGATGGCAAAAGACAACCGTACGGTTGGTCGATTCATCCTCGGAGACATTCCTCCCGCTCCACGTGGTGTACCTCAAATTGAGGTGATCTTCGACATTGATGCCAACGGTATCTTGAGTGTAACTGCACGGGATAAAGGCACCGGCAAAGAGCAAAGTGTTCGGATCGAAGCTTCAACTGGTCTTGATCAGAAAGAAATCGACCGGATGCGCGCTGAAGCAGCTGCCAATGCAGACACTGACCGCAAGGCTCGTGAACGTGCTGAGAAGTTGAATCAAGCTGATGGGTTGATCTTCAACACCGAAAAGCAGCTCAAAGAATACGGTGATAAGATTCCGGCTGATAAAAAAGCTGCCATTGAGTCAGCCCTTAGCGAACTGAATGAAGCCCACAAAGCTCAGGATTTGGATGCCATCGACAATGCTTCTCAGAAACTGAACAATGCATGGCAGGCCGCTAGCCAGGATTTGTACCAGGCTGCCAATGAAGCAGGGGTAGATGACAATGCACCAAATGCCAATGAAGCAGGTGGTTCCAGCAGCAAGTCTGGTGCTGACGATGTGACCGATGTTGAATACGAAGAAGTAGATAAGAAATAATACTCGTAGGGGCACCCCTGGCTGGTGCCCTTTTACGCAATGAAATTTGAAATGGCAATCCATGTGATTGCCATTTTTTTTGGGAAATTTCCAATGAGTAACCGCAAGGATTGCCCCTACGGGTGCCGTTTTTGCCAACGCATTTGAAACACGCCTACGATTGCTTCTTGGATAATGTTGGCCGACATTTTTGACACGCCTGCTACCCGATCTACAAACGTAATGGGTACTTCTGTAATTTTAAAGGCCAGAAGGTAGGCAGCATATTTCATCTCGATTTGGAAGGCATACCCTACAAAGCGGATATTGTCCAAATCAATACTTTCCAATACTTTTCGTCGGTAACAAATAAAACCAGCGGTTGGGTCTTTCACGGGCATCCAAGTCATCAAGCGCACATACATGGAAGCGCCATAAGACAACACGATGCGATCCCAGGACCAGTTGCTGACCTTGCCTCCCCGAGCATAACGCGAACCCACAGCCAGGTCTGCGCCTTTTTGGGCACAGGCCTCATATAACCGAGGCAAGTCTTGGGGATTATGGGAAAAATCTGCGTCCATTTCAAAAATGAATTCATACCCCTGCTTCAAACCCCACTTGAACCCTGCAATGTAAGCCGTTCCCAGTCCCAGTTTACCACTGCGTTCCAGCAAATGCAATTGGCCATGATACACTTGTTGTAAATCTTTGACAACCTGCCCGGTACCGTCTGGCGAGCCATCATCAACAATCAAAACGTGAAAAGCACGAGGCAATGAAAATACGGTATTGAGCATGCGCTCAATGTTTTCCAGCTCATTATAGGTAGGGATAATAACCAGACTATCTGACAAAACCTTGGATTTGGGTGATGAACAATGTTCTTGATGGAACGCTAAATGAATGAATTTAGGTTCAAAAAGTGAAGCAAATATAAACTAAAAAATGAATGACGAATTTTTCGAATGACGAATGACGAATTTTAGGCTGCCCCTAAATTCGTCATTCGTCATTCGAAAAATTCGTCATTCATTTAGACTAGTTCATTATCGTCCCAGGTTTCGCGCCTGCGCTTTTCGATTTCCTTAAGTTCCAACGGCGGCTCTTCCTTAGGGGCAGGAGGTGAAATATCCATGCCTTTTTTCTCCAGGCGGCGAAGTTCAGCCTGGATTTGTTTTTCTTCCCATTCAGGAGACATTTCCTCGACAATGCCGGGGATGCCAAAAAGATTTACATAATGAAAAGCAAGACCTACACCCCAGCCCAACATTGGCCAATAGAACCACCAATGACCAGGGTTGCTTAAATAATTGATCATGTAAAAAAAGATGCTCATCACCACATAAGTCGAGAGATGTTGATAAAACTTCTTTTTTTCTTCGACCCGTTTTTTGGCAATTTCATATGCCGTTAGCGGCTCTTTGTTTTTACGATTTCTTCCCATGGATTCTCCGGTTCGCAAGTAATGAGGTAGAGGAATGGTAAAGCCACCACTCAACCAAACACAAGGCAAATCTACACAGATAAGTTGAAATCTAATTCCAAAATAAGGCATTAAACCAGATCCTTGTCCGACCAATTCGGGCCTTTGTCTTCTGGTTCGTTCTCTATGTCATCATCCTGCTCCTGGAGGTCTGGCTTTTGTTCATTAGGCCAGCCAAACACAGCGAAATAATGCATGGCTACCCCAATTCCCCAGAAAAAAGCGATGGGAAAAAAGCCAAATATATTGCCATGGTTTTTGTACAAAAAGAAACCCATGATGGCAATGTACCAGGTCAGGTGTTTGTAAAACTTGGCCTCCGGGCTTTCTTGCCTGCGTTTGTACCGTTGAAACTCGCGCCACTCTCGTTTATTGATTGGCCCCCGGTTGAAAAACTCGGATTGTTCCTTATAACGATTTTTATAGCGTGATTGTCCACACATAGCTTTTGATTTAATGCTGAATTGATTTTCTTCAAAAATCTCTTCATTTCTGGCGTGGAGCAATTTTTATAGACGAGTTTCTTGGAAAGATCGGTTAATCAGCTTCAACTGGTTGGTTTAACTTAAAAGTTGATTCATACTGAGAAAAAAATCAATTTTCCGCTGATTTTGTTTTGTACCTATGCCGGGCGAGTCACTTGTTTGAACGAGTAGCCCAAATACCCAAACAGCCCCCCAATCAAGCCTCCCAGTGCAGCGGTAATGAGTACCAATTGAACTGCGCTGATGCCACCAAATAGGTCACCGATTTTTCCGGCCAGCAATCCTCCGTTGGGTGCGTTTTGCATTTGTACCCACATCCCCCATATCAAAGCCAGAACGCTACTGGCTTGTGAAAATGCTCGGAGGCCGTTGCTTGCCAAATACCCAAAAACAAAGGCCACAATGGCCACGCTCCACCAGGGCAGGAACAAAGGCAGCACTACATAGGCCAGGGCCAGAGCCAAATTTGCAAGAATATTTTTGATCATGATGATTGCATTTTGAATAGGCGTTTGCCCGACTACTTAGGATTAAAAGACCATACACTTTTCTGTGCTTTGCGCTTGTCCTGCGCATTGCGCATGAAAAACAATTCATTGTACTCCCCCTTGGCCCACTGGTCAACCATATGGTCATAAAAAGGACTACCTGGATTGCCAGATGAACCGCCTGGGTAAACGCCCCAAGCTTTTACACCGTCTTTGCCCAATTCAACCACCATGCGCCAAGAAGGGCCATGGCCATTGCGAATGGCGTTGGGAGCCTGGGCATGGCCACTGATGGGCAGATTGGTCCGCGAAAAGGCTGGAATCCGTGCCAAGTGATTGACAGAAGCGTTATTGAGACTACCCCAGGTTCTTGCCGGTGTTTTGTTCAAATCCTTGCATACCTTTTGAAAAGCACTTAGCACCAAATCGGCAGCGGTTTCGGCCTTCTTGGTTTTTTGCCAGTCAAAAATGGCATGATTTGGGGTCTTATCCAACAAATCTAAAAAGCGCCAACTTTCTACACTCAATACCTCCACCGAATCACGCCAGCGAATGATTTCATCAAAACTCATTACATAAGTACTGTCAAACCAGGCTTGAAAAATGGCGGGTTCTGTTTTTTGGTACTGATAGTTTCCACCCCATTTTTCCAGTTTTTTGAGCACAGCTTTTTCACGATCCTTGAGTTGATCGCGGGGCAATAATTTGAGGAGCAAGGGAAGCGCTTCTTCAGCCTGCAAACTATGTGGATTGTTTTGTAAGGCCATCAAGTCTTTCACCGTAATGCTGTCCATGGCTTCTAGGCTGCGGTTGATGAAGCGGCCGCGGTAATCGTCAAATCCACCATTGTAATAGTAAGGATAGGTTTCGTCGGTGGAATGTTGATTGGCGGAAGCTACAAATCCCCGGCTAGGATTGTGTACCTGGGGAATTTGTTCACGCGGAATGTACCCCTGCCAGGCATTGTTGGACAAGGAGCCATCCTGGATGAACCGTCCTTGTTCTTTGCGTTTGATGGGGAATTTTCCATTGACTTTTAAAGCAATGTCGCCGTCACGGGCAGCAAAAACGAAGTTTTGGGCCGGGGCATCGTAGCCAGTCAAAGCGGCATCGTAATCGGCGTAATTTTTCGCTTTCATCAACCGAATAAAACTGGCCAACTCGTAATGGTCCCTTTTGCCGGGATTTTCAGAAGGCAACCAGTGCATGGCCAGGCTATAATAGGGCGAGTTGGTGGAATCGCCAAAAACCAGCGGCCCCCAATGGGTATATTTTACCTGAATTTTGACGGGGTCTTTGCGGCCTTTTACCTGGATGATTTCTTCTCTGGTTTCCAATTGCCGGGTACCACCGTCAAAATGATAACTTTGTTTGTCCTTGTCAGCCCACTTGATGGCGTACCAATCCAGTACATCCTGGCCAACATTGGTTTCTCCCCAGGCAATGTTTTCGTTGAACCCAATCGCAATGCCGGGCAAACCGGGCAAAGAAACGCCGTAAGCATTAAAATCCGGGCATTGCATTTGGATTTCAAACCATATGGAGGGTAGGGTCAGACCAAGGTGAGGATCATTACACAAAATGGGGTTGCCGTTTAGGGTTTTTTGTGGCCCAACGGCCCAGTTGTTGCTACCAATGCCTTCGAAGGGTTGGGGAATGTTTTGATCGGGAAACAAACCACTGAGGATGCTTTCAGCCATTTCAACCTTAGGCAGGGGCTGTACCGGGGCAAAATTCCATTTCACCTCGCTGGGAATGATCGGGGATTGTTTAGGGTTGTACTCAGGAAACAAATCCCGGAAAGCTTCTTCACCCAAAATGGTGCGGGTATTGGTGGCTGCGAGGTCCTCATTGCGGGCGCAGAGGTCTTCGGCCATGGCTTTGATGAACAAAACCGAACGCAAAGCAGACCAGGGCTCCGGCTTAAATCCCATTAACTTGTATTCCAGGGGGTATTGGGCGGGTTTGAGGGCACTGATATAAGCATTGACCCCGGCTACATAAGCGTGGAGCGCTTTGCTGTCTTCAGGAGATTTTTCCCAGGCTTTGAGCATGGCTTCAGCTGCTTTGACAATCCCTTTGCGGCGCTGCAACAGATCGGAGGACAGGGCTCGTTCACCTACCACTTCTGCCAAACGGCCACTGACCTTGCGGGTCGACATGTCCATTTGCCATAAGCGATTGTAGGCTGTGATGTAGCCCTGTGCAAAAAACACATCTTCGGTATTGGTGGCAAAAATGTGCGGCACCTGACGCTCATCAAAAACCAGGTCGACAGGCTTATTTAAGCCGGAAAGCAACAATTTTTGATTGGAGAAATCCCCTTGAGGTTCGGCGTTGGCCCAAAAGCCAGTGACCGGATTGAGCAAACGCCCCATTGCTGGTACAGGACTACCAAAGGGATTGTGGGTATCCAGCACCCAGAGTAAACCTACACTAAATAAGGTAAGTATACCCAAAGTCAAAAAACGCATGGCTTTATCGATTACAGGTAAAAGTAAAGTTTGAACTTCCGTATACGAGGATTGCAAGGTAATAAAGAATTCATTAAGAGTAGGAAACAGAAGCTATTTTACTAAAGTAGGAATGCTGTTTTTCAAAATTTACTTTTGCGGAATAAAATTTTGATAAAATATTTGATTGCTTGAAAAAAGTACTGTAACTTTGTTGAATCTTAAAGTAGTTTTTGTGTTTATTTGTTTGGGTTAGAGGCCCTTGCTGGAGTGGTTCAGCAAGGGTTTTTTTGTTTTATCAGGTAGAGCCGTTGCATGCAACGGCTCTACCTGATAAAACCCCTGATTCGGCACACAAAAAAAGCCTTACACTTCGAAAAGTGCAAGGCTTTTGAGCGTTTTTTTTCACCAAAGAAAATTTGCTGAAAAAAATTAGACTCAATTAGTTGTTGAACACACCGCCAGTTTTGGTTGGAACGCCTTGCTGCTCTTCAGCTTTCAGGACTTCACCCTTGATGGTCAACAGGTGGGTATTTTCTTTTTCGTTGGTAGTTACCGTTACGTTTTTGGTAAATGGACCAACGCGCTTCGTATCGTAACGTACTTTGATTTCACCACTTTCACCTGGCTTGATTGGCTTTTCAGTGTAAGTAGGAACCGTACAACCGCAGCTACCACGAGCAGAAGTGATGATCAGCTCAGCATCACCTACGTTTTTAAATTTGAAGACGCGATAAGGTTCGCCACCTTCTTTGACCTTGCCATAATCGATGGTTTCTGCTTCAAATACCATCTTAGGCGCTTTACCAGCATCTTGTGCTTGTACAGCAAAAACGGCACCCATCAGCAGTACGGCTACAAAGAACAATTTCTTCATCACTTTATGATTTTGGTTTTTTAAAATCTTACACAAATTTAGTTCGATTTACGAGAACAAAACGCAATGGCTCTTGTAAAATTTTAAATGAAATGTTAATGGCATTAACACGACAGTAGTTTACTGCAAACCCTTGATGTGTTCAGCAACCTCGACCATTGGAGCAATCCAAATGTCTTTTTCGTTTTGCTTCAAAAACCGCAACAAGCTTCGATGGGCTGGGATGGATACATCAAGGGAATTGCCACCACCTACTCCGTGAAACAACAAGACCAGCAATGAATGGGTATTCATGGCCTTTTTGACCCATTCGATCATTTGGTCACCGGTATGGCCATTGACCATATAACAGTCCACGTTGTAGAGGTCAATTTCGTTTACCTTGTGCATTTCATTGCGGACTGCGCGGGCGGCTATAAAATCATTTTTGAGTGGTTTGATGAAAGAAGAATCCCCAATTTTCATGTCTCCACAAGTGAAGGCAAAGGTCCTTTTGGTTTTGCCATCCAGGGCTTGTAAAAACAGATTGGTCATGCGGACTTCGTTGAGCATGCGTTGCACGCTGTAGTTGCGCAGGTCGTTTTCTGCTTTGACCCATTCGCGGCCCGGACCTCCAATGCAAGGATGGTAAAGGGTGTGATTCCCCAATTCATGGCCTTTGGTGGCCAGCTTTTTCCACTCATTCAGCCTGGTTTGAACCGAGGAAGAAAAGGCAGTGACATAAAAAGTGGCTTTGAGGCCAAGGGAGTCCAACAAAGGCAGGGCATTGTCCAGATGTTGATCGATGGCATCGTCGTAGGTGATGACTACGCTGCATTTTTTGCCCTTCCATGGTTGGTTTAACTGAGCGAAGGCTTGCATTGCAAGTACGAGCAACGCAAGGGTAAGGCAAAATTTCTTCATATTGTGTTTTGTTTGTTTTAGTTTGTGGTGAAACTCAAAAAACCAATGAGACCTAATTTTCACAAAGGACACCAAGGCTGCACCTAGAACCCAAATTTAGATCTTGGCATTTGGCTCCCCCCAGGTATTTTTTAGGTCAAAATTTAAGGGTTTCCACCTGCGGATTGTCACTCAAAAAACGTGCAATGATCCGATTCGTTTCGGCATTGCCGGAAACAGGTTTGACTGCATTGCGCAGGGTTTCTGGGTCTTGCACAACTGCCTCGCGCTCCAGGTAACCATAACCCCTTAAATGGCCATTTTCCACCAGTACAATTGCACATTCTTCTTCTTCCCGTCCTTGATCAATGATGAAAAAATTGTGTTCAAAAATTTGGCAGAGGTATTCCTTGGCCCGCAATGCTCGCTCATTGTACTCCTCAGGGGGTTCTTTTTGTAAACAGGCTCCTGCACATTGTTGGATGTGGTAATGAAAACAAGGTCCGGTAGCATTGGTATTAAAATTGAAGAGTTTTTCGCACAATTCAAATTTTTGGCGGGCACTGCTCATGCGGCCTTTGGCGGAAGAAACTTTGTGGAATTCTGCGAGAATCTCCAGTTTACGGCGGGTTTTGGCGGCTGTTTCGGCTACCCCAAAGCATAGGTATCCATCAGCATTGTAATAACTGTGCACCACGTAAGGGAATTTGCGGGTGCGTTGAGCCCGGTTGATTCCTGGCAGCAGGCGTTTGATTTCAAATGACTCGTGCAGGAGAGCTATCAATTCACTTCCGGTAATCTCGTAGCTGATGTCGTGTACCTGTTCCTGTAGCTTCTGAGCTTTATCCGTTTTATCAGCAAAATGTTCGGCAATGCGTTTTTGGATGTTGATGCTTTTGCCGACATAGACCACTTCATTGGCCTCATTGTGGAAATAATACACCCCACAAGCTTCAGGAAGGGCATGAATGGTTTCTAAATTAAGGTTGTTGGGCAGCATGGATTCTTTGATGCCCAGATTGATCAGCAGATCGGCTTTTTCCCGATTGTCCTCATGTTGCAAAATGTATTCAAGCACCTTGATGGTAGCTTGCACATCGCCCATAGCCCGGTGCCGGGCATGGTTCTGGATGTTAAAATGACGGGAAAGCGCATCCAAACCGTAGGCATGGAGGCCGGGAATAGTTTGACGGGCCAGGCGCAGCGTACACAATTGCCGCCGCGTATAGGTATAGCCCAAACGTTTGAATTCTTCTCCAATAAAGCTGTAATCAAAGCGGGCATTGTGGGCAACAAAAATGGCCCCCTCCGTCATTTCTACAATTTTGCGGGCAACTTCAAAAAAACGGGGAGCGTTTTCCACCATCTGGTCATTGATGCCAGTCAATACCGTGATGTTCCAGGGAATAGGGGTTTCGGGGTTGATCAGGCTTTCCCAACTATCGATAATTTGATGGCCATCGTGCAGTACTATGGCAATTTCGGTAATGCGATCACGCGATGCTTTTCCTCCGGTTGTTTCTACATCAATAATGGCATATTTTTTTTTCATTCTCTTTCGCGCATCTACTTTTTGAAAGTTGGTTCATCAGGAGGCTGCAAGTCTCAAAAATAATGAGTTGAAATGAAGTTTTTTAAAAAAATTGTTCCTTTTGGTAAAGAAATAATTTTTTAGCCCCGTTTTAATTTTTTTCATAATTCCGGATAGCTTTGATGAATCGGTAACCAAATTGTACCAGTTTTTTTTCACCTACACCCGAAACGGCCAGCATATCGTCCTCAGTTTGGGGTTTATGGAAGGCCATTTCTTCCAGGGTAGCATCTGAAAATATGAGGTAGGGTGGGATTCCCTCTTTTTGAGCAATTTCTTTACGAATTTGGCGCAGGTATTCAAAAAGTTCGTCGCGCAACCGCTCTTTTTTGAGCTGAGTGGGCACTTTAATTTTGGAGCTGGCTTTTTCTTCTTCCTGCCGCTCTTTGTAACTGGTTGGTTTGAAGAGCTCTACACTGCGATTTTTAAACAAAACCTCCTGGCTGGCTGACGTCAGTCGCAGTACATTGGCCGCATCGTAGGCGACTTCCAGGTAGCCCAGGTTAATCAGTTGCATAATGTAATGTTGCCAATCCCATTGTGAAAAGTCGCGACCAGCTCCGTAGGTTTTGATGCTGTCATACCCCAATTGTTTGATTTCCCGACGCCCTGAGCCTCGCAACACATCGATGAGCATACCCATGGGTACCTGTTCATTGAGGCGGTAAACGGCGGATAGCGCCTTTTGGGCAATCACGGTACCATCAATCGATTGGGGTGGATTGCGGCAAATGTCACAATTGCCACAGTTTTCACTTAGGTTTTCGCTAAAGTAAGCCAGGAGGATGCGCCGACGACAGGCCAGGGATTCGGCGTATTGTTGCATCCGTTCCAGTTTCACCAGCTGAATTTCATTTTGAGTGGCATTTTCCCCGTTTTGGATGATGTCGCGCAGCATACTTACATCGGCAAAACTGTAAAACAACAAGGTGTCAGCCTTGGCACCATCTCGGCCAGCACGACCAATTTCCTGGTAGTAGCCTTCCAGGTTTTTGGGCAAATTGTAGTGAATCACCCAACGCACATTTGATTTGTCGATGCCCATGCCAAAAGCCACCGTAGCGCAGATGATCAATAGATTGTCATTGATGAAATGATCCTGGATTTTGGATCGACGATCGGGTGACAAACCTGCGTGATAAGCTTCAGCTTTGAAGCCTTTTTGTTTCAATTTTTCGGCGATGTCCTCCGCTGCTTTCCGGCTGAGGGTGTAAATAATGCCCGCTTGTTTGGGATGTTTGCGCACAAAATCTTCGATTTGTTGCAGGCGTTGCTGCCCAGGGCGAACTTCCAGGCTCAAATTGGGGCGATCAAAAGAGGCAATGAAGATTCCGGGTTCTTCCAGTTTGAGCTGATCAACGATGTCTTTGCGGGTCAGCTTGTCGGCCGTAGCGGTAAGGGCCACCACCGGAACCTTGGGAAAATGCTGTTTGAGCATGCCCATTTGGGTGTATTCCGGGCGGAAATCATGCCCCCAGGCCGAGATACAATGCGCTTCGTCGATGGCAAAAAGGTTGATTTTGCCCCGCTTGAGGATAGATACAAAATTGCCGGAAACCAGTTTTTCCGGTGAAACATACAACAGATCCAATTCACCGGCATAAAAAGACTCCTCCACGCGCAATTGCTCCCGAGAATCGATGGCACTGTTGATGAAAGCCGCAGCAATACCGTTGGCCCGCAACCCCTCAACCTGGTCTTTCATCAGAGAGATCAAAGGCGAAACTACAATACAGGTGCCGGGAAGGGTTACTGCCGGGATCTGAAAACAAACCGATTTCCCCCCTCCGGTTGGCATCAGCACCAAGGCATCTTTTCCAGAAAAGATTGACTTAATAATATCAGCCTGCAAAGGTCGAAATTGATCATAACCGAAGTATCGCTTGAGGGCGAGTTTTGCTTTGTCTAAATTCATGCGCTTGCCTCAACAGATTTTGTGTACAAACATAAGGAACGGAAATGAAATAAAGAGGCAGAAAACTAACAGCGCCTGAGAAATTTCACAGGCGCTGAAAGGGTCTTTACTTAGGGCGCAAAAAAGGAGAGCCCTCGATAATTCCGGGCAGGATATGAGGGCTCTATGGAGGTATTGTATTTTATTTAACAGGGTTTTACATGTAAGGAAGTAGATGATCTTGTAAAAGGGCTTTAACCTGGACCATCCACGAAATAAAATATAACCAAATATTTTCAATGGCTCAAAGATAAGGGTAATTACGGAACTTGAAACCCCATAAAGATGTGGTAGGGGCAACCCTTGCCGTTGCCCCTACCACAATTCAAAAAATGTGTACATTGTCGTCCCCAAATATTCAACCAATGATCTTATTTCTCGATACTGAAACCACCGGCTTGCCCCTCAACTGGAGTGCACCCATCAAACAAGTCAGCAACTGGCCGCGTATGGTGCAATTGGCTTGTTTGTTGTACGATGAGGAAGGTGCATTGTTGGAGGAACGCAGTTACATCATCAAACCTGAGGGCTACACCATACCAGCCGCTTCGGTCAAAATTCACCGCATCAGTACCGAAAGAGCCTTAGCGGAAGGACAAAACCTAGGTATGGTCCTGGACGAATTCAAATTGCTGCTAGAGCGGACTTCCTTGTTAGTAGCCCACAATGTCAATTTCGATCACGCCATTGTTGGTGCGGAGTACTACCGCAAAATCCAGCAAGACCCTTTGTTGCCTTTGCGCAAATTTTGCACCATGACCAGCCCTGAAGTCATCTATCATTGTGCCCTACCCGCCAATAGTCCGAGGGGTGGCTACAAGTGGCCCAAGCTCGAAGAACTGCATTACAAACTCTTCAAACAAGAACTCAAGGGTGCTCACGATGCCCTGGTGGACATTCAAGCTACTGCGCGTTGTTATTGGGAACTGCGCAGACTAGGCGTCATTTAGCTCAAAAAAGAAGCTTCCATAACATGTTCGTATCCATCACCGAAGCCCAGGAACTCGCTTCCCACTATTTCCAGCTGCAAGGCCAAATCAAACAACTCAGTGGAGAAGTAGACTTGAACTACCTGATTGAAAGCAGTAATGGAGAAAAATGCTGCTTCAAAATTGCCCAGGCCCAAAGCAATGTGCCAGAATTGGAATTCCAAAATGCCATGATGGAACACCTGCAAGCGGCGGAATTAGGGTTGGAGATCCCAGTACCCCTAAAAAGTATACAAGGTGAAACGATAGTCCATCATCATTTCCCTGGAGGCGAGTTGCGCTACCTGCGCGCCTTGAGTTGGGTAGAAGGGCGTTGTTTTGCAGAAGCGAAACCTCATACCCCCGAGTTGCTGGAAAAAGTAGGCGCCTTGTGTGGCAAACTCAGCGCAGCACTCGCCGATTTTGACCACCCTGCGGCCCACCGATGGATCAAATGGGACCCTTCCCAAGCCGCCTGGACCAAAGAGCACCTGAACGCTATCCAAGACCCAAATAAAAAAATACTGGCCGAATGGGCGCTGGGTTTTTTTGAACAAAAAGCTTTGCCCCTATTGCCTCAGTTGCGTCAAAGTGTGTGTTACAACGATGCCAACGATTACAATATCCTGCTCAGCTTTGACCCACTCCATCCTGAAGTGCCCGGGGTGATTGACTTTGGTGATGCAACTTTTACCCATACCCTCAATGAACTGGCCATTGCCATCGCATATGCAGCTATGGATAAACCCGACCCTTTGGCGGTAATTCGACAAATGACACGGGGTTATCACCAATATTTCCCCTTGCAGGAACGAGAAGCAGAGGTTTTGTTTACCCTGATCATCGCCCGTTTGTTGATTAGTGTGGTCTGTTCGGCTCAAAACTTGTTGGCCAATCCGGAAAATGAATATTTACAAATCAGCGATCGCCCTGCCTGGGATTTGTTGGCAAAACTGCGCCAAATTCCCCCTGCGTTGGTGCATTACACTGTTCGGGAAGTTTGTGGCTGGCCAGCACATCCTAAAATGGAGCAATTTAAAGTCTGGGCACAAAAAAATGCAGGGGCCTTTACTTCATTAGTGGCAAACGACCTGCGTGATCAAAACACGCTATGGCTGGATTGTAGTGTGGGCAGTCTGGATTTGGGCAATTACGCGGATATTGCCGATGCCGAGTTGTTGCATCAGCAGATTGTCGCCACCATGAGGGCCGCTAATGCCGAAGTCTCCATTGGTCGATACAATGAGGTCCGTCCTTTTTACACGACCGATGCTTACGAAGTGCAAGGCAATGAAGGCCCCGAATGGCGCAGTGTACACATTGGCCTGGATGTGTTTATGCCTGCGGGTACTCCAGTTTATGCTCCCATAGCTGGAGTTGTGCACAGTTTTCAGGACAATGCAGCCGATCGGGACTATGGCCCTGCTATTATTCTGGAACATCATGTGACTTCCGACTTGCATTTTTATACCCTTTACGGGCATTTGAGCCGAACATCTTTGGAGGGCTTGTATGTGGGTAAATCTATTGCCAAGGGCGAACAATTCTGCTGGATGGGCCCCATGCCCGAAAACGGCAATTGGTCGCCCCACCTGCATTTCCAAGTAATGTTGGATATGCTGGATAAAAAAGGAGACTTTCCAGGGGTAGCTTTTCCAAACCAGAGGGCAGTCTGGACGGGCATCTGTCCTGACCCCTGGTTCTTGATTGCTGGTCAACCCTCTCCACCCGCCGCAGCATTTTCGATTGAAGACATCCTGGGTCAGCGCAAAAAACTACTTTCCTCCAACCTGAGCATTTCCTACACCCAACCACTCTACATGCAGCGCGGGGTAGGGGTCTATTTGTACGACCATACCGGGAGAAGATACCTGGATACCGTCAACAATGTTGCACACCTGGGGCACGAGCACCCCCGGGTAGTACGCGCGGGGCAACGCCAAATGGCGGTTCTCAACACCAATACCCGCTACCTTCATCCGCTGATCACCCAGTTTGCGGAAGCACTTTTGGCTACTGCCCCACCGCTACTTGAAGTCGCTTTTTTTGTCAACAGCGGGAGTGAGGCCAACGAATTGGCTTTGCGTTTGGCCAAAAATTACTCCGGGCAAAATGACATTATCGCCCTGCAAGTAGGTTACCACGGCAACACCAATGCTTGTGTAGCAGTGAGTTCCTACAAATTTGACGGGCCGGGTGGCAAGGGCGCCTCAAAAGATGTACACATTGTACCGCTGCCGGATACCTATCGGGGTTTGTACCGAGGCAACACCGCTGAAAGCGCCAGTCAATACGCTGGGCATGTTGGACAAGTTATTCGGGATTTGCAAAGCCATGGCCGCAAACCAGCCGCTTTTTTGGCCGAAACCATCGTGAGTTGTGGTGGTCAAATCCCGCTGCCCCCTGGCTACCTCGCCCAGGTGTATGCCCAGGTACGCGCTGCGGGAGGTGTTTGTATCGCGGATGAAGTTCAAACCGGATGTGGCAGGCCTGGAGACTACTTTTGGGCCTTTGAGGCGCAAGGGGTGGTGCCAGATATTGTGACAATTGGCAAACCCATCGGCAATGGCCACCCTCTGGGGGTGGTGCTGTGTACCCGGGAGGTAGCCGATGCTTTTGCCAATGGTATGGAGTATTTCAACACTTTTGGGGGTAATCCGGTATCCTGTGCCATCGGCCTGGAAGTACTAAAGGTCATCAAGGAGGAAGGATTGCAGGAAAATGCACGCCAAACTGGGAACTACCTGAAAGAAGGTCTGGCTAATTTGAGCACCCGTTTCCCGCTGATTGGGGATGTGCGGGGGAGCGGCCTTTTTCTGGGCATTGAGCTGGTCAGCGATCCGGTGGCTAAAATGCCTGCTGCTGCTGCAACGAGTTACATTGCCAACCGTATGCGCAACCTGGGTATATTGATGAGTACCGATGGGCCGGACCACAATGTGCTGAAAATTAAGCCGCCAATGGTTTTCGGAAAGGCGCAGGCCGATTTTTTGCTGGCGACTTTTGAACGGGTGATGGGAGAGGATGGGGCACAAAAATAGAATAGTGGGAAGCGCCGCATTAAGCCCAATTTTGTACATTAGACGCAACGCACGCGGTCGCTGAGCGTAGTCGAAGTGCCGCTTACCACATTCATAAGTTTTCTAAAACCTACACCATGCGCAAGTTTACCCTCTTCCTCCAAGCAGCCATGTTGCTACTGCTGAGCCTTTTTTTGGCTGAAAGCTGTATTCCCGTACCCAAAGAAACTGCCACCGAGCCCCAGTTCAAACTCCTGCCCGCCGACACCTTTTATTTCAATTCCTTTGTGGATTGCAACATGGCGGAAGCGTGGATTGGTGATACTTTCCGCATTTTTCCCGGCAAATACGGCGAAGACCCCCTTTGGGGCGATGCCCGCGACCTGAAATTTGCCAATGGCCGCAACGCCGATGAGGCCTTTAGAAGCAAAAAAGAAGACTTTACCGAGCCACGGATGCCCAAAAATGTGCCCATTGGCACCCCTGGGCTCCACGGAGCCGCCTGGTTTGAAACCGTGTACCAGGATGCCAAAGACCCCAGCGGTCGCACCCTTTATGCAGTGTACCACAACGAAAATTACCCACAAACCCTGCCCTACGATTCCGCTACGGGTGAAGGCTACATCAACTACCGTTGGCCGCGTGGCCTCACCGGTCCAACCTCGCCTGCGGCGGTTTGCCGAATCGGCATCATGAAATCCCTGGATGGAGGGCGTAGTTGGGACAACCGAGGTTTGTTCCTCGAAGACTTGCAGCCCCGCATGATTCTCAAACCCTTCAATACCTCCAATACTTTTGCGGGTGGAGTAGGGGACCCTTCGGCGGTCGCCAGTGGCGATTATTTGTATTTGTTTTATGGCGAATACGGCTTTCCAGGGGTATACGATTCCACCGCCTACGACCCTGCTACAGAATGGAGTGGACAATGCATCAGTGTGGCCCGCATCAAATTGAGTGACCTGGATAACCCGGTAGGCAAAGCCAAACGTTGGGATGGCCAAGCTTTTACCCGACCTTACAATGGCATCGGAGCGCCGGTTGCATCCTTGCAAATTCCACGCGATGCAGGTGGTGGACCAGCTTCTTCACCCAAGGGCCAATTCCACTGGGGCCCATCGGTGAGTTGGAATACTTATCTGAATTGTTGGGTGATGCTGATGGGCAAGGTAGAAGGCCCTTCCTGGGAGGGGGATGAATTATACATTTCCTTCAATACCAATCCTGATTTGGGCAAAGGGGACAATTCCCAAAATTGGAGCAAACCCAAATTGTTGCTCAAACGCCCAGGGCATATTTTATGGTACCCATCTTTACAACCCATGAATACGCCAGAAGACATTGCCAGCAAAAACACCTGTTTGCGACTGGGCAAAAGGGCGCGTTTGTTTTTTAAATATTCCGATTTGGGGGCTTACCGTTCGGAGCACATTGTGGAATTTGAGAAATAAATCGCCCCAACCAATCATTTCAAGGGGGTGAAAATGATGGCTTCTCCCCCTCCTTTAGCCAGTTTGAGTTGGATGGTGGAACCCGCCCCAAGTTCAATGGTGGTTTTTTCCAAATGATTGGGATTGGAATCTGCATCTGCGGCATCGCTGAAGAGGGTAGCGAGGTATTTTTTGCCAGGGCTTAAAAAATCAAGCTTGAGGTTTAACTCCCGGGCACTCCAATCGGTCATCGCCCCCAGGTACCATTGATCGCCTTTCCGTCGGGCACTTACGATGTAATCCCCCACCTGCCCACTCAGAATGCGGGTTTCATCCCATGAGGTAGGCACCTGTTGGATGAACTCGAATCCCGGCTGATCCTGGTAGGCTTGTGGATAATCTGAAACCAGGTGCAAATAACTTTCAAAAACCACGTACAAAGCCAAATGATGTCCACGAGTGCCTAAAACATTGGGTTCGATGAAATTGGCTTTAAACTGCTCCCTAGGAACTGCCCTGAACCCTCCAGCGTGGTAATCCGTTGCTCCTGCAATCAGTCGGGTGAAAGGGATCATCAGGTTGTGCTCGGGGTCACAGGTATTGCTCCATTTCAGGCCTTCCAGGTTGAGTGCACCCTCTTTGGTGAACTCGTTGGGATAGGTGCGGTGCAAACCTGTGGGTTTATACGCACCGTGAAACTGGACATGAAGTTGATATTTGGCGGCCGTTTTGAGCACCTTTTCCACCCAATTGACCATTTCCTGGTCATCGCGATCCATAAAATCGACCATCAAACCTTTGATGTTCCATTTTTGGTAAAGAGCAAAGGCTTCTTCCAGTTTTTCAGAGAGTGGTTTCCAATGCACCCACACCCGTAAGCCCACCCCCTTGCTGCGGGAATAGGCTGCTAGGCGATCCATTTCCAAACTGTCCAGGGGGCGGGTTACATCGGCCCCGGGCGGTGGAGGATCAAAACCTTCACCTTCGGTGTAATACCAGGAACGGTTGCCATGCTCAATGATGGAGTGGTATTCGATTTGGTTGGCCAGGCACCAATCGATGTAGTATTGGTGGCTGGCAAAATTTTGACCAACCGGAAAATTCACTCCTTTGATCACGTCTCCATTCCACCAGGTCCAGGTGGCTTTGCCTGGTTTGATCCAGGAAACATCCACGATGGCGCAAGGCTCATTGAGGTGTGTAAGCAGGTTGGATTCCAGGATTGTGTTGATTTTTGAGCCAATAAATAAGACGCGCCAGGGTGTTTGGTGAGGGAGTTTTGCTTTTACCTTGATGGCTGTTTGCCCAGGTAAGGGCGACAAGGCACTGGATAAATTCCCATCTGCATCCTTTTTTAAATACATCCCGGCATAGTCGCGCAGGGCAGCTTCTGAAATGGCGAGATAGGCCTGTTCCGAAAACTGAAACAAACAGGGCATATCAATCAGCTTATTCACTTCCAGCCCTTGGAGATCAGTACTGGTATAATGTCCTTCGTGTGAAGTGGTGTAACTGGGCAACAAAAGGGCATGTACTTTTGGGTTGCCAGGTAACTTGAAATGACTTTTTTCATCGAGCAAAGTATATTCCTGCCAATTCTTTTGTTTGGGAAAGCTATACCGAAAGGCTACTCCATCATTGTAGGCCCGCACGATGAAGTTGATTTGACGGACTGGCTTTGATTTCGTAAACAATTCCAATTGCAATTCACGCCCTTCAGCTTGGATCAAGCGGTTTTTTCCCACCACCAATTCATAATTTTCATGGATGGGCTGGTGCCTAAATTTTCCAATCCGAACATTGTGGTCCAAATCAAAATCCTGGAAATGCAAATTTAAACTGGCCCTCTCAATAATTGGCTGCTTTTGAAACCTAAGGGAATAAAACAGACTACCCGAATCAGAGTGCAATTCAAAGTAAATATCCCCATTGGGAGAGTACAGGGAGATTGGTTTTTGAGCAAAAAGTGGCTGGATCAGTAGAAAAAAGATTAAAAAGCGCATTCCTTAAAGTTTTTACTTTCCAAGGTACAGTTTTTTGCTTTTCCTTAACGTTCGCTTCTATCCATCCGAACGTTCAAACCCGGCTTGGGCACTTCCTTTGTAAGAAAATACATCCGACATGAAGAATGCAATTGTAATGAGCCTATTGGTCGCTGGGGCGATCTTGGGCTGCACCAAAGACCCCATTGCTCCCGCTGAGTTGAGCAACAATCCACTGGTCAGTCAATTGGACAAAGACCTTGACGCCTTGGTCCAAAAGCACCGCAACGCCCTCAATACCGTGGGTATGACGGTGGGGTTTTGGAAAAACGGGGAAAGCAGCATCTATGGCTATGGGGAAATCAAAAAAGGGGGCAAACAAGTCCCGGATGCCCATACCTTTTTTGAAATTGGCTCCATCACTAAAACCTTTACGGCAGCAGCGATGGTGCAATGGCTGAACGAAAAAGGACTGAGTTTGGAGAGTCCAATACAGCCTTTTTTACCCAGTTCGATTCCGACCCTGAGCAAGGACGGAGTAAGTGTCAATTTTAAACAAATCCTGAACCACTCTTCAGGACTAGCCTATTTTCCCAGCAATCTGAATTTGTTGTTGAACGACGATGCCAAGGAATTGGCCCGATACAGCGAAGCCAAGTTGTTCGATTATTTGGAAAAAGGAAAACTGAACGCTACCCCTGGCACCACTTACGAGTATTCCAATACTGCCTTGGGTTTGGCTGGGACCATTTTGGCGAGGGAAAACAAAATGAATTATGGCGATTACCTGCGCATAAAAATGTGTGAACCATTGGGCCTTTTTGAGACCAAAGCTCAACTGAGTTCCGAGGAAAAAAACCGCATGGCCGATGGCCACCGGGGTGGTAAAAAAGTAGACTTTTGGGAAAGCCTGGGAGCTCTTGATGGTGCTGGTGTGCTACGGTCTACCACTAGCGATTTGCTCAAATATGGTGCAGCTTGTCTCAATCCACCCAATACCCCACTCGGTCAGGCCATGAGCACTGCTCAGGTGTCTACCCTAAAAAATGCCAAAAATTTGACGGATATGGTCGAAGTAGGTCTAGGTTGGCACCTGTTAAAAACGGCGGATAAAACCGGTACTTTGTTGTTTCACGATGGTGGAACTGGGGGGTTCAATTGTAGTCTGATTCTGGACAAAGAGAAAAAGCTGGTGCTCGTCGTTTGTTACAACAGCTATAATGGTGGTAGCAAAGTTGAATCAGAGGCACGCACAGCCTTGAACAATGACCTGTTGTTATTGCTGCGTTAAATCTATCTTGGAAATAAACATCCTGGTCAAATGGGTTTTATTTTTGAAACTCATTTGACCAGGAAACATTATGCTCATCAATGCCATCAGTGCGAGTAGTTTTTTTTATTTGGCCTTTGTATTGCTTGTAAAGGGACGAACTACCAATAGGTTGGCCAATCGCTGGTTGGCGGCCTTCGTTATTTTTGTAGGATTTTTGCAACTCGATGATGCCTTGATTATTTCCGGAACTTATTTCCAGTACCCACACTTTTACAATGTCTTTGATCCTTTTTTGTTTGGCATTGCACCTGCTTTTTATTGGGCTGCTTTTCATTTTGTACAACCCAGCCGTCGGTTTTACTGGCAAAGTTTATGGCATTTTATTCCCGCTTACCTGATTTTACTGTTGAGCATCCCTGCTTTTTTGGAGTCTAAAGCAGAAAAATTGGCCTTTCTTAAAGTATTGAAAGAAAAAGAAACGGTTTTAGAACCCGTTGAAATGGTTGTTTTTGCCCTGATTTTTGTGCAATGTGTGGTGTATATGGTTTTGAGTTACCGGCGCATTTTACAGCACCAACAAAACTTGAAAAAAGTGAGTTCCACTCAGGATGGCACGGATTTACAGTGGTTTAATTATTTTTTGAAAGGTGTTGCCTTGTTGCTGCTTTTTTGGGGGATTGAAATCATCTTTTATACCAATTTTTTAGATGGAAGAATGAGCTTGATTTATTGGTTGGGTTCCTTTTATTTGGGGTTTTATGCCATTCAACAAAAAGAGATTTATCCTTTTGCTCCGCAAGAATTGGTGGAGATCGAAGCAATTATTCAGGAACAACCTTTGGCCCATTCAGGCGCTTCAAGTGTGGACGAGGCGCAAAGGAAGCAACTTCTGAGTTTAATGGAAAGAGAAAAACCCCACCTCGATTCTGAACTTAGTTTGCCCAAACTGGCTAAACTGATGGGGTGTAGCACGCACGAGCTTTCTCACCTGATCAACCAGGGTTTTGAGCGCAATTTTTACCAATTCATCAATAACTACCGCATCGAAGAAAGTAAAAAGTTGTTGAGTGACCCCAAAATGGAACACCTTACCATTCTGGCAATTGGATTTGAGGCGGGCTTCAACTCCAAGACGACATTCAATACCACTTTTAAACAGTTGGTGGGAATGTCGCCTGTGGAGTTTCGGAAGAGTAAAACTATGGCTTAAGGACAACCAGACTTTGCGTCCAAACTTGATTTTGGCTTTGTACTTCCAACAGATGGACCCCATTTGGAACTTGATCTCCCAAGCCGAATGTAGTGAGTGATGTGTTTATTTCCTGACGTTTAAGCACCCGTCCCTGCAAGTCTTTCAACACAATTTTGCCTTCTGGAGTCCAGGATGCGGGCAAACTGATAAAGACTTTATCCTGGCTTGGGTTGGGGAATACCTTGATGTCGGGGATTTTTTGTTTGTCAGTTTGAACATCTAAGGGGCTGGAATTTTGGATTTCCCGAATGGGACTTTGGTAGTCACCCGGCTTGAGTACCTGGAATTCGCCCACCTGGGTTTTGATGTTGTAATTGCCTTCCGTCCGGTCAATCCACTCCAGGGTAGCTGTAGTGTCGACCCAGATTTTGCTGCTGCCCAGTACTTTAGGGCTAAAACACACTTCCAGCAAAATGGCTTGATTGTTTAAAGAAGCAGTCTTGGTACCATTGTAAACCCAGGAAAAAATGATGTGGTCAGTGGTTTTGCCAGGTTTGGAATGCAAAACATTAATACCATGAGGGGGCAAATGAATCGAATCGAAGGAAAGGGCTGCTGGATCAAATTTTACATTAAATTGTACGGCGATCATTTCGTTAAACCCACTTACCCGAATAGGGACACAGGTGCTTCTTCCAGGCTTGGCCACTACCTTGTCCACTTCGATTTTTGCGGATAAATTGGTCGGAGCACCTACATCAAAATAACTGGAACATATGCCTTCCTTACCACTTCCAGAAACAAGGCGCGACTCGTAATAAACCCTTTTGTTGTTGTCGCAGCTGAATGCAATCAGAAAATCGGACCAGGGGGTGTAGTACTGGCCAGCAAATGGGCCCGTTTTGATCAATTCAAAGTGTTCCAAAATATCAAGATCTCGGTCAGAATTGTAGTCGGTCAGAAGGTAATTATTTACACAGTCTGGCGAAACGATTCTGCGCAAACCACCAATCAACCCACAAGCCTGTCGATCCGTTTTGCCAGAAAGGTTTCTCCGTTCGTAGACCCCTCCAACAGGAATCAAATTGATGCCAAAGGGAGCGGGACAGGTCACATTTAGCGTTCCAGGCTCTTTCACCGAAAAATCAATCGTTTTGGTATACAAATTTTGACAACTGTCCAGCATCGCGAAGTAAATCTTGTACTTTCCTGCAAAGATGCGCAAGGAGTCGTTGTCGGGCTTAACTTCGATGGGGTTGGAAAAAGGCCTTTGTCCGGGTGCACTGAGTACTACCACCCTCCAATTGATGAATGAAATGGGACAATTTGGGTTGATGGTCAAGTTCAGCAGCTTTTTTATGGTGTCGATTCGATTGGGAATTTTTAGTGAACAAACATCCTTTGGCAAATTGACCCTGACTACGGCATCATTTGCCACGATCGATTCTTTCGTAGATGCTCCTGGGATGAAATTTGCCACAAAGGTATCGATCACCTGATCTTTACATTCATCATAAATGAGGTAGGTTCTACGCAATTTCAGCCCGGTTTTGTTGCAAACTGTATCGATTTTTTCACTCAGCGCGTAACTATACTGCAAACCCAAAACCTGGCCATTCATTTTGGCCTGTTCCTTTCCTACCACCGGGATGATGGATTCAAGGGGAATTTGGCTTTTATCCAAAGTACAATCGCCGTATTGCACCGTCAATTCTTTGGTTTTAAAAATGGGAATACTCCATTGCAGGTCTTTTTTAGTTGGTCGGCGAATGGGTATGTACTGAGTGGCAAAGGGGGTTTCTGGCTGGTTGATACAAGCTCTGGCCAACCAGGTTCTTTTGATGTTTGCAAATAGACCAGATTGCAGGCTGGTTTTACAATCGGGGTATTCAATTCGATCATCAATTCTGGCTGTGATTCCACAGGGAGTAAGTGCATGACAACCCATGCTAAAAAAAGGAAGCCCGAGGTTGGGAACAGTATCTGCAATGAAGTCAGTTTCGACCAGTTTGCCATCGGCAGTATAGCGAAATGTGTAGCAGGATTTTGGAGAGGCATTTGTACCTAATAAACCAATCGATTGGCAGTATAATTTTTCGAAATTTATCGTAAAAGGTAAGGTGTCCTTCGAAAATTGTACCGAATCCAATTGTGGTCCATAAGCCCCCACCGCGGTTACTTTGCCGATGCACAATAAACGGCCATCTTTGGAATAAAGGTTGTAATCAAATGTGCCGGGTGCGTCAATGGTATCCCGGTTTTTGGTTTTTCCATCCTGAACTACAATGTAAGAATCTGTGCATTTGGAAATACCCAAGTCTGCTTTGCTCAGGACAAAGTAGCATTTTGATTTTACTTGCAAAACGGGGAATTGGCTACAATTGCAATCATTCTGGGCTTTTAAGCAAATCATGGAAATCAAAAAAGCCACAAGGCAGAGCAACAGCCGGGACATGGGTCGGGTCAGCATTTAAATGGAATTATGATGTGTATAAATTCTAATTCAGACCAATTGATGGGCAAGACTTTGTATGTGTAAAAGTAAATTGCTTTTTCAAATAAACTCGTATTTTGTGTGTTAAATTTTCAAACAAAAAAGCCAGGTGGCCGACTGTGCACCCTGGCTTTTTTGCTTGAAAACGCAAGTAGTAAATTACTGCCCGATGGGCAATACCACAAAACCGTTTTGAGCCAATTGTCCAAAATGATCGTAAGAAATCCAGATGTATCCCGCACGACCCCAGTCGCTACCCCAGGGACTCATCAGTTCGATCATCCGTTTGTCCTCATTAAAACTCACCACTGCCATCGGGTACACTTGTGAAGGTACACCGGTTGGCATCCAGATGTCTTTGCCATTGGCCTGAAGCAGACTTGGATCAGCGTTGAACTCTACAATGACCGGATTTCCTCTTACCAATGCTTTCCGGATTTCAAAGATTTTTTGCAGCGACTTGGTCAATGGCGTGAAAATGTGCAGGTAATTGGTGATGCGAAACTTGCTGGCATTGTACACTGCATTGGTCAGTTTTTGTGAGCCATAGGGCAAAATGGCTGAATCTACGGTTCCGTTTTGTGATAAAAACTGAAAGGCGTCTTTAAATTGTAGCCCTCGGTTTTGCCCCAGCAGATTGAGGGTAATGAAGTCCGGGCTGAGGTTGATTTTGTAGTTATTGTCCTGATTGTAGTAGAATTCCAGGCATGCGGCCAGCGTGTAACTCATTTCGGTACCTACCTGTTCGATCTCCCTAACGGGCATCATAAAGGGTTTTACACTTTGTTCGCGCAAGTTATCCAGGCTGGTGATGTTGCGCCCTACTCCCTTTACGAAGGGCATCATCATATCGATTAATCTTTGGTCCTGAACCCCAAACGCCGCTGCTTGCGTGCTGCGCAGGTTAATATCCTGATTTTGTTGCGGGGTGGGATTTTGCGCTTGTAAATTGTTGACTATCAATAAGCCCAATCCAAGTGCCAGGCTGATTTTTATTTGGTTCATAAAACTCATTTTGTGGAAATAACGTCGATTTACTTCGTTTTGGTTTGTAACGATTGAGGAAAAAATAAATATCTATGTGTAAAATGAAAATGTAATCTCCCCACTTGAGTTTGTAGGTGTGCTTACTTAAATGTACCTTTGCCTTTTAAATATTCAAGAGTCGGAGTAATGGAGCAGGAACGAATTGAACCAGAAGACAATAATCATCAGTATTCCGACAGCCTCACCGACGAATTTTACGAGCATCGGATTATTGAGGTTGATGCAAAGCAATCACCTTTGCGGATAGACAAGTTTGTGATGGATCGAATCGGGGATGTGTCCCGCAATCGGGTGCAAAATGCCATCAAAACCGGTTCTGTATTGGTCAATGACCAGGAAATTAAACCTAATTTCAAGATCAAACCCGGGCAAAAAATTACCTTGATTTTGCCCAAATCTACCACCGATAAATACCGCATTGTACCACAGAATATTCCCCTTTCAGTGATATATGAGGACGAGGACTTATTGGTGGTCAATAAACCCCCGGGCCTGGTAGTGCATCCTGGGGTTGGGCACTTTCGGGGCACCCTCGTCAATGCACTGGCATATCACCTCAAACTCGATCCGAATCAATTGTCGACAGGTAATTTCCAGGAACGGGTAGGCCTGGTCCACCGCATCGACAAAAATACTTCCGGCCTTTTGGTGGTGGCCAAGAATGAATTTGCGCTTAGTCATTTGGCCAAGCAATTTTTTTACCATACCATTGAGCGGACTTATTACGCGCTGGTTTGGGGTGAGCCGGAAGAGGATCGGGGTACCATCAACGCCCATGTGGGGCGTCACCCTCGCTTCCGCAAGGATTTTACGGTGTTTCCGGAAGGCGACCAGGGCAAGTGGGCGGTTACCCATTACGAAGTACTCGAACGTTTGTATTACGTGAGTTTGATCAAGTGTACGCTTGAAACTGGCCGTACGCATCAAATCCGGGTGCACATGAAATACCTCGGGCACACCTTGTTCAATGACGAAAAGTATGGAGGCGACGAGATATTGAAAGGCACCGTCTTTAGCAAATACAAAACTTTTGTGGACCACATGTTCGACCTTTTGCCTCGCCATGCCTTGCATGCCAAGTCATTGGGATTCGTTCATCCGCGCACCAATAAATTTATGCACTTTGAATCCGAGCTGCCCGACGATTTTAAAGGAGCCCTGGAGCATTGGCGGGTGTATCTGGAGGGCCGAAAATCTTCGGCAAAAGGGAACATGAGTCAGCTTTAGCAACCCATGGCTTTAGCCGTGGGGAGGCACACAGAAACGAGCCCACGAATTCATTCGTGGGAAAAAAGATATAGACAGACACAAGAGGATCATCCTCAGATATGTCCCCACGACTAAGCTCCCACGAATAAATTCGTGGGTTGGTTTTGTTGTGTGGCCTCCCACGGATGAATCCGTGGGAGGCCGAAAGAATCCAAAAAAGATGACGCTTTCACAACGTATACAGGCAGCAATTCAATTCGGTGAACACCTACGCGGTGAAGACGACTACCTCAAAGCCGTCATCCATCGTACCTCGCACCACAACCCCTGGTTCACCACAGAAAACCAGGAGCGGGCTATTGCTGCCATTGCTGAACAATTTTTAGCTGCTGCTGCGCTGGAAGAATGGCTGAGCAGCTATACTATCCCCGCCGAAACCACCATGAAAACTGTAGGGCTGGTTATGGCGGGCAATTTACCCTTGGTAGGTTTCCATGATGTATTGTGTGTGTTTGTTGCTGGGCACAAGGCCAAAATTAAGCTGTCGGAAAAAGATCCTTACCTCCTGCCATATTTGTTGAAATTGCTGGAAAAAATAGACCCAGCTACCACGGCGTATTTTGAAATCACCGAACGACTTCTGGAAATGGATGCCGTGATTGCCACAGGCAGCAACAATTCTGCGCGTTATTTTGAATCCTATTTTGGCAAATACCCCAACATCATCCGCAAAAACCGCAATGGGGTTGCCGTATTGACAGGCAACGAAAGTACAGATGAGTTGCATGAATTGGGGCATGATGTCTTTCGTTACTTTGGTTTGGGCTGCCGCAACGTTGCTAAGTTGTATTTGCCCAGAGGGTATGATTTTGTTCCCCTTTTGGAGGCTTTGCACGAATACCGCGACATCATTTTGCACCAGAAGTACAAGAACAATTTTGACTACAATTTTGCGCTGTACATCCTCAATAAAGTGCAATACCAGGCCAACGGTTGCATTTTGATGATCGAAGAAGCTTCCCTACATTCACGGATTGCTTCCCTGCATTACGAATATTACGATTCGCTAGAGGCTGTAGAAATCGAATTGGAGCGCCAGGCGGAAGCCATTCAATGCATTATTGCCCAGCCCAATGTGTTAAAAGCCAAAACTTTCGCGTTTGGTAAATCGCAGGAGCCTTCCCTTTGGGATTATCCTGATGGAGTAGATAGTATGGCCTTTTTGCTCAGCTTAAATTAGATCAGAATGCGTTTTGTAGCTATTTCCGATACCCATGGCAAACACCAATTTGACCTGCCGCCGGGTGATGTCATTTTGCACGCTGGCGATGTGTCTTCACGGGGCCTGAAGGCCGAAGTGGAACGATTTTTGGATTGGTTTTCCGGCCTTGACTATGCCTACAAAATATTCATTGCGGGCAATCACGATTTCTTTTTTGAAAATGCCTCAGCCTCAGAAATTCAGGCCTTGATTCCCGATAACCTGATTTACCTGAACGATTCCGGAGTGGAAGTTGAAGGCATCAAAATCTGGGGTTCCCCCATTCAACCCTGGTTTTACGACTGGGCCTTTAACCGCCAAAGAGGTGCTGATATCCGAAAACACTGGGAACTGATTCCTGCCAACAGCGACATCGTCATTACTCATGGGCCAGTTTATGGCATCCATGACCGAATAGTGAGTGGTGCGTTGGTCGGTTGCGAAGACTTGCTCCCGGTTATTCAGCGGATTGCCCCTAAAGTGCATTTGTGTGGGCACATTCACGAAGCTTATGGAACTCGGCAGGTCGGTGAAACCTTATACATCAATGCAAGTATTTTGGACCTGCGGTACACCATAGCACACGATCCTGTCGTTTTTGATGTATAAAAAGTAAACATATGATCTATAAACTACTCCTATGTGCCCTTGTAAGCCTGGTTTTGAGTACTGAAATAGCTGCTCAAAGCAAAAGTAATGGCCAGGGGCCACCACCTTGGGCACCCGCACATGGCTTTCGCGCCAAAACCAGGCATGTGTATTTCCCCGAGTACAACTTTTATTTTGACATCGAAAAGAGGGTTTACATCCATTTTCAGGCAGGCAAATGGACCGTTACAGTGGATTTACCTGCTCGGTTGGGCAATATCAACCTGCTCAATGCCTCCAAATTTGAATTGGACATTGACATCGACAACCCACAAATTTACAATAGCGAACACCAAATCCGTTTTAGACCAAAGTATGCGGTGGCCGACGCCTCCGCTCCGGTCAAAGTACATCCAACCAAAGCTGTACATCCAGGAAATGGTCATGGTAAGAAAAAATAATCACTTGCTTTAAGCCTGTTTTACTTGATTTTTCTGCTTTTTTGGCTATACTTACCGAGGATTAGTACTCAAAGTTAGCCACATGAAACACAGCATTTTTCTCCTCCTTCTTTTAGCCCTTACCAACATTCAGGCCCAGGAACAACTCAAACTTCCTCAACTGGACCAGGCCGTGGAAATCATCACGGATCAATGGGGTGTTCCCCATATTTATGCCCTAACCGAGCATGATTTATTCTTTGCCCAGGGTTTTTATGCTGCCCGCGACCGTACGTTTCAGTTTGAAATCTGGCGCAGGCAAGCCACAGGAACTGTCGCTGAAATTTTGGGCGAACGTGAACTAGACCGCGACCGGGGTGCCCGGCTCTTCCGCTTTCGAGGGGATATGGAGCAGGAAATGGCCCATTACCACCCCCGGGGAAAACAAATCATCACTGCATTTGTGGCAGGAGTAAATGCCTGGATTGCACAAACCCAGGCCAAACCGGACTTGTTGCCTCTGGAGTTCAAGCTACTGGGCATCAAACCGGGCTTATGGACACCCGAAATCGTCATCTCCCGCCACCAGGGGTTGTTGGAAAATGTCAGTGATGAATTAAACAATGCCCGGGCTATTGCCCTTCTTGGTGCTGACAAATTGAAAGAACTACAGTGGTTTCACCCCAAGGAACCCGATTTGCACCTTGACCCCAAAATCCCGGTGGCACTTTTCCAGCAGGATGTTCTCCACTTGTACAAAGCTTTCCGGGAACCCCTCAGGTTCAAACCCGAAGATTTAATCGGGGCAATTCGCAACCCCAACCCACAGAATTACGCCAATCTGGCGGCCCTCGAAACTCAGGAATACCTAACGGCTCAGGCTGATCGCAGCGCCAATGTGGGTAGCAACAACTGGATTGTCAGTGGCAAATTGACCCAAAGTGGTTTCCCCATGTTGGCAAATGACCCCCACCGGGCCATTTCTACACCTTCCTTGCGCTACATGACACACCTGGTGGGACCAGGCTGGAATGTGATTGGGGGAGGTGAGCCAGTGATTCCCGGCGTATCGATCGGCCACAATGAATACGGAGCCTGGGGACTCACCATTTATGCAACCGATGCCGAAGATTTATACGTATACGAAACCCACCCCAACAATCCCAACTTGTACAAAGTTGGGACCGAGTGGCGGAGCATGCGCATCATTAAAGACACCATCCGGGTCAAGGGCCGCGCTCCCGTGATTGTGGAACACAAATACACCCATCACGGCCCCGTGGTTCACGAAGATCGGAACCTTAAAACGGCTTGTGCTGTTCGTTGCGCCTGGCTGGAGGTAGGAGGCGCGCCGTATTTGGCCAGTTTGCGCATGGGCCAGGCCAAAAATTGGGAAGAATTTCGACAGGCATGTCGATTCAGTCATATTCCTGCTGAAAACATGATTTGGGCCGATCGGGCTGGCAATATTGGCTGGCAGGCGGTGGGCATTTCCCCAATTCGTCGGCAGCACAGCGGTTTGGTGCCGGTACCTGGGGATGGGCGCTACGAATGGGATGGCTATTTGCCGATTTTAGAACGCCCCAATGTGTTGAATCCTGAACAGGGATTTTGGGCTACCGCCAATGAAAATGTCACCCCCAATGGTTATCAGCATTGGGAAGCGATAGGGTATAAGTGGTCTGATCCTTATCGGGGCGATCGTTGTGCGGAGGTGTTGGGTACAGGGCGGAGGCATACCTTACAGGATTTTATGAACCTGCAAACGGATTATTTGTCCATTCCTGCGCGGAATCTGGTGCCTTTGTTGCGCAATTTGCCTTGTGCGGATACCAGCTCAGAATGGGCGCGCCAACAATTGTTGCAATGGGATTTTAAGTTGGAAAAAAATTCCATCGCGGCAACGCTGTACGATGCCTGGGAAAGGGAATTGCGCAGCCAATTGGAAAAAATGCTTCTGCCGGAGAAGGCCCGCACCCTGGTGACAATGCCTGTTTATCGCACATTGGAGTTTTTGATGCTGCCTGACGGAAAATTTGGAAAGAACCCAGTACAAGATCGGAATACTTTTCTGACCAAAGCCCTCGGGGCTGCCGTGCGCAATTTGGAGACTCGCCTGGCCGGGCAAGGGCGCAGTCAATGGAAATACGGACAAGAGCAATACAAACATGTGCTAATCCGCCATCCTTTGAGTAGTGCTGCCGCTCCGGAATTGCGCAAAAAACTGGATCATGGCCCACTATCCAGAGGTGGAAGCTCCCAAACAGTTGGAGCTACTTCGGGAAATTTCAACCAGACTCATGGAGCTAGTTTTCGATTGGTGGTAGATACCGGGAATTGGGATTATTGCTTGGCGACGAATACGCCGGGGCAATCGGGTAATCCTGATCATCCGCATTACCGCAATTTGTTCGAGATGTGGGCGAACGATCAGTACTTTCCACTGTTTTATTCGAAGGGGAAGATTGAGTCGGTGCAGTTCAATAAGTTGAAATTGGTACCTTGATTTTTTTCACCAACTAAGAAACCTAAGGCACTAAAGGGACAACTCAGTTTTCCACCTAATCGTCTTAGGTGTATCTTTAGTGCCTTAGGTTTCTTAGGTGGTGAAAAATTTAACACTGTATACTCAACCTCTCCTGCACCAGCTTAGCCACCCTTACCGCCTCCTCAATACTCTCCGCCAGCACCGTAGCATGCCCCATTTTGCGGAAAGGTTTAGTCGTGCTTTTGCCATAAAAATGCAACTTGACTCCCGGCAAAGCCAAACAACCCTCCAGGCCCACATACCGCGTTGGCCCGCTGAATCCTTCGGCCCCCAACAAATTGACCATCACCGAAGGGCATTTCATAGCCGTACTGCCCAGTGGCAGATTGAGGATGCCACGCAAATGCTGCTCAAATTGGGAAGTGTAACAACTATCAATGGTATGGTGGCCACTGTTGTGGGGGCGGGGCGCCACTTCGTTGATCAAAATTTGATTGTCTTTGGTGAGAAACAATTCGACTGCCAGCAAGCCACAAATCCCGAAGGTTTCGATGACTTTTTTGGAGAGTTCGATGGCCGCTTGCTCAATGGCCGGGTCAATCCGGGCCGGGCAGATCAGGAATTCCACCAAATTGGCTTCGGGATTAAAATCCATTTCTACCACCGGGAAAGCGGCGATTTCACCACTGGGATTGCGTGCCACAATCACGGCCAGCTCTTTTTGGATGTCGACCAGGGTTTCGAGCAAACAGGAACCCTGCAATAACTTATGCTGCAAGTCCGACTCGTTTTTTATCACCGCTACACCCTTGCCATCGTAACCTGCGGTACGAGATTTTTGTACAAAAGGATACTGCCACCGACCTGAATGTACGGCGTGGCGCACCGCGTGTTCATCCTCAAACAATTCAAAATGGGAACTGGGCAATTGGTGCTCCTGATAAAATAACTTTTGTAATCCCTTGTCCTTGATCAAGTCCAATGCTTCTGGATGGGGATGTACACTTACCCCTTGGGCTTGCAACAACTCCAACGCTGCAGTATTGACATGCTCAATTTCAATGGTCAGCACGTCTTTACCCTGGCCGAAGGCGAGCACATCTTCGTAATTTTTGAAGTTGCCTTCTATAAATTCAGCAGCGACAATCCCCGCCGGAAAATCTCGCGACTCATCCAAAAAATACAGTGGCAAATGCCAGTTGGAGGCTGCCTGGCCCAACATTTTGCCGAGTTGGCCGCCGCCGAGTATACCCACTTTGAAGGTGGGGGAGAGGATTTCTTTCATAGTTGTATCTTGGGGTTGAGGGAGATTGAGAAGTTGAGGAGTTGAGTTCCCACGACCTTCGACTCCGCTCAGCGACCGGGAACTCAACTCCTCAACTTTTCAACTCCTCAACTTTTTCCGCGAAATACCTCATTTTTCCTGAAATTATCCGCACGATTTGCCCAAAATCGGTTTATTTCGCTCCCACAACTGTACACACATGGCCAGAATTCTGTTTAAAAACGCCCAAGTCGTCAATCGTGGGCAGATCATCAGTGGAGATTTATTGGTAGAAAATGGTAAAATCAGCAAAGTTGGCGGCGTGATTGAAGCCGCTGGTGCGCGCGAAATTGTCGCAGAGGGCAAGTTTCTGATGCCGGGCATCATCGATGACCAGGTACATTTTCGGGAACCTGGTTTGACCCATAAAGCCGACTTGTACACCGAACCCCGAGCAGCAGTAGCGGGTGGAGTTACCTCTTTTATGGAGATGCCCAACGTCAAACCTCCCACTTTGACCCAGGAATTGCTGGAAGAAAAATACCAAATCGCTGCCCAAAAATCGCTGGCTAATTATTCCTTCTTTATGGGCGCTTCCAACGACAACCTAGAAGAAGTCCTCAAAACCAATCCCAAAAATGTGTGTGGAATCAAGGTGTTTATGGGCTCCAGCACGGGCAATATGTTGGTAGATGACTCCCAAACCCTGGAGGCACTTTTTTCTCAGGTTCCCATGTTGATTGCGACTCATTGTGAGGACGAACATACCGTCCGAGCCAATGAGGCAAAAATGCGCGAACGTTATGGCGAGGAAGTACCCATTGCCATGCACCCCATCATCCGGGATGTAGAGGCTTGTTGGAAGTCTTCGAGCATGGCAGTTGATTTGGCTAAAAAATACAACACTCGTTTGCATATTCTGCACATTTCCACCGCGGAGGAATTGGCCTTGTTCCGCAATGACATTCCATTGGCCGAAAAGCGGGTTACCTCGGAGGTTTGTGTACACCACCTTTATTTTAGTGCCGACGATTACGTGACATTTGGCACCCAAATCAAGTGCAACCCGGCGGTAAAAGAAAAACGGCATCGGGAAGCTTTACTTGCGGCTTTATTGGACGACCGTCTCGACATCATTGCCACCGATCATGCTCCACATACCTGGACTGAGAAGCAAAATTCCTATTTTCAGGCCCCATCTGGCGTACCATTGGTGCAACATACCCTGAATGTGATGCTGGAATTTTACCATCAGGGCTTGATCAGTCTGGAAAAAATTGTGGAAAAAATGTGTCACACCCCGGCGCAATGTTTCAATGTACAGCAGCGGGGTTACCTGGATGAGGGCGCCTGGGCGGATGTGGTTTTGCTGGATTTGAACAAGGAATGGACGGTGCAAAAGGACAATCTTCACTACAAATGTGCCTGGTCACCGTTTGAGGGGCATACCTTTAAAGGGCAGGTGGAGGCTACGGTAGTGAGTGGACACCTGGCTTACCAGCATGGGCAGTTTTTTGAAGACAAGAAAGGCGAACGCCTGACCTTCAACGCCTAATCACTGATGTGCCTCTTAGGTGCCTTAAGTTTCTTAGGTGGTGAAACTAATACCTTGCTTCGCAAGGCTTTTTCTTTTTTCACCACCTAAGAAACTTAAGGCACCTAAGAGGCACTTTAGTTGCGTTTGAACTTGGGACTTACGAACTCCCAATCCTTAATGTGCGAAGGCACATGCTCCCGCGCCACCACCTTATCCAAATCACTTACCCGTTGTGGGAGCTCCTCGGCGCGATTCTTCTGCTCACTCCGATCGCTACTCAAGTCATACAATTCCCACTTGGCGGCGGGATTGGTTTTCATCTGCGTTTTTACCCCTTTCCAATTGCCGATTCGCACTGCGATTTGCCCACCTTTTTCAGGGTACTCCCAATACAAAAAGGGATGTTGCTTTTGCAAGTCCTTTTTACCCAAAAGCGTAGGCAAATAGGAAATACCGTCATTTTTGGGCGCTTCAAGTTTGAGCAAATCCGCGAGGGTGGCCATCAAATCGTATTGCACCGAAAGGTGGTCGCTCACTTGCCCAGCTTGAATTTTTCCTTTCCAACGAGCGATAAAAGGCACCCGGATTCCACCTTCGTATACATCCATTTTTAGTCCCCGCAGCCCTTGGACTGAGTTGAAAAAAGGCGCGTTTACCCCGCCTACATCAAAAGTGGCACCATTGTCACTTGAAAACATCACCAGGGTATTTTCATCCAGCCCCTGAGCTTTGAGGGCCGCTATGATAATGCCCACCTGTTCATCCAGGTAGGAGATCATACCTGCATAAGCCGAAAGGGGGTAACGCTGAGCGGCATAACCTTTGTCTCCTGTATAGGGCTGCTCTGCAAACTTGCCAAGGTAAGGCGTGAGCGCTTTTTCGGGCACCTGCAAGGACAAATGGGGTAGAGGAAAGGCCAGGTACAGAAAAAATGGCTGGCTTTTGCCCTGCTCAATGAATTTCAAGGCCTTCGCCGTCATGTTGTCCACTACATATTCTTTGCCAATGAAATATTCGAAAGGAGTTGTGCTTGACAAACGTTGGTGCACCGAAATGGGCGGATTGTTCAAAGTGTCCCATTTTCCGTTTTCCCACAGGTGGGTAGGGTAGTAGTTGTGTGCCTGCTTTTGGCAGAGATATCCGTAACTATAATCAAAGCCTTGCAAGTTGGGGTTCCCGGTGGTATTGTGCATCCCTAGCCCCCATTTGCCAATGATCCCGGTACGGTAACCGTTTTTTTGGAGCATATGCCCGATGGTTACCGTTCCTTCGGGTAGGGGCATCTGGCCACCTTCCATGTCATCACTGAATTCGCCCAACTCATAATTGCCCCGGATGTAAGAATGCCCTGGATGCTTGCCTGTCAGCAACATGCAGCGCGAAGGGGCACAAACCGGTGCACTGGAATAATGCTGGGTAAAGCGGATACCTTCACCAGCCAATTGATCAAGGTGAGGTGTTTTGATTTTTTCCTGACCGTACACCCCAAGTTCGCCGTACCCGAGGTCGTCGGCAAAAATGTAGATGATATTGGGCTTTTGGGGCTTGGAGTCCAGCGGAGTGGAAGGGCGATAGGCCAACAAAAGTGGCAACGCAAAGAGGAGGAAGAGACCAGTTTTTTTGACAATCATGTTGCTTGAGAACTTCATTGTAAGAATGATTCCAAGATAGCAACATCTTATTAATGGTCTCTATTTTTTCAAAATCCATTTTTTGAAGGCAAAATCCATCAAGAAATAACTCAACACTGCCAGTGAAACCAAAAAAGCACTGAAGACCATGGGATTGGAAAAAACGCCTAAATTCAAAGTGTAATGACCCATAAAATTGATTTCCCGTTGAGCAATCACAGCGGGTTGCCCCAGCACGCCCTGGCCTGCAAAAAACAGCCCTAAACACAGAACGGCAACGGTGCCCACCAAACTGCCAAACAAGCGCACCAAACCTTTGGGGAGGATATCCGTAGAAATGTGAACGGGGCGATACAAACTCGGCAATTTTTCACTGACGTTGGCACTAAAACGCATGGAGGGTTGTTCCGGCTCCATGGTTCTGAGGGTTTCCTGCAAACTTTTGGCAAGCTCCATTTCCTCGGCAAAGGTGGCATCTTGAATCAGCAATTGCTGAACTTGTTCTTTTTCCTGAAGAGTACACTCCCCATCGAGGTATTTCCAGATTAAAATGGACTGTGCATTTTCCATATCTTAGTAGCGGGCAAAAATAAGTATTCATTTTTTCTGAGTCAAAGGATTAGATAAGAAACTTAAAATGAACCGTTTACTTATCTAATCCTTTGACAAATTGAAACACTTATTTTTTATCGCCCTTTAGTGTTGATCCAAAGCGCTGGCCGTCAATTCCTGGCGCAACTGCTCTCTTAAACGAAACAATTTTGTTTTGACATTGGTCACACTCAAACCCGTAATTTCGGCAATTTCTTGTACCGATTGTTCATGCAGGTAATACAGCGTAATGATGTTGGCATCACTGGGTTTTAGCCGGTTGATGACCGACTGTACCTGATTCCTGAGGTCATTGTCCTGGGTTAGCTCTGCCGGACTCTTGCTATTTACATCTGGTGCCTGGAATGCTGTACTTCCGGACTCAATGCTTTGCAAAGGTAATTTTTTCTTGCGGGCATTGTCAATCGCCGTTCGGTAAGTAATGGCATAGAGCCAGGAACTAAATTTGGATTCCTGCCGATAACTGCCCAGCATCTTGTACACCTTCAAAAATACATCCTGGGCTACTTCTTCCGCTTCTTCCCGGGAGTTCAACACCCGCATAGCAATGGTAAAGACATAGTTTTGGTATTGTTCCACCAGTTGGCGGAAAGCAGCCTGTTCTCCCCTCAGTACGCGCTGAACCAAAAGTAGGTCTTCTTCCATGTAATGCGTTTGCAAAATCTTTAGACGTGGTTTTACTTTTGCTAGGTTACAACTTTTTTGGGAAAATATTCCAATTCGAATCGATATATTTGCGGAAGATGAGCCCCTAAAAACAAGTCGATGCAAGCATTTGAATTAATCACTACAAAGGAAGGACTAGAACACTTTGGTCAGATCAACGCGAATATTGAGTGGATGTGTTTTGACTCGGAATTCGTTGGGGAAAAAAGATTTACCACTCGTTTGTGCCTTATTCAGGTGGCAACGGAGCACGGTTTGTTTTTAATAGACCCTTTCCCACTCAAAAACTTGGGTCCATTTTTGAAAATGATCGAGGATCCCAAAATTGTCAAAATCACTCACGCAGGTGAAAACGACTATCGCTTATTGTACGCCACCCATGGTACCATTCCTAAAAACACCTTCGATACTCAAATTGCGGCTGGTTTTTTGGGGTATCGCTACCCCCTGGCGTTTAAAAAACTGGTAGAAACCGAACTAAAGATCAACCTCAATAAAAGTTTTACTGTAGCGGATTGGGAAGCCCGGCCTTTTAACCAGAATCAACTCAAATACGCTATTCAGGATATTGAACCGCTGTATGATTTGTGGAAAAAACAGGAAGCTGATCTTAACAAGCATCAGCGTTTACATTGGGCAGAGGAAGAATTTCGGACGCTGGAACGGGAAGCTTATTACGCCAGAGATCCCCACCACGAAGCGCTGAACAGCGATTTGATGAAATCCTTGAACAAGAGGGAACGCCTGTTTTTGTTGCGTTTGTTCGAATGGCGGCGCAAAACGGCAGAGGAAAAAAACTACTCCAAAGAAATGGTGCTGCCTAGTAAATTCATGAGCCAAATTGTGCGCAGTATGCGTTCTGGACGGGCCGGTTTGCGCGAAAACCGGCGCATTCCCGATAAATTTGCTGGCGATTTGTGGCCAGTGATGAATGAATTGTACATCCGGGAAATCAGCGAAGACGAAAAGTTTCTGCTGCGCCAGGTGCCCACCGAGGATGAAGAAAACCCCAACGAAGAAATCCTGACCGAATTTTTATACCTCATCATTCGCCATCAGTGTATGCAAAAAGGGATTTCTCATGCCCTGGCTTTGCCCCGCAACTGGTTTAAAAAAATCAAAAATGACCCGGGCTTCGCCGAAGAGGTTTTTACTCAAGGCTGGCGTAAGGAATTGTTCGGGGACACCTTCATTCGTTGGCTGAGTCAACCGGATAACTTACATATTGACATCAAACCGGACGTGATTGAATTGCGGCTTGCGGATAATTAAGACTTATTGGGTGTGTATCTAAGGTGACCGAAGATGCCTGAGGTGGTTCAATTTAAAACCCTTATGAAGAACTTATTGGAAGTGCAAAACCTGACCATTCGCTTTGGCCCCAACGCCGTGGTGGATGACCTTTCTTTTGCACTGCCAAAAGGAAAAACCCTGGCCATTGTTGGTGAGTCAGGCTCCGGGAAATCGATGACTGCTCTAGCTTTACTTGGCCTCCTACCGACCGAAGCCCAACTTAGCGTCCAACAATTGCACTTTCAACCAACTGAAGAACAAAGCTTTCAACTGCAAAACTGCCAGGCTAAAGATTGGCAGCAGATTCGTGGTAAGGCGATTGGGATGATTTTTCAGGAGCCAATGACCTCCTTGAACCCCCTGCAACGCTGTGGCCAACAAATTGATGAAGTACTGCGCCTTCATTTGGGCCTCAACGCCCAGCAAGCGCGTCAGCGAAGTTTGGAATGGCTGGGCAAAGTAAAAATTCAGGACCCCGAACGTATTTACCGCTCCTATCCCCACGAAATTTCAGGGGGTCAAAAGCAGCGGGTCATGATTGCCATGGCCATGTGTTGTAACCCGAGCTTATTATTGGCGGATGAGCCCACCACTGCGCTGGATGCCACGGTACAAAAGGAAATCATCCTGCTCATGCGCGAATTGCAGCAGGAATTCAATACGGCTATCCTGTTTATTTCTCACGATTTGAGCC
>NZ_JANRKL010000094.1:0-16051 GCF_033763495.1 Haliscomenobacter sp. | reverse complement strand
AAAAAAAACCTCACTTCGCTAAATTCTTTTTCGGAACTTCGCAAAGCCGCTGAGTATCATCAGCTATTTCAAACCAACACGTAAATGAAACCAACACTTTACACTTTGATGCTTCTGCTGCTTTCATTCAATGCATTCGGGCAGGCAAGTTATTCGGGGTTTATTGATCAATATCCCATTGAGTTGGTAACAAACATTTATTCCGACGGAGTCGCAAGCGCATTTTACGCCTACTCTAACTATGACGAACCCATTGTAATCAACGGTACTCTTAAGCAAGATAAGCTGACACTTAACGAAAAAGACAGCAACGGAAAAAACAAAGCTATCCTGATTTTTGAAAATTTTGACACAAAGCGCAATCAGTTAGAAGGAACCTGGAAAGACCTGAACTCAAACAAGCAATTCAAAATCAGGTTAACAAAAAACTTTGACATTGATTCCGGAGAAAGTATGGAGTGGACAAACCGAGAAATCATTCAGTCTAGTTCATTAAAAGACAAATATTTCAAATTGTTAATTTCCAAAGCAAAAGGTGATTTTTATGCTACCGTAACTGGTGTAAAAATTTTTGAAAAAAAGACCGACAAATTGGTTCAGCAAATTGACTTAGACTGTCAGCTACAGGGATTAAACAATTTGAGTGTTGGAGATTACAACTTTGACAACATTGAAGATTTTTCTGTATTTCAGCAAAGTTTTGCTGGGCCAAATACTTCAAGTTTATACTTTCTCTACAACCCAAAGTCAAACAAGTATTTTGACAGTGGATTTAGCGGAATTTCATTGGAATTTGACGGCAAGACAAAGCGGATTCACGAACGTGATCAATGTTGCGCAGGTTCAATCGTCACTACAGCGGAATACAAAGTCATCAACAACAAGATGGTTTTAGTGAAAAAAAGATGTTTCAAGTGGGACGATAAAAAAGAGGAATTAGTAGAACGAAAAATCGAAGATTGCCAATAAAACAACAGCCAATGACAGCCGGTGTAATTCAAATTGAATTCTAATAACATCAGTTTGGAGCGTGAAGATCTTCTTAAGCGCTAATTTCAAGCATGTATCCTTGCCACGTACAACAGCAATGTTGGTTTATTCCAAATCGGCAGCTCTCCAACGGAAAGCTGCCGACCAGAGAACAAAAAGGTATAAAGTTTTTACCATTCTGCCCTAAAAATGGGGCAAACAAACCTGCCAACTCACTTCAAAACATTCTCAATCAAAGCCTTAGTAGCTTTTATGCCTTCGTCTTCTGATATCTCCGTGCCTTCAAACTCAATGCCGATATTGCCTTTAAAGCCAGCGTCTTTAAAATTTTAAGGATTCGAGCATAATCCATTTCTGCTTCGTTCCCATCCTTGTCAAAAACGTGGGTTTTGGCACTTACCCCTTTTGCGTAAGGCATCAGTTCCGCGATGCCTTTGTAGCGGTCGTATTCTTTCAGGCATCCGTCGGGGCCTCTTTCAATACAGAAATTGCCAAAATCGGGTAAGGTCCCTACGTTCTCCAGGTTTACTGCTTTCATGACGCCAGCCAACCATGTGCCGTCTGAGGAATATCCGCCATGGTTTTCAACCACCACATTGATTCCTTCTTTTGCGCCATACTGGCCCAGTTTTTTAAGCCCATCGGCGGCGTTTTTAGCCACTTCTTCGGCTGTGCCGGTGCCTGCTGCATTTACTCTGATAGTGGGGGCTCCTAAATACTTGGCTATTTTCACCCAATCGTAATGGTTTTCTACCGCTTTTTGCCTGGCTACTGAGTCCGCGTTGCCCAGGTCGCCCAAGGCATCGCACATGATCAACCCCACTTTTACGCCGGCTTCATCACATCTCTTTTTAAAACCCTCCCAATAGGCCATGTCTTTGGCTTTTGAGAAATAAAAGGTATTGACCAGCTCGATGGTATTTACGCCATAGCCAGCTGCTATTTTGGGAAAATCGTCAGGATTGAGTTTTCCTTGCAGCAAGGAATCTGGATTTCGCAATAAAAGCCTTCCAAAAGCTGCCCAGTCACCATTCAGGGCGTCACCAAAGAAACTTTTGTGTAAGGACCACTGCGCCAAGGATATGTTCATATCTGGTTTTGGGTCGGATTTGGGCTCGCAGCCCAGCAACATTGCTGTAGCCAAAATGATGCAGAGAACGATTTTTTTCATTGAAAAAGGATTGAATGTTGATGATGATGTCAACAAACATAATTGTTGCTTTGGATTTTGCATCAAAAAGAGCTTGCTGATGCCAATGACCTTGGTTTTAAAGCGTTTTAAGCAATTGCGATGGGGGCGCAGCTTGCTGGAACAGCGCAGTAGAGAAGAGATGGAATGCGTATTATGGACGTAACTGCTCAAAACCAAATGGCAAAAAAAAATCACAAGAGTTTTAGCTCTTGTGATTTTTAAGAAATGAACTTTAAGTTTGGTGCTTAGGGGCGATAAAAAATGTAAGGGGTATTGTTAAAATCCTCCGAACATGCCATTGGTATTCGCCAACCCTTCAGTAGGAATAGGCTGGATCACATCCCAGTGCTCTACAATTTTTCCACCTTTCATGCGGAATAAGTCGTAAAAAACTTGTGATTTACCGCCCTATTCGCCTTCACTCACCGTAAGTACGAAGTTGCCTTCACCCAACACCTTGTGGATTTTGTTGTACTCGAACATGTTGTTTTGGGCGGTGAGGGACTGTACGGCTTCTACAATGCCACTCAATCCATCTTTGATGCCTGGATTGTGCTGGTCGTATTGTTCGGCACTGATGTATTCGGTGATCTTACTCGGGTTTTTACCCATCAGCACATCTTCGATCAGTGCTACGGCCAAGGCTTTGTTCGCTTCGGTTTTGTCCAGGTCTTCCACCGTCGTAGGCCCATCGGTTTGAGTTCTTCCGCTGGCAGTTCCTTTTACCAATGCGGTCATCGCGTCCCAATGTTCGGCTACTTTGCCGTTTTCATCTACACGGATAATGTCAAAAGCCACCATTTCATCAGCACCAAATGGCTTGGCATTGTGCCAAATATTGTGCATAAACACATAGTTGCCATCTTCAAACATCCGCACGTTTTCGGCATACGTACCATGTTCTTTCAAAATTGGCAGCAGTCCAATGAATGGCTCAAGTCCGGTGGGAACAAAGGGGTTATGCTGAATGTAGTCAGCATATCCAAATTCACGCACTGTTTCAAGGTCTTGTTTAGCGACAGCACCTAAGAAAGTGCCCACGATTTGTTTGTTACTCATCGCAATAACTTTTGTTTGGATTTTTTCGTTAACAATTTAAATTACTTTCAATTCGCAAGCAAAGTTAAAGTGATTGCTTTTGAAATGCAAGTAATTTTAAAAAATAAATTTCATTTTGCAAGTAAAAATATTTTTTTGTACCTTTGTACAATGATTAAGATGATAAAAGATGGATATTAAATTCAGATGTGATTGCCCGTTTACTTCCGCCTTGGATGTTGTGGGCGACAAGTGGATGTTGGTTATCGTAAAGCAAATGCTCATCGAAGGCAAAGAAACCTTTAAGGACTTTACGGAAAGTGAGGAAGCCATTGCAACCAATATTCTATCAGCCAAACTCAAACTCCTGGAGGAAGCGGGAATCATCATCAAAACACAGCGACCAGACAACAAAAAAACCAACCTCTATCTTTTAACCGATAAGGGCCTGGCTTTGACACCTATACTTGTAGAGCTGGCAACCTGGAGCGATAATCACCTTAGGGACATCCATCCAATCATTCAAAATGGAGCAGGCATGGAATTTCTACGAAAGGACAAAGCAGCTTTTGCAAGTGCCATAGAGAGTAAATACCGGGAAAAACTGGCCAATACATCGGTTGTGAAACATAGCAGCTGAAGAATTTCAATGAAATCGAGGAGTCGACGAAGTCGAACATTGGTGTCAGGTTCAAGGGTCGGAATGCTATTAGAAATCCGCCACATTGCCAAGCCGCAGCGCCTTGTCCAACACTCCCCTACTCTCCAACAATAACCTACTCCTCCAACCTTCTCAGCTCCTCAAAAAAAATAATTGCCCACAAAGTTGCGCAACTCAAAAGTTGCTCATATATTTGCAACCTGAGAGTTGCATATTTAAAGTACACCAATGAAGCAAGACATATTCCAGGCCATAGCAGACCCAACCCGCCGAGCTATTTTGACTTTAATTGCCATTCAGGCATTAACGCCAAATGTTCTGGCGGAAAAATTTGACATGACCCGACAGGCAGTATCAAAGCACATTAAAGTACTGCATGAATGTGAATTGATTAAAGCGGAGCAGTCTGGGCGGGAAATTTATTACCACTTCAACCCCCAGAAAATGCAGGAAATTGACCAATGGCTGGCCCAATTCAGAAAGATTTGGGAAACTCAATTCAATCAACTCGACAACATATTATTAACCATGAAACAACAGAAAAATGACCAATGATTTGCTTTTTGATTTTACCGTGGACAAAGCAGCCAAAACGGTATTCATCACCAGAGAATTTGACGCCGAACTTTCGCTGGTATGGGACGCATTTACCAAAGCCGAAATCCTGGACCAATGGGTGGCCCCTAAACCCTGGACGTCAAGAACAAAACACATGAATTTCGAAGTTGGCGGACGAAGGTTTTATGCCATGGTAAGCCCGGAAGGACAAGAGCGCTGGGCCATTCAGCAATACACCTCCATTAGCCCAAAAACCAATTTCAAAATGTTCAATACTTTTGCGGATAAAGATGAAAACCCGGAATTACCGGGTTCTGATTGGGATTACACCTTTAGCGAAGAGAACGGAAAGACCACAGTACGTGTTACGATTTATAATGAATCCCTTGAACGCATGGAGAAGATGATTGAAATGGGCTTCAAAGAAGGATTTACAGTGACATTGAACCAATTGATAGACTTATTAACAATGTTAAAAAAATGAAAAAACTTAAAATCATCTTTTGGACTGTAATTACACTTGCCTTATCGATCTTAACAAGCTCTTGTTCTAACGATAAAAAATCCAAACCAATGCCTGATCCAATTCAAAAAATCACCCCCTACTTGTGGGTGGAAAAAGATGCCAAAGCCGTGGCAGATTACTACCTGTCAATTTTTAAAGATGGCAAGCTGAAAGATTATCGCAAGTTTGAAAACCCACCCAATGAATTTAACCCTGAACCCAGTAGCTTTGAAACTGCTGTAATTGAAATAGCAGGAATGGAGTTTAGTATATTGGCGGCAGGCCCACTGTTCAAATTTAATGAAGCGGTTTCTTTTGTGATCAATACAAAAGACCAAGCTGAAACGGATTATTACTGGAACGCGCTTACGGCCAATGGTGGTGAAGAAGGCTCTTGTGGGTGGTGTAAGGACAAATACGGATTGTCTTGGCAAGTTGTACCAACCGAATATTTTGAATTGATCCACAGCGATGACCCTAAAGTAAGGGAAAAAGCAATGAAAAATACCCTGACTCAGAAGAAACTGATCCTTTCAGAACTCAAATGAACTAGATTTGCCACGGTAAGACTCAGCTAACTGTATTGCTTTGGCTAAACCAATAAACTTATGGAATTGACATTCGCACAAGTCATCACTACCGAAGAAGAACTTCGTGAAATCATGGGTTACCCTAGCGAAATAGTTACCCGGAAAACCATCAATTACATTGATCAGCACTGCAAAAGTTTCATTGAAAAATCTCCGTTTATCACCATAGCCACATCAGATCTGAATGGCAATTTTGATGTTTCTCCCAAAGGGGACCCAGCGGGATTTGTGAAGATTTTGAGCGATAAATTACTTGCTATCCCGGATAGGCCCGGAAACCGTAAAGCGGATACTTTACGGAACATCATTCAAAATCCAAACGTAGGGTTGATCTTTTTAATCCCGGGAATCAAAGAAACTTTAAGGGTTAATGGTGAGGCCAAAATAGTAAGAGATGAAAAGGTGCTCGAACAATTGTCCTGCCAAGGAAAAACACCTTCCTTTGCCATCATTGTGCAGGTAAAAGAGGCTTTTATGCACTGTGCCAAATGTATGATCCGATCGAATTTGTGGGGAACCATTGATGATACCCAGGAACGTTCTGTTCCCTCATTGGGTAAAGTGCTGGTTGACCATGGAAAATTGGAAATCACTTACGAAGAATTGGATGACCGGATTAAAAATGATGAAAAGACAAATTTATATTAGGCGCACAGCGTCCTGGTAATGCAATCCTGATTGACAACGCTTTCGGCGGTTTGGCAAACATTTACAGCTCTGTTACTTCTTTTTACAATTGAAAAACTTCAGGATAGTTGACCTCTAATATCTTTGGAGGCGAAAAAAACAACTATGGTACTGAACAACCTATTGCTTTGTAGCTTTTTGGTCATTTTTACTGCCTGCAAGGGGCAGGTAAAGACCCACACCGCTAGAGACCTCATTCTTTTCGAACCAGGTCCAACTGTAATCAAAAACTTTAAGGCAGTTGCCATAGCCCCCAGTTTTGACACGACCTTGGTCAGTCAATACATCCGCAGTATTTTTCAGGATTCGAAAGGGAATTTATGGTTTGGCACCATAGAAGAAGGTGTAGCCCGGTATGATAAAAAAACCTTGACCTACTTTTCTACTCCTGATGGTTTTATCAACAACACTGTTTATGCTATCAATGAAGATAAAAATGGTAATATGTGGTTTGGGACTGACCAGGGCGTTTATAAGTATGACCCTTCGGCAGAGCTCAGGGCGGGTGGCAAAACCTTTAGAAATTACAATCAAAAAGATGGCCTCAGCCATCTAGATATAACCCGAAAGGGCATCCTGGTAGACCGAATGGGTACCATTTGGGTAGGCACCCATGGCGGCGTTTTCCGGTATGATCCCGTTGCAGATAGCAAAGGGGAGCCAAGTTTTTCCTTGTTTCAAGAACTCCCCCCGATCAATGTTGCGGGCATTATGGAAGATCGCAGCGGCAACATTTGGATTGCTTCGGCAAGTCAAGGAGTTTTTCGTTATGACCCCTCGGCTCGGCTCAAGGCAGGTGGAAAAACCATAACCCATATTGCCGAAAAGGAACTTTTGGGCGAAAACTATGCGGGTGGAATTGCCGAAGACAAAGAGGGAAATATTTGGTTTACCATGAAAAACGGTATTTGTAAATACGACCCTTCGGCTGCGCTCAGGGCAAGTGGAAAAACCTTTATGGAATACACGCCCAAAGACGGATTAGGCGGAACTGAATTTTGGGGCATCTACATCGAGCAGTCGGGTATCATTTGGGTTACCGCCCGAGGCAGTACCACCAGGTTTGATCCATCACTCCCCGCCTCAGATTCAAGTGCATTTCGGGTGTTTACCCCCGCAGATGGACTCAACTGTTGTGTGCAAAGCATGTATCAAGACCGGGCTGGAAATATGTGGTGGGGTGCAGGGTCAGGGCTTTATCGATTTGATGGCCAACGTTTTTATCAGGTTAAAAAGCAAGGGCCTTGGTGATGTTATATGGCAAGTGCCCGACAAATTTAGGAAAGAGCGTAAGGCGATTACTGTGTTATGGTTTGGAATTATCTGCATGAAGGTATATTTGGTATTCTTTGCTAGACACACCACAAACATGAAGGATCTCATTAATATTTTAGCAGTCGCACTTCTGGTGAGTACCTCTTGTGCTGGACAAGACAAGCTAAGGCCACCTATTCCAGCCTTGCCGCGGGCAGATCTGACTTCGGTTAAAATGAATCCAGACACCATTGCCAAGGCCATTCAATTCATCAGTTCCCATCCCAATAAGGATTTCAGAGGTATGGTGGTCATCAAAGACAACCAATTGGTGGTCGAGGAATACTTTGGTACCTTTTGGCGGGAAACGATCCACGATATCCGCTCGGCGGGTAAAGGTGTAACCGCTTTACTTTTGGGCATCGCCATCGACAAAGGTTTGGTTAAAAGTACCGAGCAAAGCATTTATGATTTTTTTCCAAGCTCCAAGTTTGCTCGTCCCGCCAAAGACAAACACCTCGACATCAAGATCAAACACTTGCTGGCCATGTCTTCTGGACTCAGCGCCGACGATGCTGCCGACAATTCTCCCGGCAGCACCGGCAACTGGCTGACCGAGGACAATTGGGTGAACTTTGCCATTACCCTGCCTATGCTTTTCACTCCCGGAGAGAAATACGTTTACAATGATGTTTGTCCCATGCTGATCGGTGCCATCATCGAAGAGACCTCGGGTAAAAAACTGGCAGAGTTCGCCCAGGAAAACCTGTTCACTCCGCTGGGCATCAGGGAATTCTATTGGTATACTGCTCCCAATGGCAGCACCGTACCGATGGGCAATTTGTACATCTCCACCCTGGATTTTGCCAAATTGGGTCAACTGCTCGTCAACAAAGGTCAATGGCAAGGAAAAAAGATTGTTAGCTCGGCCTGGATCAAGGAATTATCCGTCAAAAGATTTGACCTCTCCAAAGACGACCCCTTCGCGGATGGCTATGGGTATTTTTGGTTCACCGCAACCAAGGAGGCGAATGGCAAAAAATACGACTGTGTGTATGCCTCTGGAAATGGTGGCAATCTGCTGTTCGTTGTACCCAGTGAAGACCTGGTGGTCGGCCTCACTTCCAGTGCCTATGGGCAGGGGTACGGGCACCGCCGAAGTCGGGCTATTTTTCAGTACGTTTTGCGGTCGCTGGCAAAGGATTAGGGCGAACCATAGAGCATTTTGTCGCGAGAGGTACAACATTTATTTGGCCCTAAACCGCATCACCTGATTGACAAAGGTAATTTTCAGACAAACTCCGAACCAATTATTTAACAATCTAAAACCTTAAGGATGGCACCAAGCAATCTTCAAATTGATGCTAACGGAAATGCAGAAGAAGCAATTACCTTATGGACTAAACAGTTCATGGGAAGATTATTGTTTTTTACCCTTTTGTTATTGTCAACAATTGAAGTTTCTTCCCAAAACTTAACCCCACAACAGTACCTTGAAGATTTGGCGTTTTTTAAAACCGAACTATCAAATAGGCACAAAAATTTATTTTCTGTCATTTCTGAAGAGGACTTCAATCAGAAAATCGCAGAAATTGAGAAAAAAAGCAGCTCATTGACCAAGGAAAGTTTTGAAATTGAACTTTTCAAAATCATTAAAGCCATCGGTGACGAACATACCTTCATTGTGCCAGCCTATCAAACGACGTTTCCCATCACCTTTGACATTCTTGAGGAAGGAATATTTGTGACAAAAACCGATTCTGTTCATTCTAATCTGCTTTACAAACAGCTCGACGGAGTAGGCTCAAAGGCCACAAAAAACATCCTTGAGGATTTCAAGGCCATTATAAACACTGAAAACCAGTCCTATTTTGAAGTCAATTTTCTGAATTTAATCAGAAATCCCAGGGTTTTAATGGGTTTGAATTTAGCCACTTCAGAGGCCAGTGGACTATTTCAACTCGGTGGAGAAAAACACCATATCCTGGCTATTCAAAAAAGTGATTATTCCCCTTTAATCTCCCCAAACTACTTACGCTATAAAAAGAAAGACAAATACTGGTATGAATTGATAGACAACGGCAACATTTTATATTTCAACTATCAATCTTGTTCTGAACAAAAAAACAAGCCCTTCGAAACCTTCAATGCAGAATTATTCAGCTTTATTGAAGAAAATAAACCCCGAAAAATAATCATTGATTTGCGCAACAACAGCGGCGGAAACTCAGGAATATTAAGGCCGTTTTTGGAAAAACTAAAAAAAGTGGCCTCAACAGAAGAGGATCCCTGTATGTGTTGATCGGGAAAAACACCTTTTCATCTGCCTTGATGAATGCTGTAGATTTAAAGAGAAATTTTAATTCAATCCTTATCGGAGAATCTACCAGTGGCAATGTAAATCATTATGGAGAGGTAAGAGGCTTTGATCTGCCCAATTCAAAAATAGAGGTAGGCTATTCTACCAGATATTGGGAGGTTTGGAAAGGGCACAAGGGGCCTCTGGTTCCTGACGTCAGCATAAAATATTCAATCGTCAATTTTAAACGTAACATTGACGAAGCGGTCGAATATGTCAGAAAACAAAAACAGTAGGATAATAGACACTAAGCACCCCGCCTAAAACAAAAAATCAGTTCACATGACAACAACAACCTTAAAAGATGGTGACTTCTGCAAAGTTATCGCAGGGACCCACAAAGGAAAGTCGGGCTTTGTCCAGGACATAAACACGAGCAAAACCGGGCAAATTACCATTACAGTCTTGCAGAAAGATGGAGTCAGGTTCAAGACGCTTGGAAAAAATGTAGAAGTGAGCAAAGCGGAATAAAAAGGCGCTATATTTGCCAGCCAGGTGTTTACTTTATTTTATTTCCATTCCTAAGCTGAACTAAGTGGGCGTATTTTTGTGATGGCAGCGATAAAAAAAACACATGTACAAAGAGTTCGACATCGACAATTGGAATCGAAAGAATGTTTTTGATTTCTTCAGGACTTATGACGACCCTTTTTTTGGCATAAGTTCTTCTATTGACATTACCAATCTTTACAAATTTTGTAAAACTAATGGGCACTCTTTGAATCTTGCCATTTTATACTTCTCAACACATACCGCAAACACAATGCTCAACTTTAGGTTACGATTGTTGAATGGAAAAGTTGTTTTGTTCGACCACATTCATTGCGGGACTACCGTTTTGCATGCCGACGAAACATTTTCATTTTGTTTTATTGACTTCAAACCCTCTTTCTCTGAATTTGAATTACTAGGTAAAGAACTGATTAAAAAGCAATTAAAAGAAAAAAAACTAGAACCAAAATCTGAACTTCTCAACGTCATTCATTACTCAACAATACCCTGGACATCCTTTAGTAGTATTAAACATGCGAAGAAAATGGGGACTGCTGACTCTATCCCGAAAATTACTTTTGGGAAGTACTTCAGCGATGGCGAAAAAATAAACTTACCCATATCTATTGAGGTTAATCATGCCCTGATGGATGGTTTTCATGTTGGCGCATTTCTGAAAAATTTTCAAGAAACAATCGATAAGTTATAACCAGCCTTGAATCTAAAGCGCAATCTAATTCGATTCTTATCGGATAGTTCGCCCATAGCCGACAAGTTGCGCGCTCAGTTGTTGTTCCTGAATTCCCCCGGCGTCATCCCTGTCTTCGCCTTAAACAACCTGGAAAAATACTGCGGATATTCAAAGCCCAAAGAAAAGGCCAACTCCCCCACCGATTGATTTGAACTCAGCAAAAGGTTCTTGGCCTCCTCAATCAAATGATAATGGATACGGTCCTGCGCATTCATACCCGTTTCCCGTTTCAACAAATCGCTGAGGTAATTGGGAGACAAAAACACCTGATCGGCCAGGTACTTCACGGTGGGGAGCCCTTTTTCAGACAAGTCTGGCGCTTGAAAATAGCTGCTCAGTACGGCCTCTATTTTGCTTAAAATATCCTTGTTGGCCTGGTTGCGGGTGATGAACTGCCGGTCGTAGTAGCGCGTGCAGTAATTCAAGAGCAATTCCAGGTTGGAAACCAGCAACGTTTGGCTGTGCCGATCAATGTTTTCAGCCAGTTCCGCTTCTATTTTTTGTACACAGTCAAAAAGGGTCCGCTCTTCTTTCTCCGACAAGTGCAAGGCTTCACTCGTATCGTAGGAGAAAAAAGAATAGTTTTTGATGTTTTTGCCCAGGGCCGTTCCCCTAATCAGGTCGGGGTGAAAAAATAGCCCCCAACCCATGGCATTGGCCGGTCTTTCTACGGCCTCATCCAGCGTGACCACCTGCTTGGGGGCAATACACATCAAGCTTCCCTCCTGAAAATCGTAGTATTGGCGGCCGTACTTGAGGGTATTGACGCAGTAGTTTTTGTACATGACGGTATAAAAACCCGAACTGATTTTCATTCCCGCACCAAATTGCTCGTCGAACTGGGTAAAGTCAACCACTCCCAGTAGTGGGTGCCGGGGGCGGGGCTGTTGCAGCAGCCGGTTCAAATCCCCGATGCTTTCCAGGTGAATGATGTGGCTCATGTTTTTTCAGACTTGACTCATAATGATACGATCAAAAAGTTTATCGCCCAAATAAACCCGCATCCAGACCATTGGTTTCGCCCATTTGCCTACCCGATAGCGGGTTTTGGGGTTTGTACTGTTCACAATTTTCACGATGGTATCCGCAATTACGGAAGTTTTGGTGCCGCCCTGCTCGTACATTTTATTGGTGGCAGCCACCAGCTTATTGGCAATAGAGGCATAAGGGCCTTTTTCGGAAAACTGAGTAAGGCTGTCCAACATCACCGATCCAAACTCAGTTTCAATGATCCCGGGTTCCAATACCACTACCTTGATGTTGAAGGGCGTCAGTTCCAGGCGCAGGCAATCGCTCCAGCCTTCCAGGGCGTGTTTGGTGGCGTGGTACCAGGCACCCATAGGCGTATAAATTTTTCCACCCATCGAGGAGGTGTTGATGACCATACCCGATTGGGCTTCGCGCATGAAGGGCACTACTTTTTGGGTGAGCGAGGCCAGACCAAACAAATTCACTTCAAACTGTTTGCGCGCCTCAGCAATGGGAATTTCTTCCACTGCCCCATAAAGGCCATACCCTGCATTGTTCCACAATACATCAATTTTCCCTTCCGCCTGAATGATGGTATCCACCGTTTTTTGCACATCGGCTTCGTTACTGATGTCCATTTGCAGCGGGAAACCACCCATGGCCTTCAGGTCCTGCATTTGATCGATGCGGCGAGCGGCAGTGTACACTTTATGGCCCTGCTGAATGAGTTTTTTGGCGGCCTCTTTGCCCATGCCTGAACTTGCTCCGGTGATCAATATTACTTTGCTCATGTTTGATTGCTTTTGATTGATGGTACAAAGTTGGGGGGAAATGCGGTGGTAGGGGTAATACAAATTCAGGGTGTTTGTATACTTTTTCTGGGTAATCGCCAATCCACAATTTTCTGGCCATGTACTTGGCTCCATATTTTCGGAACTTCGCAAAGCCGTAACGCGTTATGAGCTATTTTAGCAGATGCTGCAACCAAAAACAATAAATGACAAAATGATAACCGGAAAAGACCTAATAGAATTAGGGTTTAAGCCAAACAAATGGTTCAAAGAGGCTATAGAATATGCCAACAAGCATCAACTTTCTGGCGATAGCTTAACCAATTATTTGGAGACGTTTCGGCCTAATCATATTGAGCCGTTTGCAGAACCTGTACACTTTTACAAAAACATAAGAGCGGAGACAGCAGAGGAAATTTTAAACGTTGAAAGTGTGCTTTCAGCAATGAACGAACTGATGAAAACGCCGACTCTGGTAGGCGGAGCGGTCATGCCAGACGCTTGCCCAACTGGTAATGGACAAATTCCAGTTGGAGGGGTTGCTGTTGCAAATAATGCCATTCACCCCTCCATGCACAGTGCGGACATCTGCTGTTCGGTCATGATGACAAATTTCGGAATGTTATCCCCAAAAGCAGTTCTGGACATGGCCCATTCCGTTACTCATTTTGGCGGCGGTGGGCGGGCAGAATTTTCTGTTCTACCAAAAGAATTTGAAGAAAAAATTGCAGGAAATAGATTTTTAAACTCCGAACGTAGTTTAAGTTTTGCAAGGACCCATCTAGCAACCCAAGGTGACGGAAACCATTTTCTGTTTGTCGGCATTTCCAAAAAGACAGGCGAAACCATGATGGTCACCCACCATGGCAGCCGTGGATTTGGAGCAAACCTTTACACACAAGGGATGAAATTAGCCGAATATTTCAGAAAAGAAATATCGCCAAAAACCTCAGAGAAAAACGCTTGGATACCTTATGACACTGAGGAAGGGAAAACATATTGGGATGCCTTGCAATTGGTTCGGGAATGGACAAAGTTGAACCACACGACCATTCATAATGCAACCACTCAAGGACTAAAAATTGACCCATTCGACCGGTTTTGGAACGAGCACAATTTTGTATTTAAAGAAGATGATTTGTTCTATCATGCCAAAGGTGCGACCCCATTGGACGACAAATTTGTTCCCGACAGCAAAGATGGCCTACGACTCATTCCGCTGAATATGAGTGAGCCCGTTTTAATTGTAAAAGGCAACACCACTGCTAACAATTTAGGCTTTGCCCCACACGGAGCAGGACGAAACATTAGCCGTGGCCGACACAAGAAAAATCTGGCCCACAAAACCATCGAGCAAATCTTTCACGAGGAGACGAAAGGTCTGGATATTCGTTTTTTCTCGAATCACATTGATATTTCGGAATTACCAAGCGCCTACAAAGACGCCAATATGGTAAAACAACAAATGCAGGAATTTGGGCTTGGTGAGGTGCTTGACGAAATTATGCCCTATGGCTGCATTATGGCTGGTGACTGGGAAATAGACGCAGCCTGGAAAGTAAAAGCGAGGGAGAAGTATAAGAATAGAGAAGAGAATGGAGATAGTGTTGAACCAGACTACTAGACATTTTGCTCGGAGGACATCAATTGCCACGTGCTTTAGCGCGTGGATCGGGTTCCTCCCTCTGATCGGGCTTTAGCCACAACCTTAATTTTCAAATGGGGCTAAAGCCCAAATCCGAGGAAGTAGCAAAAACCCCAGGCTGAAGCCAGGGGCAATTGATGTCCTCCGAGCAAAATTTAAAGTTGTCGAATTTGACCACTTTAAATGCCATCATAAAGCGGAGTAGTCCCGACTTAATCCTTACTTTTACCCCAACTCACAACCTCTTACTTCGTAAAATGACCACACTCCGCACCGTTACCGTCACGCGTTACATGCAACCCTTGCGGGAAGGCGGCTCCCTGCCAGCTCTGGCCGAAGCCGACGATGGCTTCAAGTATGTCGTAAAATTCAAGGGCAGCGGCCAGGGAGTCAAAACCCTGATCGCAGAAATGATCGGCGGCGAGCTGGCGCGTTTGTTGGGTTTAAAGGTGCCAGAATTGGTATTTGCGGGCCTGGACGAAGACTTTGGCCGCACCGAAGGCGACGAAGAAATCCAGGATCTGTTGAAAGCCAGTCAGGGTTTGAACCTGGGTTTGCATTTTTTGTCGGGCGCCTTCACCTATGATCCGGCGGTCACCCAGTTGGACCCGCTGCAGGCCTCCAAAGTAGTTTGGTTGGATGCCTTGATTGCCAATGTGGATCGCTCCTTCCGCAATACCAATATGCTGCTGTGGAACCGGGAACTGTGGCTGATTGACCACGGAGCCAGTCTATTTTTCCACCACAGTTGGGACACTTTTGAGCAGAAAGCCAACGCCGCTTTTCCCTACATCAAAACCCACGTTTTGTTGCCCCAGGCAACCCAACTGGAAGCTGCCAACCAGTTTGCCCGAACCGCGATCACCGCAGATAAAATTCAGGAAATTGTAAGTTGGATACCCGACGAATGGCTGCAATGGGACTCCGTCGAGCAAAGCCCCGAGCAAATGCGCAACACCTATTACAATTTCCTGAGCCAGAGACTCCTTCATTCCGAGCAGTTCATAAAAGAAGCCCAAGATGCAGCCAAAACACTTGTATGAATACGCCATCGTCCGGGTAGTGCCTGCGGTGGAACGGGAGGAGTTCGTGAATGTGGGCGTGATTTTGTTTTGCAAAAGGCAAAAACTCATCCGAATGCGTTATCAGCTCCCGGAAGAAAAAATCCTGGCCCTGCGACCCGACGCCGATGTGGAGGAATTGCGCAAAAACCTGGAGGCTTTTAACAAAATTGCCGCCGGGGAAAAGGTCAAAAGCCCCATCGCCCAGCTCGACGCCGCTGAACGTTTTCGCTGGCTCACGGCTGTGCGCAGTGGTTCGATTCAAACTTCGCGGCCGCACCCGGGGATTAGTCCGGATTTGGAAAAAACGATGGAGAGTTTATTTGTGGATATGGTGGGGTAAAGGTGGGCAATTATCGTCAAATTAGAGTTGTGGTTGATATTGAGCATTTTACTGTTGCCTTAGAACCCCCGACCCCTACAGGGGAGTACATTTGAGGTAAGTAAAAATCCTACCTTTTGTTCGAGAAAAAGGTAGGATTTTGATCTAACGTAGGCTGTACTCCCC
>NZ_JANRKL010000093.1:0-7812 GCF_033763495.1 Haliscomenobacter sp. | reverse complement strand
GGCTTAGACCAAAACTGTGCCCAAGTTGCTGCGGTAGCCCACTTCAAAACTCGCTACTCATGTACTCGGAACTCGTCACTCAAAATCGCTTCAAATCAAATACGATTCTCAAAATTCGAAACCATGAAACCCTTTCTCCCCCTCCTCCTCTTGATCAGCCTCCTTTCAGCCAATGCTCAGGACAAATGGCCCACCCAGGCCTGGCCCAAAAACAGCCCTGAAAAACTAAACCTGAACCCCGACTCCCTCGCTGCCCTCGACCGCGATTTTGCCGCCGGGAAATACGGCAATGTGGACGGCATGCTGATCATCCGCCACGGCCAGATCGCTTATGAAGCCTCATACAGCCACAATTACGCCGAATTGTACAAGCAGGAAGCCGTTGAAAAAGGTGGTTTGAATGCCACCGATCCCACCGGGCCTTACAACTACTTCTCCGCCTGGTGGCACCCTTTTTACCATGGCGGTAAACTTCACACTTTACAGTCCGTTTCCAAAACCATCACTTCGATGATCATTGGGGTGGCGGTGACCCGCAAGGAATTCCCGGATCTGGATACACCGGTTTTGAGTTTTTTTGATACCACTGCCGTCAAAAACATTGATGCCCGCAAAAGGAGAATGACCATCCGGCACCTGCTGACCATGACCGCCGGATTTGACTGGCATGAAGACCTCCCCTACTCCGATCCCAACAACAGCTGCAGCCAACTGGAAGCTAGTTTTGACTGGGTTAAATTCACCATCGATTTTCCCATGTCGGACGAACCTGGCAAGGTGTTCAATTACAACAGCGGGGCCACTGTATTGCTGGCTCACATCTTCCGGGTCGCCACGGGTCGGGACATTGAAGAATACGCCGTAAAACACCTCTTTGAGCCGCTGGGCATCAACAATCATTTTTGGAAACGTTCCCCCTACGGCCTGGTGGACAGTGAAGGTGGGGTTTACCTGGAAAAAAGCGACGTAGCAAAATTGTTCTACTTGTTTCTGAAAAATGGGAAATGGGAAGGCCGGCAAATCATCAGCACGGATTGGGTGCAGCAGTCGGTTTCGCCTTACAGCAAGTTTGGCCCCAACCGTGGTTACGGCTACAAGTGGTGGCTGGGCGCCTATGGCAACAAAGCCAGCGAAGTTACCTGGGGCGGCAATGGCTTCGGGGGCCAGTTTCCGATCATTATTCCTGAGTACGACATGGTGGTGGTGTTCAATGCCTGGAATGTCCTGCCAGGTGCTGAATCCAGGAATTACAACCCGAATTTTTTGACCCAAAAAGTATTGAACGCTGTGGTGGAGTATCAGCAAAAGAAAAAATGAGTGAGTTTACCCCCCTAAAAACAGTATTAACGCCAAAAAATTACCAAGCGGAAAGCCGAATCAACCAACGGGAAGTTGGGACTAGTCTTGTGATGGTGACTGTTGCATCTTTGAAGCAGAGATCAAAACAATTTAACCATCTAAAAACACGAGATTATGCCAACACGCGTAGGTGATGTAAAAGCTGCCGATCCAGGCCTGGGTTTTACCCTCACTTTTGATTCCCCCCTCCACAGCACTCTGAGGGTTGTGATCACCATGACCGACTTACAACAACCAGGAAATGGAAGCTACCAGAGTGAAGTTAACATACTTAATAACATCTCCGATACAGAATTGGTGTTCGTGGTGCCGTTTGGGGACAACGCATATGCACCGAGCAATCTTTTAAATTTTCAGGTTGATCTGTATTCGCCTTACAATGCAAGCACTCCAATCAATCCAAACACGCCACTGACTGGAGTGGTTATGGGTGAAAAAGGGAGTTTTAGTTTTTCTACCAGTGTACCTACTAGTATAAAAAGGCTTCTGCAGACCGGAGACATGTTGCAATCTAAAGATGGAGCTTTCATCGGGGTTTATCAAACAGATGGAAACTTTTGTATATATCCGCAGTTTGCAGACAATCAATCGAAACTAGATGCAGTCTATTCGACCCATACTAAAATTGATGGTCCGACTACTATGGTACAGTCAATGACCGATGTAAATCATTTTCAAATTGCCATGCGGGATTCAAAAGGTAATAGCTTAGGCAAATGTTCAATAGATTATTCTGTTGCTGATGGGCTTGAGTTCACTATTGATTCAATGGGTCGTTTACTTTGCAATGGTGCGGGTTTTGATTTTAGCAGATTTTAAATTTGCATCGATCCCGTCTGTTTTTTCTGAGATAATACTACCTGCATACAGGCTTGAAGCTACCACAATCTTCATTTTTTTCCAAAGACTGGAGTTTTGTGGTAGCTTCTATGAAGCTCTTAAGCTTCCAAAAAATACATATTAATCGCACCTTTGTTCTTGGCTTCTATTTTGCCTCGGTGTGCAAAGGCAAAATTATCTTTAACCAGTGCATAAGTACTCCCTGAAATATTGATTTTCCCGGCTTCGCTGTTTTGCTCCATCCGGGCGGCGGTATTGACCGTATCCCCCCAAATGTCGTAAGCAAATTTTTTCACACCTACGATTCCAGCTACCACAGGTCCGGAATTCAACCCAATGCGAATTTCAAATTTGGAGCGGTTGTTGGGGTCTGCCACCCATTCACAAATTTCGCGAGCAGCCATAATGGCTTTTTGGGCGTGCCGGGGGTCGGGGGTCGGTAAGCCCGATACGGCCAGATAGGCATCACCGATGGTTTTGATTTTTTCCATCTCGTACTTTCCAATAATCGCATCAAAGGCCCGAAAACAGTGGTCTATTTCAGCCACCAGGGCTGTTGGGCTAAGGGTTTCGGAGATGGTGGTGAATTTAACAAAATCGGTAAACAGCACGGTTACATCGTCAAATTGACGTGCTGTTGCAGAGCCCTTGTCTTTCAATTCATCGGCTACCTCAGTGGGCAGAATGTTCAACAGCAGGTTATCCGACTTTTGTTTTTCAGCAGAAAGTAGACGATTAGATTTGCGTTGGTTGCTGAAGTTGCGGTAAATGAAAAACAGCGCCACAAGCAAGAGTCCGGCACCTACAATGAGGATGTTGCGCTCCTGTTGCCTCGCCCGAATCGTGGCTTGTTGTAAGGCAGCTTCCTGAGTCATGGTTCTGAGTTCTGCTGCTTGTAATTGTTTCTCCCTTTCCACCAAAGTCAATTGTTTTTCCTTCTCTTGTTTTTCCGCTTGTTCTTTCAAAAAGGCCAGGCGTTGCAGGTCTTTTTCCTTGTTGCTCAGCGCCAGTTGTTGGCTACTGAGCAACAGTTGTTGGCTACGTTGTTTGGCGAGCAACACTTGTTTTTGCAATTGCTCATCGGTTAGCCTTTGGTTCAGCTGGTAAGTGGCTTCTTTTTTGTCAAATTCAAACTGGATTTCCCTACGGGTGATTTCTTTTTTAATCGACTGTCCCTGGATGCTATCGCGCAAGGTGATGTAGTTTTTATAGGCCTTATAGGCTGCGGTGTAATCCCCCTGCCTTTCATACAAAATACTCAGGTCGTTCCAAACCAATTGTTCATTTGCCAGGTCTTTGCTTTCCTGGCTTAATTTTAAGGCGCGTTGTTGGCTGCTCATGGCCAAAGAAAAATTGGATAGGGTAGTATAGTTTTGGCCAATTCTATTCCAGGCAGCTGCTTGCCCATACTTGCTACCAATTGCCTCATATATGTTTAAAGACTTTTGAAAAAAATCCAAAGACTTCTGGATCTCGTCTTGTTTTTGATAGATCTCAGCTAGGTTGATCAAGTTAGAAGCGATTCCTTCCTGTTTACCAATTTTTTCGTAAATCGCCAAAGAGCGTTCATGATACTCTAAAGATTTTTTGTAATTGGACAAATGATTATAAACAGAACCTATCGAATTGAGATTAGTAGCTTGTCCAGGCCTATCTTCTAATCGCTCATACATAAGTAGAGCCTTTTGGTAATACTCCAGAGCTTGTTGAAAATCTTTCAGATCGAAATAAATATTCCCAATGCTTTCAAAACTACCCGCCTGCCCGGATTCATCCTCCATTTTTTCATACATGGCTAGTGCCCTTTGAAAATAACCCAACGCCCGAGGGTAGTCCGCGAAGCGTTGATAGGTTGAGCCGATATTCCCCAGTGTAAGCGCTGAGTTAGCCTGGTTACCCAATTTTTCATAAATGGGCTGAACTTTCAGGTAATTTTCCAGTGCAGCCTGGTTTTCCCCGGTACTGTAGTGAATATTCCCAATGTTGTTGAGGTTATTGGCCACCTCTTGCAAGTTGCCCATACCTTCATTGATCGGCAGGGCTTTTTGGTAACAGGCCAAAGCCTTGGTGAGATCGGACTGAGCCAGGTAAATGTTGCCTGTATTGTTCAGATTGGCAGCCAGACCTTTTTTGTCATTGATTGCCTCAAAAAGTGTACTGGCTTTTTCGTGGTAGTCCAAAGCCTGGGCATATTCCGCCAAACGATACAGATTAACTCCCGCCAGGCGATTGGCCTCTGCTTCGCCTGATTTGGAGCCAATGCTTTGAGCCAATTGTAAGGCCTGCCTGGCATAATAAAAACCGGTATCGGGATTGAAGCGACGCAGCTCGTAGCTGAGGCTATTGAGGGTATTTACTTTTTTTTGATCATTTTGGAGTTTGGGCAAAACCTGTCGAAGGGAATCAATTAGCGCCTGGCCTTTTTTGCCCTGGGCAAAAGCACCTGTAAGGGTGCCGAGCAATACAACAGTAAGCAAGCATCTTAGCATCGGTGGGCGGGTTTTTGGTTGAAACAAAAATAGCATTTTTTGAACGCCTACGCAGGCGTCAAATCATTTTTAGGCGACCAGAGCGCGTCAAGGATGAAATTGAGGGGGATAAACTACCCTATATTTAAAATACAAAAACGGCTTGCGATACAGCTTTTTCCCTATATTTGCCCATGCCATTACCCATTGTATTTTTGCCATGCTGAAAACCCTCCTGATCGAAGACAATGCCGATGCGGCAGAAAAACTGCTCTTCCTGCTCCATAAATACGGCGCCGAAAACATCCAATTCCTGGGTCAGGCCAGTAGCGGGCAAGAAGGTATTGCGGCCATCGAAGCTCAAAAGCCGGATCTGGTTTTTCTGGACATTGAATTGGGCGACATGACCGCCTTTGAAATGCTGGAACGCCTGGATCAAGTGGATTTTCAGGTCATTTTTACCACCTCTCACGAGCAATATGCCATCAAGGCCATCCGCTACAGTGCCCTGGATTACCTCCAAAAACCCATTGGCAGAGAAGAACTGCTGGCGGCGATCAACCGCGCCTTGAACAGCCCGAACCGCATCTTGCGCGAACAAGTCCAACAACTGGCCCAGCAAGGTAAATCCAAAGTGGTGCTACCGGAAAAAATTGCCCTGACCACCGCCGAAGGCCTGGTATTCAAACCCATCAGTGATATTGTGCGCTGTGAAAGTGACCGCATGTACACCATTGTTGTTTTGTTGGGGGGCGAAAAACTCATGGTGTCCAAACCCATGGGACAACTGGAGGAAATCCTCGACGGTCATGGCTTTTTCAGGGTACACAATTCCCACCTCGTCAACGTTCAACACATCAAACAGTTCGTACGCTCCGAAGGCGGGTATTTGATTATGGAAGACGGTACCACGGTAAGTGTGGCACGCAACCGGAAAGATGAGTTTTTGGAACTGTTTTCAAAATTCTGAGAACTGCCAACCGGAAACTCAAATCTACCAACGGGAAAGTGACTGATCTACACCTCGTTCAATGGCTGTATTTTGCAACACAAAACCCTGCACATGGCTTATCTGATCTCATTGTTGTTGCTGGCCATTCTGTACTTCAACAACCAGCAAAAAACCAAGGCGAACAAGGTGTTGCGGCGCGCCTTGAACAGCCTCAATGCCACCCAACAACAATTGATCGCTCAAAAGGAACGAGCAGAACAGGGTGAACAGTTCAAACAACGTTTTTTGGCCCATATCAGCCATGAAATCCGCACGCCCTTGCACGGGATCGCCGGATTTGCCGATTTGCTGCTGGAAACCTCCCTTACTGAAAAACAACGCCGTTGGTTGTTTTCCATTTCCCATTCTACCGAACGTTTGAATGAAGTGGTCAACGACGTACTGGAATTGAGCAAACTGGAAGCAGGGGCAGTACAACTCCGCAAAATTCCCTTTTCGCCCGGGAGTGTCGCCCGGGATGTCCAGGAATCACTGGCCCTCCGGGCGCAAAACAAGGGCATTGATCTCCTGCTCGAAATACGGCAGAATGTTCCCGAAGCAGTTTTGGGAGACCCTACCCGGCTTTTTCAGATTTTGATCAACCTAGTGGGTAACGCGGTTAAATTTACGGAAAAAGGGGCGGTGCGGATACTGGTAGATGCCGATTTGCCCCACGAAGAGGAGCAACAGGTATACTTGCGCTTCAGGATCATCGATACCGGAATCGGCATTCCTGCTGAAAAAATCAAGGCGGTGTTTGGTAGTTTTCAGCAAGCTGGGGAAGATACCGTAGCTCGTTTTGGAGGTACTGGTTTGGGGTTGACGGTCACCCAGGAATTGGTACAACTTTACTGCGGAGAAATCCATGTAGAAAGTACGCTCGCAGTTGGCACCACTTTTACGGTCACTATACCATTCCCTGTAACTGATACTGCAAACCTCAGTATCAAAACGGAGGAGCCGATCGAGATGTATTCCACTCAGAAACTCCGCATTCTCCTGGTTGACGACAATGAACTCAACCGCGAAATTGCGCACGAAGCCATACTGCGCCATTTCGAAAACGCGGAAATAGTAGAAGCCACCAACGGCAAAGAAGCCATAAATACCCTGGAAACCAAACCTTTTGACCTGGTGCTCATGGACATGCAAATGCCGACCCTTTCGGGTACCGAAGCTACCCGGCTCATCCGTGCATCCGACACCATTCCCGATCCCGAGCTGCCCATCATTGCCCTGACTGCTTCTACTACCCAGGAGGACATCGAAAGAGCCCTGAATTCCGGCATGAACACCCACCTGAGCAAACCTTTTAAACCCTATCAATTGGCCGCTGTAATGGGCGAAGCACTGGGTTTGGAAAATGACGAAAAAGCGATATCCTCTTTAACTGTTCCAGTTGTCGAGCAAGCTGATCAATTTCTGGATTTGAGTTTTCTGCGTGATTTTACGGAAGACGATGAGGAACAAATGCGCTATTTCATCAAAAAATTCCTGAAGCAGTCGCCTCTGGAGATGGAACAGTTGCAGCAAGCACTCCAGACCGCTGATTATAATAGTTTGGGGCAAATTGCCCATAGTTTTAAGCCTCAACTAGAATTCGTAGGTTTAAAAAAAACCGCAGCCTTGGTGAAGGAGTTAGAACTGGGGGCAAAAACTGGCCTGCCGATGGATCAGCTTTCCGGTATTTTGGATCAAATCTGGGGTGATTTGCAGGAATTGCAGTCTGAAGAACAGTGGTTTGGAGGGGCTGTAGAAAATTAGCCCTGAAACGATTTTTTGTTTATATTTGTTCAGTACTGAAAAGAGAGAATTATGGAAACAGTATTGCTGCAATCGGAATATGAACTGGAAAGAGGTAAACCTATGCCAAGTCGAAACCATGCATTTATTCAGTCAAAACTTGTAAAGTTGCTGGATAGAAAATATGCGGATATATATGATGGGATATCTGAATTGAGTTTATTGATTGATGGGAAAGAAATTGTACCCGATGTTTTGATCTACAAAGGATTTGAGTTTCGTCCTGGCAACGATGAGGTAAAAGTAACCGAGATGCCTTTGGGCGTAGTAGAAATTTTATCGCCAACCCAGCAACTCGCTGATTTGGTAGCCAAATCCTATCGCTACTTCGAAGCAGGGGTAAAATCCTAC
>NZ_JANRKL010000092.1:0-6624 GCF_033763495.1 Haliscomenobacter sp. | reverse complement strand
ACTTTTCAGTCCTTTTTGGTGTTCAATTACCTGCTGGGAGTTATTCTTATGTTCTTGTTTTTATTTTTCAATTTTTTACTGCTTAAAGGGATTTCATACCTGTGGCAAAACCTGGAAAGCAAAAAATTGCTCAAAGCCATTTTGATCAGTTATTGTGTATTTTTTATTCCAGGCATCATTTCCAGCTTGTACTTCACTTTGTTTAATGCCGATTTTCAGTCCTATGAACTAGGCGCATTCAACCGTGCTTTTTATTTGAAGGCTGAAACCGGCAATGAAGATCCATTTGCCAGCAATGTCATGGATTCCATTATGTCGTCGGTCAGTTTGATGGAGTTTGCCTATTTCGCAGTGATGGTCGTTGCACTCCAGGTTCTTTTTGAGGATTTGTCCATGAAAAAAATTGTACCGATTGTACTGATTTTGGCTTGTATACATTTTGGGTCAAAAACGATTATCCCCTTAATGATGGCATAAATACGATCCCTTTATTGATGCGCTAAAAATCCCATATTTAAGGGAGCATTTTATTGGACACTGCATTAATTTTTAAATCATAAAACTAAATAGACATGAAGGTTTTAAATGGTTTGGTTGCATTTCTACTTGTACTCAATCTTAACGCCCAAGATCGAGATGCCAATTACATCAACTACATGACTTCTCCTCAGGCCCCCAAGGTTGTAGGGAAAGGAGATGCAGTTGAAGAATTAAGAACTTTTAATGATTCTTTTAAAACTGTTATAGTTGGAAATGGTATTCAGCTGGCTATTTTTTCGGGCGAAGACCAAAATATGAAAGTAGTCGCTCAAAATAATATATTGCCTCTTGTGAAATCGGAAATTATACAAGGAACTTTAGTAATTCGATTGGCAGAGTCATTGGAAACTCATCAAGGAATTAAAGTTTACCTACCCAAAAACCAACTTTCAACCATTTCAATTCAGCAAGGGGGAAGTTTAGCAATTCAAGAACCAATTGAATTTGACAAATTGACATTGTTACTAGCAAGTGGTGCCTTTGCTGATTGTAAGATAAATGTAGATAGCTTTAGCTGTACGGTCATGGGTGGCTCTATCTTGAACATGAGCGGTAAGGCACGAACCCTTTCCAGTTTGGTTGTTCAAGGTGGGAGTACTTTAAATGGAGAAAATTTTGAATGTTTGGATTGTAAAACGATCATCCTCGGTGCTTCAAAATGCAAAATGAAGGTTGTTAAGTCGATGGATGCTAGGGTGGAGAACGAATCCGTTTTCACCTACATTGGTAATCCTACTACGATCAAAAAAAGTACTAGCCTGAATGGGCAAATTAGGCAAAAAAGCAAGTGACAGATTAAAGCCAAATGGAGGCGCTTGTTCAAGTCTAATCACCTAGATTAAACAAGCGCTTCCTGAGGATAAGGCAATCATCATAACTCCCTTTTTTTCAACTCCTGCACCGCCCAATCCACCGCCCGTGCCGTCAACGCCATATACGTCAACGACGGATTCTGCGTCGACGTCGAAGTCATACAAGCCCCGTCCGTCACAAACACGTTTTTGCAAGCGTGCAACTGGTTGTATGCATTTAACATCGATGTCTTCGGATCTTTACCCATTCGCACCCCGCCCATTTCGTGGTTGGCGTGACCGGGTACCCGTTGGGTATCTCTTTTTTGAATGTTTTTAAAACCCGCTGCGTCCAGCATGTCCGCAAAAGAATCGTGGAAGTCCTTGAGCATTTTTAGCTCATTGTCGCTGAACTCCACCGAAAAGCGCATTTGGGGCATGCCGTATTTGTCTTTGAGTACGGGATCGAGCCGGGCAAAATTGCTTTCACGGGTCAGCACCTCGCCTACCATGCTGGCACTGATGGTCCAGCGGCCCAGTTTTTTAGTCAGGTTGTCCTTTAGGTCGGCTCCCCAGCCGTCTTGTATGTTACTCCGTGACGAGCCCACTTGTGCGGCATACCCGCGCAAAAAGTCGGTTTCTTGTTTGTATACATTGCGGAAGCGTGGCACGTAGGCTCCATTGGGGCGTTTACCTTCGGTGGTACTGTCCAAAAACCCTTCGTGTTCGGCCGAAATGCCGCCCCGGTAGTTGTGCCAACCCAGGAATTTGCCCAGTACCTCACTGTCGTTGCCCAAGCCATTGGGAAAACGGGCGGAGGTAGAGTTCATCAGCACCAGGTTGCTGTTCATGGCACTCGCGTTCAGGAAAATGATTTTGGCGTAAAATTCCAGCGTTTCGAGGGTTTGGGTATCGATTACGCGCACACCTACGGCCTTTTGTTTTTGCTCATCATAAATAATGGAGTGCACCAATGAATGTGGGCGTAGGGTCATCTTTCCCGTTTTGGCCGCCCAGGGCAGGGTAGAGGAGTTGGTGCTGAAATAGCCTCCCAGCGGGCAGCCGCGTTCGCAGAGGGTGCGGTGGGCACATTTACCCCGACCTTGCTGGCGGTGAATCTCATTGACCTGGGTCAGGTTGGCGCAACGGCCGATGATGACATGGCGATCGGGGAATTTTTGGGCAACCTGCTGGCTAAAGTGTTTTTCCACACAGCTCATTTCGTGTGGGGGCAAAAATTCCCCATCGGGCAAACTTGCCACCCCGTCGCGGTTGCCGCTGATGCCCGCAAATTTTTCCACGTGGCTGTACCAGGGCGCAATGTCTTTGTAGCGGATCGGCCAATCCACGGCGTAACCATCCCGGGCCGGGCCTTCAAAGTCAAAATCACTCCAGCGCTGGGTTTGGCGGGCCCACAGCAAGGAGCGGCCTCCCACCTGATAGCCTCGAATCCAGGCAAAGGGTTTGTCCTGGATGTACTCTTGTTCACTGTCCTTGACCAAAAAATGGGTGGTAGCTTCCGAAAAAATGTAGTGGATATTGGTTCTGGATTTTTGGTACTCCGCAGCAATGGCACTAGGTACGGTACCCAGGTGTTCGAGTTCCCAGGGCATTTTGTTGGCAGTAGGGTAATCCACGATGTGTTGTACATCGCGACCCCGGTCAAGAACCAGGGTTTTGAGTCCTTTTTCAGTCAATTCCTTGGCGGCCCAGCCGCCGCTGATGCCAGTGCCGATGACGATGGCATCGAAACTGCGTTTTTTGATGCTATCCAGATTGAGATTTGCCATTGGTGCAGGTCGTATTTTTAAGGCGGTAAAATACAAAGTAGACGAAGTGAAAGCTTCCTACCCCGGGCAAAAATTTAATTTTGTCAAGCGAAAAACTCACCAAATGCCATTCCACGTCAAATGACTGCTACCGCTTTCTATAGCTGAAAAAAAGGCAAAATGGCCTAAGTGTTTGTACCTCAGTCTTCCTTTATGTTTCTTAATTGTAAAAAAAGATAATTTTCGCTTCTTTAAGCGAGATAGAGATACTACCTTTGCACCGATTTAAGCGAAAGCATAATTCACTCTTAAAGACAAACGAAGGTGAAAGTGAGCAATAAGCCGATCATCAGAATAGCTTTGACGTTGTTTATCAGTATTTTGGGCATGAACCTTGCCTGGGCGAACGAAGAAGAGGTCCCGGGTAAGTACGATCCAGTTGGTACCGTGATGAACCACATTTCTGATGCCAATGAATTCCATGTTTGGAAAGGAGTACACATTCCCCTCCCCTGTTTCCTGTATGCTCCGGCCGAGCCTACCAAAAAATGGACCATCCTCTCCTCTGGCAAATTTGAACACGGCCACAAAGCCATCGATCGCTATGTGATCAACCACGGTCGGGTAAATCGCATTGCCGATCCTTCCTTCCCAATGGGTGAAGTACACATCGAAGGGGTACACGGCAAAGAAGAAATGCAAATCGTAAAGGGTAAAGAAAAAGAAGTTGAAGTTTTTTATGCCCATTACGAAGGCAAAGAATATAAACTGGAAAAACCCAGCACCCTGGACGGTGGCATGATGGGTGGTGGCATCACTTCCTTTTATGATTTTTCCATCACCAAGAACGTGTTCACGATGATGCTGGCAGCCCTGCTGCTGATCCTGATCTTTACTTCGGTACGCAATGGCTACCGCAAAAATGAAGGCAAAGCACCAAGCGGCATTCAATCTTTCTTCGAACCTTTCTTTGTGTTCATCCGCGATGAAGTTGCCAAACCAAATATTGGGCTGAAACACTATGAGCGTTTTATGCCTTTCATTTTGACCTTGTTCTTCTTCATCTTGTTTTGCAATCTCCTGGGCTTGATGCCTTTCTTCCCCGGTGGTGCCAACGTAACGGGTAACCTGGCCGTAACCTTTGTACTGGCCGTTTTTGCCTTTATCATCACCAACATCAACGGCAATGGCCATTACTGGCAGCACATCTTCTGGATGCCTGGCATTCCAGCTTGGGTCAAAACCATCCTGACGCCAGTAGAAGTACTCGGTTTGGTTATCAAACCATTCTCCTTGATGATTCGTCTTTTCGCCAACATATCCGCTGGTCACATCATTATCCTGAGCTTGATTGGTTTGATCTTTGTATTCGGTGACAACGGTACCAACTTTGGTGGTGGTGTTGTAGGCGCAATTGTTGGTGGTGCGTTTACCGCGTTTATGAACCTGATCGAATTGTTGGTGGCATTCCTGCAAGCTTTCGTGTTTTCAATGCTGACGGCGTCTTACATTGGCGCAGCAGTAGAAGATGGCCATCACGATCACCACGATGAGGCGCATCACGCACACTAAAAATAGATTTCAAGGATCTTGAGTCGATTAACTTTGAACTTAGGAACCCTGAAGTTTTTGAATAGAACTTTTTAACTTTTAAATAAATCTCACAATGGGAGCAATTGGAGCTGGAATTGCAGCGCTTGGCGCTGGTATCGGTGTAGGTTTGATCGGTAGCAAAGCAATGGACGCTATCGCACGTCAGCCTGAAGCAGTTAACGACATCCGTGCAAACATGATCTTGACCGCTGCTTTGGTGGAAGGTGCTGCTCTGTTTGCTATCGTAGTTGGTCTGTTGGCAGGTTAATTCCTACCCGTAGTAAAAGCTACAACAAAAAGAGGAAGACCGGACAGCAGCGGTTGGCTTTTGGCCGGTCTTCATATTCCTGTTGTGCGTGCGCATGTTCCGCGTGGAACCTGTGCAAACATGTTTTGGAAAGTCATCATTTTTAATATACTCGCCGATGATTTCGGCGCTACAATGTATAAAACATGACGCAGTTTGTTTTTTTAGGCGGCTTTTCAGTCATGCAACCGGATCCAGGTTTGATTTTCTGGACCACGGTCATTTTCCTTTTGGTATGGGTCGTTTTGGGTCGTACTGCTTTCCGTCCGATTCAAGAGTCCTTGAAAAAGCGTGACGCTGATATCCAAAATGCATTGGATGAGGCCAAACGTGCCCGGGAAGAAATTGGCAAAATGCAATCACAGAACGAACTTTTGTTGAAAGAAGCGCAGGAACAACGTGCTACGATCATCAAAGAAGCAAAAGAAATTCGTGAAGCGACCATCAAACGCGCCGAGGAAGAAGCTAAAGTAAAGGTGCAAGCCATGATTGCTGAGGCCAAAACCGATGTAGAGCACATGCGCCTTGAATTGAAAACCAGCATCAAAAATGAACTGGGCAACATGGCCCTAGACATTGCTGAGAAACTGGTCCGCAAGGAACTCAAGAGCAATACCGAAAATGTTGAGCTCGCGCAGAAACTGGTGGAAGAGATCAAATTTAACTAACAGAGGTAAGGGAACTGGGCGATCCTCGGCAAACGACCACAAGCGAAGCTTGTGCCAAGATGTCTCGGACATACCCACACCCACACCCACACTCACACCTCTTTATGTCCGTTAATAGAATTGCATCTCGCTACGCCAAATCACTCATCGATCTGGCCGTAGAGCAAAATAACCTGGAGAAAATTCACGGGGATGTAGAGCATTTGCGTCGGATGATCCGCAGCAGCAAGGATTTTAACAGCTTCCTGCGCAGCCCGGTGATCCAATATTCGCGCAAGAAGAAGGCTTTGGAGGCACTGCTCAAAGATAGATTTGAAGAACTGACCTTCAAGTTCGTCGACTTGCTGGCGTCCAAAAAACGGGAAGCTTATTTGCCGGAAATCGCGGAGGAGTTCATCATCCAATACCGGACCCTGAATAAGATTTCACAAGCCACGATCATCACTGCTGGTGAAATCACGCCCGAACTGGAAGCCCAGATCAAGACAAAATTGCAAGATGCTACCATCGGTTACGCCAATGTAGAGGTGGTAAGCAAAGTCGACCCAAGCCTGATTGGCGGCTTCATCATCGAGTTCGAAGGCCACGTTTACGATGTAAGTGTGAAGTACGAATTGGATCAAATGCGCAAACAGTTCAAAGGCAACTTGTTTGAATCTGCAATTGGAAGATAAATTTTTAGAGATGAAAGATGAGAGATAAGAGATGAAAGATAAGAGATGAAAGATGAAAACCAATTTGTGGAAACTTTCATCTTTCATCTTTCCTCTCTTATCTTTTATCTTTCATCTTTCCTCTCTCATCTTTAAATAACTTCATCTGCTCTCACCGGCAGGTGCAAATTCGATAAACAATGGTTGATGTAAGACCAGAAGAAATTTCTCAGATACTCAAGCAGCAGATCTCTGGATTTGGATCTGCTTCCGAATTGGAGGAGTTTGGTACCGTACTACAGG
>NZ_JANRKL010000091.1:0-19172 GCF_033763495.1 Haliscomenobacter sp. | reverse complement strand
AAATCGCATTGGAATCTAATACCCTGGAGAAATTGACAAAAGCTGATCCTAACCGGACGTCCTTTTTCAAATTCAAAGCACAATGCTTAGGAAAAAATGGTACGTAGTTTTTGCCCCATTCTGTACAGCCTACCCGAAGGGTAGGGTGTTCAGAATTGAGAAAAACGCTTCGATTCCCATTTTATATAATCCTGTCACCCCTTCGGGGTTTTCCTTTGGAATATGACTGTGTTTGCCCAACTATTGAGCCTCTTTCGCCCAGAAAGAGCTCAATTGATCCAAAATATCCTAACTTAGCCCGGGTTAAAAATCAAGTTTATGCACAAGTTTATCAAGTTCGGTTTGATTGTCATTGCGGTGATGGGTTGTTCTACCCTTTTTGGCCAAAGCGCCCAGTTCCCTATCGTAAAAGAGTATGGGGGCATCTACGAAATCCCCGACGCGACAGAGCGGCCCGATCCTACCCTGACCTACAAACTCATGGTGGACCTATCCACTGCTGCCGAGGACAACAAACAAATTTCCCGCTGGGTGGACAACGTAGCCCGATTGATGAACCTGCATGGTTTGGCGGGGGTCCCCAAAGCGGCGCTCAAGGTGAAGGTGGTCGTCCACGGGGGCGCGATATTCACCTTGCTGAACAATGCGCAATACCAGGAGCGCTTTCAGACCGACAATCCCAATCTCAAGGTTTATGAAGCCTTATTGGCAGCTGGTGCAGACATTATGGTTTGTGGCCAATCCCTGATCGCACGCAAAATGGTGACGAAAGACCTTTGGCCAGGGGTAAGAGTTGCTCATTCCGCCTTGACGACCATTACGACCTATGTTCCACAGGGGTATGTGTTGTTGAAGTTTTGAAGAAAGGGAGGGGATGAATTTAAACCAATAGAATGACGGATTTTTCGAATGACGAATCTTGGGCACTTCGGCTACGCTCAGTGACCTCTCGATTCGTCATTCGTCATTCAAAAAATTCGTCACTCCCCTTACTCCACCAGCGCCGGGATCCCCTGCTTCTTAAACTCCTCGTTGTACCCCTGAATCTCCTTCTTCAGGTTCTGTAGCCCCTGCTGCTGCTTGGCCCATTCTGCGCTCAAGTCCGCAAAACGATCGCGGTTGCCCTGGGTGATGCGGGGGTCGTGCATGTCTACGCGGCCGCGAACGGTGAAGAGTTCGGCGCTGAGTTTGCTGGGCCAGTTGATCACGTCCTGGCCGTTTTTGGTGCGTGGTTCCACCAGTTCACTTTCGAGGTCGTTGATTTTTTTGACCAGGTCCTGGCCTTTTTTCAACAAATCGGCAGCGGCTTTATTGTCTTTGAGCACCTCGTTGTAGGCGTCCAGTTGTTTGCGGACTTTGCGCAATTGGTGCACCGACTGGTGGATGGCATTGATTTGTTCAGCCAGTTTTTGCAACATGCTTTGCTGGGCCTGCCAGTCAGCGGGGCTGACATTGATGCGAGGATCGGGCAAGACCTCTACACTCTGTTCCAGTACCTGACCGCGGTGGCTCAGGCGGATTTTGTAGCTTCCCGGTGCAACCCGATGCCCCCGGTAATCGCCATAAATGAACACGCCTGGCACATCGACCAAACCATCGGTGCGAAAATCCCAGGCAAAACGGTTCACCCCAGCGGCGGCGGGTAAAACGGGTTCCGGGGCTGGGCCACCAGGATAACGCTTGTAGTTTTCGTCTTTTTTGTTGCTCAACTTGCGGATCACCTTGCCCGTCGCGTCCAGAATTTCCACCCGCAGGGTATTGGTATCGGCTTTTTCCTTGAGGTAATAATCAAAAATGACCCCTTCTGCCCGGTTCATGCCCACGCCAGGAGCACCTTCACCCGAAAGGTAAGACGAGCCACCAGTGTAGCGTTGGGTAGCCTGGGGTTTGAACAAGTGGACCGTGGAAGTGCCTACTACCCCTTTGGCCTGTTGGAAAGCCCCCAGGTCGTCAAAAATCCAGAAGGCCCGGCCAGCGGTGGAGGCCACCAGGTCGTTGTTGCGGATTTGCAGGTCGGTGACGGGTACGATCGGGAAATTGAGTTGCAAACGATTCCACTGCATGCCGCCATCGGTGGAGAGGTAAAATCCCCGTTCTGCTCCGGCGTAGAGTAAACCCTTGGTCACCTTGTCTTCCCGAATGACCTTGATGAAATCATCTGTATCGATACCTGTGGCAATTTTCACCCAGCTTTTGCCGTAGTCGGTGGTTTTGTAGGTATAAGAAACAAAGTCGTTGAACTTGTACCGCGTGCCACAGATGTAGGCAGTACCCGGGTCGTGTGGTGAAACCTCGATGGACTGAATCATACATTCGGGCAGGTCTTTGGGCGTAATGTTGGTCCAGGTACGGCCATCGTCGCGGCTGACGTGTACGAGGCCACAATCCGAGCCAGTATAAATCACCCCTTTTTCCAAACTGGATTCGATCAGGTAATAGATGGTGTTGTAGTTTTCGCCACCGGCGCCTTCATTGGTGAATGGGCCACCGCCGACTTCCTGCTTGGTGCTGTCGTTGCGGGTGAGGTCGGGGCTGATTTTTTCCCAACTGATTCCGCCATCGCGGGTGCGCAGCACCACGTTGCCAGTGTGGTAAATCACCTTGGGATCGTGTGGTGAACTGACGATCGGGGCGTTCCAGTTGAAGCGGTACTTCATCTTTTTGGGCGGGTTGGCCAGGTTGAGTGCGGAATAGGCCATCACGTCCTTGCTCTCGTTGGTGCGCGTATCCAGGGCTTCGATGATGCCTTGGTAGCAACCTCCCAATAAGACTTGGGGATTATTTTGGTCAAAAGCAATGTAGGCGCTTTCGCACCCCGGCCCGATGAACCAGTCGGTGACGCCGATATCCGAGCCATTGTTGCGGCTGGAAATAACCACGGAGGTATTGTCTTGTTGCCCGCCATACACCCGGTAAGGAAAGAGGTTGTCGGTGTTGACGCGGTAAAACTGCGCGGTGGGTTGATTGCCCTGGGTGGACCAGCTGCGGCCAGCGTTGAAGGAAATTTCACCACCTCCATCATCCCCCAGAATCATGTTTTGGTTGTTCCTGGGGTTGATCCACAGGTCGTGGGTATCGCCGTGACCTACCCGGATAGTACTGAAGGTGCGGCCTCCATCAATCGAACGGGTCATGGGTGCATTGAGCACGTACACTACATCGGCATTGACGGGGTCGGCAAAAACCTCCATGTAGTACCAGGAACGGGAGTTGATGTTTTGGTCGGAGCTCAGCAGGGTCCAGGATTCGCCGCCGTTGTCGGAACGATATAGGCCCGACTTGGCTTTTTCGGCTTCCACAATGGCGAAAACCCGGTTGGGGTTGACGGGGGAAACCGAAATGCCCATTTTACCCAAATCCTTGGGCAGGCCTTCGTTGATTTTTCGCCAGGTTTCGCCCCCATCGGTCGACTTCCAAAGGCTAGAGCCCGGGCCACCACTTTCTACCTTCCAGGGTGTGCGGCGATGCTGCCAGGTGGCAGCGTACAAAATGCGGGGATTGGTATGATCCATACTCAGGCTGGAAGCACCGGAGTTGTCATCGACATAAAGGACTTTTTTCCAGGTTTTACCTCCGTCGGTGGATTTGTAGATGCCCCGCTCTTCGTTGGGGCCGTGCAAGGCACCTTGAGCGGCCACGTAAACTACATCGGGATTTTGTGGATGGATGACAACGTCGGAGATGTGGCGCGTTTTTTCCAAACCCATGTTTTTCCAGGTCTTACCTGCGTCAACGGATTTGTATACCCCATCGCCGTAGGTGGTCATTACCCCACGAACCGCGTGCTCACCCATACCTGCGTAGATCACGTTGGGGTCTGACTCGGCCACAGCGATGTCGCCTACGGTGCTGGATTTGAGTTGGCCATCGGAGATATTGGTCCAGGTCAGACCAGCATCTTCGGTTTTCCAGATTCCGCCACCAGTATAGCCACAATAATAGAGGTTGTCGTTGCCGATTACGCCACTCACTGCATTGGAGCGACCACCCCGGAATGGGCCAATGTTGCGCCAACGCAAGCCAGCGAAGTTTTTGGCATCAAAAGTATTGGTAACGACTGGTGCAGGTGTCGATGCAGCGGCCGGAGGCGTGGTTTTCTTTTTTTGCCCCCAAAGGTTGATGCTGAGCAAGAGTAAACCCAGCAAAGAGAAATGGTACAGTTTTTTCATCTTTTTGGTCAGTTGTGTAGAGCCTGACCAAATATAGGTAAGGGAAATCAATTAGAGGTACATTTCAGCAAGACTCTTTTTGATTTCCGTTCCTGAGTCAACCAATTTGGATTGCCTATTTTGTCAATACCTCCGAGTAAAAATTGCCTTCGCGGTACTCGTCCAATACATGCCGCACGGTTTGGGTGAGGTTTTTGGGCAGATTATCGAGGTAAAACCATTCAGCTTCTTTGAACTTATGGGTTTCTTTGGCTTTGAGTTCTCCTTCCCAATAATAGGCTTTGAAATACATGACAATACGTTGCTGCTGTTTTTTGATTTTGTGCAACACGTGTACCAAGTGCAGGTCTTCAGGTTTGAGTAAAATTCCGGCCTCTTCAAAACTTTCGCGGATGATGGATTGCCGGGCCGATTCGCGCAGTTCTACATTTCCCCCGACAAGTGTGTAGTTCCCGCCATTGGGTTTGGTTTGCTTCAAGAGCAAAATCTGACCTTTGTGGTATAGGATCAAGCGTGCTTTTACATTGATGTTGCCTGTATTCATTCGTCCGGGTTTGAGTGAGCAACGTATCTGTTGGGAATAATCAACGTCTACATCAGGGCCAAATATAGCAACACTTGGGGAATCACTCCATTAAAGTGCAGGCTAAAACATGGGGATGATACCCAACTAAGCATTTTTTACTATTTTTGTGTTTGATTTCCCGTGAACTTGCCTGACAAAGTGCCATTAACCTTAACTATTTATTCAACCAAAAGAGCGCTTATGCATTACGAAAACGTTCTGGCAACCATAGGCAATACCCCACTGATTCGGATGAATCGTATTGCGCAGGGAATTCCAGCCAAAGTATTCGCAAAGGTGGAATCCTACAACCCGGGGCAAAGCGCCAAAGACCGCATCGCCTTATTCATGATCGAAGAAGCGGAGCGCAGTGGCAAGCTCAAACCAGGTGGTACAATTGTAGAAGCCACTTCTGGCAACACGGGTTTCAGTATCGCAATGGTGAGCTCCATCAAGGGGTACCGCTGTATCCTCACCCTGACGAGCAAAGCTTCTCAGGAAAAAATTTCCCTCCTCAAATCCATGGGTGCCGAGGTGGTCATTTGCCCGGTAGATGTAGAACCAGCCGACCCTCGTTCCTATTATTCCGTTGCCGAGCGCATTGCGCACGAAACGCCGAACTCCTTTTACCTGGCCCAAAATTTCAACCTGGACAATGCGGAAGCGCATTACCGCTCCACCGGACCAGAGATATGGGCACAAACCCAGGGAAAAATCACCCACTACGTCTGTTGTGCAGGCACGGGGGGTACCCTATCGGGAACAGCTCGCTTTTTGAAAGAAAAAAATCCCAACATCAAAATCATTGGGGTGGATGCCTATGGCTCTGTTTTGAAAAAATTCTGGGAAACCCACGAATACGATCCCAACGAAATCAAGCCATACAAGGTAGAGGGCTTGGGCAAAAACATCATTCCCCACAACATGAATTTTGAGTTGGTGGATGATTTTGTAAAAGTTACGGACAAAGATAGTGCCTTCCAGGTAAGGGACCTGGCCAAATACGAAGGGCTGATGGTGGGTTATTCCAGCGGTTCGGCCATGCAAGCCGTATTTGAAATTGCCGATACCCTTACCGAAGATGACGTGGTGGTTACCCTGTTTTCAGACCACGGCTCGCGGTACCTGGGCAAGGTGTTCAACGACGACTGGATGGTGGAACAAGGCTGGATGGAATGTGTTCCTTCCGAAGCGGCTGGTTCAGTAGGTAGCACACCGCCAATCATTCATGAACACCCTGAACCTGCGGAAGGCACCAGTAGTTCGAGCGCCTATTTTTACAGCTACGAAGCCATGCGGGATCGCTACATCAAATACTATCGGACCTACCGGTTGAAGTACAAGAAATACATCCGCTTGACGCGGCAAACCCTGGGGCTGTAAAAGTTGAGAAGTTGAGGCTACCGCAGGGGCTTAGACATAGTCTTTGTCAAAATCGCTGCGGTAGCCTCAACTTCACAGTGATTTTTATTACCTTGACAATTCCAATTCCGACGTTTATTTTTGCGCCGGATTTATAAATTTCCGACCAAACATATGAAGACTGAAAAAAAACCAGCGTACCTGTCGAATGATGATATTTCGGTTCCACTGTTCAAAAACAAGTGGATCGATCGTTTCACCCGTACACATATCGCTATTCCAGTGTCGATATTTTTTGTGTACTCAGCCTGCTTGCTGTATTATACCAGTGTAAAAACTGACCTGAGCTGGCCAGTGGTGACAGGTTTGTTCTTTGCGGGTTTATTGGTTTTCACCTACGTGGAATACCTGGTGCACCGTTATGTATACCATATGGAAGGGGATACACCTACCAAAAAAGAGATGCAATACAAAATGCACGGGGTACACCACGATTATCCAAAAGACAAACAACGTTTGGCGATGCCACCCTTTTTGAGCATCACCATTGCCACCATTCTGTTGTTGATTTTTGAGTTGATCCTGGACAAGTATTCTTTCTCCTTTCTGGCGGGATTTCTGGTGGGTTATGCCATGTATTTGTTGGTGCATTATTCGGTGCACATTTTCCGCATGCCCAATAATTTCATGAAAGCCTTGTGGATCAACCACTCCATCCACCACTATAGCCCGGAGGATGCCATGTTTGGCGTTTCTTCACCTTTGTGGGATTATGTGTTTGGCACTACGCCCAAGAAGAAAGGGATCAAGACGGCGGAGATTGTGGTGAAGGATAATCTCTAGTTGTTCTTTTTTTAAGGATATAAAAAATCCGCAGTTGGACTGGATGGTCTGGCTGCGGATTTTTTTGTTTTGATTTTGACGACTCAATTGCCAATCGCCTGGTATGCCAGGTTTTTAAATTTTACTTCAATGTCGGTATTGTTCGGGAACGTCTGGGTCATGAGAATAATGACCAAATCTTCGCTTGGGTCAGCTACAAAATGAGTATCGAATATACCCGACCATGTGTAGGCACCTTTACTCCCCGGGTTTCCGGTATTTTCAGGCCCTCTGGAAATGGCAAACCCAAAACCGAAACCGTATCCCTTCGTCCAATTGAATTTGTCTCCTGTTTGCTCTGTTGTCATTAATTCAACTGTCTTTCTGCCCAAAATGCGTTTATTGTTGTATAGCCCATCATTCAAAAGCATTTGCAGAAACTTAAAGTAGTCGGTAGCCGTGGAAACCAATCCAGCTCCACCCGAAAAATAGGTTTTGTTGTTTGCATGTACGGTGTAATCAGAATAGGGTACAGGGCCAACTTTAGCCTCTCCTTTAATTTTTGCCAATTGTCCTGAAGCGTCAAGTCCATATAACGTAGCCAAACGATTTAATTTCTCACCAGGCAAATAGAAATAAGTGTCGGTCATGCCCAGGGGAACGAATATCTTTTCATTCAAAAATGCATCAAACGATTTACCTGAAATTTTTTCAATCAGATAACCCAGGACATCCATATTCATTCCATATTGCCATTTATCGCCAGGTTGGCTGGTGAGGGGTAATTTTGCCAGTCTTTTGGCCATATCTCCAATGGTTCCTGTGGTTACGCCCAAGCCATTGTAAATGTTATTTTGCACGTACATATCGTAGATGTGCGCCTGACCAAAAATGTCATAGGTTAATCCTGAGGTGTGATTGAGCAAATGTCTAATGGTTATTGGCGTTTTTGCTTTTTCAAGTTTGTAAGTGCGCGTCTCTGGATCGGTAACCATTACCTGCATTTCCGAAAACTCGGGAATAAACTTTGAAATTGGATCATCTAGTGCAAAGTATCCTTCTTCAAAAAGCATCATTACGGCTACATTCGTTACCGCTTTGGTCATGGAAGCAATCCTGAAAATGACATCGTTGGTCATTGTCTGGTTTGTCTCCATGTCTTTCATGCCAAAAGATTTCAGGTATCCTATTTGCCCTTTGCGCGCAATAAGCGCCACACCTCCCGCTACTTCTTTTCGCGTTACATACTCATTTAAAACCCGGTCGATGGTTTTTAATCGGGCCGCAGACAATCCACTTTTTTCTGGTGAAACAAGCAGTGGCGTGGTTTGCCCGATTGCTGGAATGGCTATCGCTGATATCAGGACAAAGGAGAGCAGGGTTGATCTGATTTTCATAGGTGTTGGGTTTAAGCCTCGGACTGATACGAGGCGGTGAGTGTAATTTTTAAAGGTGCTAGCAAATTAGTAAATTGTTTACAAGAATACAATAGAGCGTGCAATAAATAGATTAGAAGATGAGGTTTTGGTTGAGCTAAATTGGTGGATGGGGTTGCTGGTAGTTAGACTGGGTTGTTTGGCTGCAGATTTTTTTGTATTTTTATTTGGTTTCTTTAACCCTAGTCCTCATCCACACCTACAACCATGTATCGCAGCATCAAAATCCTGTTTGCATTACTGTTGTTTACCTACCAGTCCTTTGCACAAATTGGGCAAGAGAAGCCCTTTTTGAAATTTAAGAATATTTCGGGGAATTTTGGAACGCCTGGTGAATTCGCCCGCTGTATTATACAAGATAAACTAGGCTTTATTTGGTTCGGGACAGATGTGGGATTCAAATCATTTGATGGGTATAAATATAAAGAGTATAATTTATTTGAGGACGATATAATCGTAACTGCCCTAACTGAAGATAATAATGGAAACATTTGGGCATTTGCAGGTGCCGATGGAGCATATAAATTAGATAGAAAAAAGGATATTCTTACTAGGTATCATGTAGGGAAAGATACATTTGTTGCTTCCTTGAATCAAGTTTATCCATTAATGGGTTATGGTGAATGTTTATTTCAAGACAGTAAAGATGTGTTATGGGTTAGCACACATAATGGTTACTATAAATTCGACCCAAATCGGCAAAAATTTGTTTTAGCTGTAAAGCCTAATCAGAATTATGTTGCTAAAGTATTCAAAGGCTCAGATGGAAAATATTGGGAGATTCTAAAAAACGGCATTAGATTGTTTAATTCTAAAAATGACAATTTCATTCCATTTACTGACAGAAAAGGGGAGCTAAGCCAAATTCAATTCATTGGATGTGTAAATGAGGACAAACATGGAACCATTTGGATATCAGGAATCGGAGGGTTGTATTCATTTAACAGAAAGGGTCGTATCCTTGAAAATTATAGACATGATCCCTTAAACCCTAATAGCCTTAGTTTTGACAGGATAAGTGATATTTTAGTTGATTCTAATGATAGAATTTGGATTGCAGCAGATGATGGAGGGCTAGATCTTTTTGATAAACAGAAAAATATATTTTATCACTATCAATCTAATTTTAGAGATGCTGAATCTCTCAATACTAAACCGTTAAAGCTTTTTGAGGACAAGAGTAATGGCATTTGGATTAGTCATTATCAAGGTGGGATTAGTTATTTGGGAAAATATGCTAAGCCTTTTAGAATAGTTAGGGCCAATGTTGGAGATGCGAAAAGTTTAAGTTTTCCTTATATCAATACTCTTTTTGAACGACAAGATGGAAAAATATGGATTGGAACAGACGGAGGTGGATTGAATTTATGGGACAGAAGCACTAATTCTTTCTCGCAATTGAAACATAATCCATTTAGTAAAAATAGTCTAATTGATGACAAATGTGGTACTGTAGTAGAGGATAAACAAGGGACAGTATGGGTCAATTCAGCGGGCAAATCGGGTCTTAATCGAATTGATCTAGCTAGGAATAAATTTGACTCCCTACCTCCTGGAGGCCTTTATTATAGTAAAAAAAGTGGTCAGCTATGGCTAACAAAACAAGAAGGACTGTTCCTGTATAATAACGAAAGGCAGGCATTTAAATTGGTATTTCCAAAAATGTTTGGCCTGTTTGTTGATTCTGATAATGGTTTTTGGACATGGGTTGAGGCTGAAAAAAGCCTTTGCAAAATAGATTTTTCAACGAAAAAAACAGTCGACAAAATAACGCCAAACGCCATTGAGATCAGTGAAGACTCTAAAAAAAATATTTGGATATCATTGGCACCCCAGGGAGACACATTGGTAAGATACAATACGTCAACAAAAAAATATTCAGATACTCTATTGATAAAAAACTCAAAAGATCACCTTTATAATCGGATGGTCATTGACGATAATGATTGCATCTGGTTAGGAACCAAGGATGGGATTTATAAATATGATCCTCGTAATAAACAGCTAAGAAATTTTGATTACCAAGACGGTCTAAGTAGTAGTTTTTTTAGGTTTGGAAACCCAATTAAAACTCAGAAAGGGGAACTCATTTTTGGGTCTAACAATGGGTTAACTATTTTCCATCCTGACAGTATCAAAATCAACCCTATCCGTCCACCTGTACAAATAACCAATGTTAGCTTAGGCAATCAGGAAATCCCGGTTGCAGAATCGGTTCAAGACACAAATAAATGGGTGTCACCTTTGAAACAACATGTCCTGTTTATTGACAAAATAACCTTTAAACATTACCAAAATGATCTCTCTTTCGAATTCACCTCTTTAAACTACGACACACCCCTAAAAAATCAATACAAATATATGCTGGAAGGCTACGACAAAACCTGGATCAGCACCCCCGCCTCCGCCCGCATCGCCAAATACACCAACCTCCCCCCCGGCCACTACACCTTCCGTGTCATTGCTTCCAACAATGACGGCGTGTGGAATTACAAAGGTGATACCTTGAAAATCCACATCCTTCCACCCTGGTACTGGGCCTGGTGGTCTCAAACTCTCTATGCCCTTTTGACAATCGCTGCCCTCTATTCCTTCATCCGTTGGCGCACCAATGAACAACGCCTCAAAATCGCCCAGCAAGAACAAGAATTGGTCAAAGAACGCCAACTCAGCGAGCGTCTCCAACAAGTCGACAAACTCAAAGACCAGTTCCTTGCCAATACCTCCCATGAACTGCGCACCCCCCTGCAAGGCATCATTGGCCTTTCGGAAGCCCTGATCGAGCAAACCGACAATACCGATCATCAGGAGAACCTGGCGATGATCATCTCCTCCGGACGCCGCTTGAACAGCCTGGTCGACGATATTCTCGATTTTTCCAAACTACGCAATTTCGATATTGCCCTGACGCAGAAACCAATCGATCTGGCCTCTTTGGTCGATGTGGTGCTGAACAGCAACAAGCCGCTCGTGCGCGGCAAAAACTTGAGCCTGATCAATGCCGTTTCACCTGAATTGCCTTCTGCCCTGGCCGATGAAAACCGATTGCAACAGGTTTTATTCAATCTCGTTGGCAATGCGATCAAGTTCACCGAAGCTGGACACATCAAAGTATCTGCACAAGAACAAGAAAGTCAGTTGCTAGTCAGTGTAGAAGATACGGGTACTGGAATCCCTGAAAACAAACGGGAAGTCATTTTCCAGGAATTTGAACAGGCCGATGGCTCCATTTCCCGCGAATTTGCGGGAACGGGCCTGGGCCTGAGCATTAGCAAACGATTGGTGGAATTACACGGCGGAAAAATGTGGGTAGAATCGGAACTGGGCAAAGGCTCTACTTTTTTATTTACCCTGCCCCTCTCAACCGAGAAAGCCGCAATGGCCAATTTGCCTCAGCACAAAGTTTCAAATATTGTTGCAAGTACCTTGCCTACAGAACTAACTAAATCGCTATTTAATGTTGATGAAAAAGAAATCATCCGAGTGTTGGTCGTCGATGATGAGGCCATCAACCAGCAGGTGATCAAAAATCATTTGATCGGCGAGCACTACCAACTCACCCAGGCCATGAACGGCGAGGAAGCATTGCGCATCATCGAATCTGGCACTCAATTCGACCTAGTACTTTTAGACGTAATGATGCCCCGTATGTCTGGCTATGAGGTCTGTCAAAAAATCCGCGAGCGCTTTTTGCCCTCCGAATTGCCCATTATTATGGTGACCGCCAAAAATCAGGTACAGGACTTGGTACAAGGTTTGGGCTTGGGTGCCAACGACTACCTAGCCAAGCCCTTCAGCAAGGAAGAATTCTTGGCACGGGTACGCACTCAGTTGGATTTGCATCAAATCTTTGGAGTTACCGCCAAGTTTGTGCCCAACGAGTTCATCAACTCCTTGGGCCGCGAGCGCATTACCGACGTACAGTTGGGCGATCAAAAAGAACGAGAAGTTACTGTTTTGTTCAGCGACATTCGAGATTACACCACGCTTTCGGAGTCCCTCAGCCCTGAAGACACCTTTGGTCTAGTCAATGCCTATAACAGTCGGATGGGTCCAGTGATTCAGGCCAATCGCGGCTTTGTCAATCAATATCTTGGCGATGCAATCATGGCCATTTTCCCACAATCACCAGCCGATGCACTGCAAGCGGCTGTAGACATGCAACGAACCCTGGAAGCGTACAATCAAGAGCGGATTGCCAAAAACTGGCCAGCCATCCAGATCGGCATCGGTATGCACACCGGAAAACTGATCATGGGCATTATCGGCGACAAAAACCGTATGGATGCTGCCACCATTGCCGATACGGTCAACACTAGCGCCAGGATAGAGAGTTTGACCAAACATTACGGTGCAAACATTTTGATCAGCGGGGAGAGCCTGGCCAAAATTGAACATCAAAGTGTCTTCCATTTCCGTAACCTGGGCAAGGTGAAGGTGAAAGGGAAACAGGTTCCCATCGAGGTATTTGAATGCTTTGATGGTGACGGAGCTGATCAAAAGGCATTAAAAATTCAAACGGCAGAAGCCTTCCAAATGGGGTTGAGCCTTTATCACACTAAAGCTTTTGCTGAAGCAGCTGTGGAGTTCAGAAAGATTTTGCAACTTAATCCAGAGGATCGTGTGGCGGATTTCTTTTGCAAAAAAGCCATTAAAAATGCTTACGAAGGTGTGAGCGAGGATTGGACGGGGGTAGAGATGATGGAGAGTAAGTGAAATCTGTGTTCCCAATCTATCTCTTAAATTTAGACAAGCTCTAAAGTGTACCCATCCCGCTAAGCTCCAATTTTATTCGATTAACCCCGGATACCTCCTCTTAACAATGGCCTTTTCTTCCGCATTCAATTCATTGATATCAATGGGCTTATCCTGAGGCCGGGTCCCTTTCTGATTGAGCCTGTTCATCAGGCTCCAGTTGCGAATGGTTTGCCCTTGTTTAGGGTCAGCAGGTTCTTGTGCTTTCAAATCATAACGGGTAAAATCAATCACCTTTTCCTGATCGTTTTGGTTCCGGTTGGACAGCAATGCCAGTCTGAAATCTTTATTCATGAACCACCTGATTTGCAGGCTTGTATCAGATGCACAAACGCCAGAGCCGCGCTGAACGAACCGATAGTTGATGTTTTTATTATTTTTAAATTGTTTCCGCCAGGCCATTCCCAATTCTCCATGGGTGATGCCTTTGGTTTGGGGCCAGCGTCTACGCAATTCACTCAGCCAGATATTCAGCCCTTCCATGCCATCGTTCTTTTTGTTGACTTTCAAAAGGCTTAATTCCCAGATGCAGGTTACCCAGGCAAAATTATTGAGTTCATACCCTTTATCGAAATGCGCGGCCGTCGTTGCCAACATTTCTTTGGTTCCCAAGGGTGTACCTTGCCGGAGAATTGTTTCGATCGGGCCAACACCTTGCCGGCTACCGCACCTCACTCCATTGATAAATTGGGCGGCGGGATACCTTGCATTGATGAAATCAACGGTCCAACCATCGAGGTTGACACAATCGATCCGGTCCTTTTTGCTTTGTGCGGGCTTACAGAAATGTTCGCTTGAAGGATAATAAGGATATGAAATCGAGCCCTCGCCATCACCATTGTCCACGGCATACTGGCTCCAGATATTCCCCTGGCAAACATGGATTCCTTCCTTCTCCGCCAGGTATTTGAGATTGTCAGCAGCGAGGAATCCTGAAATAACGCTCAGCGGGCGGTACCCGCCACCAACCAAATCAGAGACCATCTGCAGCCCTTCATGCAGATCCCGGTTGATTTGCTCTCGGGTATTGTGCATATTGGCGAAGAAGCCTCCTGGAATAAAAGTGATTTCATCGCCGTACTTTTTATGGTAAAAAACGATCTGCTTCTTTAATTCCAGATAGTTTTCACGCTGGTCTTTAAGTGCCAACCAGCTAAGCGCCCAGGTAATTTTGGCCCCTGGCAAGTTTTTCTCAATGGTTTCCCGGAAAAGGCGGGCTGAAGCGGCAGTATGTATTGCTGATTCATCGGTTCCGATAGCAGTATCTCTCCTTACCTCAATCTGATTCACCCTGATTAAGGAACAAATCGTGAGAAAACGGTTTCCCATCAATTGCGGGAATTTATTTTCCTGAGCTTTTACGCTTTCACAAGATACCCATGGGATGATTACCATCAAAAAGAGTATCCTGATGCTTATTTTTCCAATTTTTTTGAGATCTCCCATATTGGAAAATGATTGGTATTGAGATGTAGGCTGATTTCAGGATAAATTTTAAGCCGAAGCATCAACCCTATTTTGATCGCCCTTCTCCGGCATCACCCCCTGCAAAATCCCCGCAATCCCCATCACCAACAAACACCCGATCAAGTTCAACCACAAATACGCCACGCGCACTGGAATGATCCAACCGAATAGGTTCAGATCGATTTTGTACTCACTGAGCACATACACCACGATGACGATGATTTGGGTCAAAATAGCGGCAATGAACACGGCCCTACCCTTTACTTTAGGCTGGAAGAAAGCGGCCAGGAACACACCCAGGATGACGCCGTAAAAGATAGACCCGATGATGTTGACCGCCTGGATCAAATTGTCGAACAACTGGGCCGAGAAGGCAAAAGCCAGGGAAATCAAACACCAGGCTGCCACAAAAAACTTGGACATCCGCAAATAGTGGCGGTCACTCGCCTCCGGTTTGTACAAGCGCTGGTAGATGTCGATCACGGTTGTAGTGGCCAGCGCATTGATGGCCGAAGCACCCGAGGAACATGCCGCAGCCAAAATCATGGCCAGCAGCAAACCAATCACCCCAATGGGCATGTACTTCAACACATAGGAAATAAAAACGTAGTCGGTATCTTTGGTAGCTGCGTCGGGCACATGGTCCTTGATGAGGGTTTTGGCGTCTTCCCGCAGTTGCAATTCCGTGGCATGTAGGGTTTCCACCTCTGCCTTTGCCAGAGCAGTGCCTTGGTCATCGCCGCTGCGCATGGCTTTCATCATTTGATCTACCGCAGTGCGCCGTTGTTCAAATACCAGTTTCTGCTGGGTTTCCAGCACCTGATACTGCTCCGCCGCGCTGCCACTCAGGCGATTCACGTTGTTGGAATTGAAGTGCAGTGGGGCTTGGTTAAACAGGTAAAACACAAAAACCAGCACCCCTACCCCCAAGATCAGGAATTGCATGGGCACTTTGATCATCGCATTGAGCATCAGCCCCAAACGCCCTTCGGCCAGGGACTTACCACCCAGATAGCGGGCTACCTGAGACTGGTCGGTGCCAAAATAGGAAATGGCCAAAAAGGCTCCCCCAATGATGCCCGACCAAAAATTATATCGATTGGATAAATCAAATTCAAAATCCACCAGATTGACTTTGCCCATTTTACCCGCAATGTTCAGGGCATCGCTGAAATGGACATCGGCAGGCAATTGGAAAAAAACGATTCCTGCCGCCAGAAACAAGCCCAGCCAAATCACTGAAAACTGCAAGGTTTGGGTGTAACTCACCGCTTTGTAACCACCCACGTAGGTATAGGCCAGAATCAAGCCAGCAATAAACAGGATGGTGAAATTGAGCGACCAACCCAGCAACTGCGACATCACGATGGAAGGGGCAAAAAAGGACAAGCCCGTAGAAAAGCCTCGTTGCAGCAAAAACAAAAGCGCGGTAAACACCCGGGTATTCACGCCGAAACGATTTTCCAGGTATTCATACGCCGTATAAATCTTGAGCTTGTAATAGTACGGAATGACAAAAATGCTCAAAAAGATCATCGCCAGGGGCAACCCGAAATAAAACTGCACAAAGCGCATACCATCTTCGTAGGCCTGGCCGGGCAAGGAGAGAAAGGTGACTGCGCTGGCCTGTGTCGCCATGATGTTGAAGCCAATGACCATCCAATTCAGGTCATCGCTACCGCGCATGTGGGTTTCAGAAGAACGGATGTGGCGGGTTCTCCAAATTCCGTAGAGTGCGATTCCAATGAGGGTGGCCAGCATAACCAGCCAATCGATCCAGTTCATAGGTTGTCAGGCAAATAATCGAGTAATACAATAAAACAGCGCAATCAATACTGCATTGAACACAAAGACCAGGAAATAAACTTGATTCCAGGACTTGAAAAAAGGTGGTCTATCGAGCATAGGTATATGGTTTAAAGCAAAGCACAAGGTTCAAACCCGATCTGGCACTTCGGCTCCGCTCAGTGACCGGATCGGGTTTGAACCTTGCGCTTTGCTTTATTTCCCAATCGAAATCATATTCGCAAAAAGCCGGAACGCCCCCGGCACTCCCGCAGGCAATTGCCGGAACCAGGAATACCCCGTGTAGATGTAATGCCCCGACCCATATTTAGCCACCAGCAAACCACCATCGCGGGCGGGTTCACCAGGGTCATTGGAAGAGAGGATGGCCTCAAAGTTGGTTTTGTCCCAATCGTTCGGAAAGTACAAGCCGCGTTCTTGCACCCAGCCACTGAAGTCCTGAGCTGTGATTTTGTTGGGCTGGTTCAAGACCTTGTGTTCAGGTTTGAGGAAACGAATTTCGGCATTCTCGTCGGTTACCCGATCACGGGACACACTCAATTTATACGGTGCCAATTCTTTGGCTTCCACCTTGTATTCAAAATTGGTGTTGTACTGAACAATCATGGTTCCACCTTTGCGTACGTATTCCAGCAGGTTGTTTTGGCGATAAGCCAAAGCATCGATGGTATTGTACGCCCGAATCCCCATGATCACCGCGTCGTATTTGGTGAGGTTTTCCGGAGTGAGGTCCTTTTCGCTCAGCATGTCGACTTTATAGCCGATTTGCTGCAAACTGGCAGGAATGTCATCGCCCGCGCCGGCTACATAGCCAAGCAATTGGCCTGCTTTTTTCAACTCGATATGGGCCACTTTAGCTTCCGCACTCAGGAAAACGGTTTGGGTGGGAATGTGATCGTATTTGACTTCGATCATTTCCTTGCTGAAGTTTTCCCCATCTATAGTCGCTACCGGGTGGATTTTGCCTTCGCTGGCACCTGCTGGCGGGGTGAGCATAAACTTGAGGCTTTTTTCATCCCCTTTTTTGACAATGTTAAAGTCGATGGAAGCAGGTTCAACTTTCCAACCTGCAGGTACTTCCAGTTTGAGGGAACCGCTGATGTTTCCTTTCCCTGCCTTGACTTGTACACTCACCGACTTGGCGTCATTGTCACCAAATACATACACCTTCTCGGCTACTTTGGTGAACACAGGAGGGATCACTTCAAAAGGGCGGTAAATTTCTCCTTTGGCCGGATCGGCATCTTTGTAAACGATATCAGATTCGTAGACGATGGGGATACCTGCAATTTTATAATGGTAGCGGGCTTTGAAGGCGCGTTGGGTTTCTGGTTTGCCGCGCATTTGCTGCTCTTTCACGGTGTACATACCTGTGCTTCCAGGATCGGTCAACCAGTAGGGATTGGTGTAGGCCATGTCTTTGGGCAGGCGCACTTTACGTGGCCACACCAGACCCACGTTGTTGCCCATGGGCTTGTTGAAGCTGGTGTCCAAACCAATCGGGTCGATGCTCACTTTGTCCAACACCACTGCTACCCCGCTGCGGTTGATCACTTCGGTGCGGATGGTCATGTCGTCGCCAGGAGCCGCTGAGTAGTCGGCAGTGGCCGTTTCGTGGTAAAGCCCGAGGCAGGCTCTGATGACTTCTTTGATTTCTACCAGTTTGACTCTTTTCCAGTACCCGTCAGGCAATTTTTCAATCAATTGGTAGGCTTTCAACAATTCTGGAACACTGGCGGAAGGGTTGTCGAAACGGAATTTGGTTTTTACTGCCGCCAAAAGTACCCCGATAGGAGCGCCCCCTAGAACCCGGGTCCAGGTTGTGTTGATGCCTTCAAACATATCGGTTTTCACCTTGGGCTCGTCGCCCTTGATGAATTCCATGTATTCCATGCTCGAACCCCTGGAACCCATGGAGCCAAAGCCCTGGCAACGGTGCTGGCTGCGACTTTCAGCAGAAATTTCGGTGTTGGATTTACCCAGGTTGGGGAAATACACCCCGGCATCTACGCTGTGCAATTTCGATTTATCGGCTTTTTCAAAAGCGGCACGGCTGCCAAAGAAAAACCAGGAGATGTTGAAAAAGGCCCGGCGAGGCTGCCAGGGTTTGACATAAGCCAATTGCTCAGGATAAGCTTGTGGGTTATTGGCCAGGTCAAAAGCTTCCACGGAAAGCACTGCTGATCCGGTATGATGGCCGTGGGTCGTACCAGGTGTGCGATGGTCAAATCGGTTGATGATTACGTCGGGTTGCCATTGGCGAATGGCCCAAACTACGTCCCCCAGAACATCGCTGCGATTCCAGGTTTGGAAGGTTTCATCGGGATTTTTGGAAAAGCCAAAATCGTTGGCACGGGTGAACATTTGCTTCCCCCCATCAATCCGGCGGGCCGCCAGCAGCTCTTGGGTGCGCAACAAACCCAGCAGCTCCCGAATTTCAGGGCCAATCAGGTTTTGCCCGCCATCTCCCCGTGTAAGCGACAGGTAGGCCACATTGGCTTTGCGCTCATTGGCCAGGTAAGAAATGAAAAGGGTATTTTCATCGTCGGGGTGTGCCGCAATGTAAAGCGCTGAACCTAAAAAATTCAGCTTCTTGATGGCTTCGTAAATTTCCCCGGAGCTGTAACGTTTGGGTGCCTGAGCACGAGTGGAAGTGAATGGAAGGGTCAATACCAAAAGAAAAAAAAGTATACTCCAACGCTGCATAGGTGATTCGGTTTTGTTGCGGTAAAATCGAGTGCAGCAAATATACATTTTGCAGCGCAGAAAGTTTGCGAAAGATGGGTATTG
>NZ_JANRKL010000090.1:0-16483 GCF_033763495.1 Haliscomenobacter sp. | reverse complement strand
TTTTTTCTCCAAATTTGCACTCCAAATTAATTTATCCGGCTGATGCACCACGTGGACATAGAAGCACTAAACCAACAAATCTACATCGACAGCGCCTTTGTAGAAAAACTGCATGCCGAAACGGCCAAAGTGATCGTTGGGCAAGAAAAAATGATTGAACGCCTCATGTTGGGTCTGCTCAGCAGGGGACATGTGTTGTTGGAGGGTTTGCCCGGCCTGGCCAAAACCCTGGCCATCAAGACCCTTTCTCAGGCTATTGACGCCAATTTCAGTCGCATCCAGTTTACGCCCGACCTCTTGCCTGCCGACATCATCGGTACCATGATTTACAACCCAGCGCAAAACGAATTCACCGTACGCAAAGGGCCCATTTTTGCCAACTTCATTCTGGCCGACGAAATCAACCGCGCCCCCGCCAAGGTGCAAAGTGCTTTGCTCGAAGCCATGCAAGAGCGCCAGGTCACCATCGGTACGGATACTTTCAAATTGCAGGAGCCTTTCCTCGTCTTGGCTACCCAAAACCCCATTGAGCAGGAAGGAACCTACCCCTTGCCTGAAGCACAAGTCGACCGCTTCATGCTCAAAGTCAAAATTGGTTATCCCAGCAAGGAAGAAGAACGCGAGATCATGCGTCGTAACCTCAACGACGAGAGTTTTGGGCAGGAAATCAAACCTGTAGTACATCCCGACGACATCCTGCGCGCCCGCAACTCGGTACGCAAGGTGTACATGGACGAAAAAATTGAACGCTACATCCTCGATATTGTGTTTGCTACCCGCAACCCCGCTGATTATGGCCTGAAAAATTTGCAGCCCCTCATCAGTTACGGCGCATCACCCCGGGCAAGCATCAACCTGGCCCTGGCCGCCAAAGCCTACGCTTTCCTCCAACGCCGGGGCTACGTCATTCCCGAAGATGTGCGCAACATTTGTATGGATGTGCTGCGCCACCGCATGGGCCTGACCTACGAAGCGGAAGCAGAGAATACCACACAAGAAGACATTGTCAATCGGATTTTGAATACCGTAGAAGTACCGTAAATGGTTGAGAAGTTTGAGAACCCCGGCGCTTCGGCTCCGCTCATCGACCAGGGTTCTCAAACTTCTCAAACTTCTCAACTTTCCCTATGGAGACCAGCGAATTGCTCAAAAAAGTCCGCAAGATCGAGATCAAGATGAAGGGCCTGAGTAAACACCTCTTTTCGGGTGAATACCACAGTGCCTTCAAGGGGCGGGGCATGTCGTTCAGTGAGGTACGCAATTACCAGTACGGCGATGATGTGCGCAACATCGACTGGAACGTAACGGCCCGCACAGGGGAGCCACACATCAAAATTTTTGAGGAAGAACGAGAACTAACGGTGATTTTGCTGGTCGACATCAGTCGTTCAGCGCTTTTTGGCACCGTAGAGCAATTCAAATCCGAAATCATCACCGAGATCAGCGCACTGGTGGCTTTTTCAGCCATCACCAACAATGACAAAGTAGGTTTGATCCTTTTCACCGATCAAATCGAGTTGTTCATCCCGGCTCAAAAGGGCAAGCAGCACATCCTGCGCATTATTCGCGAGTTGCTCGATTTTCAGCCCAAAGGGGTGGGTACCCGCATCGACAAGGCCCTGGAATATTTCCAACGCATCATCAAAAAGCGCAGCATCTGCTTTTTGGTCAGCGATTTTCTGGGGCAAGGTTACGAAGAGCCACTAAGGGTTGCTTCCCGCAAACATGACCTCGTAGGAGTACGCATCGCCGACCCTGCCGAAGCCAAATTGCCCAATATTGGCCTGGTCCACGCCCTCGACGCCGAGTCTGGTGCCCTCAATTGGGTGGATACTTCTTCCGCAAAGGTACGAGCCACCTACGCCGACTGGTATGAGCGCAATTACCAATACTACCGCAGTGCCTTTTTAAAGTGTGGCGCTGACAATCTGGACATCCTCACCACTGAGTCCTATACCACTGCACTGCATCAATTTTTCAAAAAACGTTCAGGCGTATGAGGACACCCGGAATTCGTTTGGTTTTGGCGGGCTGCACGCTTTGCTTTTTTGCCCTGACTGGCCTTGGTGCACAAGTCACAGTAAGCGCGCAGCTCAAAACCCAGGAAATCCTCATCGGAGACCAGGTTCGTTTGACACTGCGCATTAGTTTGCCAGCTGGTACAACCTTCAAAGCGGTCAAAATCAAAGAAGCGCTGAAACAGGTACCCAAGGTAGAATTGGTCGAACAAGGTTCCTTACTCACTGTCGCCCGGGAGCCTCAACAAATTCTTGAGCAACAATTTGTCCTCACCAGTTTTGAAGCGGGAACTTATGAAATCCCTCCAATCAACATTGATTTTGAAGAGGGGGGCCTGATCAAAAGCGCCAGTGCAGGGACAGCATTGCCCCTGAAAGTTAGTTCCATTCCGGTGAACCCCGAACGGGACACCCTACGCGCAATCAAAGACATCAATCGGGAGGAGATCCGCGTTTCGGATTTTATATTCCCGGCATTGATCGTCCTCGTTTTGCTGGCGCTGCTGGGGTTAAGTATTTATTATTTGTTGCGGCGCAAACGGAAGCAACAACCTGCCATGGTCTTGCCTCCACCACCGCCGCCACCTGCCCACGAAACGGCTTTGCAAAAACTATTGGAACTGGAACAATCCGATCTGTTGGATAATGGAGAGGTAAACGCCTTCCAAACCCAACTGACTTATATCCTGCGCGAATACCTGGAGGGGCGTTATGGTATTCATGCACTGGAGTCAACGACCGATGACATCCTCGCATCCCTACGCAACATTGGGGTCCCCGACGAGTGGCGGGTGCAATTGCGGCAGATGTTACAAACGGCGGATTTGGTCAAATTTGCCAAAGCACAACCGCCGCTGAGTTTTCACGTGGAGGCTTTGTACAGCGTCAAAACTTTTGTGGAACAAACCAAGGAAGAGGAGGATGCCACAGTTTCGTAATTGGAGCGATTTACTATTCTCGAAGGGTTTGACTATTTTTAAAATCATTACGACTTTTTCACGATGAAATTTTTGCACCCTTATTTTTTTCTCCTATTGCTGTTGCTGCCCCTCCTGGCCAGGTGGTATTGGCTACAACACAAACAACGGCATGCTGCAGTGACCCTGCCCAGCTTGCAAGGAGTGGCGGGTGTAGAAACCATAAAAGCCAAATTGCGGCGCTGGTTGCCCATTTTTCGTGCCCTAGGTTTTATTGCTTTGGTTGTCGCATTGGCGCGTCCTCAATCGGTTTTGAAAGAAGAAAAAATCAAAGCCGAAGGCATCGACATCATGCTTTCGATGGACCTCTCGAGTAGTATGCTGGCTCAGGATTTTGAGCCAAATCGCCTGGAAGTCAGTAAAAAAATGGCCGTCGAATTTGTCAAGGGCCGACCTCACGATCGCATTGGCCTGGTCGTTTTTGCTGGAGAAGCCTTTACCCAATGCCCCCTCACCACCGACCACAAAATTGTTGAAGGTTTTTTGGAACAGTTGGAATGTGGCAATCTCGAAGATGGTACCGCTATCGGGATGGGTTTGGCGGGAGCAGTGAACCGCCTCAAAAGTAGCAAAGCCAAAAGTAAGGTGATCATCCTGCTCACTGATGGCGTCAACAATGTAGGGTATTTCAAACCCCTCACTGCTGGCGAATTAGCCAAAGAATTGGGCATCAGAGTGTATTCCATTGGCGTGGGTACCATTGGCGAAGCACTCACTCCGGTAAGCCGGCTTAGCGATGGCAGTTTTTTCTTGGATTATGCCCAGGTGGAAATTGACGAAGACTTGCTGCGCGAAATCGCCAAAATGACAGGTGGAAAGTATTTTCGGGCCAAAAACAACCAGGATTTGCGGGAAATTTACAAAACCATCGACCAATTGGAAAAAACCGAAATCCAGGTTACCCGCATCAAAAAATACAGCGAAGAATTTCACCGTTGGTTAGTTATTGGATTACTTTTTCTGCTCGCCGAGTTTGTATTGCGCCAGACTTGGTTGAGGAGTTTGCCATAAGACTGTTGAGGTATTGAGCAATTGATAAACGGTCACTGAGCGGAGCCGAAGTGCCGTTTATCAATTGCTCAATACCTCAACAGTCTCAACTTTCAACTTATGTTTCGCTTCGAGCATCCAACTTACTTGTACACCTTAGCCATCCTACCACTCTTGGTACTGCTGATGCTAGGGGCCTCGTATGCGCGCAAAAAAGCCCTGAGCCGCCTAGGAAATCCTGAGCTGGTACAACGACTAATGCCCGAACGTTCGCCTGTACGCCTGCGCAACAAAAACATCCTTTTCCTCATTGGCCTGTTTTTCATCATTATCGCTCTGGCCAATCCCCAATGGGGCACCAAAACCCAGGCGGTACGCCGGCAAAGCATCGACATCATTTTTGCCCTGGACATCTCCCAAAGTATGCTATGTCAGGACATCGCCCCCAGCCGACTGATCCAGGCCCAACGCTTGTGCCAACAACTGATTGAAAAGCTCAGCGGCAATCGCCTGGGAGTCATCCTTTTTGCGGGAGAAGCCTACATGCAGGTTCCTCTCACCACCGACTACGAAGCAGTTAGCCTGCTCTTGCAAAGCGCCAACCCCGATATGATCAGCAGTCAGGGCACTTCAATTGGCGAAGCGCTGGAAATTGCGCAGCAAAGTACCAGCAAAAGCAACGGTAACCGGGTTGTACTGGTCATTACCGATGGAGAAGATCACGAAGCTCGTGCAGAAAGCCAGGCCCGACAAGCAGTCCGGGCAGGTATGAAAATTTTTACCATCGGCATTGGCAGTGAAGCGGGAGGTTTTGTACCTTTTGTGGACGAAAATGGCATGGCCGATTACAAACGCGACATCAGCGGCAAGCCGGTTTTGTCTAAGATCAATGCCGGGGTGCTGCGCAAATTGGCCAGTCTGGGCGGAGGCAGTTTTTTCCGCCTCAATACCCAAAGCGATGCACTGATCGAAGCCTTGATGGACAAATTGCAAAAAGTAGAAAAACGCGAGTACGAACAACGGGTCGTTTCGGAATACCGTAGCCATTTTCAGCTTTTTTTATTGCTGGGCATCGGCCTTTTGTTGGGGGAGTTTTTGGTGCATTACCGGCGCCGTGTCCGGACCAAAACATCTTTGACACAGGGCTTGTTAAAATAAAAGAGACCTTAAAAGCAGATCCATGAAAACCAGTGCTTTGTTGTTGTGCAGCTTATTTTTGGGATTGGCGAATGGCTTGCTGGCTCAAACGGCGCACCAATGGTTGCGCAAAGGAGATCAGGAATACCTGGAGCAGCGCTATGCCGACTCGGAAAGCAATTACCGCAAAGCCTTGGAGCGCAAAAACAGCCCCCAGGGCCAGTACAACCTCGGCAATTCAATCTATCAGCAAAAACGCTACCAGGAAGCCCTCACCCGCTATGAAAACGCGGCAAAAAAAGCAACGAACTCCACGGATAAAGCGGCAGCCTACCACAATTTGGGCAATACTTTTTTTCAGCTCAATGAACTAGATAAAAGCATCAATGCCTTCAAACAAGCCCTGCGCCTGAATCCCAACGATAAAGAGACCAAGTTCAACCTGGCCCTGGCTCAACAACGCAAAAAGCAAGAAGAACAACAAAAACAACGTTCTTCTTCTAACGACGATAAAAACCAGAACCAAAACCAACAACAACCCCAGTCCAACCAAGGGCAAAAGCCCAACCAGGACCCCAAGCAAAACCAACAACAAAACCAAAACCAACAACAAAACCAGGGCCAAGCCCAGGAACGCCAGGAACAGGCCCCACCGCCCAACCTCAGCCAAAAAGAAGCCCAAAATCTGCTGAAAATCATGGATGAGGAAGAACGGAAAGTGCAGGGAAAAATGAAAAAGGCACAGGGAAGGCCGAAGTCGGGAAAGGATTGGTAAAACAGCTTTCAACAATGAGCAATCCGCCAAGAGCGCTCAGCAAGCTGATCGCTGACTGCTCATTGCTGAAAGCTATAAAAACACTCATATGCGCAATTTGATCTTCTACACGCTCGCACTGCTTTTCAGCACTGCAATGATGGCCCAGAAAGATGCTAAATTCAGCGTCAAGGTGAGCAGCGACTCGATCCTTTTGGGCAATGAACTCAAAGTGAGTTTTAAACTCGAAAACGGAGAAGGACGTAAGTTCAGCGCCCCGGATTTTGAGCCTCATTTTGTATTGGTCAGTGGGCCAAACACTTTCTCCAGCATGTCGATGGCGAATGGGCAGGTAAGCCATACCACTGAGTACAGTTTTTACATCCAACCCAAAGAAACTGGGTCTTTTTTCATCCCTCCGGCCAGCATCGAGGTCAATGGCAAAGCGCTGGAAACCACGCCAATTGAAGTTCAGGTACTGCCCAACCCAGAAGGCATCAAAGTTGACCCCCGGGAAAAAGAGGCAAAAGACGATTTTTTTGGCCTTGACCGCAATTTTCCTTCTTTACGCGACTTCCCCGGCCTTCGCGATTTTTGGGGCAATCCGGTTCCTCAACCAACTGAAGACCCTAAGAAAAAGCGAAAAACCTACAAGTTGTAAGATCCATGAGCCTACTTAGAACGATTAGCCTTTCATTCATTTTCCTGCTTGGCAGTACTTTTAGCTGGGCTCAACGCGACAAACCAGAATTCCGGGCCTTTGCTGACGCCAAGCAAGTGCTCGAAGGTAGTTTTTTTGAAATCACCTTTGCGCTGAGCAATGCTGAAGGCACCAATTTTAAAGCCCCTTCCTTCGGCTCTGCTTTTGCCCTGGTTTCTGGCCCTTCCCGCAGTGCCAGTACCACCATCATCAATGGGCGCATGTCCAGTGAAATGGCTTTTTCCTATGCTTTACAAGCCAAAAAAACAGGTACTTTTACTTTTGGTCCCGCCAGCATGGAAGTCAATGGCAAAATCATGCGCAGCAACAGCGTGACGGTAGAAGTGGTGAAGAACGAAAACGTAGGGAAAGCCAACAAAGCCCAAAGGGGAGAAGAATTGTTCGTCAAAGCCATTCTGAATGCCCGTGAAGCCTACCTGGGCCAACAGGTGCGACTCGATTACAAGGTTTACACCCGGGTAGATTTGGAAAATTTCAATTTTGTCGAAGAATCCGACTACGTTGGTTTTTATGTAGAAGACATTCAGCACCCCGATTCCCACATGGAAGAAGAAATTGTGGGCGGCGTGCGCTACAATACCCGCATTTTGCGCAGCATTGCCCTGTATCCGCAAAAGGAAGGCCAACTCAATATCGAGCCCGCTACCTTGCAGGTGGCAGTAGTAGCAGGTGGAAGTCCTGACCCACTGACCGGACTCACTTTTGGCGCCGAAATTCGAAGGGTGCCCTTGCGCACTGAGGCCGTGCCCTTATTGGTCAAGCCACTTCCTTCTGGCGCGCCAAGCAGCTTCAGCGGCGGCGTTGGCATCTTCAACATGAGCAGCGTCATCAACCGCACCGAAGTGACTACTGACGATGCCCTGACCTTGCGCCTGACCCTCACTGGCGATGGCGACATGAAGCGGGTCCGTGCACCACAACTCAACCTTGGAGAGGCTTTTGACGTGTACGACCCTAAAACGATCAGTGAAGAAGCCAGCGAAACCGTGGGCCTGCGGGTATCGCGCAAAACCATCGAATACCTGATCATGCCCAAAAAAGCCGGGAAATTTACCATTCAACCCGAGTTTTCCTTTTTCAATGCCGAATCCAGGCAATATGAAATCCTCAAGGATTATTCCTACAACATCACAGTGAGGCAAGGTACGGGCAATGGCAGCAAAAGCAACAGCTCAGGGCTGGAGGAAGGCAGCGATTTGCAGTCACTCAAGGTCATTAGCAGCTTGAGTAAAGGTCACGAGCCATTGTTTGACAAGCCGCTTTTTTGGATACTGGCACTGGCCCCCTTCCTTGTTTGGGGTGGCGGTAGCTTGTACCAATACTTGCGATTACTCGGCAAAGAGCGCCGTGATGAAGTACGTTTGCAAAAAAACGCCCGCAAAATTGCCCTGGGACACCTCAATCAGGCAGAACAACACCTCAAAGCCAATCAGAGTCGGGATTTTTATGATGCAGTATCCAAAGCCATTTTGGGGTATTTGGGCGACAAATTAAAAATCCCCAAAGCGGACTGGTCGAAAGAAAAAATCACAGCAGCATTGGCGCAACTGAATGTACAACCTGAACTGGTAGAACGCTTGCAAAAGCTCCTGCAAAACTGCGAAATGGCGCTCTTCGCCGGACAGGCGAATGCCACTGCCATGCAGGAAACCTATACCAACGCGCTCGAAATTTTGACCACTGTAGAAGACAACAATTAGATTTTCCCTGTATATTGCAGCGAAAATTCGCTTATTTTTAATAAAATACCATCATGACGCTCGAAGCTATCACCGACCAATTCAAAGCGCTGGCCGACAAGGTTCCCTCCATTGGCAAAACCCTAAAGTTTTCATTTGATGAAGGCACCGTTTACGTAGACCTTAGTGGCCCTACCGCCAACATCAGCAACGAGGACAAAGAAGCCGATTGTACCATCATCACCAGCCTGGAGACCCTCAATAAGCTGCGCAGTGGCGAGTTGAACCCGATGATGGCGGTCATGGGTGGCAAAGTAAAAATCAAAGGCGACATGGGCGTGGCAATGAAGTTGCAGTCTTTGTTTAGTTGATGAATAAAAATGAAAATTCAGCATTCTATGCTATGCAGTGTGGAATGCTGAACCCATACCTATGCCCGGAGAAAAAAACCTCGTTCAACTCTTAAAAACCATGCAGCCCTGCCTGAACGAGGGGGAATATGTATTTTGTACGATTGCCGATCTGAATGGCATTCCGACCGATCAAATCATCTCTTTTTTTAAAGAAACCGAAGGTTTTACCATCATCCTCCCCCGCTCACTTGCTGATCAATGGAAGCTCGACTATTTCTTTGTAGCAGCCTGGATCACCCTTACTGTACACTCTGCACTCGACGCCGTGGGGCTTACTGCTGCTTTTTCTAATGCGCTCAGCTCCGCTGGCATCAGTTGTAATGTGGTGGCGGCTTATTATCATGACCATATTTTTGTAGATCAAAGGGATGCGGAGCGGGCGATGGAGGTATTGTGGGGGTTGTCTCATACCTAATTCCTCATCAAAGCACGCAGCAATTCCTCTTTTCTTGTCCTTGCGACCTGCACTTTACTTCCATCCGCCAGCTCCAGATAACCACCATCGGAACGGACTAAAGATTTTACCTGATTGATATTGACCAAATTGGATTGGTGTACCCGAACAAAGCCTTGTGGCTTGAGTAAATCTTCGTATTCACGTAGGGTCTGACACACTAAAATCTGGCGACCATCCAGCAAAAAAAATCGGGTATAATTGTTTTCGCCCTGGCAACGAATGATTTGATCCGAGGAGACAAATTCCAATTTTTCACCCGTTGCCAAGGCAAGACGTTTGGGTTGTTGCGGCTTGTTGAGGTTTTGGATGAGTTCTTTTAGCCGCAGGTTCTCATTTTTTTGTTCCAGCATGCGCCGTGCTTTTTGAAGCGCCTCTTGTAGTTCGTTGATTTTAAGTGGCTTCAACAAATAATCCAAGGCACAAAAACGAATGGCATGTAAGGCATAGTGATCGTAGGCCGTAGTAAAGATGACCTCAAAATCTAGATTGGGCGTCGCTTTTAACAAATCAAAGCCTTTCCCATCGGGCAATTCGATGTCCAGAAAAATCAAATCCGGCTGATTTTCCTGGAGCAATTGTTGAGCGATTTGGATGCTGTCCGCTTCGGCCAATATGTTCACATCCGGGGCATACTGCTGCAAAAGATTGCGCAACAATTCCCGGTTGTGGTACTCATCTTCAATAATTATGGCGCTGTACATCACTTATTCAACTTTCGATGGGCAATTGAATCAATGCCTCAACGCCTTGGCCTGATGGCCGAGCCTTGAGGCTGAACCGTGCTTTACCTTTGTACATCAACTGGAGGCGTTGGCGATTGAGTTCTAGGCTTTTTTGCAAGCCCTTTGATCCACGGTCTTGTGCCAACTCCAACCCAACGCCATTATCTCTCACCCAAATTTCGATAAATTGATCATTTTTTTGTACCTCAATTTCCAACTGGCCCTTTTCGCTTAAGGGTAAAAAGCCGTGAACAATGCTATTCTCTACCAAGGGCTGCAACACCATCGGTGGAATCAAGGTATTGTAAGGGTCAATTCGTGGGTCAATTTTAATACTCAGCTCAAAATCTTTCCGCAAAGCCTCAAGCTTACAATACTGCTGGACGATGTTCAATTCTTCGTGGATACTGACCAATTCATCTTTGGTCAAATTCAGTACACTGCGCATCAAACCACCCAACTCAGCCAGGTATTCCTGGGCTTTTTCCGTTTTGTGAGACAACATCAAGTGTTGAATGGCATTCATGGTATTGAATACAAAATGGGGGTTGAGCTGAGCTCGAATGGCCTGCAGCTGGATTTCGAGCCGCTGACGTCGGATGCGTTCCCTGCGCCGAATATACAGGCCGGTAAGCCACCAACTCAGGAAAACGGTTGCCAGCACCCGAAGGCTGTTCCAGGCCCATTTTTTGATGTGTTTGTAGCGATCAGGAGGCGCTTGTTTGAGAAACTTTGGTACTTTCTCCACAAATTGTCCATTCAAAACGGCTTCATTGTTTTCATTAAATCGCAATAAATAGTCATAAATTTTCCAATCTTCATCAATGAGGTAGATGCGATTGTATTTGCCGGTTCGTATGTTCCAGTTGAGTTGTGCTCTGATTTGGTCTATCAGTTGAATATTGTTGACAAAAACAAATTTACCATTGTTGTGGTGTTTTAAGGCCTTGTACAATTCTTGCTGCTTTTTGTAACCTGGAACAAGGCCAAGGTGAATAACCTGAAGCTGCGGGTAGGCCTTTTTGAGTTTCCAGAGATCTATTTCATTCGGACTGATCCAGGGATTGAAGGTTTCATCAAAGAAGTGCAGCAATACCTTTTTTCCCTTGAAAACAGCACTTGTTACGATTTGCCCCTTTTCGTCTGTCCCACTAAAGGTCAAAAAAGTTTTTCCTGGCTCAGTATTCAAGCTGTTCTGGTATAGTTTTTTTATACTTTCCGCTGCTTTTGTTTGTCCATATTGCCTGGTGAAAGCTTCATACACGGGTTTGATTGCCGCCAGATCAAAGCCAGGCTCAAAAGCCTCCTGAAGCAGGGCGAATTGGGCCAAAAACCTGGGCATACCTTTGTACATCAAACCTGCCAGTGTAAACCGCTCGTTGAGGCTTTTTTCACTTTTTGCAACTTTTTCAGTATTGGCCCCTCCAGCAAGGTTGCCGATGCGGTATTCAAGCAGGCTCAACAAATATTCCGCAAAGATGGGTTGCTGCATCGCAACGTCATTGACGGTAGATAAAGTGTCAATCATCACCATAAAGGGCGGGGTACCTACTGAAGGCACATCACCCACATTATTGTAGGTGCGCCAGGTACGGAGCAAAACATGGGCATATCGATAATGTAAACCCCAATAAAATTGCTGGTACAGCTCATTGCCTAAAGCAGGCTGATCCTTCTTCAGATTTTGTAAAGCAGTTAAAAATTCAGCCTCATAAACGCGTGTAGCGTCTTCAAAGCGAGGCATTTTAGCATTGTAGCCCCACCCAGTATAATTGACGTAGCCACTCCATCCTATTTCTTGAGCGACTTTTGTTACGTGGTCTGGGTTTGTATAATCCAGCATATTACCAAACAAGTGGCTTTTTCCATTCAATGGCCACCCGGTTTTGCGGTCGAAAACGAACTTGATGGTATTGGCAGCCGTAAAGCTCCCCGTGTCCGCTTGAAACTCAATTTTTGTTTTTAACGAAGGGTAATCGCGATAAGAAAAATCCAAAGGTTCATGCCGAATAACGTAGGCTTTGGTTTCTTCCCAGCCTTTGGGTAGCTGTTTTCCGTATTCATAATTAAAAGCCTCACGCCCAAAGTGGAGATAAGCAATGGGCACCACGTGAGCATTGTCCTTGATGGGTTGTTCCCAATTTACGACGTAAGAGTGTTTAGTCTTTTGGGCAGGTTCAAAGTAAGGAAATACCCACACCGAATCTTTGCGCTGCGTAAATGCTTCTTTTGTTTTTTCGACCAATGGATTTTTATGGTAACTGTGGGTGATTCGCCCCGCAGCATTCACTCGCCAATACATCTTGCTATTCGAAATCCGTGCTCCGTAGCTGTACCACAGACTCTGTCGGTCTTGTTGGGTCAAATATTCCGAATCCATGGCTTCATTGAGGCTGGGAATGTGGAGATACCTCCTTATACAACGAACCTCCAGTAAATGGCTTTGCTTGTTTTTTTGAATGACTTTTATTTCCCAAAAGACCTTTTCAACGTGTTTGATGTTGCCATAGTAGTTGGAAGCTTGATAATCTTGGTTGTATACATTTCGGCAATTGATGCGGTAGGTTTGATTCAGTGCGAGATTTAGGATAGGCTTATTTTGCGCCCATGTATTTAAGCAACAGCAGGATAGGCAAAGGAGTAAAACAGCTTTGAAGCCGTAGGTATTTAACAATTTGTGGGTAAGCATTTTTTCTAATTTTCCGTCAAGTTTATCTTTTTCCATTCTCGCTCCAACCTCGATCTAGTAATCCGGCATTTTGACTGAGGCGTTTGCTTTTTGTACAAAGATAAATTACAAAACAAAAAAACGGCAACGAGTACTCCCCGCCGCCGTCCGTATTGGCAATAAAGATTTTTGATCATCCAGCTACCGCCGTCAAAGCCCGCTTGGCATATACCGTTGCCAGGTGCTTACGGTAATCCTCTGCAGCGTAGTGGTCACTCAGAATCGACACTCCTTGCGCCGCCTGAGCAGCAGCTGCAGCGATGTTTTCCGCCGTAGCCGTCTTACCTTCCAGCGCCTTTTCCACGTTTCCATCGCGGAAACAGGCATCAGCTACACCGTTGAAGGCTACCCGAACCTTACTGCAAGTACCATTGCTGATTTGTACCACGGCGGCACAACCCACAATCGCAAAACGCGAGGCTGGTTGCATAAACTTCTGGTAGGTCGATTTGGTGCCTGCGGCAGGAATCGGCACCCGGATTTCGGTCACGATTTCACCCTCTTGCAACGCAGTGCTGTAAAAGCCTAGGAAAAAACCCTGGGCAGCCAAGGTGCGGCTACCCGCTTTGCTGCGCAATACGATCTCCGCATCAGCAGCCAGCAATACACCTGGCCAATCCGCAGCGGGATCAGCGTGGGCAATACTACCTCCGATGGTGCCTACGTTGCGTACCTGGGGGTCACCAATCAGGCCAGCAGCTTGTGGCATCATGGCAACATGTTGGGCCAGGAGTGCCGAATTGGCAATGTCCTTGTGGGTACTGGTTGCCCCAATCGCGATGGAATTGCCATCCTGGCGGATGTAGCGCAACTCAGCGATGCGCGCAATGTCGACGAGTGCTCCTGGCTGGTTCAGGCGCAGTTTGAGCGCGGGAATCAAACTATGGCCTCCCGACAACACTTTGGCATAAACGTCCGGCTGGTCCAGCAAGCTCAATGCTTCATCAACTGACCCAGCGCGGTGATATTCGAAATTTGCAGGAATCATTTTTTTAAATTTATTTTTGATGCATTGCTCGCCAAACCCGTTGTGGAGTCATTGGCATTTCCAGGTTTTTGATGATGCCGAAGGGCGTCAAAGCGTCCATTACAGCATTGACTACCGCTGGGGTAGAACCAATACAACCTGCTTCCCCGGCGCCTTTCACACCTAGTGGGTTGTGCGGGCAAGGAGTCACTTTGCGATCAATTTCAAAAGAGGGTAAATCATCCGCGCGTGGCATGGCGTAATCCATAAAGGAACCCGTTACCAACTGGCCTTCAGCGTCGTAAGCGACCCCTTCCAGCATGGCCTGACCGATCCCTTGCGCCAAGCCGCCGTGGATTTGACCATCCACAATCATCGGGTTGATTACGTTGCCCACGTCGTCAACGGCGATGAAGCGTTTGAGCGTTACCTTGCCCGTATCGGCGTCCACTTCCACAATGGCGATGTGGCAACCGAAAGGATAAGTAAAGTTGGTTGGGTCATAAAAGCTGGAGAAATCCAGGCCTGGCTCCAGCCCTGCCGGATAATCGTGAGGTACGTAGGCAGTGAGGGCAACATCCCCAAAGCCAATGCTTTTATCGGTACCCTTTACCGTCCACTTACCACCCGCGTATTCGAGGTCTTCCTCGGCCGCTTCCAATTTGTGGGCTGCAATTTTGGCGCCTTTTTCCAAAACCTTATCGATGCTTTTCACAATGGCACTGCCCCCTACCGCCAGTGAGCGAGAACCATATGTTCCCATCCCGAAAGCAACAGAATCAGAATCCCCGTGCACAATTTCGATGTCATCCATGGAAATGCCCATGCGGTCGGCCACAACCTGAGCGAAGGTTGTTTCGTGCCCCTGCCCGTGCGAGTGCGAACCAGTGAAGATGCTCACCTTGCCGGTGGGTTGTACCCGCACCTGTGCCGATTCGTACAAACCAGCCCTTGCCCCCAAAGCGCCTACAACAGCCGATGGGGCAATACCACAAGCTTCGATGTAGGTGGAAAAACCGATGCCCAGGAGTTTGCCATTTTTGCGGGCTTCGGCCTGTTCTTTGCGGAAATTTTCGTAACCTACCATTTCCAGACCACGCTCCAAAACCGGATGGTAATTGCCACTGTCGTATTGCAGGGCCACCTGGGTTTGGTACCCTGGTTGAGTTACGCCGTCGAAGGCAGGAATAAAATTTTTGAAGCGCAGCTCAGCAGGGTCCATGCCCATCTCCAGGGCGGCGGTATCAATCAGGCGCTCCAGCAAATAGGTAGCTTCCGGGCGTCCAGCACCACGGTAAGCATCTACTGCATTGGTATGCGTGAATGCAGCGGTAACGTCTACGTGGATTTTGGGGGTAGTGTACAAACCTTGCAACAAAGTACCGTGCAGGTACGTAGGTACCGCTGGAGCAAAAGTAGAAAGGTAAGCCCCCAGGTTGGCAACGGTACTCACGCGCAGAGCGGTGATGTTGCCATCCTTATCAAAACCCATCTCGGCAGTGGTCACGTGATCCCGGCCATGTGCGTCGGTGAGGAAAGCTTCACTACGGGTGGAAGTCCACTTGATGGGACGGCCAATTTGTTTGGAAGCCCAAATCACCAGCGCTTCTTCGATGTAGTGGAAAATTTTGCTACCAAAACCACCACCTACGTCAGGGGCAACAACCTGCACCTTATGCTCGGGAATGCCGAGTACGAAAGCACACATGAGCAGACGGGTTAAGTGTGGGTTTTGGGAGGTCGTGTATAAGGTAAACTTGTCCTTGGAATCGTCGTAATGTCCTATTGCTGAGCGCGGTTCGATGGCATTGGGGGCCATCCGTTGATTGACCAGATCCAGGCGGGTCACGTGGTGTGATGCAGCAATGGCAGCATCTACTTCAGCCTTGGGATTGCCCAACTCCCAGTCAAAACAAATGTTGTTGGGGGCATTGTCGTGTACCTGCGGTGCTCCGGCTTTGATGGCCTCGGCAGGGTTGGTTACTGCGGGGAGTACCTCGTAGTCTATTTCGATGAGGTCGGCTGCATCGCGGGCGGTAGCCAGGTCTTCGGCGATGACCACCGCAATTCCGTCACCCACGTGTTTGACCCGATCGGCCACCAAAAGGGGGTGAGGCGGTTCCTTCATGGTGGTACCGTCTTTGAAATTGACCTGCCAGCCTGCGGGAACCCCGTTGATGCCGGTGGCGGCGATGTCTTTGCCTGTAAAAATTGCCACTACCCCTGGGTGAGCCAAAGCCGTATCAATATCAATACTCTTGATGTTGGCGTGGGCATAAGGGCTGCGCACAATGTGGGCATGGGTCATGCCAACGAGTTTGATGTCGTCGGTGTATTTGCCTTTGCCCGTGGTAAAGCGCTTGTCTTCAACGCGCTTTACGGATTGACCGATGTATGTCATAGTACTGCTGCGTTGGTTTCTTTTAATTTTTTAGCGGCCCACTGGATCGAGCGGACAATGTTGTGGTACCCGGTGCAGCGGCAGAAGTTGCCTTCGAGTGCATGCCGGATTTCGGTTTCGGATGGATCGGGATTGTTTTGCAACAAATCGGCAGCGGCCATGATCATGCCCGGGGTGCAAAACCCACACTGCAAACCATGTTCTTCTTTAAAACCTTCTTGAAGGGGGTGCAGGCTACCGTTTTTGGCCAGGCCCTCCACCGTCGTTACGCTACACCCATCGACTTGTGCAGCCAGGGTGGTACAGGATTTTACGGCCTGGCCGTCCACCAGCACCGTACAAGCTCCGCAACTACTGGTATCGCAGCCTACGTGCGACCCGGTAAGTCCCAAAGCTTCACGGAGGTGGTACACCAGCAACTGGCGAGGTTCAACCTCACTGGTGTATTTTTTCCCGTTAATGCTTACTGAAATTTTTACTGACATAGGTTATGGTAATTTGTGTCTTGCGAAAATGGTA
>NZ_JANRKL010000089.1:0-10768 GCF_033763495.1 Haliscomenobacter sp. | reverse complement strand
CATACCGTCTGGAAAAGGCAAAAATATGGCTCCTGGAAGTTTGTTTATGATTAGAATAGAAGATTGGAATAGTGGAATTTGATCTTATTTTTAAAATTTCAAATATTTCACTATTCCAACCAATTTTAGGCAGCGGTTTTAGCAGCTTTCATTTCGGTGCGCTTTGTTTTGAAGGCAGCCTTCACCGTTTTGCGTTCCAGTTTGAAAGTTTGCACCTGCTGGGCGAGTTGCTCTAGTTCCGTCGTATCTTTCTTTTTTTTCTGCGCTTTTTTGAACGCCAGTTTTACCTTATCCAGCCTTTTGGCTACTTTTTTTAGCTGCTTTTTAAGTTCCTTGGCTTGCGCTTTCAATTGTTTATAGACCGTTTTGTCGGTTTTTTTTTCCACTTTTTGCTTGAAAGGGCTCAGTGGTTCTGCTTCGCGATGCGTGTTGTCAAAGACTGCTTCCGAGGGAGGTACGCTATCTTTGCTACGTTTATCCTTCATTCTTGTTTACATTTATTTAAAAAATAGTTTACATTAAATTAACACAAAGGTAAATGGAATAAATGAATTAGTAAATACCCTGCAAAAAACTTAACATTGGAATCCAGTACCTTACTGGACCAGTACCTTACTGCACCAGTAATTTATTGTGCCAAATTCCCTGTGCGGAAAGTAGTTGCACCGAATAGATTCCTTTACTCAAACCTTGCAGGGGGATGTCCATGTAGGGATTATTGATGTTACTGCGGAAAATAATTTGCCCTCGTACATTGGACAATATTATCTGCCCTGACTTGGGCAAGTTTTCCAGACGGGTAAATTCCTGTGCGGGATTGGGGTACATGCGTACTGGCAGGGTAGGTAAATCACGCGTGCTGGTAGCAATTTGTGCCTGGACTGTGGCAAAGAAAAATACGGTTTGTAACACGGCAGGCTGAACACATTGTCCGTGGTTTGCATCGCTCTGCACATCGGCTGATTTGACATCTTTTGCCCCCCGCAACTGCATGATCGAGTCGGCCAATACACTGTTCCGAAAAGTAACCTGGTCATCAGCTTTGCAATAAAAGATGCGGGTAGGTGCCTTTGGTGCCCAATCGTATACATCGTTGTCCCGCATGGCCAAAAAGAAAGGGTGGTTCGGATTTTTGGAGACATTCTCCAACAAACTATCCTGAAACATAAAGCGAGAAATGGGTTTGCCGTGGCGTTTGGTCAGGGTATCGATCAACCCGCGATTGAGCTCAGACAGGTCAATTTCATGGCGATAAAATTTCAAGGCCATGTCTGCATAGGGTTGTTTGAGCAGTTTTTCAACATTGTCGTGGATCTTGTACATTTGGTTGTACGATAGGGCGACCCAAGCCGTATATCCCACGTAATTGTAAGGCTCATCGCTGATCAAGCGTTTGAAGGTTTCACCTGAAATGCTGTAGGGCCCAGACAGGTGTGCAGCAGCAGTTACGGGGAAAGCCTGGCTGTGATTGCGTTCCAACTCTCGATGCAGGGCCATTGAGGCGTGCCCGCCCTGGGAATAACCCGTCAGGTACAATTGGCCATTGAGTGGGAATTTTAGCTTTTCGGCAAATTCTTTGGTGGCATGCAGCAGGTCGATGGCCGCACTTGCTTCGGTAGCGGCATGCACATAGGGATGAAAGCCGCGGGATTCTCCCAGTCCTAAATAATCGGGAGCTAGGGCAACATAGCCCAAAGCTGCTCCAACCCCAGCCAATTCCCAGCCTCCCCGGCGTTCAGAAGGCACATCGCTAGGGCCGCTCACAGTACCATGTTGATAACAAAGGAGGGGAAGTGATTTGTTTTCCACAACCGGGAAAACGACCAAACCAGTAGCGGTATCTGGTTTGCCATCAATACCAGTCGTGAGGTACCAGACTTTATAGGTAGTGATGCTGTATTGTACCAGTGGGCCGTAAGTCTGCACCAATTCACTTTTGGTTACAGTGCCCATTGGGCGGGTTTTGACCAGTCGATTTTGGGCAGTTGCCCCAGCGGTCAAGAGCAGTCCGAGGCTTAGGTTTAAAATAAGTAATGCTTTTTTCATGGGCATTATGCCTTTAGTTGTTGATGAAATATGGATTTTTCAGCTGAAAAGTCCAATGTGGGATACTTATTCTCCAAACGTGTAATGTACTCAAGTTGTTGATGTAAAAATGTTTGATGAGTGACCGTATCGGGATGGAGGGGGCGATGCTGCAGGGCCTGATTGAGTTTTTCCAGTTCCTGTATCTGGGTTTGGGTAGCTGCATCAAAAAATGCATTTTTGAAATAGCCCCAAATGTAATCAGTCGCTTGAGGGTTGGGGTGAGCCAAATCTTCAGCGTAAAAACGGTAATCCCGCAAGTCGTCCATCAGTAGTTCGTAAGCTGGAAAATAATGAACCTGCGAAAAAGTATGACACAATTGTTCAGTAGCCAGTAATAAAGTTGCCTTGCTGCGGGCATTTTCCACGATGCCTTCTCGCAGGTAACGCACCGGGCTTACGGTTAAAATTACCTTCAACCCAGGATGCACCGCAAAACAGGTTTCAAGGCTGGTACCAAGTATTTCTACAATTTCGGGTAAGTCCATACGCCGTTGCTGAAAACTGGCCCTGGGCAATTTATGGCAATTGGAAACGCTGCGTTTTTCAGCCAAATGCTCCCATACATTGGCCGTACCCAAGGTCAGAACCAACACACTTGCTTTTTGAAATTGAGCATGGGCAGCCTTTTGGGCCAAATCAATTCCTGCGAGGGCCTGAGCAGGAGCAGGAGTTGAAAAACTGCCATGGTGATCAAAACTATGCCAAAGCCCCTGGTATTCAAACAAATCAGCAACTTGATAGTTTTTTGGTTGGCTCGCTCTGGCCAAACTCAGCGCAACGGAGTAAGGATTAAATGCAATCCCCAAAGGGTTGTAAAAACTCGAAAACTTACGCGCAGTTAATCTTTGCCCAATTTGTTCGACAAAACAAGAACCGATGCCTAAAAAGTGATCGGCATAACTCAGGTGAAAGGGGTAAAGGGGTGGAGGCAAAACACTCCGAAAATGCTCCATTTTACTGCATTTGGTGGCTTTATCAAATCTACGGATAGCTTTTTTGCCATTTGAATCAACAATTTTATTCAATTTATCGTAAATTTCCTCGCTAAAGTCTATATATAAACTGCTAATGAGCCTATTTGATCGACTGTTCAGAGCTTCCAATACAGGTGTTTCCGCAACTCAATTGGACATAAAGTTTGGCCGATATACGGATTCTTACAAAACTCCGCTGAATTATCAGGCTTGGGAGCAGTCACTGGCGTTGTTTGAAGAAGATAAATACCTGGATGCTTATCGGGCATTTTTTCAATACCTGCGCGACGAGCGCGAAGACAATGTCCGTTGGTGGACTGAAGAGGGAACATTGCGCTTTGAATTTTATCAAGGTTCAAAAAAAATAACCGGCTACGCCAACGACACAAAATTCCTGGCAGAATCAAGAATTGCCTATTCAGAAGCCTTGAATGTAGGTTTTATGCGGCGGCTCATCGAACGTAACTTTATTCTGCAATTCAGCCGCTTTGCCCTCGATCCAGAGAACAACTTGACCATTCTTTTTGACACCCCCAAGGTCGATGCTTCGCCCCACAAATTGTACATGGCCTTGCGGGAACTGGCCATCAATGCGGATAAACAAGATGATCTCCTTCTGGATGAGTTCAAAATGTTGCAGGCAGTTGAGGCGGATCACTTGCAGGAAATCCCACTTCTGGAAAAAGAAGCCAAGTACAAATTTATCCAGGAAGCCATCAGCAGCACCCTACGCGAAGTACAGGAAGGCCCCCTCAACCGCGAACAGTACCCTGGAGCCATTGCTTATTTGTTGTTGAACCTGGTATTTAAACTCGACTACCTGGTTAAACCCGAAGGGTACATGATGGAGGAATTGGAACGCATCCAACGGCAATATTTCACCAAAGACAACAAGTCGAACATCGATAAAAACCTCCTTTTGGCAAAAGACCTGCAAAAACTGTCCGAACGCCCCAAAGAGGAGCTTTTTAAAGAAATGTACCGGGTGCGCAGCACTTTTGGCATTACCACCCCGGTCACGCACGACAAGCTGGTCGCCCTCATCGATACCGAATTGCCTCAAATGGATTGGTACTGCGAAAATGGTTACCTCTCCGTAGCTTTGTCCATTACGGGGTACATTGTCAGCTCGGGCTTGTTCAATTACGCCCTGCCCAAACCTGACCGCGACCTGCTCCACCTCTACATGCAGATCACCGAAGGGGAGTATTTCCGCTCATTGGGCTTCAAAAATGATTTTATCGATGCCAATAGCGGCACCATCAATCGGAGGGCCATTAAAAGGGCGATTGAAGACATTGTGGAGGAAAACAAGGGATTGTTCCCTCGTTTGAATCCTCGTGTGAGTGAGGTGGATTTTAGTTCTTTATCTAAATTTTGCCGGACTTATTTACTTATGATCAAAGCGTTAGAATTAAATTGATACTCTTATCGCTTGTGTATTCAACCCAAAATAGTTAAATTGGATCACGTTTAACTTTCAATCATGACCACAGCTCAACCAATTCGGAGAAAAATATCGGTAGGTGATTACCACCGCATGGCCGAGGCAGGTATCCTGACCGAAGACGACCGGGTTGAGTTATTGAACGGCGAAATATTAGAAATGAGTCCAATTGGCCCTACTCATACTGCCCACGTCAAAGGCATCAATCGAATTTTGTCCAGATTGCTGGAGGGCTTAGCTGTAGTTGGGGTGCAAGATCCCATTGTGCTGAATGACCTGTCAGAACCGATCCCGGATATTTCCATTCTTCGCTGGAGGGCTGATGACTATTTAGAGGCTCACCCCACACCTCAGGATGTTTTACTGGTTATAGAAGTTGCTGATAGTTCAGTGACCTTGGATCGGGAAGCCAAGCTACCTATTTATGCCAAAGCTGGCATTCCCGAATATTGGATCGTCAACATTCCTGGCAAAAAAGTAGAAGTTTACCGCACTCCAATCACCGACTATTATCGGGATGTCTTGATTTGTACTTCGAGTGATTTGATCGACCTCAAACCTTTTAATTTACAGATTCAAGTTTCCAGCTTGCTAAAATAAAGGTTTATTGCCCCATCGCCTTTTCCCAACGCAACTTCGCTACCAAGTAGTTGTACCAGGCACTCAGCGCATTGTTCTCAGCTTCCCGCAACGAAAATTCCGTATTCAACAAGTCGGTAAAAAGTAAATTCCCGCCCACGTAGCGCTCCTTTTCCAACTCCAGAATTTTACGCGCTGTCGCCAAGTTTTGCTGGGCACTTTGCCATTGTACCACACTGTTTTGTAGTGCAGTTTGGGTAGAAGCCACTTCGTAGCCAATGTCCTGGCGAATGCGTTCGATGGTGTGTTGGCTGACCTGGTTTTGCAACTTCAATACCTCCAGGTTCTTTTGTTTGAGGTTGCCGTCAAACAAAGTGAAATTGGTCTGCAACCCAAGGTAAACGGCCGGAAACCATTTTTCCCAAACTGCAAAATTGTTGCTCAAATGTTGCACCGATCCATTGGCAATGGCGCTGAGATTGGGGCGATACTGCTCCTTGATGCGCTGTTGATCGAGCAGGTTAAGGGCTAGGCGTTGTTCTTCTTCTTTGAGTTCCCAACGCTGGCCTGCACTTGCTGAAGTTGAATTCGCAATAAGGTCATTGGTTGGCGGAGCAATGGCACCTACTTCCAACGCTGTTTCCAATGGCAATCCGATGCGGTAGGCGAGGTTTTGGCGACTCAGGTTCAGGTTGTTTTTCGCCTGATCCCGCGAGGCTCTACTATTGTCCCTTTCCAATTGACTGCGTTGTACCTCACTGGGCAATAAAGCCCCTGCATTGAAGCGGTTTTGACTGATCGCCAAAAGGGACTCTGCCCGCTTGAGCTTTTCTTCAGCAATACTTAGTTGCTCCTGTTTCAAAAACACATCGTACCAGGCTTCCGCGATAGTGAGCCGAAAATTGGCCTTTTGTTTCTCTAAAGTGGCTTCCTGCAACATTCGTTGCCCATCTGCACGCAATTGATCGGTACGCAAGGTAGGGTCGATGAGGGCGTAACTGACATTGAGGGAACCAGTTATGTTAAAAACAGTGCCAAAGCGCAATTTCTGGTCTTCGCCAGTGCTGCTACCACCAAATGCCTCAGCGGGGATGATGGTAGTAGGCAAAACGAGGTTGCTGCGCAATTCGCCATTTGCACTCACAATTGGGCTGCGACGGGCATCAATTTTATTGCGCTCCCCTTGGGCAATTTGCACCTGCAAACTTTGGTTTTTCAAATCCAAACTATTGCTTTGCCCCAAAGTAATGGCTTCTTCCAGGCTGATTACCCGGTTACCGAGCGTAGCCGAGGTACGGGAGGATTGAGCACAAACCAATAAAGAAATCAAAAAGAATATGGTGAAAAATAGTGGTTTCATGAGTTGAGAAGTTCTATGTTCTAAATATTGCGGAAGGCTCCAATCCAGTAATCCTACGGATGGCAAACAGGCTGCCAAACAAGGCAATGAATAAAGTGAGGATCAAAAAGCCCAAACGCATCCACAAAGGGAATTCAAAAATGGTACCCGCCTGGGCGACCCCGACCTTAAAGCCATTGACAAAGAAGTAGCCGATCAAAAAACCAATGATGGCCAAAATCATGGCCTGCATCAGGATGAGGCGAGTGATGTAGCCGTTGGTGGCCCCAATTGCTTTGAGCGTACCGTAGTCCCGGACGCGGTCAATCGCTGCCGAGTAAAGCGTCAGGCCAATGATGACAAAACCGACGATTAGTGCAAATACGATCAGGGTTCCGAAAGACAGTGCGATGCCACTGGAACTCAGTACAGTCAGGATGGTCTCGCGGGTGAAATCTTCACTGGCCCAGGCTCGTACCCCTTTCAGGTTTTGGTTGATGTAAAAAATAACTTGCTCGCGGGAAACCTTAGGGTCCCAGGTCAACAAAAAAGCACTGGCCTGATTGTTGGGGATGTTGCCCAGGTAGCGGGCTCTTTCAATGGAGGTGAAGGTGTAAGTCCCCCCGAATGAACGTACCCCTTTGGTGTTGCCAGCAATGAAGACCTTTTTTCCATTGATTTCAAAATAGTCGCCAATTTTGGCACTCCCCAACGCTTCGCGGTCAAATACATCGGTAATGATCGCGCCATCTTTAAGCAGATCCGTGGTACTGCCTTCGCTGAGCATCCAGGGCCCTCCGGCACACTCGGGATATTGCACCCCAATGAGTACTACGCCAGCATTTTTGCCATTGGCAAATCGGGCACCACCGGCAGCCAACACCAATGGACTGACCCGAGTAACGCCGGGCACACTCGCCAGCTCGCGTGCTTTGCGCATGTCCAAGGCGGCTAATGAGTTGACGTCATTTGTGGTGTCATCAACCACCCAGATGTATTGCTGATTGTTGCGGACCAGTGCCGACATGGCGTTCGTCAAAAAGATAAAAATACCACACTGCTGTCCAATCAGAAAAACCGAAAGGATCACGCCAAAGAGCGCACCAAGGGACTTGGCCTTGTCATAAAGCAAAAAACGAAGCGCAGTTCTGAACATGATTCTTTAATTTTCTAGTTCAATGACACATTCCACCCGGCTACCAATCAATACCTGGCTGTTGTCTTCCAGGCGTACGTGTACCTCGCGCACCCGGCGATCTTCCAGATTGTCGGCCCGATCAGAAAACAGGGATTTTTGTTTGAGGTAAGCTCCAGTAAACACCACTGTACCACGAGCCAGGATGTTGCGCTCACCTTGTGGGCGGATGTAGGCTTTGTTGCCGTTTTTGACCCGGAGTGCAAAGAGTTCGTCTACTTCTCCAACGGCCAGGTAAGGACCTTCTTTGGCAAATTCACCCAAAACAGTGGAGGTGCTGATGTAGTTGCCCGGTTTCACATCACAAGAGAGGAAGGTACCCGCCAAAGGTGCCCGCAAGCTTTTTTTGCCCAATTGAGTCTGGCTCAGGCCAATGTCGGCTCGCAGCTCCTCCAATCTTGCTTCTTGTTGTTGGATGTTTGCTTGTTGGGCAGAAAGTTGTTTTTGCAGGTCTTCCACATTAAAGCGGCTATCATCAACACTTTGCTGTGTAGCGGCATTGCCTTGCAGGAGTTTGAGGTTGCGATCGTAGGTATTTTGGGCATTGGCCAATTTTACTTTAAGGGATTCCAGATTGGCTTTGGCCGCCGTGATGGATGCTTGTTGGGTTTTGATCCGACTTTGGGCCTGGTTCAATTGAGCATTTTCAATGGCGGATTCAAGCACGACCAATACGTCACCCTTTTTCACCCGGGAATTTTCAGCAAACAGGATTTCCTTGACAAACCCTGCGGTCTCCGCATTGATGCTGATGATTTTGCCATCCGGTTCAATGCGCGCAATGCCTACAACTTCCTTAACCTTCATGGTAGAATCCAGGGGCACTTCTGTTGAGGTCAGTGGCTCTTTTTCAACAGCAACTGAATCCCCTTCTTTTTTACCGCCGCAGGCGCTTAATACGCCAATCAGCGCAAAGAGGAATAGATATTTGACTTTCATGATATCGAAAATAAGCTAGTGATCAAATTTTTGTACCTGCGTTACTACACCGTTGTTGACGGCTACGATCCGGTGGGCGTACTGCTCTAGGCGTGGGTCGTGGGTAACTACGCATACGGCCTTGCCTTCATTTGCCAAATGGCGCAATTCCTGCATAACCACATCCAGGGAATCCTTGTCCAAGGAGGCAGTGGGTTCGTCACAAAGGATCAACTTGGGATTGGTCACCAGGGCTCGCGCAATGGCGACCCGCTGTTGTTGCCCGCCGGAGAGTTGTTTGGGCAATTGTTTGCGCCGATCCATCATGCCAACCATTTCCAGGGCAGCATAAGCGCGTTTGCGGCCTTCGGTATTGGCAACGCCTTGCAAACGCATGGGCATCATCACATTGTCTTCGGCGGATAGGGGGGCGAGGAGGTTAAAACTTTGAAAAACAAATCCAATGGTGTTGAGCCGCAAGCGGGCCAATTGGTTTTCTTTCAAACGATTGATTTCCTGTCCATCTACCCACAAACGCCCTGCGGTAGGATACAGTACACAACCCAAAAGAGAGAGCAAGGTGGTTTTACCTGATCCAGAGGGGCCGATGATCAGCAATAACTCCCCATCATTCACTTGCATGGTGGTTGGTTGTAACGCTACAATTTCCTGATCCCCTACTTTGTATACTTTGTTGACATTTTCCAGCTTAGCAATCATCAGGTGTGGTTTATAATTTTTTCACAATGAAAAACTGTGTTTAAATTGTAATTTGATGTAAAACTGGGAAAAGGGAAAAAGGTTTAGAGAATTGGAAAAAATCATCCAAATAGTGGGGCAAAATGGTCACTTATTTTTTTATGACCTAAAAACAAAAGGGCAAGGCACGAACCTTTCGCACCTCGCCCATTAGCGCAGAAAAATAATGGTAAAATTTTTTTTATAAACGCTTATTGAATTGGCTCAATCGAACTGGTACAATTCTAAATCTTCAATCAAGTGGATCAGTTTTTGGGCGTATTTTTTGTCGGTAGCATAACCAGCCTTGGACAAGCCATAAGCCCAATCGGTATAATTGTCTGCTCCGAATTTTTTCAACCCTTTGTAACGTGCACCTTGCAGCAACATGCTGTGTGAACGGAAACTTTCCCAGGCAGACGGAAAAACCCGGAAAAAATCCTTGTGGGAATCATCCGTAAAATTGCGACAGTGCCCACGGCCACATGTTCGGGAGAAACATTTGATCCCGAAGTGGTTGTTGGCCTGAGCAGACAGTGGGCTTTCACCCGCATCGCTTTCCAACAAGCCCTGAGCTAAGGTAATACTGGCGGGAATGCCGTATTTCTTTTGCTCGCCCTTGGCAATGTCGGCAAAACGCTGTACATAGGCCAGCTGTTTTTGGCGTTTGGCCTGGCGCTTGGTGGCTGGCTCAAATACTTCATCCTGATCAGGGAAACTCACATTTTGGAAAGTATTGGCCAGTTCGCCCAAGGAATTGGTGCGGGTAATACTCGCGGCACCTTTCCCGGGCGGACCGCTCTCCACCGATTTAGAAGCAGCCGGGGAGCTAGGCACGGATGCCGCCCCCTCGGTGCTGAAAGAGAGCATAGAAACGTTCATAGGATGTAATGGTTCTTTGGTGTTAGTGGTATTTTGGGCAATGGATGTTGAACTGGGGCTCAAGCTCTGAATTTGGACCATCGGTTCGGCACTGTTCAGTTGAAGGTTCACGCTCAATTCTCGCGAACTGAAGCCATAAACAGCAATTGAACAAAGGGCGGTTTGAAACCAATAGCGGTTAACTGCTCTGCGTAAATCGCGATGGGTTTGTTGTAGTTTGGATTGTACTACAGTCAAGTGATCAAGTTTGAAAGTTTTCATAGTTTTATGTTTTGGCGTCACGTATCGATGTTTGTTTTAAAAACAACAATGCAAATTAAATAAAAACTTTTTGTTTTGTCAAACAAAAAATACATTTTGTTTTTTGTTTTTAGTTTACGCCTGATACAACCACAGTAGCCTGTGGATACTCTTTACGTGTTGTGACGTTGTCACAGAATCTGCGTTTAATAGTTGGGAGAGTTGCGTACTCCGTCTAACTTTGCACCTTAAAATTTTGAAATCTGCTAAGGAAATGAAAAAAATCACATTGGCTCTTGTAGCATTGCTTGCCGTATTCGGTTCAGTTTCAGCTCAAAAGTATGGACACCTCAACTATGGCAATTTGC
>NZ_JANRKL010000088.1:0-18639 GCF_033763495.1 Haliscomenobacter sp. | reverse complement strand
CCATTGGTAGCCTTGCTCCCGGATCTCAACATGGGGATTGTTCAATAGCTCCAGCAACAATGCCCGATTGGGCTGGCTGGGGTCAAATTGTTTTACAAGGATATTGAGCGCAAAAAGCGCCGTGGGTCGGTGTTTTTTCTTTAAAAGTTGACCGAGCAGGTTTTGGTCAAAACGCTGCAACAACTCAGCATACTGGGGATGTGCCTGAAAACGGGCCAAGGCAAATTCCAATACCAGTGCCGCTTTTCCCTCCACCAACAGGTGGATATAGGCTTGCGGGCAAGCATCCCAACGCTCGGCATGGGGAAGAAAGGGAAAATTGCCTGCGGCTTTTTCCCAATCTTTATAATGATCATTGCCAATGCTCCATTCGGTATTGTTGCGGCAAAGCTTGAGGTGGCCAAAAGCCCCATAAAGCAGGTAAAATATGCTCAGGTACTCCCTGTACGGAGGGTAATACGTACGCAACTCATCCCAGCGCCGCGTTTTGGGATCGTACTTGTAACTGGACTCCCAACGCAATTGGCTGATGTGGCGCTCGTCGTCCAGGCCAAGCATTAAACTGGTGGCTAGTTTTACAAAAGTATGGTCGGTATATTCAAAAGATTGTAATAAAGTTTGCATGCTGCGGCGAATGAACCATTCGCGGGTTTTGTTGGAGAAAGCCAGACGGCTATCGGCTTTGGCCAGTTCCTCCCGTTGGTTGACAGCCTGCCAGGCACCATCAAGTTCCATGTAAGTCCGAGCCCCCTCCGGGAAGGCCGTAAAATTGGGGCGTACGGCTGCAAAACGTACACTCAGGATACCATACAATTCTGCGTCGAGGCGCATTTCGGCCATTTTGTAGAGGTGTCGCAACACCTTAAAGTAACCAGCTTTGAAGGGAGCTTCCTGGGCAAAATAGCATACAGCTGGACGCAAAAAAGGGAAATCGCTCGTCAGTGCGTATAACTTTTCAACAAAATTGAACTGGCTTTTGGGGCGGTTTTTGAGGTAGTCTTCTAGCGTGAGGCGCAATTTTTCTCCTACTTCCATTGCGTTGGCATTGCTGGCACGCTGAATCAGTTGTTGAAAGTAGGGAGGGAGTTTTTGTACAAGGTTTTCCCGATAAACGGCCCGTTCACTGGGGCTAAAAATTTGCACTGCAACCTGGTAAGTTTGTTCATCTACAGCTGCATCCAATAAATGGCGCAAGGCAGCTTGAACATTACTTTTTTGTGCTTCACTGGCGTTGCGGGCACAGCGGGCCAATGCCCACAAGAGGCAATAGCGCATTAAGGCGGGGTTTTCGCTTCCAGCTTGGGGCAGGAGCTGAGCCAAATAAGGCAATGCTTCGGGCAAGCACAACTCACCAGCGCGCCAAACGACCCGGCTGAGTTTCCAATTGCGGGCGGCTTGTGCAGCGGGGTCTTTTACTGCTAAGGCCAAATGTGCCAGAATAGCTTCTGCACGGGCTGCGGGGTTGGGGCGGTGTTGGGTTTTGGAATGAGGAACTTTGGTTGCCAGTGTATCCACGTCTGCTGCTGCTACAGTTTCGAGGGCGGGTTCCGCAGCCTCTTCCTGCTCCAGGCGGCCGCTCCATTTGCGAAGAAAGTCGAACAGACTCATGGCGTGGATTTATGCTGTTTTAAAATTGTGTTGTTACCTTTGATGCTACAAATATGCATCCCCCTGACGCAATCTATTTGCGTTGATAAAACATTTTATTGTGCCAAAAACAAAAAACCAACTAGCCCGTTTTCGCCGCATTCACGAACTGTTGACTTTGCGCAAAGGTGCTGCTGCCAAACCCGACGAATTGTGCCGGGCTTGCAACATCAGTCGGCGCACCTTGGACAACGACATTGCCTTCATGCGCAGCGAGTTGGATGCGCCAATCATTTGGGACAAACAGCGGTTGGGCTACTGCTACGAATACCCTTTTGACCTGACGGCCCAGATTGCGCTGAATGTTGAAGATGTGCACCGTTTGCATGTGGCGGTAGAAACCCTGGCGCAATTTGAACACCTGGAAGTATTCCGCGATTTGCGGAGCACGGTGGATAAAATCCGCAAAGGGGTGAGTGGCTGGGTGCGCAGTACAGCCGCAGCCAAGTCGATTTTTTTTGAACCCGTTCAAAACATCGGCACGCAATACTTGCCAGCGCTACTGCGGGCCATTGAGGAAAAGCGGAGGGTGCGTTTTGGGTACCAGTCTTTCCAACAAAAGGAGGCGCAAAGTTGTGAACTGGAGCCTTATTGTATCCGTCAACACGACCAGCGCTGGTACGTAGTCGGGCACTCCCCCCAATACGCCTACCTGAAACCTTTTGCGCTGGATCGCATCACGAGTAAACCGGAATTGTTGGCTGCTTTTTTTGAAGCGCCGGATTTTAAACCCGAACAGTTTTTTCAACACATTTATGGTATGCACACCGAGCCTGTGGAGCAGGCGCGGGAGGTGTTGATTTATTTTTCGCCCTTGCAGGCGCGGTATTTTTTGTCCCGCCCTTTTCATCCGTATCAATTGGTGGAGGAGGATGCAGAGGGCGGCATCAAGGTGCGCCTGAATGTGTGCATCACGATTGAGTTGATTCGGAAACTGGCGAGTTACGGGGCTGAGGTAGAGGTGCTAGGGCCGGAGGATTTGCGAGGGACATTGAAGGCGTTTTTTGAGGGCGGGGCGGGGCGGTATGGGTGAAGTCAATATCAAAGCCATCATCTCACTGAGTTGTGTCTTAAGTGCCTTAAGTTTCTAAGGTGGTGAAAAGAAAACTTAGCGAAGCATATTTTCACCACCTTAGAAACTTAAGGCACTTAAGATGCACCTCAGTCGTTTAAAAGCCTTTGAATTCCTAAATTTGGCCTCAACCTTTTCATCACTACAAAATACCACTATGCCACGCCACTACAAACCAAATTTATGCTTCCTGCTGCTGAGCCTCTGGGCCATCACAATTTCCGCCCAAGCCCCGACCCTCGCCGATACCCTCAAAAAAATTGACGCCATTTTTAGTCAATGGAATCCCAAGGCTCCCGGTGGCGTCCTGACCGTAGTGCGCCGCGATCAAACCATTTACAACTCCGGCTTTGGCATGGCCGATTTGGAGCACAACATTCCCAATACCCCCGAAACCGTATTTGAAGCAGGTTCCGTGTCTAAACAATTTACAGCGGCGGCCATCTTGCTGTTGGTGCAAGATGGCAAACTCAGCCTCGATGATGACATCCAAAAACACCTCCCCGAAATCCCAAACTATGGCCCGACCATCAAAATCCGCCACCTGATGACTCACACCAGCGGCCTGCGCGATTGGGGTTCGGTAGCAGGAGTGGGCGGGTGGCCACGGGGCAAACGCACCCACACCCATGCGCATGTGCTGGAGATTTTGGCGCGGCAAAAAAGCCTGAATTTCCCGCCGGGTGATCAGTACAACTACTGCAATTCGGGCTACAACCTCATGGCCATCATCGTGGATCGGGTGAGTGGGATGTCCTTTGCCGAGTTTTGCAAGCAGCGCATTTTTGGCCCTATGGGCATGAAAAATACCCAATGGCGCGATGACTACCGCAAAATTGTTCCCAATCGCGCCATCGCCTATTCCGGCTTTGGCAACAACTTCTTGCAAAACATGCCCTTTGAAATGGTACACGGCAACGGCGGCCTGCTGACCACCACTGGCGACCTGATGCTTTGGAACCAAAACTACAAAAGCCAGATCGTAGGCGGCAAAGCCATGGCCGAATTGCAGCAAACCCGTGGCATCCTCAATCACGGAGTGACCATTGGATATGCAGCAGGGTTGAACATTGGGAATTTTAATGGCTTCAAAGAAATTAGCCATAGTGGAGCCACCGCAGGGTACCGAGCCTGGCTGGCTTATTATCCGGAAAAAGATTTATCGATTGCCTTTTTGAGCAATTCGGCAATGGTTGGCCCAGTGGATGTTGGAATGAAAGTGGCAGCTGTGTTTTTCGGAGAAAGGGAATCCAATAAGCCCATATTGGGCACCATTGTCCCGGATGAAGCTTCCTTGCAAGCCAAAGCCGGGCTCTACCGCTGCGTGCGCAATGAAAACGTCACTGAACTGGAGGTAAAAGATGGCTTACTGCGTACCAAAGGCGGGCAGATTTTGCAGGCGACCAAGGAGCATACTTTTTTCCTGGGTAGCAACCGCCTGGAATTTTCGGACAACAAATTCATTTCCTACAGCAGCAATGGCGACACCATTGGTTTCCAGAAAAAAGCGGCTTTCCAACCCAGTGAGAAGGAATTACAGGCTTTTGTGGGGACTTACCGCAGCAGCGAAGCGGATGCGACTTATGAGGTACGGATGAAAAATGGGGCGCTGGAAACTTTTTTGCTGCCGGATTTGGATCAAAAACTCACACCTTTTTACACGAATACCTTTAAAAATGAGCAGGGAGAGTTGCTGGAGTTTGTATTTGGTAAAAAAGGGAAGGTGACGGGTTTTAAATTTACGACGAGTCGGGCCTGGAACATTGGATTTTTGAGGATAAAATGAGTGTCTGCTTGAGGCTGATCTTCTCAAGCACCATTTTTTTCAAAAATTACAAGTAGTGAAGCATTAAAAAACCACAACAACTATACAGCCTGAACTACAGCACCTTGTGCAAAAAACCATTCACCACTGCATACTCCGTTTTTCCATCCTTTTGCAAAAGAATGGAACCACTCGAACCCAGGTTGATCAAGCCCGAATTCCCGGGGCTAGCCGGATTGCTCTTGGGTCGGACCAACAAAACGGGCAGCTTGCTCAATTCCAAACTTTCGGGCCAGCTGCTCACCTGTACATCCGTAAAGCCTTCGCGAAGCAGGGCCATGTGGTCCAGTTTTTGAGCCTCTTGCCAGCTAATCACCCCTGGTCGGATATTGCCGGGAATCGCCTGATAACCTTCCAGTTCAATTTCATCATAACCAAAGGTATTCTGCAAATCCCCCATTTCGGAAATGTTGGAGCGGTAAAAAAACTTACGACTGTTGTCACAATTCACTTCTTCACGGCGGAAAGCCAGGTCAACTTTGTAGGTTTTGTCGGTGCGAGTGACTTGCACCTTGCGAACAATCAGGTCCTGCATACCGCTGGGTTGATTTTCGGGAAGGCCCTCATAGGCGCTGTAATCCCACTCTTTAAACCGCCCGGTAGCAATGGCCTCCAGCGCGGTCAGGAAGATGGAAAAATTGAGGCGACGGAGCAGCTGGTTTTCAGGGTCGCCCTTCAAGCCACCACTTTCGATCAGGATGGTGCGGGTCCCCCATTTTTGAATGTTGTCGCCAAAGGCGCGGGGCTCAAAGGCATCGTCATAGCGACCAACCTGCTTGGGGATGTGGCGTTGCAACAATTGGTTCATTACCCCGATCAGGCGCATGGCATCGCCACGGGTTTCATTGATCTGTTTTTCATAATTATAGGCTGGGGCCAGTACCGAAATGGAAGCAGGATAAGGTCCTACCCCAGCGCCGAGGTAGATGTTTTGGTCGTGTAGATTAAAACCCCAATCGGCTTTGATTTCATCCCGAATTTTTTTCAAAATCCGCCCTTCGGGGGTCTGCAGGCGCATGGCATCCCGGTTGATGTCGATGCCTTGCATATTGCGGCGGGTGAAACGATTGGCTCCATCGGGGTTAAGCATGGGGATAAAGTGCAGCGTCAATTTCGACAACAGCAACTGCCGTACCGAATCCAACTCGTCCTTCTTTTGCAAAAACTGAAACAAGTCCATCAAGGCCATGGTCGCCGTGGATTCATCGCCGTGCATCTGCGACCACATGAGCACTTTAACTGGCCCGGTACCGATGCTGATGTGGTAGATGTTGCGGTCCTGGAAGGATTTTCCTGCCAGTTTTACCTTAAAAGGTTCTGGCAGCGCCTTGATCATCGGCTCAATGTCTTCCAACTTGAAGCGCCGGGTTTCTAGACCACTGACCCGGTAAGCAGGGTGCTGGTCGTAAAAGCGCTCAGCGTTGGGCGAAATGGCGGGTTCAGTGGCCTGCTGGGTTTTGCTTTGGCAAGCGAAGAGGCCACAAAATATCAGGATGAGTAGGAGCTTTTGCATGGTTGAGGTACAATGGTTAGGATCGCAAATAACGGAAAATATTTGAGATTCAAAAAATGCGGCCTCTCTCGTTCAGTGTCGCTCAGCTCAGGATTTGAAGGTAGAATGTGGCGCTGTAGAGACGCACGGCCGTGCGTCTTCACCTGGTTTTTTATACAATAAAGAGACGCACGGCCGTGCGTCTCTACAGCGCAAAATATCACTCCACCTTCTGAAACCGCAAACTCCTCACCCGATTATAAGTCAACAAAACCGCCATCACTTGCCCATTGGCCCCGCTTTCTAGTCTCATTTTGTAATCCGATGCAAGGAGCTCCCCTTTTTGTACCACCTCGATCTTGATTTCATTTTTGCCCCCCTCTCTTTTAAAAACCAAGCCCTTTTCAGGCGATAATTTGATGCTAAAACTCAAGTCCAACTCGGCACTGAAATACTTGCCTACACAAGCCTGCAAGTAGGCATCGGAAGGGACAAAAGGAGGCAGTTTTTTAAGCACCTCTGGCTGCTCCGACTTGGTATAGAGCACCATGCTGCTAGTCGAATCTGGCCGGTTGTTGAAGGCTATTTTCCAATCTTCATCAATGTCCCAGTGGTATAAACTGCCCTCCTCCTGAATCAGTTTGCGCGGGTTGTTGTTGTCCATCTGCCAATACAAGTTTCCTTCCCTGAGCTGAATCCGAATGATGTTGTTGTCAGTGCTGCGGTACTGGCCGACCAAATCGCTGGGTGTTGAGGCCGCTTGTACTTGTGCTGGTCGGGTGAGATAAGGGGTTTCTGCTGTTTTGCGCCCCAGAATTTGGGCCGCCACTTCTCGGGCAATTCCGCCACTCCACAAGTTGCCATTGTTGCTGAGGACGATGATGCTCAATTTTTCGCCAGGGAAACGCAGGGTTTGGGCATTGTACGAACCTGTACTGCCAGAATGATGCACTGCAGGATAGCCATTGATTGGGCTGATTTCCAAGCCATAGCCATAATCCTGAATTAGGGTGTTTGGAATTGGCTTTTGGCTGATCGACAACAAGGAATTGGCTTGGGCGGCGGCCTTTTGAATGGCTTGTTCGAACACCAACTGATCTTTCAAAGTCGTGTACAAAAAGCCGTCTCCATAAAGGTTGGTCATCATGGGGTATTGCTGCCAACTACCATCGCCCCAGTCGTTGTAGGGTAGCGACTGAAAAGGAATCATCTGCATGTAATTTGTGCAGAACTGGGTGTTGGGCATGCCTAAGTCTGTAAAAAGCTGTTTGGCAAATTGGGGGAATGGGGTTCCACTCACTTTGGTGACAATTTCCGCCAGCAAAGTGTAATTGGAATTGCTGTACCAATGCTCGGAATCGGGCGCGAAATTGAGCTCTTTTTGCTTCAACAAGATGGCTAGCGCATCTTCATTGTCCAGACCCTCCTGTCGCCACCAGGGTTTGCCGCTGATACTGAGCAGGTCGTAAAAATCCCGCACGCCGCTGGAATGATTGAGCAGGGTTTTGAGCGGGATGGCGGTTTTAAGCTGGGGGTACATTTGTGGTAAATACTGGCGGAGGTCGGCTTCTAGGGAAAGTTTGTTTTCCAAAACCAGTTTTAACACGCAGAGTGCCGTAAACTGCTTGGCCACGGAGGCCAGATTGAAGCGGGTTTTGGCCTCAACCGGGATTTGGTGTTGCAAATTGGCCAAGCCCAGGTAACGCTCGTATACGATGGTGCCATTTTTGACAATACCTAGCGCCAAACCCGGTACACCCGGTTTTACTTTGGATTCGAGCAATTGGTCAATTTTGACAACCTCGATGTTTTGGGCCAAAGCTTGGGTGAAAGTTGCCAACAATAAAAAAAGTGCAACGGAAAAACTTTTCATGATCCTGTTTTTGTGATTCAAGCTCCAAAAATCAGGTAGAACAGTTTCTCCGGCGCTTCAAATCTGGATTTGGCACTCATTTCAGGCTTGATTTTTCAGGTAGTGCTGTGGGGAAAGGCCTGTACTCTTCTTAAAAGCACGGTTAAACGTGGATTTGGAATTGAAGCCGCATTCCAGGGCGAGGGCTAAAAGGGTTTTCTGGCGATGCTCGCCCTGTTGAAACTTTTCAAGGATGGCCTCAGTGCGGTACTGATTGACAAAGTCGTTGAAGTTGAGTTGAAAGCCTTGATTCACGATTTGGGACACCTGCTTGGGGTTGGTTTTGAGTTTTTCCGCTACATCGGTTAGGGTGAGGTTGGGGTTTTCAAACAGCCGCTCTGTTTGCATCATTTGCACAACTTTGTCCTTCCACTCGGGTAAATTGACCAACTCAGCAGGTTCTTTGATCTCCTTTTCTTGCACCTGAACTGGTGCTTCATGATCGGATAGTGCCGCTTCCATTGCAATCACCGACTGCACCGAATTGGCATACCCGCTGATGGTGATGTAGTAGAACAAAATGGAAAAACAGAGGTAGTACCAGAACTTACTGCCAAATTCCCCCCATTCCGGGTTCAAAATAAAGAACAAAACCCGCAACAAGGAAATCAACAAAAGTGCCAGGAGGTAGCGCTGAACCCAATTGAACAAAATGGAATCCGCAAAACTGACCACTTCAAAAGCAAGCTTCTTGTACACCGCGTAATATCGCAAACTCAGGTATAAATACACCAGCATCGAAATTAGCCCCGCCACCTGATACCAGGGATCCAGGTCCTTGTCCTGTTGATCGGCATAAAAATAGTATTGGTGGAGGATGAGTTTATCAGTGATAAAAACGACGAGGGTGTACACAAAATAAGCCAGAGCGGGGAAGAAGTGCCAAAAGTCTTTTTTGCTGAGTTGAAAAGACTTATTCAACAAACTTTGGGTGTAAAAATAGATGACTGGCCCGATGAGCAGCAATTGTTGGAAGGGAACATAAAACATGATGTTGCGGCTAAATCCCCGGGAGTACCAACCTGCGTAACCCAGCATAAATGGAGCAATGTACATCGCGCACAAAAAAACAAACAGACTCAGCCACAGACTGGCCTTGTCCTGGTGTTGCCAACCTTTTTTGAGGAGCAAAAAGCAAAAAACCAGGCCGTGGACGAAGAAGATGAGCAGGAGGCCGCTCTTGGGTGTGAATTCGAATTGCATGGGTGAAGAGGGTAGCAAATGTTGTACAACTTAGGTAAAACGTGGTCTGCTTCCCAATGTTTACAAAAACGAAAAAAAGAACGCGAGGAGGAGTTGCCCTAGCTTTTCCTAAAGACAACCAAAGTGACAATTTATTTTACCACCAAGGAAACAAGAGGACTCAGAGGGCACAAAGTTAGAGGTTGATTAGGTCAGAATTAACCGAAATTGTCGGACTTACTGCTGCTTTTTTGCTTTAAATCTGATGCGCAGTTGTTTTGGCGCAAATTCCTGGAGTTCCTGCAATTCAATTTGCGTTTTTTCGATCCAAGTACCTTGTTTGGATGGATCAGCGTATACCTCGCTATCGTATAAGTCTTGCCGTTTCTGCATCTCAAGGAAAACAGCTCTGGCGATTTGTTCTCCGATGTTGTTGAATTCTTCGATTGACTTTATCTCTGAACTCACCTGACGAACAAATCGGCGGGCGTAAATTTCACTAATGTCAAAATGAATTTGTTCGTGTTCCAGAAGTTTTTCAACATCAGCATCAGGTTTGAAATAGGAGCAAAAGCAATCGAAAAAGGTTTCCACTTTCAACGTCATGTAGCCATCAATCAACCTGCCCCAGGTTTTGTATTTAAATGAAGAACAGGTTGCTGCCTGGAAAGGACGGTTCAAGGTGTCTCCTTTAAAATCGGCGATGCTTAGCCTTCGGCGGGCATCCCAGACAATCTCTTTTTCATAGGACTGAATTTCTTTTAACCGTAGTGCTTTGGCGCTAATTTGGTGGCAGTTGCTTCCAAGGGCACTTGGAAGTTTATGTTTGTAAATTTTAATCGCATTGGCACCCAATCTCAAAGCTTGCACTTTAGCGGAGTCTACTACCGTTTCCAAATCGCAGTTGATGGATGTGCCGCTGTCCATGACTCGAATTTCTCCAATAACTTCTGCTTCGGTATATGGAATCGAATCGCCTGGCATGAACACAATCAAGCCTTCATACAATTGGCGAGCGGGGAAACTTTGGAGTACTTTGACTCCTATTTTAGGCGAGCAGGCGCTGAGAAGGCCTAACAAACTGAGGCCAAGTAAAAAAAGTTTAGTTTTCATGGAATAGAAGTGAGTTGCTTTGATTGTTTCAAGTACAAACATAATTGTTGTTTCTATTCCATGGATCAGGTTGGATAAAATTTAGTCTTCCAAATGAACTCAGGGGCAATAGATAGCCCCCAAGCCATTTACGTTTAAGAGGTCACTAAGGACTTTCTCATCCTGTAAAAACCTTGTTTTGAGAACAACAGTCGATGCTGAGTTACAACCTTAAATCCTTGCCTTTCGTACAGTTTTTTGGCTTTTTCATTGGCAAATGCCACGTCCAACCATAAAGAAGAGTAATCGTTATTGGATGCCCATTCTTCAATAAAATCAATGAGTTTTGTTCCAATGCCTTCACCTCTGGCGGCAGCATCCACCGAGATGTTCTGAATGTAGATTCCATCAATGGCCGACTTGTTTTCAATTGGCTTCAAGAAAAGCGACTTAAACCAAAGCATCAGCAACTCAACAGAAGAAAAAACCTGGGCGTAGTCTTCAGCCTCCTTTTTTTTATTTTTTTGCAGCGGGGAATAGGCCAATAGGATGCCTTTGATCACCCGGAGTGAGGATTCATAAACCAAAATATGCTGGTGCGAGAATGGAGCATGTTCTCTTTTGACCAAGCTTTCAATTTTAGGCAGTGCTTTATCCCGCTCTCCGAACAAGTAGGGAATAATACTGTCGGTTTCATAAATTAGGCGGGCAATGGTTGACGTATCGTCGAGAGGTGTCGCAAATCGGATCATTGCTGTATGGATTGTTAAGTGTTTAGCGAATTCCTTCTAAATATTCTTTGATGTAGCCTAGTGTTTCCTCCGTTCGGCAAGTAATAATGCCAGTATGACCTGTACCAACTATTTTTTTATGGATGTAATTCGGGAACAGGGACGCCTGATAGCGTTCTTGAAAGTCAAAGCCAAGGTCTTTGCTTTGATCGCTGCTGATAAACAATACCTGCGGTTGGAAAGTCGATAGCTTGGTCGTAAAGTCATAATTTCCATCATATACTTCCCCAATCGCAATAGCAATTGCCGAAGCCGCACCTGCTCGATAGTTGGGAGAAGGACAATTTTGGCCTCTATCCGCGTTGTTCCGGTTGATTCGCCCTATATCGTACAAATAATCGGCTTTGGTGTGGTTGTCCATGCCAATGAGTTGTTTTACCCACAGTATCTGGTTGATGTCCATTCCGAAGTAGTTCACTGAATTTACCTTGGGCAATTTTTTATTAATTGCCGTAGAAAATGCACCGCCTTCAATAAAAACGGCACCTTTTACTCGGTCAGGGTGTGAATTGAGGTATTGCGCAGCTACAAATCCGCCGTGAGAATGCCCAATCAAAATAATCTTTTCATTCGGGGCATACTTGTCGATTAGTTCTTCCAGGTCTTTAAGCGATAGTGCGATGGTCAACTCCTTGCTCGGATGCCGTTGTGATAAGCCACAACCCCGATAGTCATGATAAATGACCTGATACTGTTGAGGTAAACTCCATCCCTTGACAGGATTATTCAATACCAATAAATAACGAAAGTCTTCTCCGGTGCCGCCCTCTAGCATAAATATTTTGGTCTTTTGGGGGCTTCCATAGGTTTGAACATGCAATTTGGTAGAAGAAAGCTGTACACTAGGCAGCGATAGGTCTTCAGCAACTGTTTTTGCAACCAAATTGCCTTCTTCATTTGGATCCAATAGCTCGCAGCTTGTTGCGAGAAAGGCAACAATTAAGGTGAATAACAATACGGGTTTCATATGTTCAGAATTTTTTGTTTAGTCCTAAAATGGCATAATACGGCGGAATCAGTTTGTCGAATTCACCAGTGGTTTGATAGCCTCCACGGAGATAGAACTCCAACGATGGTTGGATCAAAGTGGTCAAGTACATCCCTATGCGTAAATTATTGGTGGAAAACCCATACCGACCATCTTTGGCATTTTCGTAATAATACTGGCGCCAAAGGTCTGAGTGCTTGATGCGGGTTGAAAGGAAAGGATTGTATTGAAAATCAGTGCCAAATCCTAGTTTTCCCCTTTTGATTCCGGCATTAATCTGGATGTTGAAACCCAAGGCATCGTATTCTCCTGCCTTATTGGTGCTGCGGGTATACACCAAGGCGAGTAAGCTTTTTAAGTTGAATTCTTTTGAAGAACCTTGCCAGGTTTGTATGCCGATTTGACTTCTATAATTACCCGTTTTTAATAATGCAGTACCTTTTGTCAGGTCAACAAAGGCAGCCGTTTTCAACCGAGGTTGGTAAAAGGCATAGCCAACATTGACAGAAAGAAGGTTATGATCGTACCCAAGATTGGAGATGGCAATATGTCGGATATTGTCATCCGGTTTTTGAATCTGGGCGGCTCCATTCAGCACAACAAGTAGCGCAGAAAGACACACAAGCCATTTCTTTTTCATTTAATTTTGGTTAGCGGGTGAAAAACTAACGCAAAACTATTGGCTTGTACAATCCGAGACAATTGATAAAAGTCAAGAAATCATTGGCGCCGAATTCGGCTTAAAGTTTCTTCCTTCATGTTTAAGAAAGAGGCTAAGTACTTGAGGGGAATCTGTTGTACGTAATGAGGATGTTTCAGCAGCAGTTTTTCATAACGTTCGCTTGCATTCAACACCCGGAAATCATGCAAAACTTCTTCGATGGCGGCGGTATAATCCATCAATGCCAAAAAAATAAGTTCATTAAATTGGGGCGTGCTGTGTCGCAAATGATCAAGGTCAGAAAAATCAAATGCCATTACTTTTGAATCCATCAGCGCCTGTATATTTTCAGGAGAAGGGGTTTTGAGAACCAGACTGCTGGGGGAAGTATCAAAGTCGCCCGGAAAAGAGAAGCCGCTGGTAATTTCTACTGGCAAATCATTTTTCTGGATGACTCGGTAAGTGCGAAACAAGCCACTTTCTACAATGTAAAGATGTTTGCAAATGTCGCCCGCTCTGATCAAGTATTCATTTTTTTTAACTTGCCGCGTTTGGCCTAGATTGAGAAAAACGTCTTGTACGGCAGGGGGCAGGTTCGCAATCATCTTTTCGATATGTTCCGATGAACTGTACATATTGCGTTTTCTTGATTTTTCAAGATGAATCTGAATCAAAGGTACCAAAAACCAATTAAGGAGCTTAAGTCAAACCAAATGTTACAAGTATTAGAAGCCATCATTACGGGGGCAAGCTTACTCCTTGCCTTTCTCATCTTCACGAATCCAAAAGGCGTCAATAAAAAGGCAAACTTTTGGCTTGGATTTTTTATCTTGAGTGTCGGAGCACAGTCCCTGGATGCCCTCTTGGTCACCCATCGGGTTTATGATCAATACCCCGTAATCATTGGCCTCTTAGATGGTTTCTTGTTTTTGATCCCACCTACTTTTTATTTGGCGACTTTATGGTATGTTCACCCGCAGCGAAAGTCTAAACGCCTCGATTTTTTGCATTTTTCTTTTTTCATCTTTTTTTTGTTCTTCCGCTTTCCCTCGATTATCCTGGAAGCTCCTGCATCGAAATTAGCCAATTTGCATGCTACTCAAGCCGTATCGTTAAGCTACCAGATCAGTTTGGGCATTTTTTTAGCCTATTTTTTGACTTATTGCAGCTTGTCCTTTCTTCTAATCCAACGGCATCAGCGAAACATTGCTCAAATTGATGCCTCCAGCGGAAAAAATGATTTGCAGTGGCTCAAAAATTTTATAATCTGGGTTTGTTTGTTGGTATTGATGTGGATAGTAGGCCTGTTCATTCAGTGGAGCTGGGTCAGCTATTTGATTACGGTTACTTTTCTAATCGCCCTGTTTTTACTTGCGCATTACGCACTACATCAAGGCGAAGTCTATAACTTCAACCCTCTTGAAAAAAAACAAATCCAGGAATTGTTAGAAAACAATACGGATGAAAACCAGGCAAAAAGTCATTTGCTAAGTCCCGAACGCCTGCAGGACCATATGGTACAGTTGAAACAACTAATGGAAACTGAAAAACCTCATCTCGACAATGAATTGAATTTACTCAAGCTTTCGGAAAAGATGCAAAGTTCCATCCATGTTGTTTCTTATGTAATCAATGTAGGTTTTGGTGAAAATTTTGCGCAATTCGTCAATCGTTACCGAGTAGAGGAAGCTAAAAAACTACTTAAAACCCCAGATACCGAGCACCTGAGTATGTTAGGAATTGCTTACGACGCTGGCTTTAATTCCAAAACCGCCTTTAATACCAGTTTCAAAAAACTCACCGGTTTATCTCCCAGCGACTACAAAAATCAAAGGCCTGAATGATAAATTGGAACCCCTTTTGAGGCCAAATCTGGTTCAGATTTATAAAATAGAACAAGCAATCCAACGCCTGCCCATAGTTTTGTGCCTAAAAACGACTGTTATGCATGTTTCAAAACTAGGAATACCCATAGTGTTATTTTGGGTAATTGTCTTTATCCTGAATGCTTGTGCAAAAGAAGAAAGCACGATCGCACCCGCTTTTATCAAGCAGTTCCAAATCAGCTCTACCAACACGGGCACTACTTATCCCATCTATGTGGTTTTACCGAGCGACTATGAGGAGGGTAAGCAATTCAAAACCATTTACGTACTCGATGGGGATGGAGGGAGCAAAAAGGAAAAAACCTATCAGTTGGTCGGACGCTTGGTTGAAGAAGCCAAGACGCAGACTCAAAAAACCGGGGCAATCGTGGTTGCAATTGGTAATGCAGGTGAACGCATCCGGGATTTTACCCCTACCTCACTACCTTCATTTGATGATCAAGGGGGGGGTATTGAAGCATTTACTCGGTTTATTGAATTCGAACTGGTTCCAAAAATCGAAAAGGAGTTCGCGGTGTACACTCATACCGAGAGTAGAGCCATCGCAGGTCATTCTCTTGGAGGTTCTTTTGGGGCTTACCTGTTTGCAAAACACCCGAACTTGTTTTCAAATTACCTTTTGTTGAGCCCTGCTCTTTGGTGGGACGATGGGGTTACTCTTCGCTATGAGCTCGAAAATCGAAGCAATAATGCTCCCCAAAAAACCTTGGTGTACGTGGGATGTGGTGAATTGGAAGAAGCTATCACCATTTTAGCCGAGGAATGGTACTTGCGACTCCAGAAGTATTATCCTAATTGTAAGAGCACCTTTGTGAAAATTCGAAATACAAGTCATAATTCCTCCATGGTGGAGAATTTTGAACAAGCCATCCATTTTTATTACAGGTAGTAGGGCAAAAATAAGTATTCATTTTTTTTTGAGTCAAAGGGTCAGATAAGACACTTGAAATTAACCATTTACTTATCTGACCCTACGACAAAATGAATTACTTATTTTTTTCTCGCCCCTAACACCAATAAATCCAATAATCGTGAATAAACTAACTTTGTATACCATCTTGCTGGCACTGTATTGTGCTGCATCTGCATACGGCCAGACTCGCGAATCCAGTTATTTGGATGCTGATTTTCGAAGCTTAGAGGTTAAGCTCGGTAAAAATGGGATACTACAAATCCCGGCTGTGCCCAACATCAATGTGTTGTACCAACAAAATTTAGGGAGGGGTATCGGTGCTGCTTTTTATTCCGAATTAGCCCTTTCCGTTTTTGATACCGATCCTTCAGAAAACTACCTCACCATCAATCATTTTAGAATGGTAGAAGCGCTAGGGGTGGGAGGCAGTATTGGCAACAAAGGATTCAACAATAGTTTGTTTTTTCTGGGGGGAATGCGATATTACCGCTCTCATTCCTATGCCCAGGAAGCACTCAAACCAGAGTTGATTACCAGTAAATTGCTTCCTGAATTGGGCGTCTTGTATCGATTGAGGCTTGGGCAAAAAAAGATTTATTTCACCTTACAACATTACCTTTCGCTTTATCCTTTCCGCATGCTGGCTGCTGGAGAAGGTTTTTCCACTACGAGTGTAGGGCTTGGGATAAAATTGAAAAAGTGATTTATATCCAAATAATTGATTTGTAGTTAGAGGATCCGTAAACTTCTTTTTTGACCCAAAAATTGGAGCAAAACCATACTACCGAACATTTTCATGATAATCGGTTCCCAAATCTTCAGGTATTCGAGACCTAAAGGTTTCGCTTATATAGAACTGAAAATGTCCGGTAGTATGTATGCCATTAGTAAAATGGCAATCAAGAAAGTCATTTTCATCCGTATTACCTATTTAGTTCAATCCAATCTTCGATATACTTGACAACATCTTCCCAACCAGGTTCACTCGCAATATAATGTGACTTATTCGGGAACTGAAAATAATTAATTTTAGATTCTTTGTTTGTATAAGCTAAATAGTTTTTATATATCAATGGCGGAGGCAGGTCATTATCCTTCTCTCCCGATATAAATAACATAGGAACATGAGGCTTAGAAAAGTTTATAGGAGAGCATTCCTTTGCCGTACTTTTAGCAAATTTTCTACTTTCAGGAACAAAGTATTTTGCAATTTCTGATTTAGCAGTAGAATCATCAAGCGTATTAAAAAAAGTAAAATTTAGCCACCTGTACTCGTCATTCGGTCGACACACAATATTTCGTCTTCTAAATGGGTTTACCATTCTAAAGTTGGAACGAATATATCTCCAATTGAAAACAGATATTTTGGGTGGGTTAGCAGGTGCCAGAGCAATGCCTAATGCTGCTTTATCTGCCTCAACTAACTTTTGCATAATTAATCCACCGATAGAGTGTCCAATAATTATTGGTTTCACTGGTAGCGAATCTACAAATGCAGTCATATACTCTAAGACCGGCTTGAATGTTAAATTCACCAATTTTGGATCAATATTTTCGTTTAAGTATTGAGGAGTTCCTATGTGATAAGGATAGGACGGAGCATAAACAGTATACCCCTTTTGTTCAAAATATTCTTTCCACTTTGCCCAGCTATGGTTGTTTTGATACATTCCATGTATGAGGACAATTGTCTTGGCTTGGCTTGTATTCAGCTTGCTGTATGAAGAAAGCGGATTGCCATTAATGGTTTGTGAATAAATTTGAGTTGTCAGTAAGAACTGCAACAACAAAAAAGCTGTAGCCTTAAAATTTAACTTTTGCATGGTATGAATTATTTTGGTGTGAATTCATTTTCACAATGCAAAATTATGATGGACAGCTCTTGATTATGGTTACCATTTGGTAAGAACAAAATTGACATATGTTAAGAAACAGATGTTCTTATACGGCTTAATGACTCAGGGGTAATTCCTAAAAAGGAAGCCAACAAATGTTGTGGTATTCGTTTAATAAATTGCGGTTTATGTTGAAGTAAATATTGATAACGTTGTTTTGCGTCAAGACTTTGAAAAAATTTTACTCGCTTTTCCAATTCAATGAAGTAGTATTGAATGATTTGGGTTTTAAAATGTATAAATTTTTCATCCTTTACATCAAAATCACTGATGGTAAATTCAATAAGTTCAGAGTCTTCAATTAGTTGGATGGTTTCATTTGCTATGCCCAAATTTACAAGACTGTTTATTGAACCCACAATTTCATTTTCAAAGTCGAACCAGCCAGAATACTCTTTATCATTTTGGGTATAAATGTATCGAGCAATGCCTTTTTTTAAGGCCCAAAACTTAGTTGCCATCTTACCTTCCTTTTGTAAAATAAAGTTTTTAGGATATTCCACTTCTTTGCCTTTATTAAAATAGTCGGAAGGCAGGACTATATTCATATTATTTTTAGTTATCCTAGGCGTAGCCATATGAGGTGAAAAGAGGAGAGAGTACGTATCTCGTAGGTGACCAAACCCAAAAAAGACGTACTCTCCAATAATCAGCGAGTCTGACTATGTACTTGCAAGATACAACAAAAAATATGGCCGTAACATAGTGGTTCACCAACGAATGCATGTAGTTTACTTTCGCGGAAATTGTAAGACGGTCTTGGATAAGACGGCCAAAATGGAAATAGGGGTGTTTGTTGCTCCCCATACTACCGCAATCCCCGATTGATCTCCTCCAGCACCGCACTTCCTGGGCACAAATCCTCTTCCAGCAATTCATTTAGCGGAGTTGCCACCGTTCCGATCAGATCGTGCAAATCCTGGGTATTTGGATCGATGTACAACAAACCAGTGAGGATTTCCTGATTGGCGCGAGATTGATAAATGCGTTGCATGGCCGCCATTTTATCGCGTGGGTCCCAGTTGGGTGCCAATTTGGTCAGTTGCAACATGGAACCATCGTGCAGGGTCAAATCTGCGGAAGTACCTTCGGCGTAGTCCATGGTGATTTCCTCCCCTGGTGGTACGTAGTCGATGACATCCGCGGTGGTGATGTGCTCGCGTACATAGTCGTAGGACTTGGTGGAACCCGTGTTGTTGTTAAAAGTTACACAAGGCGAAAGCACGTCAATCAACGCAAAACCGTGGTGAGAAATAGCCGCTTTGATCAAAGGAATCAATTGA
>NZ_JANRKL010000087.1:0-35173 GCF_033763495.1 Haliscomenobacter sp. | reverse complement strand
TTTGACCAGGACTGTGTCAAAGTCGCTGCGGTAGCCCACTTCTAAACTCAAAACTCATGTACTCTTCACTCTTAATTCAACTATTTTAATCATTTAATCATCCACTTGATTTTCCCCGCATAAGGATCTTTTGCCAATGTTCCTTTGCCATTTTTCATCGTCACATTCACTTCTTGCAACACATTTTCCGCAGGTAAACAAACCTTGCCTTTGGCCGCACCAGTGCTGGTATAGGTTTGTAGCGTGATTTTTGACCAGTCAATTTGATCCGTACTTTGCGCCAATTCCGCATGGGGGATTACGGCTCCATCCCGGATCATCACCACCAAAGACAACTTGCCGCCATCAATCACATGCCAGCCGCCGTTGTACACTTTGCCCGTTTGGTAATCGATCCATTTGCCCTCTGGCAGGTATACCTTGCGCTGGGTGGCACCTGTTTCAAAAAGGGGTGCAACCAACATATCCGAGCCCAGGAGGTATTCATTTTCGATGAGCCAGGAACCTGGGTCTTGAGGGAATTCCACAAAAAGGGCGCGCAACATCGGCAGGCCCTTTTCACTGGAAGCTTTGGCTTGAGCATAAATGTAGGGCATCAGCCGATAGCGGGTTTCGGTCGCATTGCGGAAATGGTTCAAAAAATTTTCGCTGAATTCCCAGGGCTCTTTGGGGGCTTGGCCATGACAACGAGAGTGCGAGCTAAACAGGCTAAAGGGTGCCCAACGGCGGTACAATTCCTCCGGCGTGCGGGTCGTAAAGCCCCCTGCATCGTGACTCCAAAAAGTAAAACCAGACAAGCCCAGTGACAAACCTCCCCGCAACTGCGCCTCCATACCCATGTCGGAGCATTCCGCGTCACCACCCCAATGTAGCGGGTAACGCTGGCTGCCCGCCCAGGTACTGCGCGCCCAGATGATGTGGTCTCCGGTAATTTGTTTGGTGATGTCGGCTACGGTTTTGTTGTAGCGCAAGGGATAGAGGTTGTGCTCGTAAAAACCGCTGCGGCCATTGGCGTAAATGCCATTCAAAGGGGCTGCTTCCCCAAAGTCAACTTTGATGACCGAAACGCCGAGTTTCAACAAGTTGCCAATTTTATCCTGATACCATTTGATGGCGTTGGGATTGGTAAAATCGAGCACCGCGTCTTCATAAGGCAACCCACCTTTGGGGTTTTTTACATGCAATCCTTTGGCAATGATCTCCGGAAAAAGGTCATTTTTGGGCACAAAATAAGGCAATTGCCACAAGCAGGTGCGGAAACCCTGGGCTTTGAGGTCACTGATCATTTTTTGTGGATCAGGAAAACGATCCTTCGCAAATTGGTAATCACAACGCCAATCCGTACCAAACCAGCCGGTGTCAAAGTGGATCACATCCGATGGAATGCCATTTTTCCGCAGCAGGTTGGCCACATTCCGACCATCTGCTTCTGAGAAATACGTGATTCGGCTCATCCATAACCCAAAGGACCACAGTGGCGGCATACTGGCTTTGCCCGTCAGGTTGGTGTATTCATCCAGAATGTCTTTGGGCTCCCCTAAAAACACGAACAAGTCCAGGTTTTCATCCCCTATCATCAGGTTGGTTACAGCACCATAAGTAGCCCCAAAATCGCAGGTAACCGGAGACGAGGTGTGCATGAACATCCCATAACCACGGCTGCTCATGAAAAAAGGTATCGGCTTGTACATCCCGGCATTTTCCACACCATTGGGGTCGGTGGTAAACAGGTTGACCTTTTGGCCGTATTTGTTTAGGCTGGTGAAAGACTCGCCACAGCCGTAGATTTTTTCATCGGGCGACAAAGCAAATGCAGCACTCACACTCCTAGAATAATCCCCCGCTCGGCGTACAAAAGAAAAGGGCAGGATGGGGGTAAAAGAGCGGCTGTTACTCTGGTGCCAGGTTTTGGTCAGTAATTTGCCGCTGGCATCCCTGAATTCGATGGTCCAGGGGTTGGGTGTAATGGTTACACTACCAAATGCACTTTTGTACTGGTGCCCATTGGGAGTTTTGCTGTATTGCCAGGAATTGTCCTTGCCGGGTTCTTTGACTAGCATTAAAGAAGGCTCGGTGACTGGAGCAGCCTGCCCGGTATTGGCCCGAATCCGTACCGCACGTGGCGATACAAACTCTACACTAAAAGGCAGCACTGGGTCCACCGCGTACTCTATGCCCGGAAATTCATTGCCCTGAATTTTGCGAAGCCCCGCCTGGGTGTTGTTGAAGGCATGTGCCGGGTAATACTCGTTGCGCCGCCATTTGAGCTGGCCCTGGCCAGTGGCGGGGTCGAAGGCGGCGAGGCTGTCGGCCAGGAAATAGGTGTTGGTAAAATCCCTGAAGTCTTTGCTCAAGTCCAGGGGTTCGTTGAGGAGGGTTGTGCTGTGTTGGGCTGTTGCACATAGTGCCCAGCCCAACATCAGGAAGGTGCTGATAAATTGCTTCATCACTAAATGTTGTTTATTTGTTTATGAGGCCGAAAGTAAGCACAAAAATCAAAAGGCAACTAGGCATCCTTTGTAATGGAGCAAAATAAATGTTCATTTTTTATAACCCTTTAATTTGAGTTTACCCCTTAATCTTCGTTTTGGCCAACGTATTGACCTCCAAAAAATGCCCCCCCCCATACTGCTCCCCATTTTTTTCCACAATCCTGACTTCCAACTGGTGTTTGCCATCCCCCAGGCCTTTGGGTAACGTGCCTTTCCACAAGTGCAGGTTCACTTTGGCCCCCATCCAGATGTCGTATTTGTCGCGGTGGGTGGTCAAAAATTCTTCCACGTAGGCATCGGTGCCTTCAAACTGTTTGAGGGGAATAAACTCACCCCCATTCCAACTCACTTCAATCGTGGCATCGGGCGGCGTGGCAAAAGCATTGACAACCAACTCGCCAGCACTTGAACCAAGGCTACGTGGAAAGCGCAGGACGTAGCGCGATTTGCTCTCAGGTACTCCTAATGGTTTGAATTGGCACTTCACAGTGGTACCGGAAAACTGACAAACAAAATATCCATTGGGGGCCCCATCCATCGCCATACGCACGGGCAGGCCATCCTCTTCCAGGGGCCCTTGCCACCAGGCGCCACAAATGGCACCGGAAATCAGTTCTGGAAAAGGCACGTTGCGTTGCTCCCAACCACCTTCCTTCAAATCAACTTGTTCAATGGTATGGGTATGCGCCGAGGCCGCAAACAAGTGGGGGCGTTTTTTTAACAAAGCATACAAATCCCGTCGGTTCATGATGTTTCGGTAGGGGTTGTGCGCTGCTGTTTTGGTATAAATGGGGATGTGTGAAAGGATAAAAACGAGTTTATCTTGGGGGACTAGCGCCAGATCATTGGCCAACCACTCCAACTGCCGGGCATCCAGCCGCCCTTCGGTGATGCCTTGTTCGTCGCGTTTCAGGTTCCAGCCGCTGTAGTCTACATCATCCAACACCACAAAATGCACCTGACCATAATCAAAGGAATAATAGGTGGGGCCAAAAAAGTATTGGAAACTTTCGCGGGCATACCGATTTTGGGTGGCCCGGATGTTGATGTCGTGATTGCCCATGACTACGTGCCATGGTTTGCCAATTTCTCCAATGGCAGCCTGCACTTCAGGATGTACTTCCAGTTCATCCCAGGCGAGATCGCCGAGGGGGATCATAAAGTCGGCCTGTTCTTGTTGCAAAGCAGGAACAGCCAAACGACGAAAATACTCAACTTCTTTGCTGGTTTCGGGCTGGATGTCGCCCATTAAAATGGCGGTAAACTCAGCTTTGGCCTCCGTTTTGATCAAATAAAAATTCAGTGGGTTCGGCACTTCACCCGTTGGCTCAATGGCAGGATAAGGGCTCAACCGCTCGGGTTCAGGCGAGCCATTGGGGCGGTAGAGGTAATAAAACTGCGGCTGCTGGTGTTCATTTAACGGGAAGGTGTAAGCGGCAGGCTCGGTAAGGATGATGCTACAGTCTTCTTCTAGCGGCAGTTCATAGTAACCGTGCTCATCGGTCAAAACGACCTGGCGTTGGTTGCTGACCATCACGCCGGGAATGCCGCGGGTGCTTCCCTGTTCATAGACGTAGCCACTGGCTGTTTGTTTTATCGGGTGCATGGGTGGAGTGGTTATGGGGTTTAGGATAAATCAGTTCAACGCACCGTAGAGACGCACGGCCGTGCGTCTCCACAATCCTGCATTTTCTGCTGGCACAAGTCTCCAGACTTGTACCAATATCAACACGTCTTTTACGTGTAAGAACGCTGTATTTTTGCGTTGCTTGTGCGTCAGAGACGCGAAAATACTGGTACAAGTCTGGAGACTTGTACCAGCGTAAGCAGACTCTTATCAGCGGAGGGCAGTCCTAAATCATTTCTTCAGGCCGCACCCACTCATCAAATTGTTCGCTGGTCAACAAGCCCAGATCGATGGCAGCTTGTTTCAGCGTGGTATTTTCAGCGTGTGCTTTTTTGGCGATGCTGGCCGCGTTGTCGTAGCCAATTTTGGTATTCAATGCCGTTACCAACATCAGGGAATTGTTGAGTTGGTCGGTAATGCGGGCGTAGTTGGGTTCGATGCCCACCGCACAGTTTTCGTTGAAGCTCACACAAGCATCGCCGATCAAACGCGCTGAGGTCAGGAAGTTGAAGATGATGACCGGCTTGAACACGTTGAGTTCAAAATGGCCGTTCATGCCTCCAATGTTGATGGTTACGTCGTTGCCCACTACTTGTGCCATGGCCATGGTCATGGCTTCGGATTGGGTAGGGTTCACCTTGCCGGGCATGATGGAAGAACCAGGCTCGTTGGAAGGAATGATGATTTCCCCAATCCCCGAACGTGGACCAGAAGCCAACAAACGGATGTCATTGGCAATTTTCATCAAGGAAACCGCGACCGTTTTTAGTGCGCCGTGGGCTTCTACCAGGGCATCGTGAGTAGCCAGGGCTTCAAATTTGTTGGGTGCCGTAACGAAGGGCATGCCGCTCAATTTCGCGATGTGGCTCGCAACGTTTTCAGCGTATCCCGGAGGAGTGTTCAAACCCGTACCAACAGCGGTACCACCCAGGGCCAATTCAGCCACGTGTGGCAAGGTATTTTTGATGGCACGAATGCCATAGTCCAATTGCGCTGCATAACCAGACAGCTCCTGGCCCAAGGTCAGAGGGGTTGCATCCATCAAGTGGGTACGGCCAATTTTAACCACCTTCATGTATTCAGCCGCTTTGGCTTTGAGGGTGTCGCGCAGCAATTCGATGCCGGGGATGGTGGTTTCCACCAATATTTTGTAGGCGGCAATGTGCATCGCCGTAGGGAAGGTATCGTTGGAAGACTGTGACTTGTTCACGTCGTCGTTGGGGTGCAGTACCTTTTTGGCATCCTCCAAAGTCCCGCCGGTGATGACGTGAGCGCGGTTGGCGATCACCTCATTGACGTTCATGTTGGATTGGGTGCCCGACCCGGTTTGCCACACCACCAAAGGGAATTGGTCATCGAGTTTTCCTTCCGAAATTTCATCACACACCTGGGCGATCAAATCGGTTTTTTCCTTGGACAATTCCCCAGCTTCAAAGTTGGTAAAAGCGGCGGCTTTTTTCAAGATGGCAAAAGCACGGATGATTTCCAGGGGCATCAGGTGCCCACCAATTTTGAAATTCTCCTTGGAGCGTTGGGTTTGTGCGGCCCAGTACTTGTCAGCGGGTACATCTACGTAGCCCAGACTGTCTTTTTCTTTGCGGAAAGCCATGATGTGGTCTGCTTAGCGTTTGGTTTAAAAAAGTGCCGCAAAGATAGGAAATTTGGGGAAGGTTTGGAAGGGAATTGGGAGGAGAATTATTAGGGAGAAGTATCCTTTTTCTTGGACTAGATTTTGATGTTTTTTGACTTGGGGTTATCAAAACAAGCCTAAACAAATTTAGCCTGATAAGCTTCCAGCGTTTGAAGAGCTGCGGCTTCACTTAAACCTTCTTCCTGCAAGTGGGCCAAAAGGATTTCGATCACATGATCCTGGTTTGTGCCGGATAGTAAGGCGATTTTCTCGAGGGAAAATTCCTGGAGTTGCCATAGATTTTTAACAACTTCGCGCTCTTTGAGTTCGGCGCCTTGAGCTTTAATCATGTCATGTCATAAGTACTCATCGCATTATTATTTAAGCCATCCGGAATTTGTTGAATGAACTCGTTAACGGTTTCTTCGGCAATTTCGGTGTTTTTGAAAAGATATGCAAGGAGTGAAACTACAAAGTCTCTGACCTGCTGGTTTTGTGGCTCAAGGTTAACGAAGATCAATTCGGGGTTTTTAAGGATGAATTGCGGTTTCCAAATGTGCTTGAGCATGAGTAGGGCATTAATGAGCAAGCCCTTTTTCAGTTCCAAAATTTGCTCGTCGGAAAGGGTTTGAACACTAGTCAATACATAGTCGAACCGTGGTAAAAAAGGGAGCAGGCTTTGGGGTAAACTTTTGCCAAAATAGCTACTCAAATCCCGCTTTCGCCACTTCCGCAAGCCATGATAAACAACAATCGGTACAATTGGGCTGAGCGGCTGCTTTTGTTTGTGTTGCTCCTGCCAGGCATCCAAAAGATAGCGCAACAGTTGCAAATGAGGAAAACCATCAGGAGCGCTTTTGTGCTCAAATAAAAATGAAATCCAAACCTTACTCTTGCCCTCCTTTAGTGGGCAGCGGTAAATCACATCAGAGAAGTATTCCTCCAATTCCGGCGTAACCCAAGCACCATTCATTCGTTCCAGTTGGCTCAAATCCAGCGTTTGGTGTACATCCTGAGGCAACAACTGCTCCAGGTAATCCCGTGCAATTTCCAAACGTCCAAAGGAGGCTTTGAAAAATTCATCGTGAGATTTGCGGGGAAAATCTGGCATCAGGGAATGAAACTAGGTTGTGGAATCCGCTATCGGAGTACAAGGTAAGGGAGCTTGTTAGAGCCAGCAAGGCACTTTTGACGGGTTTTGACCAGGGCAAAATGAGGGGATTGGGAAGGGTGGGGAGCTGGTTCAAGAAATGTGGGCTGGTCTTACTTGATTCAATGGCAAAATAAACATAAGTTTGTAAGAAGATTTCAGAACCTATGCCAAACGTAAATTTTACCGGATTTAAACGTATCGTTGCTGATCCTGATAATTGTGATGGACAACCTCGTTTAGAAGGTACTCGCATCACAGTGGCGGCTATTTTATCCTATTTGGCGGGAGGGATGAATGTAGACGAGATTGTAGCAGCTTATCCAAAATTGTCTAATACCGATGTGTATGAGGCGATTGCATTTGCTGCGGCACATTAATTTGATGACTATAGACAGAATCCGTATCCGAAAATCACCCTTGTACAGCTAAAAACATTCACCAGCTCATGGAGTATCTTCTTGAACGCATTTCGGTAGACCCCAATATCTGTTTCGGCAAACCTTGCATCAAAGGAACCCGGATTTGGGTTGCGCTGATTTTAGACTTTTTGGCAGCAGGGAATACTTTTGAGGAGATCTTGGAGGCGTATCCTTATCTTAGTCAGGAAGATATTTTGGCGTGTATTGGGTATGGGGCAGCGATGTCGCGAGAGCATTTTGTAAATATCAATATGGCTATAGCTTAAGTCTAAGCATTTCGAACTTCCATCGGCAATATTAACACGAGTCCAGGGACTTACCGATCAACTGCAAATTTATGGAAGGTAAATTTGTTTCCAGACAACCTCCACTAATAACCTACACCCCAAAACACACCCCCATCAATTCCCGATACACCTCATTCCCGCTCAACAATTCCCCATTCCCCAAAATGATCAACTGCTCCCTTGCCCGGGTCAGCGCCACGTTCAACTTCCTATCCACCCCTTCCTCCGACAGCGAAATCAGCGAACGAAACTGATTCACCGTATTGGTACTCAGCGAAATGATGATGATGTCCCTTGCCCCGCCCTGGTAGCGTTCCACGGTGTCGATGGTGATGCGGTCCAGGTCGATGTTTTTTTGCGAGAGCACCTGGCGGATTTGGGCGATTTGCGCCCGGTAAGGGGTGATGATGCCCACGCTGCGCGCGGTGAAGTTTCGCCCCTGCTGCTGGTACAAAGCCTGGATTCTTTCCACCAATTCCCCCACCAGTTCCGCTTCGTAGCGGTTGGTTTTGTGCGCGGCGCCCACGTTGTCGAGGGGGGTGGAGCAAAAAATCATCCGTTTTTGGCGCAGGGCCTGTTCCAGTACGGGGGCCTCCAGTTCCAGGGGGTGTTCCAGTACCTTGACCTGCACCTCATGCCCTGGCGTATCCGGGGGCAAGATTCGCAGGCGTTCCTCGTAAAAATAGCGGCTCGGGAAGGCCATGATGTCCTGGTGCATGCGGCCCTGGTGGCTGAGTTGGGCGTAGGCGTGTTGCCAGCCCTGGGTTTGGGCGCGTTTGTAGAGGCGCTCGAAGAAGGAATTGCGCAGGTCGTACAGGCCGATGTCGTACAAGCGGGTATCGTACACCTTGGACAGTTCAGTATCCTGGGCCACTACGGCGGGCAATTGTTTGTGGTCGCCAATCAGCAGGAAGTGTTTGAACCTCGGCAACAAGCCCACCAACATCGGCTCCAGAATTTGTGAAGCCTCATCAATCACCACCCGCTGGAAGCTTTTGAGGGCAAACAATTCGGGTTTGCCAATGATGGAAGCCACCGTAGCGACCATGATGCGGTGCCCTTCTACCAATTCCTTCAGGTCTTTGCGGGTGTTGATGCGTTGGGACAGTACACTCAGGAGCCGATCCTGGTACGCGGGTGCTGTCGAGTAGCGGGAACCAATGCGAATGTACTGGCTGCGCATGCTGGGCGAATAGGCTTCGATGGCTTCACAAATTTCGTCGACCGCCCGATTGGTATAGGCCAGCAGCAAAAGGTTGTCCTGGGTATGGTCGGCCCAATGCCCGACGAGGTGTTTGAGCATCACACTGGTTTTGCCCGTGCCAGGAGGGCCCCAGAGCAGGAAGTAATCTTGCGAAGCCAGGATGGAATGGAAAATCTCCTGTTGCTCCAGCGTCATTTCGGCGGGAGCAGGACTGGCGGGAAATTCCCGGGGTGCCGCGGGTGCAGTGATGCCCAGCAGAAGTTTGCGTTTGGAAATGCTGCTACTTCCCCACTCAAACAAGCCGCGGTATTGAGCAGTGAAACTGTTGTCGAGCAGGTCGTGCTCCAGGTTCCACCAGGCATATTCCTTAAAAATCTGGTCGTTGAATTGGCGCGAACGCAGGCTCACCGTCACCGTTTGGGCACTCAATTCAATGATGCTGCACTTGAAGAGTTGGTTGCGTAGGGGCGATTGCTCCTCGTTGACAAAGGGGTACAACACGGCAATATCGCCAGCACGGAAGTTGGCCAGTGGATTGGTATGCTCACTGCGGGCAAAACGAATGATTGCTTCATCGGCCCGCGCCTGATTGTCGGTGATTTGCAGGTGGCTCAGGATTTCAAAATGCTCCTGCTTTTCGTGGAAGGGATTCAGCCAAAGGGCAGCCTGCCCATTGATGCTTTCGATGCCATCTAGACCGGTTTTGGCCAGTTTGTGCTCGCGGGCAATGAAGCCGGTGAAAGCGGTAAAGTAGGCCCTTTCCAACTCACTCAAGGAACTGTACACCCGCTGAAAATGCTCTTGATCGCGCTGGGCAAACTTGCTGGCGGATTGAAAACGAAAATCGGCCATGAGGTTTTGCAGGCGCTGGGTATGGTCTTCAAGGTTGTCTTCTCCCTGGCCGGGCAGGCCCAGTCCTTGCAGCGTATGCTCCAGGGCCAGGATGTGGTTGCGCACCTGGAGCGCCTCCCACTGGTTGCTGCGGTTGACGGGGGCAAATTTGAGGTTGTCGGTTTCCAGGGCAGAGTACAAGATGTAACTGGTCGGGTCAATTTCCTTGCCGTAAGTGGCCCGGATGATCAGGTCGTACAATAAGGTCTGGATGTAGTGCCCCGTATTGATTTTGAACTGATTGGGTTTAAAGAGTTTGCCACTTTTGAGTTCCACGATGGCCGATTTGTTGCCGTGGCGGTACAGGGCATCCAAACGCCCTTGCAAGCCATGAATGTTGGAATAAAAGGTGGGTTCGAGGTAACACTGCTCAGGATGAATGCCCTGGGCGGGAAAACTCAATACGATTTCCCGTTGTAAGTTGACAAAATGAGCTTGGGAGCGGTGGTGCAAGTCGGCTAGTTCCCGATTGTCCAACAAACAAAAAGCCAGTGGATTGAGGGCGAATACTTTGATGAACACGACCCGAAAATCCTGATGCGGATTGTGCATCAATTCATCGAGGAAAAAGTTGGCAATATGCCCCAGCAGCAAGGCCGAACTGGAGCTAAAGGGCAAAAACTTCTTCAACAAGTAAGTTTCCGGCACGGTATGATCGGTGTCAAAACACTCGGCTACGCCCGTTACATCCACCAAATGGTCGGGCTCCACCACAAAGGCTTGGGGGCGGTAGTAGCCCTCTGTATCAACCTCTACTTCCAGCAGATTGAGCAGAATGGGGAACCCAAAGGTTTGGCGCAAGGCCCGGATGGTGGGGTTAAAGCCCTCGTTGCGCTCGGGCAGGTTGTATTTGACCAGGATGTTTTCGTCCGGTCTACTTTCATCTTTGACCAGGAGGCATTGCTCCTTGGGGCGGTCCTCCAGAGCCAAAACCCGCACCACCGGGCGGTATTCCTTGATGTCGACCGGACGGAAGGTTTGGGGCCAACTGGGGGGAACCTGGTTGAGCAAAACATTCGGAGCGGGAGTTTTGCTGAGGCCCTGAATGGTTTCCAAAACAACTTTATAGGCAAAACCCGGCAAAAAATGGTGATCCGAACGCAAGTCCCCTTTTTGCCGCACCTCCTGGGCCACCTTGCGGAAATGATGTTGGTAAAATTGGAGCTTTTTGTCCAACTGAAATTTTTGCCCCGCGAAGGCCATACGCGAGAATAAGTTCACAAAGCGCAGTCGCTCTTCCTTGGTGGCCTCCATCAGCATCACCACGAGCAATTGATAGCAGGCCTCGGTTTGGGCTGCCGCGTCGAGTTGATCGTTTTCGATGATTTTTTGGAGTTCCTGGTAGAAGAGTTGAGCGAGTTGTGGTAGCATTTGGTGGTGTTTAGTTGACAAAAATAAGATTTGTTTTGAATCATTTCGATTTAAAATAATAAATTTTCACCAAAATACCCCATTATAGCAATTGAATGATTTGGTTTAATAATTGTTGAATAGAATGCTGCGCTGGGGGACAGCTAACTCCAACATATTTGAAGCTATCTTTTTCTCGCAAAAAAACCGAAACATAATTGCCATCCATACAACTTAAATGAAACCTAGTAGGGAAACCCCAAAATCCAATTTTTTGGATAAAATTTCTAATGTCACTGTATTGTTCTTTGCTAATGGGTTTTTCTTTTTTTTCCAATATAGTGAAGCATTCTTTTGTAATGGTTTTCGGGCCAGTTATATAGTTGCAATCAGGATCGCGTAAGATTTTTTTATAAATAATTTTATTGGATTCTAAATGATAAATTTCTGAAATCAGAGACAGTGAACCCCAATTTCCCAATTGCAAAAAAAAGGTATCTATCGATGGATTGTGGAAAGCATTCGTGAATGCGTGCAACTTTTGGTCAAAAAAAGGTTCTTCCAGCGCGGTTTGAACCAATGAATCTTGAGTCTGTCGCATCTTTCCATCTCGTATCTCAGCTTCTAGATTCTTTTTCCAGCTTTTGGGGCCAATATCCAAAATATCATTCAAGTCCCTACGCCGGTATTTTTCAGGTATTTGATTGTATTTCCAAATTAAGATTTGTAACGCTTGTTCCTTGGAAAGTTCTGGTGAATTTGAGGACCCTCGGATCGTAAACAATAAACAGATCAGGAGTAACTTTTTCATTTGTTGTTTTAGATAAAACGTGGAGCTCATCAAAGGTTACACTAGTTCTGAAAGGGTTTTATGTTGAAATTATTCCACATGAAATTCCTTCAGGATTGACCAATAACCCTTTGGTAGCTTGCTATTGCCATAAACTCTCTTCAGGAATCCATGGCCCAGGTTTTATACTCACTCTTCCAGCAATGCTTTGACCCGATTGAGAATAACCCTTAAAGGATGTAAATCGGCTGGACAGTGTACTACTGAAACCTTGTAATCGTCCTTGGTTTTACAATATACAGTTATCACTTCTCCGTCAATACATGAATTGTTGAACCGACTGGGGAAGCGGTTGAATCCACAGGCCATCAAATATTGGTAAACTGAGTCAATGCGGATTTTTTTTGGTGTCTCCTCCCTTTGAGCCAAATACTTAAAGGATTCTTTATCAAAGATTTGCTTTTTCGAATTTGGAAGGGTGCAGGAATCATCAATTTCGATTCGTTTGTAGTGGCATCGGTGGGCATCCAAATAGTAGAGATTGCTGATAAATGAGGACTCTTCCCACTGACGAACCACCAGAAAAAAAGAATCCCGTAATTGTTGCGAGGAAAAAGAATTGACAATTTTCCCAGTCCTGTAATCTACAAAAGGCTCGTCTATGGCACTAAAATAAAGCGAGTCCAGTTTATACCGATACGCAACTCCTTCAATAGCTTGTTTAAGTTCAATTTGCTGGTCAACAGGTTTAAGTAAAAACAAGTCACTCAAATCCCAGAATTGAAGGTATTCTGGCAATTTTTGATATTCAGCCATTAAATGTTGGAGTTCTTGCACTTGTTGTTCTTTATCGGTGCGTTGACACCCACTTATGATTAGCAGGGCTGGTAGGAGGAATAAAACCCTTTGCATAAATCTGGATTTAACCCGTCAGTAAATCGCACTTATACGCCTTCGGCGTGGAGCGAAACGTTGTGATCGTCGTGTACGTCGTGGCGAATAAACCAGCATCGAAGCTGCGCAAAAACGTTTCACCTCAAGACTAATCTTGTTGAAACAACCCCACCTAATCCGCAATCCCCGTATAAGCAATCTTCAACAATTTTTGAGTCTCCGTCCCTTCCGTACTCCTGGAAATTACTGCTCCCCAGCCGCCGCCTTCCGAACGATAATAATAGCTGATTTTGATCAATTGTCCGGATTTATCGCGCTCCACTTTCATTTCATCCGACCAGGCCTGTTCCTTTTTGTCGGGGTTGGGAATGATGGTTTCAACTGCCCGGTTAACTTTGGGGTACAGCAATTTTGGTGGGATGTTCAACAGCAGTTTGGCAATCAAAAAAGCCTCTTGCCAGTTTTGAGTAGACAAATGGATCGAACTTTCCGAAGAATAAATCCCTCCATAGTCCATGGTATGCTCTTCGTGCAGCACGGTAGCATCGGGAACTTCCCGGAGTTTTTCCACATAGGTTTCAATTTTATACTCACCTTCCGTGTTGATGGCTTTTTTGGGTGGTGGAAATTTGGAAAGGTACCCATCAAAGATATACCCCGTTTTAGTCCCGTATTTCACCTGGGCCATCCCGCCGCTGAGTTGGTCGATGTTCATGTTTTTGGCTGCGGGTGGAGCGATTAGGGTTACTTTTCCGCCCAGAGGAACCAGGTCCAATTTGGCGGAATTGGGATCAGCGTCTTTGCGCAAGTTCAGACCACTTGGGGCCAACACGTAGTAGGTGGAGGTATCTTCCACAAAGGACGTACAGAAAATACCCAGAAGAACAAACAACAGGGCAACGCCCGCCAGGAGTAGGCGATGTTTGGATCGAATCATTTGGTGCATAGTCGTTTTTGAGTTTTGTAGCAACAAGATAGCGGGTAAATTAGGTATTTGAGGCTTAGAGCATGTCTAATTTTTTTTGTTTTGCTGCAAATGGCCCGATTTGGGCTTAGAACAAAAATATTTAGACATGCTCTGAGCCTAGGCAATTTTTTTCATGCTCCAAACGCTATTACATAGTGCCGCTTTCTGCAAAGCAGTTCGTCCATTCCAACAAAGATTTGATTTTCAGTTTTTTATTATGATTTTATCACTTGTTCCAGTTGTTTAAAGTGGGACACTCCTCGCTTGTATTCCTTTTATTTTGCAGCCAGAAAATCAGTGACCTACCCAAAACTTTTTCAATTCATTCATGCTTTAAATAACCGATTTATGATCAGACGCTTATTCCCCCTACTGCTGTTAGTACTGTGCCTTGGGCTCAACTTTAGCCAGGCCCAAACCACCAAAATCAAAAAAGTAGTTTTCCAGGGTTTCTGGTGGGACTACAAAAACAACAACTATCCCAATGGTTGGGCCAACTACCTGGCCGAACTGGCACCCCGCCTCAAACAAATCGGTGTCGATGCCGTATGGGTACCACCCTCTTACAAAAACCAGTCGCCAACCTGGGTCGGCTACGGCCCCATGGATCACTATGACCTGGGCGACAAGTACCAAAAAGGCAGCCCCACTACTGCAACTGGTCTGGGTACCAAAGACGAATTCCTGCGCATGGTTGCCGTAATGCACGCCAATGGGATTGAGGTCATCCAGGACATCGTGCTCAATCACGTGGACGGTGCAGGCACCACCAGCGGTGCCGGAGGGCAAGACCCCAATGCTTTCTCCATGCAAAGCAACTCGGGCTACAAAAACTTCCGCTATTCCAGCTATGCCACTCCCGCCATCGACGAGTCGCAAAACGACTACTGGACGCGCAGCGGTCGCTGGGCAAAAAACTACCGCAACTTCCACCCCAACGACAACAACAACTGCAGCACAGGAGACATCTGTTCCGCCTATTTTGGGCCAGACATCGATTATACTGCCACTTCCTACGGCCAAAGCTCAAACATACCTACTTCGGGCGTTCCGGCAGGTTATCCCGCTACTCGCCCCTACCACAACCCTGCACAAGGCTATGATTACATGTACAACGGGGCAATTGACTGGTTAAAATGGTTCAAAAAACAAAGTGGTGTTGATGGCCTGCGCTGGGATGCCGTCAAACACTTCAGCATTTACCCCCAACGCGATGGTACCCGCCGGGTGAAATATGATATTGGTTGGGCCAATGGCGGTTACTCCATGCTCAACATCGGCGAATGGATTGGTAGCACTGGCGACCTGGATGGCTATGTGACCAACATGGCTCAGGCCAGCGTGGGCTACGGTTATGAAGAACATACCGGCACTTTTGACTTCAACCTGCGCGCTTATGGCTCCGGCGGAAGTTTGTACGAGATGGTGACCCAAAACATGAGTGGTAGCTACAACCTCGCCAACCTGCCCGGCTTGCAACAGAGCAAACGGTACAACGATTATGCCTCTCCTTCCGCCCGGGTTCACCGCACCATTCCTTTTGTAAATAGTCACGATACCTATCGCCCCTATCTGGCCGCTAATGGCAATTTCCTAAAAGGCTTGGGTGACGCCACTGGCTGGAATGAAGGCCAGGAGCTAGGTGGCAATGGCAAACACATCGACCCCCGCGAACCCCGCATGGCTGCTGCTTACGCCGTAATCATGGCCATGGATGGTAACCCAATTGTCTTTTTTGAGGATATGTTTAATGTTGGTACCACTGGCAAAAGGTTCTCACACCTCCCAACCAGCACGACCGACCTGCCCAACTGGAACGATGTTAACAACCTGGTTAAGTGCCACCAAAAATTACAATTTAAAGAAGGGGTTTACAAAGTGCGCAGTGCCGAAGCCGGGGCCTGGTATCCAGCTGGTTCCAGCGCCAACAACCACCTGGTATTTGAGCGCAGCGCCAAAGCTATCATCGGTGTAAACGACCAGTACAGCACCGATCAGGAATTGTGGATCGATTCCGATTTTGCTCCTGGAACCATCCTGATGGATTATTCCGGGGCCAATGGCACCATGACTTCCACCGTGCAGGGTGACAAGCGGGTATACATCAAAACCAAGGCGGTTGGGCACAGCGTATCTGGCGTGTATGGACACGGCTATTCGGTTTGGGCACCTGTACCCGGCAATACCCCATTCACTACCGTAGCCAACATGTTTGCCCACCTGAATTACACGCCTCAACGCAGCGCCGTTACTGATCAGGAGTGGGAAATGGATAATGATTTGGGAGATAGCCACTGTAGCTCTCTGGGCCAGGGAGGACGCACCCCCGACAACTCGCCAAACGACCGGGTGGTGGGTAAAATTTATGTCAAATCCAGCAGTACGGTAAGTTATGCCATCACCTTGGGTAATCCTGGCGGCAGCCTGACCATCAATTTCTGCGACCTCGCTGGCAATGTAATCCACGCCAAAAGTGGAAGCACCGCTAGTGTGACGGGCAACTTCAGCAACGCATCTAACCGCTGGTTGACCATCAAAATCCGTAATACCAATACGGGCTACAATGGCCAGAAGTGTTATGTAAAAGTGAGTTATTCGGCCCCTGCCAGCATCACCGCAGCCAGTACTCCATCCGCTACTACCAAGTCGATCTGGACCAGCAACGGTGGCTCCAGCAACTGGAACGATTGCCGCAACTGGGAGGAAGGCAAAATTCCTAGTTGTACCGCTGCCGTATTGATTCCACACGCGGTGAAGTACATGCCTGTTCCCGATCCATGTTATACCGGAACGATCACCAATCTTTCTGGTGCTCCAATGCCTTCCAAGCTGAATGAAAACGGATTGCGTACAGGTGCGCTGCCTAGCCACTTCGAGTTCAATGCCCAGGTTTACCCCAATCCAACTGATGGTGTGAGTACGCTCAATGTAGAAACCTCGGCGGAGTCTTTTGCCCTACTTAAAGTTTACAATACCCAGGGGCAGCTGATTGCTACCAGCAAACATCAGCTCTGGACTGGACAAAATACCCTCAGCCTCGACCTACAAGACCAAACTAAAGGCATTTACTTGCTCGTGTTGGAAACAGCGCATACCCGCTGGCATGCGAAGGTGAGTAAATTCTAAAGCTCATTTACTGATTGGTGTTTTATTTTGGAAAAAGCGGTGTGAATGCTCCGCTTTTTTCTTTTTTGGTCATTGAAAAATAGATTAAAAACTTAGTTTTACACCTGTCTAACTTTTCAATCGAAAACAGTCCGAAAAGCGCCAACCATGTCGAACGCAATTGATGCACCAACCCGCCAGCGGATCCAAAGCTGGCTCGATGGCAATTACGATGCCCAAACCAAAGCGGCCATTCAGGCTTTGCTGGATGCCAACAATGAAACCGAACTCATCGATTCTTTTTACAAGGATCTGGAATTCGGCACCGGAGGATTACGCGGCATTATTGGGGTAGGTTCCAATAGGATGAACCGCTACACCGTAGGTGCAGCAACCCAGGGCTTGGCCAACTACCTGAACCAAAATTTCCCCGGCACCGAAATTAAAGTGGCCATTGCGCATGACAGCCGCAACATGTCGCCGGAATTCGCCCGTATAGTAGCCGATATTTTTTCAGCCAATGGCATCAAGGTCTTTTTGTTCAAGGCTCTGCGGCCTACACCGGAGTTATCCTTTGCCATCCGACATTTGGGTTGCCACAGCGGTGTGGTGATCACTGCTTCTCACAACCCGCGTGAATACAATGGCTATAAGGCGTATTGGACCGATGGCTCCCAGGTAGTTGCGCCACACGATGCCAATATTGTAGCCGAGGTCAACAAAATCCAATCCCTATCGGACATTCATTTTGATGGCAATTCGGCTCTGATCAGCATGGTCGGAGAAGAAGTGGATGCGGAATTTTTGAAAACCATCCAGGCCAACAGCATCAACCCGGCAGTCATCAAACGCCAGCACGACCTCAAAATCGTGTATACTCCGATCCATGGCACAGGTATTACGCTGGTGCCCAAGGCGCTGGAACTAGTAGGTTTCACCAATGTCCATATCGTAAAGGAGCAAGCTGAACCAGATGGAAACTTCCCAACGGTGGTATACCCCAACCCCGAAGAACAAGAGGCCATGTCGATTGCTATGCAACAAGCCAAAGCGATGGACGCGGATCTGGTCATTGCCACCGATCCCGATGCCGACCGTGTAGGTGCAGCCGTTAAAAACCAGGCGGGCGAATGGCAATTGCTCAATGGCAACCAAATGGCCAGTCTGATCATTTATTACCTACTGCAAGCATGGAAAGATGCAGGCAAATTGCAGGGCAAAGAATTTGTGGCCAAAACCATCGTAACCACCAACATCATCGACGCCATGTGCGCTGCTTATGGGGTGCCTTGCTACAATACTTTGACAGGCTTCAAATACATCGCGCAGGTGATTCGGGAACTGGAAGGCCAGTCTAAATTCATCGCAGGTGGTGAAGAAAGTTATGGCTACCTGATTGGTGATGCGGTACGGGATAAGGATGCCGTGGCTTCCTGCGCCATGATCGCCGAACTTACGGCCTATGCCAAAGACCAGGGCTTGAGCCTGATTGACTTCCTGACGCAGATGTACCAAAAGCATGGTTTTTATTACGAGGGTTTGATTTCTTTGACCAAAAAAGGCAAAGCTGGGGCGGAGGAAATCCAAAAAATGATGGCAGATATGCGCAGCAATCTGCCCAGCTCGGTAGCAGGTTCTGCGCCTGTTGAGGTTTTGGATTACAAAAGCCTGACCCGGAAAAACCTCAAAACAGGTGAAACAACGCCCATCCCCCAGGGTATGGGTATCGAGCCATCCAATGTAATCCAACTCATTTTGGAAGACGGCACCAAGGTGTCTGCTCGCCCTAGTGGCACCGAGCCCAAGATTAAGTTTTACGTATCGGTGAATGCGCCACTGAATGATCCTGCTGATTATGATGCTACCCTGGAAAGCCTGAAGGCGAAAGTGAAGGCGATTCAGGTGGATTTGGGGTTGGTTTGATTATTTCGGATTTCGAGATTTCGGATTTCGGCCAGCATCCACGCCTGAAAGTCCGCCGAAATCCGAAATCCCAAATCCGAAATTAATTTCACTAGGGGCGATAAAAAAATAAGTGATCATTTTGCCCGAGGATTAGATAAGTAAACGTTTCATTTCAAGTGGCTTATCTAATCCTCGGGCTCAGGAAAAATGATCACTTATTTTTGCCCCACTACTCTTTTCTATGAAAAAAATACTCTTTTTAACCCTGATTCTTTTGGGCAGCATCCAGGCCAAGGCCTGGTGGGATCATGGGCATATGGTTACCGCCATGATTGCATACCTCAATCTGGACAAAAAAGCCAAAGCCAAGGTGGATTCACTGACCGCAGTGCTGGCACGGGACTATCCGCAGGTGAACCATTTTATTGTTACCGGTCCCTGGCCCGATGACCTCAAAGCAGATGGGATACATGCCTATGATACCTGGCACTATGCAGATTTCCCGATCAATAATGATGGTTTGGTTGTACATGCAATGCCAGAAGTAAATGCCATTTGGGCAGTCAATCAATGCAATAGCATTTTGAAAGCGCCACAGGCCAAACCCATGGAAAAGGCGCGCTTTTTGTCGTTTTTGGTGCATATCGTAAGCGATCTGCATCAACCCTTACACGCTACAGCTCGCTTTACCAATGATATACCTGGTGGCGACGCAGGGGGCAACCTTTTCCCCTTAAAAGGTACCTGGCGCAACCTCCATGCCCTATGGGACGATGGTTGTGGTGCATTGAGCAAATACAACGATCTTCGCCCTTTTGGCAAACCCAAAGTGCCTCTTTCCGAAGCTCAGATTGAAAGTGTGCGGGATTTGGCTAAAGACTTGATGAAGCAATACCCTGAAAAAAGTTTTGACAACTTAAAAACACTTGATCCTGATTTTTGGGCCTTGGAAAGCAATAAGCTGGCGGCTAAATATGTCTACGGCGTCAAAGGCAAAGACGATCAAGGGCGCAACCAATACCTGCGGCCCAATGACGAGCCTACCCCTTTTTATTTGGAACAAGGACAGGAAGTAGTGCGCAAACAATTGACTTTGAGCGGTTACCGCTTGGCGGCGATACTCAATGATTTGTTTGGGGAGCAAAAGTAGTTCCTAATGCAAGAACTCCTCAATAAAAACTGGGATTACATTCTCTTTCAATCCGAAGAAGACTACGTCCTGGAAGTGGTCTGTGGTACAGTGGCCATTTATACAATTACCTTCAAGCTGGACAAAACAGAAAGAGAAGGTTTTGAGACAGAAGGAGAAAGGTTTCTGGATCATTTAGCCTGGAAAGTCCGGGATTATCCAGAGGAATATTTAAAGCGGAGGGTTTAACCCTATGCTAAATCCTGGTGTACAATTTGATTTGCCTCAAAAAACAAAGTCTATGCGCAAGCTGCTTTTCGCGCTGTTCCTGTTCAGCGTCCAACTTTCCTCCCAAAGCACCGATTTCAAGTCCGAGTTTATCTACGAAACTGCACCTTTCCCCTCCTGCCATGCCTCAACCATTGCAGAAACGCCACAAGGATTGATTACCGCTTGGTTTGGCGGCACCCACGAACGGCACAAGGACGTCGGCATTTGGACCAGTCGCCTGGTGAATGGCAAATGGACTAGCCCGATAGAAGTTGCCAATGGGGTGCAGAACGAAACATTGCGTTATCCTTGTTGGAACCCAGTATTGTTCCAAATGCCGGGTGCTGAATTGTTGTTGTTTTACAAAGTAGGGCCAAGCCCCGCCGAGTGGTGGGGCATGCTGATGCGCTCCACCGACGGGGGCCAAAGTTGGTCGAAATCCGAAAAGCTCCCCGATGGCATCCTTGGCCCCATCAAAAATAAACCCGTTTTGCTTCAGGATGGCACCCTGCTGTGCCCCAGCAGTTCCGAGCATGACGGCTGGCGGGTACACTTTGAGCTAAGCAAAGACGCAGGGCGCACCTGGAGCAAAACTCCCGCCATCAACGATGGCAAAGAATTCTCAGCGATTCAGCCCAGCGTGTTGTTCCACTCGGATGGGCGTTTGCAGATATTGTGTCGCAGCAAAAATGGCTACGTACTGGAAGCTTTTTCAACAGATCAAGGCAAAAGTTGGTCGCCACTCAAAAAGACCAGTCTGCCCAATCCCAATTCCGGTACCGATGCCTTAACCCTGCAGGATGGCCGCCAACTCATCGTCTACAACCACGTGACCAAACGCAGCCGCCAATGGGGTGGAGATCGCTCCCCCTTGAATATCGCCTTTTCCAAAGACGGCAAAAACTGGAAGCAACTCATGGCTTTGGAAGAAGAACCCAAGCAGGAGTTTTCTTATCCGGCAGTCATTCAGGGTTCGGATGGCCGCATCCACATCACCTACACCTGGAAAAGGCAACGTATCAAGTATACCTCGCTGCTGTTAAAGGAGTAATTGGGCTCAATCGAGGTATACCCCGGCATATCCGTAAAGGGCCAAAATGCCGCCTACGGGTATACCTTTGACCCAAACAGCCAGTTCTTTGGAATCGTTCTGCAATAGCTCGGCCCAATCCTGTTTAAAACGGTTTAACCAACTCAAAGGGGCAGCCTCCAGGCCGTAACAACATTTGTAAAGCGAGCCAACATAGGCATAAGTAGCGGCATTTTCCTCCCCCTCAAAACCCATCCCCTCAAAGTAGCGAATACCCTCTCCATTGGCGGCAAGAACTTGTTGGTAGTACTGGCCATTTTGCAGTCCCCATTCAACAAACAAGAGTCGGGTACTGCGCCCGGGAGAGTGCAGCAAGGCCAAATAATCCCCCGGTTCATCCAGGGGGCTGAGGTAAATGTCAAAGCAGTCGAAATGAAGGACAGTCAAGTTGAGGAAATCGGCTTCCTGAGCAAAAATGGGGAACTGCGCCTCGGCTTTTTCAATAAACAGGTGTTCCAGCGTAGCTGGAGCCCGTTGTTGGTTTTTGATGTGTTGAAGTTTAAGTTTGTCTTGCAGCAAAGCAGGAATGTTGGGATCTGCGCTGAGATCAACTGCTGGTTCAGCAGTGCAGGCACTGACCAACAGGATCAATCCAAGACAATACAATACAGGGTTTCGCATGGCATCTACATTTTGATACTGCGAAACTACAGGGTGATTTAATGCAAAAAAACGACAGAAAATGGTGTCGTGTTCCTGCCCAGATTTTGAAATAAATTTTGATAAATTTTAGCTAAAAAAATGACAGCCAAATATTTACACTTAAACTCCAGGGCTTTTCTTTTTTGACTACGGCATACCCAATGCCTCCAAAATGGCTTTGCGCGTATCATCCGGATTCATAAAAGGAATCAAATGTCCCCATTCGGGTTTAACCATCATTTTGAGCTGTTTCGGGTGGATATTTTTTTCACTGAATTCAATATTAGAAGGCGGGGCAAGCATGTCTTTGGGGCCATGCAAATGCATAATGGAAGTCTGAAGATTGAACCAGTCTCCCCGCATTTTGTCCAATTCGGCCGCATGCGCAAACTTCTCGGCACCGGATACCCGCCAGGCCCCGGAAAGCATCCAACGGGTCGCCGCCCATTTGCCGATGTAGGAAAACCAAAAAATGGGTTCATTGTCAGGGTCATTCACGGGTGCCAACATCACGACCGACTGGATTCTTTCGGGATAAAGCATAGCCGCTTTGGCCACAATGGGGCCGCCGTAAGAATGCCCTACCAAAACTACCCTACGGCCAGGGTATTCGTCCATCACCGTTTTAACGGCCTTAGCCTGCTCAGCAATAGAAGTCATGGCTTTGCCGTACATAGAATACCCATAACCAGGGCGATCCATAGAAACTAAAATGGCGCGGTTCAGGAGGATGGAATCTGCCTGATACTGAAAAAAGTCGCGGGCCGAGCCGGGGGCGCCATGCACGAATAAAACCAGTGGCGCATCCTTGCTCAGGGTGTCGCGTCCGGTTTCAATCCAGTGCAAGTTACCATCGGCATAGGGCAGTGTTTTGATTTTAGCGACGGTATTCCGTTTTTTGAAATAAGCCTGGACTTTTTTGTCAGAAGAGCGGAAACCGGATTGCATGTTGTATACAACGAAGCCAAGGATGAGAATGCCAAGGCCAAGAAGGATACGGGCGAGGAGTTTCATGGTGGTGTGACTTTAGGTAGATTAATTTACCTACAATGAATGCTTTAGCCAAGGTATTGGTTTAATTCCCATCCATATTTTACAAAAAATGCCACATTCACTCCCCCACCCTTTTCGCTTCCTCCAACATTTTGACCAAACTGGCTTTTTCAAACCATTTCCCTCCCTTAAAAACCCCAGCTATTCTCCGGGTATATTCAACCTGTTCCAGGGGGTTGGCCTCCAACAACAACAAATCGGCGTCTTTTCCAATTTCCACGGTCCCCTTGCGTTGGCCGATGCCCAGGTAATCCGCAGGATTAACGGTAGCCGTTTGTAAAGCAGCAAAAGGGGAAAGCCCCGCCTGGGTAAAGGCTTCCAGTTCTTTGTGCAAGGAAAAACCCTGCACCAGAAACCACTCCGGGCTATCGGAGCCAGCCATCAATTTTACCCCTGCCTTCCAGAGTGCATAAGTCAGGGCTTCCCGCACCCGTACGTATTTTTCCCGGTGTTCGGCTGGAGGCATGATGGCGTCCTGGTAGTACTTGCGTACCCGCCAACGCTCACTACGGATGCTACTGGGGATATAGGAAAAATCCGGGCTCGATTTGATTTCTTCATCACTCATACCCCGCCCAAAAGAAGAGAAAAAAAAGTGGTTGGTGGGCGTAACATACACCCTGGCGTCGCGAACCTGGCGGGCGAGGCCCTGGATTTTATCCTCATCTAAAAAAGGTACGGTAGCCCAAGCTTTGGGTCGCCAAAGGTTCATATCCGATACACTTTCACCGTGGTTGTAGGTAGTATCCGGGAGCAACTGGTCGATGAACTCGTCCATGTGTTCAATCTGCATCCCGGTTTGCAGGGCGCGGGGCAATTTGACCTTAGGGCCAATGTGGCCAGTGACTTTTATACCAGTTTCATAAGCGGTATGAACCACGGCATTAAACACTTCACGATTCAGCATAAACGTGAGCTTTATTGCATCGTAGCCCTCCGCTTTAAATCGTTTGACCGCTGCTATGGCTTTTTCGTGGGTATCCACTACTTCATAGTTTTTGAACTCTTCGGGCCAGGGCCAGGATCCCACCAATTGCGGGCTGGCCACGTACAATTCTGGTCCGATCCACTGACCACTCCGTACTTTGCTCCGTGCTTCCAGATAATCGGGATGCCCAGCCATGATGCGCACTGTGGTCAACCCATTGGCCAGCATGATCTTCAACTCCTCGGCAGTGGTATTGACGTGCTCGCCCTGCTCCTGAAAGAAGTGTGCATGCATGTCCATCAGGCCGGGCATGAGGAATTTGTCGGTGCCTGCTATGGTGGTAAAGGATTTGGGAATTTTGATTTTGCTGAAATGCCCAATTTTGCTGATGATCCCGTTTTCGATCAGCACGGTTTGGTGCGGAATGCTGATGTTGCGATCCATGGGAATAAGGGTGACATCCCGGATGGCGTAGGATTGGGCAAGCAAGGTGGTTTTTAGCAAAAACAAGGAATACAAAAGGACAATATGGCGTAGCATGTTCTTTTTGGGGCTAAGGTCGGAAATTGAGGCGAGATGGGGTTCCCCCGGGATGGGGGATTTCGGGTTAGGGAACCGAATGGCCCCTCAATTGTTTATGGTTAGTAAAATTTTGACATAATCTATTTTTTTTTTAATTTTAATAAACTATCCATTCTTACTGACGTAAAAAACCACAGCACGATGAAACTTCTACCTCGTTTTGCCCTCTTTTTTGCCACCTCTATTCTTGGAATGTCCTCATTTCCATTGACTGCACAAAACCAGATCCTGGGCACCTGGTACTCCAATGGCAGGGCAGAAATTCCCTGCACCATTACTCAACAGGGCAACAATCTGGTTTTCACCATTGGAACGAATCGCAGCGAAGGGTACTTCAGCAATGCCACTACTGTTTTTGCAACCCAATGGAATGCCTATGCTACGCTGACTACCGGTGGCCAGGGGCTACTCTGGAACAATCAGATTTGGACAAGAAGCCCCTTCTCCGGATATCCGTCCATTGCAGGAAATTGGGGTTTGGCCGCCTACCCCCAGGAACTTTACCCGGTTGAACAAGACAACACTTTTTTCACCCTCACCTATCAGGGCAAAAAGCTGCCTGGCTATTTCACCAGCGCCAACACCATTACCATTCCCGAATGGAACAATGCCATTGCCAGTGTAGCTCCAGATGGCAATTCCATCACCTGGAACAAACAGGTTTGGATTAAAAAATCGGGTCCAACAACCCTGCCAGTTAACACCCCACCTGTCACCCAAAAGTTATGCCGGGCGGAATTGTCCTCTTTTTATTTCGCTGCACAGGCGCTGGGTACAGTTTGGGGACGCATGGCCACCGAACCACCGATGTTGACACCTGATGCGGTAACTGCCTGCACCGAAGCCTTGAACACTTTGGATGCCACCCTGGGGATCATCCAGTGTATTGGCTTTGATCGAGGCCGAATCCTCAAATTAAGAGGGTCCCTCGCCAACACCGGGACCCGGCAACTGGCGCTTGAAACCGAAAACCTGGTTCGCGATTTACAGGCTGTTGTGCAAAACCTCCAGGTAAATGCGGACAACAATGTTCACATCGGGGCACTGTACATTGGGGGTGTCCATTTGGGTGCCGCCCAAGCCTGGGCCAGCAGCCGTCAGTGCTTACCCAGCCCCATACCTGCTGCGGTGCAAAATGTGATTCAGAATCATTTGGCAACGGCTAGAAATGCCCTGGCTGCCTACAGTGCCTGTATGCCGCAATTTGACCTTGCTGGTTTTGGTCGAGTCAATTTGGGTAGTATGAATTCCATTTTGCCCCATACCCAAATTGTGGGCATTGAAACGCAACTCTTGTGGGCGATTGCCTTGAGCGATTGTTGTACGACCTGCACTGGCACGGGAACGGGAAGCGTTGGTTCCGGCTCGGATTGTGATGCGGAATGTGAACGGTATTGTAAAAGTATCGGGAAGCAGTACGGAAGATTCAACGGAAGAACAATCTGCCTTTCGGGGGTAGTGAGTGGAGGGAATAGCAGTGGGTGTGATTGTTGGTAGGGGGAAAAGAAACAGGATGAATCAGCATTATGCCGATCCATCCTGTGCTTTCCCCACGGCTAAAGCCATGGGTTGGGGCGGTATGTGGCCTCCCACGGGTAAATCCGTGGGTTGGCGGAGAATTGGGCGGGAATGGAAGGCCATCACACCCACACCCTCACACTTTCACACCCACACTCAATCTTCATCTTCCATGTCGTCGAACTGGTGGTAGCGGGACTCCAGTTCAGCAGCACGGTCTTTGTGCGTTACGATGATGTTGTCGAACTTGCGTTGGCCGGTACCTGCTGGGATACGTTTGCCGACGATGACGTTCTCTTTCAAGCCCATCAGGTTGTCGGTTTTGGCGCCGATAGCAGCCGTACTCAACACCTTGGTGGTTTCCTGGAAGGATGCTGCCGAAATCCAGCTGTTGGTACCCAAGGAAGCCTTGGTGATCCCCAACAATTGTGGGCTAGATGTAGAAGCTACTGCATCGCGGTATTCCACCAACTGGCGGTCGTTGCGCTTGAGGAAAGAGTTTTCTTCCCGGATTTGGCGCAAAGTCACCAATTGACCTGGCTTCAAGCGGTTGGATTCGCCGGATTCCACGACGATTTTCTTGTCGAAAATCCAGTCGTTTTGTTCCAGAAATTCAATTTTATCCACAGTTTCACCTTCGAGGAAGCTGGTATCACCTGGGTCTTCGATCAACACGCGGCGCATCATCTGGCGTACAATCACCTCGATGTGTTTGTTGTTGATGGTAATACCCTGTGAGCGGTATACTTCCTGAACTCCATTTACAAGGTACTGTTGTACTGCAAATGGCCCTTTGATGGACAGGATGTCGCGTGGAGCGATGGTACCGTCAGAAAGAGGTGTACCAGCGCGTACGAAGTCGCCATCTTGTACCAGGATGTGTTTGCTCAAACCAATCAGGTATTTTCTGATTTGGCCGTCCTTGGCGGTTACCGAGATTTCGCGGTTACCCCGTTTGATCTTGCCGAAGTTCACCACACCGTCGATTTCAGAAACGATGGCGGGGTTGGATGGGTTACGAGCTTCAAAAAGCTCAGTTACCCGGGGCAGACCACCCGTGATATCCTGGATTTTACCCAGTTTCCGGGGAATTTTTGCAATTTTATCCCCTGCAGTAATGGTCACACCATCTTCAATAGAGATGTATGATCCTACAGGTAAGGTATAGGTTTTCAGTTCTTCTCCCTCTGGGCTCATGATGAAGATCACCGGAATTTTCCGCTTGTTCTTACTTTCAATGATGACCTTTTCGGAGAATCCTGTTTGTTCGTCACGTTCAATCCGGAAGGTAACCCCGTCTTCGATGGAGTCGAATTTGGCGATACCCGAGAATTCAGAGATGATTACCGCATTGAAGGGGTCCCAGTTACAGATCATCTGGCCTTTGCTAACGGTATCGCCGTCCAGTACACTCAAGGACGAGCCATAAGGTACGTGCATCGAAACGTATTGCTTGCCAGTATCTGCATCAACAATCCGGATTTCACCAGTACGGGACAGAACTACCCGCGCGCCGTTTTCGTCGGGAGCATCGGTCAATTTGATGCCGTCAAATTCAATTTTACCAGCGAATTTGGCAACGATCTCAGATTCAGTTTTGGACAAAGATGCCGTACCCCCCGTGTGGAACGTACGCAGGGTCAACTGAGTACCTGGTTCACCGATGGATTGAGCAGCAATGATACCCACTGCGTCGCCTTCTTCAGCGATCCGGCCATTCGCCAGGTTTTTACCATAACACTTGGCACAAACCCCACGCTTGGATTCACAGGTCAGTACGGAGCGGATGGTTACCGTTTCAACCCCGATTTTTTCAATGTATTCTGCCGTTTTTGGATCGATGAAATCACCTGCGGTAAGAATGAGTTCGTCCGTAACGGGATCTACAATATCATGCAAGGTATAACGGCCTTCGATACGGGATACCAATGGTTCAATGACTTTATCGTTGTCTTTGAGTGCAGAGGTTTCCAGACCACGCAAGGTGCTACAGTCTTCTTCCAGAATGATCACGTCCTGAGCAACGTCCACCAAACGACGGGTCAGGTAACCTGCGTCAGCCGTTTTAAGGGCGGTATCCGCAAGACCTTTACGCGCACCGTGCGTAGAGATGAAGTACTCAAGTACCGAAAGACCATCGACAAAGTTGGACAAGATCGGGTTTTCGATAACCGCACCACCCGTGTCACCAGACTTACGAGGTTTGGCCATCAAGCCCCGCAGACCACACAACTGCTTGATCTGTTGTTTGGAACCACGTGCACCGGAGTCGAGCATCATGAACACCGAGTTGAAGCCTTGTTTGTGGCTGGCCAATTCGCGCATCAGTGTATCGGTAATGCGGTTGTCGGCATAAGTCCAGCGATCGATGATCTGGTTGTAACGCTCGTTGTTCGTAATCAGACCCATGTTGTAGTTGTCCCAAACTTCGTCTACCTCACCCTGAGCTTCTTCCAACGCGTCTTGCTTGATGGAAGGAGTGATCAAGTCACCAAGGTTGAAGGATAAGCCACCGCGGAAGGCCCAGGTAAAGCCCATGTCCTTGATGTCGTCGAGGAAGTCGGCGGTTACGGCAAAGTCTGTTCGTTCGATAACTTCACCGATTACAGATTTCAGGTTTTTCTTGGTCATCAGGGTATTCTGAAAAGGTACACCAGCAGGCATTACCTCATTGAACAGCACCCGGCCAACGGTAGTATCCGTCAATTTTTTGACCAATTTACCATCTACTTCTACAGGAACACGTACCTTGATCTTGGCGTGCAGGTCTACCTTACCTTCATTGAGGGCGATAATGACCTCTTCAGGTGAGTAGAACTTCATACCTTCCCCTTTCACGATGACATTACCAACGGTTTTACGCTCTTTGGTGATGTAGTAAAGGCCCAATACCATGTCCTGAGAAGGCAGGGTAATCGGGGTACCGTTTTGAGGGTTGAGCATGTTGTGCGAAGAAAGCATCAACATTTGTGCTTCCAGAATCGCCGCCTGGCTCAGGGGTACGTGTACCGCCATTTGGTCACCATCGAAGTCGGCGTTGAACGAGCTACACACCAGAGGGTGCAACTGGATCGCCTTACCTTCTACCAAACGAGGCTGGAAAGCCTGGATGGACAAACGGTGCAAGGTTGGGGCACGGTTGAGGAGCACGGGGTGCCCCTTCAGGATATTTTCGAGGATTTCCCAAATCACGGGATCCTTGCGGTCTACGAGTTTCTTGGCTGATTTAACCGTCTTCACAATGCCGCGCTCGATGAGTTTGCGGATGATGAAGGGTTTGAACAATTCAGCGGCCATACCTTTGGGCAAACCACACTCGTGCAGTTTCAAGGTTGGACCTACTACGATGACAGAACGACCGGAGTAGTCTACCCGCTTACCCAAGAGGTTTTGACGGAAACGACCTTGTTTACCCTTGAGGATGTCACTCAAGGATTTGAGTGGCCGACCACCTTCCGCTTTTACCGCATTGGATTTGCGGGAGTTGTCGAACAAAGAGTCGACAGCTTCCTGCAACATCCGTTTTTCGTTGCGCAAGATGACCTCAGGAGCTTTGATTTCCAACAGACGCTTCAAACGGTTGTTGCGGATGATCACCCGGCGGTACAAGTCGTTCAAATCGGAGCTGGCAAAACGGCCACCATCCAATGGCACCAGGGGGCGCAATTCTGGTGGAATAACGGGCAGGTATTGGATCACGGCCCATTCGGGGCGGTTTTCCATGCGGGTTTGACCATCACGGAAAGCTTCTACAACGCGCAGGCGTTTGAGGGCTTCTGACTTACGTTGTTGCGAAGTTTCGTTGGCGGCCTGGTGACGCAGGTCGTAAGACAGTTGATCCAACTCCAGGCGGTTGAGCATGTCGCGCACCGCTTCAGCACCCATGCGGGCGATGAATTTGTTGGGGTCGGTATCTTCCAGCATTTGGTTTTCTGCAGGCAGCGATTCCAGGTGTTCCAGGTACTCTTCTTCGGTCAACAAGTCGTTGTTGCCAACACCTTCGTTGCCTTTGATCCCTGGCTGAATCACCACGTAGCGCTCGTAATAGACAATTGACTCCAATTTCTTGGAAGACAAGCCGAGCAAATAACCAATTTTATTAGGCAGTGATTTGAAGAACCAAATGTGCACCACGGGTACGACCAGTTTGATGTGGCCCATCCGTTCCCGGCGAACTTTTTTCTCGGTTACTTCAACCCCACAACGGTCGCACACGATCCCCTTGTAGCGGATTCGCTTGTACTTACCGCAATAGCACTCATAATCCTTGACAGGCCCGAAGATGCGCTCGCAGAAAAGACCATCGCGCTCGGGTTTGTACGAGCGGTAGTTGATGGTTTCTGGCTTGAGCACTTCACCATAAGAACGCTCCAGAATTTCATCAGGAGAGGACAAGCTGATGGTGATGCTGTCAAAATTTTGATTTTGAACATTACCCTTCTTCTTGAATGGCATGCGTCTAAAGATTTATGAAGTTGAGGGAGGTTGAGGGAGGTTGAGGAAGGTTGAGGCTACCGCGAGCGGCTTAGACTTTTCCTTGTCTAAGTCGCTCGCGGTAGCCTCAACCTCTCTCAACCTTCTCAACTTTCCTCAACTCTCAGGTTTATTCAAATTTCACATCGAGCGCCAACCCGCGCAATTCGTGTACAAGTACGTTGAAGGACTCCGGAATGTTTGGTTCAGGCAGGTTGTCTCCTTTAACAATGGCTTCGTAAGCTTTAGCACGACCATTGATGTCGTCGGACTTGATGGTGAGCAATTCCTGGAGGATGTTGGCAGCACCGAAGGCTTCCAGTGCCCAAACTTCCATTTCCCCGAAGCGTTGTCCACCAAACTGCGCCTTACCACCCAATGGTTGTTGGGTAATGAGGGAGTATGGCCCGATGGAACGCGCGTGCATCTTATCGTCAACCATGTGGCTGAGTTTAAGCATGTAGATCACCCCTACGGTAGCCTGTTGGTGGAAGCGGTCGCCCGTTTCACCATCAGAAAGGTAAGTTTGGCCCAAACTTGGCAAGCCCGTTTTTTGAATCCACTCTTCAATTTCATCGCGGGTAGCCCCGTCGAAGATTGGAGTAGCAAATTTGACACCTAGTTTTTCACCAGCCCAGCCCAATACGGTTTCGAAGATTTGTCCCAGGTTCATCCGTGAAGGTACCCCCAATGGGTTCAACACGATATCGACCGGTGTTCCATCTTCCAGGAAAGGCATGTCTTCTGCACGAACGATGCGGGAAACGATACCTTTGTTACCGTGGCGTCCAGCGAGTTTGTCACCCACTTTCAGCTTGCGCTTTTTGGCCATGTACACTTTAGCCAGTTTGAGTACACCAGCAGGAAGTTCGTCACCAATGCTCACGTTGAATTTCTCGCGCTTGTAGCGGCCAATTTCTTCGTTGAGTTTGATGCTGTAGTTGTGCAACAAGCGGGCTACCAATTCATTGGTTTTGGGCTCGTCGGTCCAGTTGGTATAGTCAACCGAGGTATAATCCAGTTCACGCAGGGTGTCCTGGGTAAATTTCACCCCTTTGGCCAGCAGATTGTCTCCATAAATGGTGCGGATGCCCTGTGAAGTTTTGTCTTTCAACAAAAGCATCAGTTTGTCCACCAAAATGGTCAACAACTCGTTGGTAGCTACTTTGTGCTGATCATCCAGTTTAGACAGTACGTCTTTCTCCTGGTTTTTCTGCACTTTATCTTTTTTCGCACGCGCGAAAAGTTGCTTGTCGATGATCACACCCGTAGTTGAGGGGGGCGCCTTCAAGGAAGCGTCTTTCACGTCGCCAGCTTTGTCACCAAAGATGGCACGCAAGAGTTTTTCTTCCGGAGTAGGATCGGATTCCCCTTTAGGAGTGATTTTCCCGATCAGAATGTCGCCTTCCTTAACCCAGGCACCGATGCGGATGATACCGTTTTCGTCCAGGTCTTTGGTGGCTTCTTCGCTCACGTTCGGGATGTCGTTGGTGAGTTCTTCCTCTCCCAACTTGGTGTCGCGTACGTCGATTTCAAAGTGCTCGATGTGTACAGAGGTAAAGATGTCCTCGCGTACAACGCGCTCAGAAATTACGATGGCGTCCTCAAAGTTGTATCCTTTCCAGGGCATGAAGGCAACCTTCATGTTTTGGCCCAAGGCCAATTCGCCCTTTTCAGTAGCGTACCCATCGCAGAGGATTTGTCCTTTTTCAACACGGTCGCCTTTGCGTACAATGGGGCGAAGGTTGATACAGGTACCCTGGTTGGTCCGGGTAAACTTGATGAGGTTGTATTTCTTCAAGTTGTCTTCGAAAGAAATCAGCTGCTCCTCGGAAGTGCGGTCGTAGCGTACATGGATTTCGGTAGCATCTACGTATTCAATTACCCCTTCACCTTCGGCGTTGATGAGCATGCGGGAGTCGCGGGCAACCTTGCCTTCCAAACCAGTACCTACAACTGGTGAGTGGGGGCGAATCAGTGGCACCGCCTGACGTTGCATGTTAGAGCCCATCAAGGCGCGGTTGGCGTCGTCGTTTTCGAGGAAAGGAATCATGGAAGCAGATACCCCAACGATTTGGTTGGGTGCTACGTCCATGTAATCGATCTCGTCGGGGGTCAATACCGGGAAGTCCCCATGTTCGCGACACTTCACACGGTCGTTAACAAAGCTACCGTCATTGTTTAGCAAGGCGTTGGCCTGGGCAATCCGCATTTTGTCTTCCCCTTCTGCTGACAGGTACAATGGTTGTTCCACTTTTTCCACCAAACCTTCCACTACTTTCCGGTATGGTGTTTCAAGGAAGCCCATTTTATTGATCTTGGCGTGTACGCACAAGGTAGAGATCAAACCGATGTTTGGTCCTTCCGGTGTTTCGATGGTACACAAACGACCATAGTGGGAGTAGTGTACGTCACGAACCTCAAAACCAGCGCGCTCGCGGGACAAACCACCTGGCCCGAGTGCAGAAATACGCCGCTTGTGCGTGATTTCTGACAATGGGTTGGTTTGATCCAGGAACTGCGACAATTGGCTGGTTCCAAAGAAGGAGTTGATCACTGAGGACAGGGTACGGGCATTGATCAGGTCAACGGGGGTAAAGACCTCGTTGTCACGCACGTTCATCCGTTCCCGGATGGTACGCGCCATACGTGCCAAACCTACCCCAAACTGAGCATACAATTGCTCACCTACGGTACGGACCCGGCGGTTTTCCAGGTGATCAATGTCGTCAATTTCCGCCATTTGGTTCATCAAGGTCACCAGGAATTGAACAATGGAGATGATGTCTTCTTTCGTTAACACCAATACCTCTTCCGAGATATCCAATTGTAGTTTCTTGTTGATCTTGTAGCGCCCTACTTCCCCAAGATTGTAGCGTTTATCAGAGAAGAACAATTTCTCGATAATGCCCCGTGCTGTTTCCTCATCGGGGGGATCAGTACCGCGCAATTGACGATAGATGTATTGTACCGCTTCCAGTTCGGAACTGGTTGGGTCCTTTTGCAGTGTATTATAGATAATGGAGTAATCCTGTTCGATGTCTTCTTTTTGCAGGATGACCGTAGCCACCGATGCCTCCAGGATTGCTTCAATGTTGTCTTCGTCCAAAATGGTATCGCGTTCCAGAATGATCTCATTCCGCTCGATGGTTACCACTTCACCCGTATCTTCATCCACAAAGTCTTCAGTCCAACTGCGCAATACACGGGCTGCCAATTTGCGGCCAATGCTTTTTTCGAGCGCCTCCCGGGTAGCAGTTACTTCGTCAGCCAGGTCAAAGATATCCAGGATAGCTTTGTCTGTGTCGTAGCCAATGGCACGCAACAGCGTAGTAACCGGGAATTTCTTTTTCCGGTCGATGTACGCATACATCACGGTATTGATGTCGGTAGCAAATTCCATCCAGGCACCTTTGAAAGGGATAACCCGGGCAGAATAGATTTTGGTACCGTTGGGGTGTACACTCTGACCAAAAAACACCCCTGGCGAACGGTGGAGCTGTGAAACGATCACACGCTCGGCACCATTGATCATGAAAGTACCTTTGGGCGTCATGTACGGGATGTTCCCCAAAAACACATCTTGCACAATGGTTTGGAAATCGACGTGCTCTTCATCGTTACAGGACAAACGCAATTTAGCCTTAAGCGGAACGCTGTAGGTCAAACCACGTTGCATACATTCTTCAATGCTGTAACGGGGAGGGTCGATAAAGTAATCCAGAAACTCGAGTACGAAGATGTTTCTCGCATCCGTGATTGGAAAATTTTCCTGAAATACCTTGTACAATCCTTCATTCATCCGGTTTTCGGGAGTTGTTTCCAGTTGGAAAAACTCTTGAAAAGACTTCAGCTGAATTTCAAGAAAATCAGGATAAGGAGTGGGAAATTTAGTTTTGCTGAAGGTAATACGCTTCGCTTCAGCAGATTGTGCTTTACCATTGAATGTCATCTGCGCAACAAGTTTGTTGTTGATGGTAAAAGCCCCAAGCCTTTATAGCCGAGGGGTGCAAAAAAGTCAAGTCAAACTATGTAGTGGTTTTCCTGACCAAGTAGTGGGACAAAACGACCATTAATGCTCTTCTGCCCCTAGTAAATGAAACCAATGTAAAAAAAGTTTCATTATTCAGCATAAAAATCACAAAATGTACAATACGAAGTATATGGCAATGGGCTTAGGAAGCAACCAACGTCGATTTCCTAAGCCCTGGTGCTTCAAAAATGATTTTGAAGCACTGCCCATTCCAAAAGCTATACTAGTAAAAGTCAGTGTAGCTAGTTGCTTTTGGCTTGCGCAAGGAGAAATTACTTAATTTCTACCTGAGCGCCAGCTTCTTCCAACTTAGCTTTCAAAGACTCAGCTTCGTCTTTAGAAACACCAGTTTTCAGTGGTTGTGGAGCACCGTCAACCAAGTCTTTTGCTTCTTTCAAGCCAAGACCCAAGAGGTTCTTCACTTCTTTAACCACGTTCAGTTTGTTGGCACCACCAGACTGGAGGATAACGTCGAATTCGGTTTGCTCAACAGCAGCAGGAGCAGCATCGCCACCACCAACAGGACCAGCAGCTACAGCTACAGCAGCAGCAGCAGGCTCAATGCCGTAATCATCCTTCAGGATACCAGCCAGTTCCTGAACATCTTTAACCGTCAAATTTACAAGCGTTTCCGCAAGAGCTTTCAAATCAGCCATTGTTTTGTCTTTTAAAAAAGTGGTTTGAAAATGGTATATAATGAGCGGTTAGCTTGGAAGCCTTAACCGTTTGCAACCCACAAAA
>NZ_JANRKL010000086.1:0-4620 GCF_033763495.1 Haliscomenobacter sp. | reverse complement strand
ATTTGTGGGTTTTTGGGTGTGCGGTGTAATGGTTTTGCGTGGTTCCGGCTGCCGCCCCAAAACGGCCACTCCGCCTCCCCCCGTTCCCGGGAGGGCGGGCGGCAGCCACAACTTCTCAACCTCCCTCAACTTCTCAACTTTTAAAGAGGTAGGCAAACTGTAAAAATCGTTTCGCCCGGTTTTGATTTTACATTGATTTCGCCGTGGTGTTTCAGTACAATGCGACGGGTGATTTCGAGCCCCATGCCGGTGCCTTTGCCCACTTCTTTGGTGGTGAAGAACGGGTCAAAAATTTTGTTGAGTACCGTTTCAGGAATGCCCGCGCCATTGTCGATGATGTCGACTATCGCTTTGTGGTTCTTGGTATAGGTATGCACTTTCAACACGCCATTGGTAGCGGGGATAGCATCGATGGCATTGTCGATCAGGTTGGTCCAAACCTGGTTGATCTGGCCGGGGAACACCTTGACCAAAGGCATCTCCGGGTCAAAATCCTTAATCACCTGAATGCCTTTTTCCTTGAACTGGTGCTTGAGCATGATCATCGAGCTGCGGATGCCTTCGTGCAAGTCGCTGGGCTGCAAGTCCTGGCTTTGGTCCATGTGGGTGTATACTTTTACAGAACCTACCAAACTTCCGATCCGATCTGCCGACTCCCGGATTTCCTGTACCAGCCGCTCCATACTCAAGGTACTTTCAACCCACCACATCATTGGGCTGAGTTCTTTCGCGTTGAGGGCTTTTTTCATGGCTTCAGCATCTTCAAGGTGCAAGCCAAAATCGAGGAAGGTTTCTGCGATGTCGTCCGCATTGTCGACACCGTGGTCTTCAAACCAGTCCAGCAGTTCATCCTTACAATCTTCCCGCTCCAGCAGGCTCAGTTCTTTGATGGGGCCCTGACGGGCTTTGGCAAAGAGGATTTCGTTCAGTGCATCTGTCTCCTCCGGAGTCACCCGCATGGTGATGATCGACTTGAAACGTTCGGGAGACTGGTGCAGCCGTTGGTACAATTCATCGGCACTACGTACCAGGGCAGCAGCGGGATTGTTGAGTTCATGCGCCAAACCTGCCGACAGTTTGCCTAGTGACATCAATTTTTCCTCCTGCAAACGTTGCTCGGTGAAAGTTTTGATGCGGGAAGACATGGCAGCCACCAGGTTTTGGGTCAATTCATAACTCACGCTGGCCATTTCCACGAAACAATTGCGGTGCAAGGCCAGGATCTCCAAATCATTGACTGCAATACCGAAACCCGTATATTTTTTCATGCGGGAGAAGGGTAACAAACCAGTAACGCTACCAGGGCCACCCTCGTTGACGTCGCGAAACTCGTTGCCTTGTTTGGCCCGCAGCAAGTACGTTCCCTTTACCGTGAGGAACATGTGCTCCGCAGGTTCCTCCGACTTCAGGAAGGTTTCGGCATCGTGGTACAAACGATACTCGGCGTGGTCGATCAGCCATTGGATGGCTTCGGGAGCAACTCCTTCGAATAATTCCAATTGTGCCAGAGTGGCCAACAAATCGGGGTGTTTATCAATGATTTTCACAGTGAATCATTCAATTGTGTAGGGAAAAGGGTATGCTAAACCATCATTCAATACGGGTAAAAAATATTCTCCTCGTAACACCACAACCAAGTTTCCCCCGGCTCGGCAGAGCTGACCACGGGGTGTCCACTGGCATGGAAATGTTTGGTCGCGTGTTTGTTGGGCGAAGAATCACAGCAGTGCGTTTCGCCGCAGGTCTGGCAGGTACGCAGGTGCACCCAATGGCCACCTGCTTTGACACACTCGACGCACTCATGGGCTTTGGCCGTTTTGACTGCATCGAGTGGGGGCATATGTTGACAAGGTTCTTTTGCCATGTTTGCTTGGTTTATTCGTATTAGTCTGGCACCCCACCTTCGGTGGAGTGCTTTTTAGATTTAGCCACAAATGACACAAATTTTCACAAATTATGTCACGAACTTCGTTCGTGTCGGAAGCACAAACGCAAGTTTGTGCTACAATTTGTGAAAATTTGTGTCATTTGTGGCTGAAAAAAAATTGCCTCGCCTCGCCGAAGGTGAGGCAACTATTACGTTTATTCAACAATAAATAAGGCATCGGTAAAATACTGTTTTTGACCCTGAAAATAAGCCAATACCTTCAACTGCGCATCAGCGGCCAGGGATTCAATTTCGGCAAAATCAAATTTTTTGGACAACTCCATATCGATCGCTTCCCAGGCGGCAAAGTCTATATTGACATCCAGGTCTTTGATGTACACTGTTTGTGCAATCGTACTCAGGAGGTAACTTTTGGTATGGCCCGTAGTAGGTTGATACAATGGCCAATGCAAAAAAGTTTGTGGATCAAAATTTGCACCCAGTTCCCGATTGATGCGCAAGAGGTGATTGTGGTTAAAAGCTCGGGTCACTCCGGCTGCATCGTTGTAGGCGGCCAGGATAATGCTCGGGTCTTTTTTGAGGTCAAAACCAACCAGCAGCAAATCGCCCGGTGACAACTCAGCCCGCAGTCGCTGCAAAAATGCGCGCGAATCTGCCAGAGTCATATTGCCAATGGTCGAGCCTAAAAACAACACCAGTTTGCGTCGGCGGGTTTCCGCAGCAGGCATTTGGTGCAAAGCGCTGAAATAATCACCTTCCAGTGGAACAACGGGCAAATCGGGCCACAAGGCACTCAGCGTTTCTTGCAAATGCACCAAAATATTGGCAGAAATATCCACTGGCAAGTAGCGGAATTGTAGCGCTTGCTTTTGAAACTGCTCCAGCAGAATGCGGGTTTTGAGTCCATCGCCAGCCCCCAATTCGATAAGATCAAAAGGAGCCTCGCCCAGGTATTGCGCCAAATCCCCGGCGTATTGACGCAGGATTTCATCTTCGCAGCGGGTGAGGTAATACTCCGGCAATTCCATGATGTTTTGAAAAAGCCGATCTCCCGCCGCGTCGTAGAAGTATTTGGACAACAAATATTTGGGTTGGCTGCTCAGGCCCTTGAGGGTGTCCTGAGCAAAAGCAGACAATTGTGTATTTGTTTCAGTGGTCGATGTCATTCAATAAGCTTTAGTTGTAGGGCAAACATAAGGCCTCTTTAGCGTGCCAAACGGATTCCGGTGAATTGCCAACGTTTGTCGGTTTGGAAAAAATTGCGGTAAGTGATGCGCATGTGCGATTGCGGTGTAGCCACTGAACCACCGCGCAAGACCATTTGATTGATCATAAATTTGCCGTTGTATTCTCCCAAAGCCCCTTTGAAACGCGGGTAATTGGGGTATGGTAAATAGGCGCTCGCCGTCCACTCCCAGGCATCGCCTAAAAATTGGGTGGCCTCGGTTTCGCCAACGCCCTGTGGGTGCCAATGGTTTTGCTCCAGGAAATTGCCTTTGATCTGCGGCTCCGTCAACCTGCAAGCCACCTCCCATTCCTGTTCGGTAGGCAAGCGCAAACCCTTCCAGCGCGCAAAGGCATCGGCTTCAAAATAACTGATGTGGGTGACGGGCAGGCTGAGGTCCACAGGCTTGAAGCCCTGCATGGTGTAATGGTGCCAGTGTTGTCCATCCACGGTGTACCAGTAGAGCGGTGATTTGCTCTCCAGGGTTTTTACCCAGTCCCAGCCTTCGGCCAACCAGTATTCGTAGTTGTCGTAACCACCTGCAAGCATAAATTCCAGGTATTCGCCATTGGTGATCAAACGATCCTGGATGGCGTATTCCTGGAGGTAAACCTGATGGGCGCTGAGTTCATTGTCCCAACAAAAGCCTTCACCTTCATGGCCAATCTGGTACATTCCCGCATCCACTTCAATCCACCCCGCCGGACGTGCAGAGTGCCCTTGTTCAACGTTGCTTGGATCGTAGGCTGGAAAAAGAGGGTTGTTGCCCAAGATGTATTTGATGTCAGTCACCAGCAGTTCCTGGTGCTGTTGTTCGTGTTGCAGGCCGATTTCAAGGGTGAAACGGGCTTCGTTGGCCCATGCTTCGCTGCTGTTTTCAATTTGATCAATCAACTCCCGCAGGTGCCGATCCACATGTTGCCGAAACTGGTAAATGTCTTCCACTGATGGGCGGGTCATGTTCCCACGATGGCTGCGGTTTACCCGTGGTCCCTGGCTTTCGTAATAACTGTTGAAAAAATAGGGATATTTTGAATTGAATACTTCGTAATCCTTAAGATAAGGCACGAGCAAAAAGTTTTCAAAAAACCAGGTCGTATGCCCCAGATGCCACTTGGGTGGACTCACGTCGGTGATGGGTTGCACCACGTAGTCTTCGGTGGCCAAGGGGGCGCACAATTGTTCGGATTGCTGGCGCACCTGGGTATAGCGGGTACGCAGGGAAATATGGGTAGCTGTTGGCATCATGGATTTGGGTTGGAATAAATATAATGGAATGAAGGGGGAAATAGTTTAAATGGTGTTTTTAGGTAATTTGTCTTTTTAAAAGTCAGCTACAAAGCCAGCAAGCCAAAAATCCCCCCATTTTTTTCCTATCTTTACCCCCCTAAAAAATCCACAGACCGTGAATTACCTGACGCTGGAAAACGTGACCAAGACCTACGGGGAAAAAGTACTCTTCCAAAACATCAACCTGCAAGTCAACAAAAACCAAAAAGTGGGACTC
>NZ_JANRKL010000085.1:0-28038 GCF_033763495.1 Haliscomenobacter sp. | reverse complement strand
TAAAAATTCTCTGGATCAAAAAGTTCAAGGTCTAAAGTTCAAACTGGTTAAAACCTTTGACACCTTGAACTTTTTAAATTTATACATTATGTCTAAGGTTTGTCAACTTACGGGTAAGCGTCCGATTGTGGGTAACAACGTTTCACACTCCAATCGCAAGACCAAGCGTCGCTTTTTGCCTAACTTGCAAAAGAAACGCTTCTTCATCCCTGAAACAGATCAGTGGGTTACTCTAAAGGTATGTACTTCAGCCATGCGCACCATCAGTAAATTGGGGATTTACGAATACCTGAAGCGTTTGGAGCAAGAGGGTGTTGATACCGGAGTAAGTTTGGAACAAGGTTGTTAAACAAGTAATTTTTAGTCGTCATGGCAAAGAAGAGCAAAGGTAACCGCATTCAAATCATCCTTGAATGCACTGAGCATAAGAAGTCGGGTTTACCCGGTACTTCTCGTTATGTTACCCAGAAAAACCGCAAAAATTCACCGGATCGTTTGGAGTTGAAGAAATTCAACCCTGTACTGAAAAAAGTAACGGTGCACCGCGAAATTAAATAATTGCTGAGTGAGGACAAATTCGACTTGTTTATTCTTACAATAAGTCTTAATTTGTTCCGTAAATAATTTACTGCAATGGCAAAGGTATCCAAAAACGCAAAAGTTGCTAAGCGTGCAGCTAACGTTGGTTCTGGCCGCGACTACGTACAAATCGTAGTAAGCGTAAAAGACCCTAAGACTGGCAAGTACAGCTACAAAAAGCAAATGGTGCACAAGGACAAAAAAGACGCTTTTATTGCTTCTCTGAAGTAAATATATGCACGGTCTGAAGCATCGTCCGAAAAAAGGCTTTTCTTGTGATTGCACAGGGAAAGCCTTTTGAGTTATGAGTGAAAAGTGAAAAACTAAAAGTGAAAAGCTATTACCAGCCTATCACTACTCACTTGTAACTATTCATTTTTCATTTTTCACTTTTCACTTTTCACTACCATGAGTTTTTTTAGCAATCTTTTTGGAAAAAAAGAAAAGGAAGATCTGGATAAAGGGCTGGAAAAAACCAAGAGCAGTTTTTTCGGCAACCTGTCAAAAATGGTGGCTGGTCGCTCAACCGTGGACGAAGAGGTGCTGGACGAATTGGAGTCCTTGCTCATCTCTGCGGATGTAGGTCGCAATACCACCACTCAAATTATTGAACGGATTGAGGCACGGGTTGCTAAAGACAAATACCTTGGAACAAGTGAGCTCAATTTTATTCTGCGGGATGAAATTGTGCAACTGTTGTCCGAAAACAATACCCAGCAACTGAGTGGTTACGAATTGCCTGCAGGTGTAACCCCATTTATTCTCCTGGTTGTCGGGGTAAATGGAGTAGGGAAAACCACCACAATTGGGAAATTGGCCCATCAATTCCAAAAACAAGGCAAAAAAGTAGTGTTAGGAGCTGGGGATACTTTCCGGGCAGCTGCAGTAGATCAGCTCAAAATTTGGTCCGAACGGGTAGGTTGTGACTTTTACACTAAGGGTATGAATGCGGACCCGGCTGCGGTAGCATATGAAACGGTGAACTATGCGGTACAAAACAATTGTGATGTTGCCATAATTGATACAGCTGGTCGTTTGCACACCAAAACGGGTTTGATGCAAGAGTTGAGCAAAATCAAACGTTCGATCAGTAAAAGAATTGAAACCGCACCCCATGAGGTTTTGTTGGTATTGGATGCGACTACAGGTCAAAATGCTATCGAACAAGCCAAACATTTTACAGAAGCTACTGATGTAAGTGCTCTGGCTTTGACCAAACTGGACGGAACCGCAAAGGGAGGAGTTGCCATCGGGATCTCCAACCAGTTTAAAATCCCCATCAAATACATCGGTGTTGGTGAAGGGATCGACCAATTACAACCCTTCGAAAAACAGACTTTTGTCAATGCTCTTTTTGAAGCATAACATAAAAATCATGAGGCATGTTTAATTGATTAGTTATCTCTTTATCAATTAATTAAACATGTCTTTTTCTTCCTTTCGTCCTCCCGGATACTTTTCTGCTGTAACTTTTCGTTATACCTTTCGTTATTTTGAAAAATTTATTTTGCCAATGAACCATCTACGTAAAGTATCTGGCTTGCTTGCCGCCCTATTCTTGAACTCCATTGTCATCCTTGCCCAACAAGCGGATGTAGGCTTGTCCAATTATTATTCGGACGCCCTACAAGGCAACCCAACTGCATATGGGGAGGTTTACGATCGAACCCAATATACCGCTTCACACCGCACTTACCCCAAAGGCACTTTATTAAAAGTTACCCGCCTGGACAACAACAAAGCTGTTATTGTGAGAGTCAATGACCGGGGCCCTTTTTCCAGTGATGGAGCCATCATTTCCCTATCCATGGCTGCTGCATCCTTTATTGACCTTAGCTTGGTAGGGCATGCTCAGGTCAAAGTAGAGCAGTTTGGTTATGCCGACAACAACGCTACCGCCGCAAACTACAACACGGTCAATAATCAGAGCTCGAATTCCTTTGCTTTTGACCGCATTTATAATGGGGCGCCACAAGATGCGCCACAAGAGTATTTTACCCCAAAAGGAACCAATGGTTCTAATGCATACAACAATATGCAACAACAATACGGCAATACTCAACAACAATACGGCAATACTCCAAACAATACCCAACAGCCACAATATGGCCCGGTACCACCATCTTATGATCGTCGGTTCCAGAATCGGGGCGGCACCTACAATGCTGCCAATGAAGCCTCTAACCAGGTTCCTTCGGATTACGGGTACAATGGATCAGGCAGTAGTTACAATCCTGCTTACAATAATGCCAATATCCCAAATTCCTATTCAGATAACGCCACCAGCTCCAATTCAAACAACCCTAATTTCAACTGGAATAACAGCCCGCCCAATGTAAGCCCAGGCAGCATTGAGGGCTTCCCAACCTTGCAAGCAGGCAGTGGTTTTTCTGTTCAAGTAGGTTCTTATACCCAATTGGACAATGCCATACGTCAAGCGCAATCATTACAAAAAATGGGGTTAAGTGAAATTTATCTTTCCCAATCGCCTGCTGCCAATGCCAGTGGAGGTCGGATTTATAAAATTTTCGCGGGCCGTTTCGACAATCGGGAGGCTGCAACGATTTATGCCAGTCAAATCAAGCGCCAGTTTTTGGTGAATGGTTTTGTGTTGCGTATGTAGGAGTAACCCTGCGTGGTTGCTCCCGCAGTAATGCCGCAAGGCGTTTGATATCATCTACCGTAGGGGCGTCCCTGGCGGGTGCCCTATTGAACATGTGGGCACTCACCAGGGGTGCCCCTACGGTTTTTTCGTGTATTTTTCTGGAATCGGATTATCAGGCGATTCCGGGTTCCACATGATGTTCAAAATCCAGAAACGCCCATCTTTTTGTACCAACTGAATACTGTTAATGCCCCGTGCTTCCACTTTCCCGTTTGCCGCAGTAAACCTGGTTTCATAGGCACTAAACACGTGGACCATATTGCCGTACTTTTCCTGTGAACGGCCAATTTCCTTTTCAAAAAAACCTTTTTCATCAAACATTGGCCCTACATTGCGGATGTAGTCCTCCTGGGTCATGGTCGTCAACTTGGTTTTGCCATTGAGGTCTTTACCCACCGCATTAAGTCGCGCTTCAGGACGAAAGAGAGAACGAAATTTATTCCAGTTGCGGCGTTGACCAGCTGGCCCGGAGATGACATCATAAAGGGTTTTGATGATGGCGTCTACACTTGAAACCTCAGCCAGTGTAGCCTCAAGCATGGGTTTCTCGTTATCCTGAGCTTGTATGGGCTTAAAAAAAGCCAGGCTCAAAAAAAATAAGACGTAGTATTTTCTCATGTTTATTCGTTTTTACGGCGAAAAAATCGGAAGTTTCTGCGAATTTTGAACGAAGAAAACTGCATTTTAAATGCCTTCGCTAAAAACCATTGTAATCAATCTACTGCGTCGTTTGGATCACTTTGTTGATGACCTGAGGTTTGCCCTGGTTAAAGTTAGTGGAGTGGGCAAAGATTTACCCGTAAAAATCGCAACATATCGTGGTTTTGGCCGACGAGATTTTCTTTTTTTGCAAGGCCGGGTTTTGGTCAAAAAACGCCTGCGCAATAGCCCCATCAATACCGTTTTGCAAAACCTGATCAATTCCTACCGTAGATTTGAAAGTGACGAAATACCCAATGCGGTGTTACGGGTCTGCATTGAGGATCACCAGTTTGAGTTAATCACCGATCGGGAGGGTTATTTTACGCTTAGTGCTCCGCTTGATCCGCCCTTAGAACTCAACAATGATGACCCCTGGCAAAGTGTCCACATTACCTTACTAAAGACCCCCTGGACAGAGGAATTGAATCTCGAAACCAGTACAACAGTGATGTTCCCTCCGGAGGAAAGCACCCTCGGGATCATTTCGGATTTAGACGACACGATAATCGAAACCGGGGTAGCCAGCCTGTTCAAATGGCGCGCTTTTTACAATACCTTGTTCAAAAGTATTCATCGGCGTAAATTGTTTGATGAAGTAGCCGCTTTTTTCCGGGCCTTACGCCGGGGATACGATGACCAGGGCTTTTTACCACTTTTTTATGTTTCGAATAGTCCGCGCAACATTTACGACCTGGTCGCAGGATACCTAAAGGTGCATTCCATGCCCAAGGCTCCCGTTTTGCTACGGGATATCGGCTTTCCATACAAAATTCACAGCCGGAAGGACATGAACCACAAAATGGAAAGCATCATCCGCATTTTTGATACTTACCCGGAAAAACGCTTCATTTTGATTGGGGACAATGCAGAAAAGGACCCTTATATCTATCATGAAATTGACCAACGTTACCCTGGGCGAGTAGCAGCCATCTACATCCGGGATGTACAAAAAAGCCGACCGCTACAACGTTTGAAAAAATTTGTAGCCCAGGAATCCGGCCACCAGATTCAAATGTTTACCTCCTATCGGCAACTGGCTACGATGTGTGCGGAAGCGCATTTTCTGGACTGGGACTACTTCCAGGAGTTGTGCCAAAGTCAGCACAAATGGAAATTGAGCTTGCCTGTTTTCCCGAAATAATGCAATTTTGTAGATAAGAAAACTTCTCCAATGGGATCAGCTTCTGTATCAGCCAAACATATGAGCGTTGAGGATTTTTTCCTCAAATACGGCGCTTTCGAATCTCAGATCCCACTGAGTAAACAGGACTTTATTGGCTTAATCGAAATTTTTCCCGACCTTCAAATTGAACGGGAGGCAAATGGCATCATCTCAGTTATGTCCCCACTCAAAAAAGGTTCAGGAAAACGTGAAAACCGCCTTAATTTTTTACTAAATCTTTGGAATGAAAGCCAGGGCAAAGGTCAGGTTTTTGGCCCAAATGGAACTTATGACTTGCCTGACGGGGCTACCAAAATACCAGATGTATCCTGGATTTCTCCAGAGCGTTGGGCCGAAGAACCCGATGATGATGAAAGTTTCATCCAAGTTGTTCCAGATTTTGTAGTCGAAATTCGCTCCAAAACTGATCGCTTGGCTAAGTTGCAACAAAAAATGACCAACAATTGGTTGGCCAATGGAGTGCAATTGGCCTGGTTGATTGACCCATATCAAGAGCAAGTATTTGTTTATCGGCAAGGAAAGGAGGTAGAATGTGTAAAAGGTTTTGATCAAAAATTGTCTGGAGAAGAGGTATTACCGGGCTTCGAGCTCAATCTTACAGAGATGAGGGCGAAAAAATAATGCGGCTAGACTAGTCCACTCTCAACACAATTTTCCCTTGATTCCGATTTTCCTCCATGTACAAATGAGCCTGAGCCACTTCCTCCCAAGAGAAAACTTTATCTACAACTGGGAACAAGGTACCATTCGCAAAATGGGACCAGGTCAACTCCATAAAAGCCTTGGTTAGTTCAGTTTTATAGGTCAATGTCCGTGCACGCAGCGTTGAGCCATGAATACTCAGGCGTTTCATCAGTACCGTCCCTAAATTGATGCCCGCAGCTTGCGCTCCGCCCATCATGGCCAAAATCACCATCCGTCCGTCCATGGCCAGCGACTTCAGGTTGCGTTCCAGATAGGAAGCACCCAAAAAATCCAATACCACATCCACTCCCCTCCCCTCGGTCCACTCCTGAATGCATGCGGCAAAGTCCTGCGTCTTGTAATCAATGCACTGCTCAGCACCCAAAGCACGACATAGTGCGTGTTTTTCCGCTGAGGCTGTTACGAAGGCTTTTGCCCCTATCAAACGAGCCAATTGTAGTGCTGAAGTGCCTACGCCACTGGCTCCGGCGTGAATCAGCAAAGTTTCGCCTGCTTTGAGTTGGGCAATCCAAACCAACGCTTGAAAGGCCGTCAGAAATGCTTCAGGAATTGCGGCAGCAGCCAAAAAGTCGAGGTTTTCGGGGACAGGCATGGCCACATCTTCGTGGATGACCGCGTATTCAGCATAGCCCCCACCAGCTAGGAGCCCACATACCCGATCCCCAATTTTCCATTTGCTGACTTTTTCGCCCAATTTATCCACGGTACCGGCTATTTCCAGGCCCATGATGGGGCTCTCACCCGGTGGTGGCGGGTACTTACCTTCCCGCTGCAATAAATCAGCACGGTTTAATGCTGTAGCTTTGACCTTGATGCGGATTTGGTGAGTACCAGGTTCTGGGGTAGGAAAATCACCCAGGTAGAGTTCTTCGGCTGAGCCGAATTGGTGGATTTGGATGGCGCGCATGGTGGATTGTTATTGGGGCGATATTACCAAAGTAACTGCAAGGATTATCCCAACAGATGCCCCATAAATTCCTGCTTTACCCGCAGGTATTCCTGGTTGTCTGCGTTTGGTTCGATGATGATGGGAATCCGGTTAATTACGTTGACGGTGCTGTGTTCAAATGCCTCAATTTTGTCCGGATTATTGGTGAGTAAGTTGATTTCACTTACCCCCAAATCCTCCAACATTTCAATTGCAATCCCATAATCGCGGGCATCTGCTTCAAAACCTAAATGGATGTTGGCATCGATGGTGTTGAAGCCCATGTCTTGCAGATTGTAGGCCTTGAGTTTGTTGATGAGGCCAATACCCCGGCCTTCCTGGCGCAGGTAAAGCAACATCCCTCCTTCCTTGGCAACTTTGTATAGGGCATAAGCCAATTGTTCACCGCAGTCACAACGTTTGGAACCAAATAAATCCCCAGTGAGGCATTCCGAATGCAAGCGCGTAAGCACAGGTTCGCTGAGGTTACAATGTTCACTAATGAGCGCCAAATGGGGCATCCAGTCTTCGGAGCTTTCGGCATAGGCTGCCATCCGAAAATTCCCCCATGGGGTAGGTATCAATGCTTCTGCCTGCCGAACGAGGCGTTTTTCCTTTATCTCCATGAATAACAATTCCTCATCAACTTTCGCCATTTCAAGGACATTTTTAAGTCTTCCATGCCAGAGCGTATAACATCCTTTCGCCGAAGAAGGTTTACCATTGCAAAGATACGATATTGTTGACCCAATACTACTTCTTTGCACCATTGCCGACAAAATAACACAATGCGCTTAATTGTTTTGCCTACAGAATTATCTTCTTGATTAAGAATCTCAGGTGCACAATCTGGAGCCCTTTTTTATGTGTTAAAATCAAAACCATCTACGTAAGTTGGGCGACATTCGACCAAGTTTTCATTTTCATCTATGAACATTTGTTGGCTATCTTTGTTAAAAGTGATGCTACTGTAATAGTTATTGATGCTTTTCTCATTTTGGCAATACTACTCACCATCCCAACTAAAGTGATTTTATGCTTTTGATTGCATTCAAGTTCAATTTTTAACATAAAACCAAATTTTTTCATGAAAAAACTCTCACTAGTCTTTGTACTTCTCTTATTGGGAAGTGCCGCGCTATGGGCGCAAAAAAACATCACTGGTAAAGTGACAGACTCAAATGGAGAGGCCTTGATCGGTGCTTCCATCTTGGTCAAAGGCACCGTCAAAGGGACCATTACCGACATCGAAGGAAGTTTTTCCCTTGCCATTCCAGAAGGTTCCAACGTTTTACAAATCTCTTACACGGGTTTTAAAGCCCAGGAAGTTACCCTTGGTACAGAAACTACCCTCACCATCATCATGGAAACAGATGCTATTGGTCTGGATGAAACCGTAGTAGTTGCTTATGGTACCCAAAGCAATCGTTTCAGGGTGCAAAGTATTGGTACCGTTACGGCGGAAAACATCAAGAACGTACCATTGTTAGGACCTCAGCAACTTTTGCAAGGCCAGGTAGCCGGAGTACAAATGACCAACATGTCGGGCGTACTGGGTTCTGCAGCGGCCATTCGGGTTCGTGGCCCATCCTCAATCAACGCAGGGGGTAACCCATTGTTTGTGATTGATGGGGTTCCACTCAACGACCGTGATTATTCGGCAGCACAAGGTGCTGGAGCGGGTTTGAACCCTTTAAATGACATCAACCCCAATGACATCGCTTCAATGACGGTACTAAAAGATGCCGGAGCTACTGCCATTTACGGTTCACGGGGTGCCAACGGGGTCATTCTGATTACCACGAAAAAAGGTAAAGCCGGTACCAACACGGTAAACTTTGACTATTTTACAGGTACTTCTGAGCCAACTTTTGTTTTGGAGATGATGAACGCTCAGCAGTATCGCGATTACCGCAAAGCCTATGCAAATGTGACTGTGCCAGGAGAAGGTGGTTTTGATTGGCCAAGTGCAGTACGCCAAACCGGCCGGATCAACAACTACACACTGAACCTGTCGGGAGGTAATGACAAAACCCAATACTACCTTTCCGGTAGCTTTTTGAATCAAAGTAACTATGCCATCGGCAACGACCTGGATCGTATGAATGGTCGTTTGAACTTCAACCATACTTTTTCCGATAAATTCCGCTTTGGTGCCAACATCGGTATTTCCCGGATTGTTAATGACCGGATTGGTTCCGATAATAATACTTTTGCACCACTGACTTCAGCTTTCCTGCAATTGCCAACGGTGCAGCCTTATGATGCGGCAGGCAACTATGTCAACACCGGTTTTATTACCAACGTATTGGCACTGGAGGCACTGGGCACCAACCAATTGGTAACCAATCGTACTTATGCCAACACTTATTTTAAGTTGGACGTTTTACCAGGCTTGTTTGTACAATCTGATTGGGGTATTGACCTGGTAGACATCCAGGAGACCACTCGCCAGGCCAATGTCAATACCCCAGGCGGTTTGGCATCTAACCGTTTGAGTGACGACAACAAATGGCTGACTACCAACACCCTTAACCTGGAGCGTCAGTTTGGTGACCTGGCTTTGGGCGCAGTTGCGGGTTTTAGCTTCGAAACAGCACTGTACGATTTCACGTATGTGGAGGGCCGGAATTTTTCCTCTGACGCCTTACGCAACGTTTCGTCGGCTGCTACCCCAACTTCTACCCAAAACAACCGTAGCCAGTGGGCCTTGAACAGCCAGTTTGTGCGGACCAACTTCCGTTACAAGGATCGCTACATTGTGGAAGGTTCGGTCAGACGTGATGGCTCATCCCGCTTTGGTTCTGAAAACCGTTATGGTACCTTCTGGGCTGTATCTGGCGGATGGGTGGTTTCTGAAGAGCAATTCATGAAAGGTTTGGGCTTCCTCAACCAACTGAAATTGACCGCAAGTTATGGTTTGAATGGTAATGATCGGATTGGTGATTTCCCTTCATTGGGTCTGTTTGGTAGTGGTGTTTTATCGGATTATTCCGGAGGTGCTGGTTTGCGGCCCACCCAAATTGCTAACCCAGATTTGAAGTGGGAAACGACCACGCAGTTAGACTTAGGGATTTCGATTGCCATTTTGAACAACCGGGTCAGTCTGGATGTCAATTATTACAACAAAAAGACCTCCGACCTGCTGTTGGATATTCCCCTTCCTTTGTTGAATGGTTTTGCCAGCATCACGCGTAACGCTGGTGAGATGGAAAACCGTGGTGTGGACATCAACCTCAATACCGTCAACATCAAGACTAAAAAATTTGAATGGAAAACCAATTTCAACATTGGTTTTTTGGAAAACGAAGTGTTGAGCTTACCTGATGCATCCAAAGACCTGGAAGGCCGTCAGTTCGTAGGGGGTACCCTGCAACGCGCCATTGTTGGTCACTCCATCAACACATTCTTCATGGTACCCTACAAAGGCATTAATCCAGACAATGGTAATGCTGAGTGGATTGCACGCGATGGCAGCATCATCAACACGGTGAACCCAAATGAGCGGCAAATTGTAGGTGACGCCATTCCTGACTTCACAGGTGGTTTCTCCAACACTTTTAACTACAATGGTTTTGATTTTAACGTGTTCTTCAACTTTACTTACGGTAACTCCATTTACCTGGGGGATTTGACCTTTACCGAAAACCCTATTGGTGGTTTCAACTATGCCCGTAGAGTGGCAGATTACTGGACCGAGAGCAACCGCGATGCCGCTTTCCCTGCTGCAACCAGTGCAACTCGCAACGTATTCAGCCAGGCTTCTACCCTTCACCTTTTGGATGGTTCTTTCATTCGTTTGCGCAATATTTCTTTGGGTTATACGCTGAAAGGCAGCCAATTAAAAACCGAGGCATTCCAGAATGTACGCTTGTATGTAATGGGACAAAACCTGTGGACACTGCGTGCAAAAGGTTGGGAAGGCCGTGGCCAGGATCCAGAAATTGCTGATGCTGGTAATGCCAACCTCCGTCAAGGACAATCCTTCTTTACTCCGCCACAAGCCAAGATGATTACCGGCGGTTTGAACATCACGTTTTAATTACTCTAAAACACAAGTAGAATGAAAATATTTGCTAAATATATGTCGCTGATAGCCCTATTTTTTGCCTTCAGCGCCTGCGACAGTGAACTGGCCATTGAGCCTGAGCAATCGCTTTCGCCAGATGTAACTTTCAGTAACGAAGCTGGTGCTCAAGCAGCTTTGTTTGGTGCTTACAGTGCTACTCAGGACCTGGACGTGTTTGGAGGACTTTCCTTCGTCATTAATGAGTATATGGCAGACAATGTTCGATTTGTAGGGTCCTTCCCAACTTTGCAGGAAATCAATAATTTTGTAACGATTGCCAGCAATACAAGTGTACAGGCAATGTGGCAAGACCACTATTATGCCATTCTCTCTGCAAATGCAGTTATAGACAATGTACCAGGAGTTGTTGATGCTGGTTTTACAGAAGCTGAGCGCAAACAATTTATCGCTGAAGCGAAGTTCATCCGGGCTTTAACCTACTTCCAAATGATAACCTTGTGGGGGCAACCCTACCAGGTGAATAATGGCAATACCCCAGGTGTTCCGCTGGTACTAAAAGCAGGTGCTTTGGTAGGGGAAATTGTCAAGCCTGCCCGCAATACTGTTGCTGAGGTTTATGCCCAAATTGAAAAAGACCTGTCAGAAGCCCTTCCTGATGTAGCAAACAACTTCTCTGCAGCTGACCAAACTCGTGGCAGAGCCACCAAAGGTGCGATCAATGCCTTGCTGAGCCGGGTAAGTTTGTACAAGGGAGACTGGGCGAAAACCATTCAGTATGCTGATGCTATCCTGGTTGGCAACAACCTTTATGCCTTGGCTTCGGATTACACCTTTTTCGATGCCAATACCAGTGAGGACATTTTCGCAATTCAGATGACTTCTACGGACAACTCCCGTACAGGATCTGGTGGTTTGGGTGGCTATTACTTGCCCGCTGCGAGGGGTGGTCGTGGTGATGCACCAATGTCGGCAAGTATCCTTGCTGCTTACGGCACTGGCGACAAACGTTTAAGCAGTTTGTCAATTACAGGTACGGATGCAACCACGGTGAGTTCTACATTCACCAACAAATTCAAAGATGGTACAACCAATGCAGACAACGCGCCTATTTTGCGCGTAACCGAAATTCTGCTTAATAAAGCAGAGGCATTGGTAAAAAGCACCAATACGGTCAATGCAGATGCCATCACGCTGGTCAACCGCCTGCGTACCCGTGCTGGTTTGACCCCATTTGATGCAGCTCAGTTTGCAGATGCCAATGCACTGCTCACTGCCATTCTCAACGAGCGCCGCCTGGAATTGGCATTTGAAGGCCACCGTCGGATGGATTTGTTGCGCAATGGATTGCCGCTGCGTACTTCAGGTGCTACTGGCCCCATCTCCAAACCCGGTGACCCGAAGGTAATTTTACCAATTCCTACCCGGGAAATTGATTTGGGGGCAGCACTGCCACAGAATACGGGATACTAAATGAGTGATAAGTGATGAGTGATAAGTGATGATAAAATCGAAAGCCCCGGGTGGAACTATCCACTCGGGGCTTTCGATTTTTAATTCATCACTTACTTATCATTCATCACTCATCATTCCCTAGTACCCTCCCTCTTTTGGAGCAGGTGGATCTTGCTCAACGTCGCCAGGACCAGCAATACGGAACTCCGCACGGCGGTTCATATAGCTGGAATTGGTTGGCACCAAATTGTCGGCGGAACCTTTCCACTGCAATACAAAGCGACCACGTGCAATGCCATGGCTAGTCACCAAGTGTTCGATGACGTTTTTGGCACGCTCATAAGACAATTGGTTGTTGACGCTTTCAGAACCAGTACTATCCGTAAATCCAGTAACCACCAGACGGATACTTGGGTTTGCCTTCATCATGCGCCCTACGCCAGCCAGGTTTCCATAATCAGAATATTTAATCTGAGAGCTGGAACTGGGGAAGTGCAACATAGGTAAAAACCATTCTGCTGCGCTGGAACGGTTATCGGTGATTTGGTAGTTTTGCAAGGCTTGGTCGATCAATTCTTTAACGCGCTCTTCGGTAACACCTCCTCCATTGCCAGGGCGGCCCGGGCCTCCACCTTGGGGATTGGTTACTACACCATGTTCATCCACTTTTTCAGTGGGCTGAGGCATGTAGAAGGGTTCTTTATCGATGTGGTCTGGCACCCCATCGCGGTCTGAATCCAGCGTACGTCCTTTGGTGTCAACCATGGCACCAGCGGGGGTGTTGGGATCCTGATCAATGGCATCGATAACGCCGTCGCCGTCTTCATCCTTGATCAAACCTGTGGTGCGTTGGTTGATTTTGTCGTCGATCGAATTCAAGACACCATCCATAGGGTTGATCCAGTAGAGTGGTTCGGTTTTACTGGATGCACTGCCGATGTTAAAGTTAATACTGAGACTGGTAAAAGAAATAACATCGCGGAAAGTAGACTTACCCGTTGAAATGTTGTCGATTAAATCCGCCCGCTTGCCAAAAACCATCATGGCCTGTTCTTCCAAACCAATATTTATTTTTGGGCCAATACGAAAAGAAATACCTCCACCAAGGCTAACATGGGGAGCGAATTCGCGACCCAGCGTATCAAACACGCGCATGTTGTCATTGGTATCAAATGACCTGGCTTCAAAATAGTTGACCCCGGCTCCGCCCATAACATACAAGTTGGTGCTGCGCACAGACTTGTCCCAACGCAAACTATTGAGAGACATCACCCCTAAAACTGAACCAGAAATCCAGTTGGTATTGAATTCACGCTCAATATTGGTTACCGGGTTTACACCTTTCAAATCGGCATAAAGAAAATCTGCCCGCATCGAAAAAAGGTAATCAGTAGCCTTGCGGATGTGAAAACCAACTCCATAGGATGGTTTTGGCGCCACGTCACTTCCCAGGATGGAGGCCCCGCCACTCAAACCAAATTCAAACATGTTTTTTGGTATCGCCAGCCCTGAAGTTTTAGGTTTTTCTTTATCTTCTTTCACGAGTTTTTCAGCCTTCTCTTTGGGCTCTTTATTGCCCTTTCCTTTGGCTGGATTTTCAGTTTTTGGTTTTTCCTCCGTGGTTTCAATAGCATCCTGCCCCCAAACCAATCCGGAGCAGAAAATCAAGAGGAACAACAACATAGTACGTTTTTGCATGGTTTTGGATATTAAATCAGTTAAGTATTGGGATTATATCGGTTTTTGAATTTATGCTCATAACGATCCATACAACCATTATGTGGCGTAAAAATGTTCCAAAACAAATGAAAGAAACCAGGCAGTGCGACAAAGGTGGGCAAAATGATTTGGAAAAAACAAACGGCTACCACCTCTCCACGTATGCGAAGGTAAACTTTTTGTGAAAGGTTTACGAGCCGAACCAGCAGTAGGCCTGCATTTTAGGTATAAAATAACCAAAAAATGACCAAAGTCTACTAATCCGGCAAAAATAGGGTATATTTTATCACAAACCAAGGTTTTTCTCATCTGTTCAAACGTTGATACAACAGATATTTTTCTTATTTATACTCATTTTTTTGTAAAAGTCACTTTTTGTGGGCTCAGCAGTGGGGCAAAAATTAAGTGCTCATTTTTCTTAAGCCAAAGAATTAGATGAAAAACTTGAAATGAAGCGTTTTCTCATCTACCCCTTTGGCAAAATGAGCACTTATTTTTTTATCGCCCTTAGATTGCACTTATCAGTGATCCCTTTGTAACTTTCCGGCCTTACTATATCAGAACTTCAATAGTTTTTTATGCTAGACAATTGGCTTAGCCCGGTCGATCTCACTGCCTTATCCCTGCCCAACCTGGATACAGACCATATAGGATCACGATTATACATCCATACGGAAACAAATTTTCCCGATTTGAAAGGGATTCAAATTGCCTTGGTTTGTTTAAACGAAAAAGAGGGCCTAGCCTTGCGCAAAGCCTTGTATACCATGAGCTTTCCCTTTGAAGGCTTACACATTGCCGACCTGGGTACCATTCGAAAGTGTACAGCCGAGTTCATTATGCCCGTGCTAATTGAATTACACGAGAGCAACATTTTGCCCATCCTCGTGGGTAGCGATCCCTCTTTAATGCAGATTCAATACAAAGGCTTGCAACACGAATTGCAACACATCAACATGGTGGCAATGGATGAATTCATCCGCTTGAGTGTGCCTAGTGAAAATAAAACCCCGGACTTGTTCAACGAAATTGTTTTTCAAAAAAAATCCAAACTCTTCCACCTTGGCATCATTGGCTGCCAAACCCATTTTACCCTGCCTGCCACCTACCGCTTGATGGATGAATTGCACTTCGACTACATTCGTCTGGGGACAGCCCGGGCCAATTTGTCGGAGGTGGAACCCATCATCCGGGATGCCGATTTGTTGGGTTGCCAGCTTGCTGCGCTCAAACAAAGTGAGGCACCGGGTCAGGAAAACGGCAGCCCCAGCGGTTTCAGCGTGGAGGAAATTTGTCAGCTTTGCCGCTATGGGGGAATGAGCGAAAAAGTGAAGTCTTTTGGCATTTTTGGCTACAAAGCTTCCCTGGACCGCAAAGCACAAACCGCCAGTGTGCTGGCACAAATGATCTGGTACTTTCTGGATGGCTTGAGCCACCGCAAAGGGGATTTCCCAATTAGCACCGAAGGCCTCACGGAATACATCGTGGAAGTAAAATCGCTGGATTTTACGGTTACTTTTTGGAAAAGCCAACGCAGTGGTCGCTGGTGGCTACAGGTGCCCGTCAAAACGAGCAAACAACAACAGCGGCACCGCTTGATTCCCTGTTCTTACAATGATTATAAATTGGCTTCACAAGGGGAATTGCCTGACCGGCTGGTGAATGGGCTGAAAAGGTTTTTGTAAATGAGGAATTTTTCGAGTGAGGAATGACGAATCCCAGGCGCACTTCGACTACGCTCAGTGACCGGGGGGAATTTGTCATTCCTCATTCGAAAAATCCGTCATTCACAACACTTTCTCCAAGGCCATCCCCCGCGATCCCTTGATCAAAATCGCTTTATTTTCCCAGTTTTGCCCTGCAAACCAGCCCTTCAACTCCTCCACATTGTCAAAATGCAAATTGCCCAATTGTTGGGCTGTTGTTGCAAAATGTTTACCAACCAAAACAACCTGCTCAAGCCCCAGGCTATTGGCCAATTGCGCAATTCGTTCGTGTTCGATTGGCGCAGCATCGCCCAGTTCAAACATGTCTCCCAGGATAACCACCTTGTTTGCTGAGCCATTTTCAGCAAAAGAGCGCAAGGTAGCCTCCATACTACTGGGGTTGGCGTTGTAGGCATCCAGTAAAATCGAATTACTCCCCATGGGTACCCATTGTGAGCGATTCATGTTGGGGTTATAGTTCTCGATAGCCGCCTGGATTTTTGCACCGGGTACTTTAAAATATTTGCCAAGAGTGACTGCAGTTTTGATGTTTTGAAAATTGTGTACGCCCATCAATTTGCTGCCCGCCTCCACCAGGTTTTCATTTTCATCCAAAAAAGCTACCCTAATGAAGGGTTGCAACTGTAGCAGTTTAACTTCATAGGGTTTGTGGTTGGGTGCTGGATTTTCACTGAGTTCATAAAAGATTCTTTTCCTGACCGGAGCAGACAATTCCAATAAAAAGGGTTCATCGTTGTTGACGAAAGCCAGGCCATTGGTTTCGGCCAGGTAGCGGTACAATTCAGATTTGCCTTTTTTAACCCCTTCTATCCCTCCAAATCCTTCCAGGTGTGCCTTGCCGATGTTGGTAATCAAACCATGCGTAGGTTCTGCAATGCGGCACAGTTGGTCAATTTCACCTTGATGATTGGCCCCCATTTCGATTACTGCTACTTCAATCCGTGGGTCGAGTTGCAGCAAAGTAAGTGGCACTCCGATGTGGTTGTTCAGGTTGCCCTGCGTGTAATGCATCGGATATTGACTGCTTAGTACCGCAGCGATCAGCTCTTTAGTGGTGGTTTTGCCATTGCTTCCCGTAATGGCAATGATGGGGATGTGCAATTGACGGCGGTGATGCCGCGCCAGCTCCTGTAAAGTTTGGAGCACATCCTGAACTAGGATGCATTGATCGTTTGGGCCCAATCCAGGGTCGTCCACTATGGCATAACTGGCCCCTTTCTCCAGGGCTGCCAGGGCGTATTGATTGCCATTAAAATTGTCGCCACGCAAAGCAAAAAACAAGCATCCGGGCTCAATTTTGCGCGAATCAGTAGAGACTTTGCCAGCGCTAAGAAACAATTGATAAAGACTTGAGATTTCCATGTCGTTCGGGTACACGATAATAAAGTAATGGGCAAATTAAGTAAGGTTTGGCAAACTTGGCCTGCTTTTAGGGGACATAATTTAGAAAAATGAAAAAGGGAGATGGTGAATCAACACCATCTCCCTTTTTTCAGATCAAAAAATCAATGCTTATTTATACCGACGATCAACACGTCTTTGCTTCACTTTAAACTGGTTGCCACCAGGTTTGTCGTTGGTAGCTGAACCTCCCATGCGGCTCATGGCGCAACGGAAACCAAGCGTACGATCGGCATCGTCTTCATCCTTGAAACGACGGGCACCTGGAGAAAGCCAGTAAGCGCGATCGGCCCAGGAACCACCTTTATACACCCGTGCTTTATCACTTACCAGGGTGTGCTGCTCAAAATCGTAAAATGCTTCGGATTCTTTGTCACCATCGCGATAATCCAGTGCTTTGCCACGGCGAATGTTGTCGCGGGTTGCCAATTCGTCATCCTGGAAGTAGCGGTATTTGATACGGCCCAAGCTGTCTTTTTCAACTGGGCGGCCATCTTCATCGGTTTCAACCGTTTTGTATTTGTTACCCCGAACCGGGTTCAAATCGTGGTTGTCAGCATCGCGCAGCGTTTGGCTAGTCAGTGGACGATAAACGTCGAATACCCATTCGTTGACGTTACCTGCCATGTTGTACAAACCAAAATCGTTAGGCAAGAAGCTACGTACTGGAGCAGTCACGGCAGCGTTGTCGTTCAACTTGCCAGCGATACCCATGTAATCCCCTGCTTCTTTTTTGAAGTTAGCCAACATTTGACCCTGGTATTTGTCGTGCTTTTGGTAGCGCAAGGTTTGTCCGTTCCAAGGATAATTGCGGCGATCGGTGTAGTTTTCATCACCTTCAGCAGATTGGTTGCCACGCAAGGCCAATGCTGCGTATTCCCATTCCGCTTCTGTTGGAAGGCGGTATTCAGGCAACATGATACCATCTTCAAAACGCGCTGGGCGCTCTTCACCAGTGCGGAAGTCTCTAAGGTTTTTGCGTACGTTACCTTCGTACTGGCCTACCAGGTAAGAACCAGTGTTGAAGCTATCGTCGTCTTTTTGTTCGTTGTTTTCGTTGAGGATGCCCCGTTTGATGAGCAACATTTCGTTCACCCGGTCCGTACGCCAAAGGCAGTATTCGGTTGCCTGGGTCCAGTTAACCCCAACTACGGGATAATCATCAAAAGAAGGGTGACGGAAGTAGGTGTTCACCATTGGTTCGTTGTAGGACAAATCATCGTACCAAACCAAGGTATCCGGCAAAGATTTGCGGTATACTTCAGGGTATGTTTCTCCATAAACCCGGCCTACCCAATAGGTGTATTCGCGGTAGTCGATATTGGAAACTTCGGTTTCATCCATGTAAAAGGAAGAAACTGTAACGCGGCGAGGAATGTTGTTCCACTCATACATCACGTCTTGTTGGGTTTGACCCATCGAGAAAGTACCACCCTCAATCGGAACGAGGTTGGGACCAGTGATTTGACCCTCATAATTCAGCTTCTCGAAGCCTCCCCATTTGGTATCATTGTAGTTCCAACCCGTGGTGGAAGAAGCTTCCTTGCTCTTACAGGAGGTAAAAATCACTGTGGCAACAAGGAGGTAAGCACCAAACTTCAACAACTTTTTCATTATAAATGACCAATTTTTTTTAGAGAAACGACCAACCTGAATTGGCATTATCTAAGAGCTTGTGTAAATTTTTTTTCCAGGCTGCAAAGCCCCCTTTTTTAAACAAACTCTGACTTCATTCATTTGACTTTATACCGAACGCTGTGTTCAACGAATTAGTATACGTCCGCAAAAATTTTGTCTTTTGCCGAGATAAATTTATCGAGCGCCAAAAATAGAGAAAAAAAAATTAGCAGTGGGGCAAAAATAAGTGATCATTTTTCCTGAGTCAGAGGATTAGATGAGACACTTAAAATGAAACGTTTACTCATCTAATCCTCTGGCAAAATGATCACTTATTTTTTTTCGCCCTTATCTAAAGATCTGAAAACAATCATTGATGTTGACTTTTTTGCGCCGCCTTTGATTGGCGCGGCTTTCATCCAGGGTAAAGGAGAGTGAAATTTCGTGGCTACCTCCGGTACGGCTCAAAGCCAAATTGGACAAAGTAGCGTCAAAGCTGTATCCCAAACGCAAAACGCCGTAGCGGTAACCAATCAAACCGACTGCTGCGTCGGGATTTTTGCCGCTGTTGCGGTACCAGGCCCCTGAAAAAACCGGCCCAAAGCCCCAGTATCCACCTACCATAATCTGGGAAAACTCAGCTTGCTGCACGTACAAAAAATTGGGGGCAAAAAAATTGGCTTCACCATTCCGGCCACTTCCACCCAGGTCTAACTGGGCACCGCCATGGATGGAAAAACGCATGGGGTGCCCAACCAAAAGGGAGGAGCTGCCCGATGTGAGCAGGTTTTCATTGAAATTATTCAGGTGTTGTAAGGCTATTCCGCCGTAAAATTTCTTGCTAAAAGCCAGTAATCCCGCTGAAAAATCAATTTGGTTATTGCCCAGGTTGTCAGGCCGCAATTCTTCGGTACTGAAACCTTGTCCATTGCTGCCCAGGCCGTCAATGGGGTCGAGCTGATCGCCAAAAACGAGTTTATCCCAGGCCAGTTGGGAGCGAAAAGCGCCTGCTTCCACCCCAAATTTCAGCGCAAGGTCATCATTGGCTTTCAGTTGGTAGCTGTAATACAGGCTCAATTGCCGGGTTTGGTAGATGCCATTTCCAGCATCATCGGCCGTGATGCTTGCACCTATGCCGCTGTTCAAAAAAGGCAGAGACTGCTCATAAGCAAGCGCGTAGGTTTGGTATGCATTTGGCCAGGAGGGCCATTGATTGCGGTGGTTGAGCATGATGCGTGGTGCATGGGACACCCCTGCAAAAGCAGGATTCAGGTGCAAGGGTGCTGCAAAAAATTGGCTAAACACGGGATCTTGGGCAAAAATCGGTGTGATTAGGAGACTTGAAAAAAGCAAAAGTAAACTTATGCGCATAGTATGTTTTTTTCTAATCAACATTTTCCCCTCAAAGGGTGTCAATCAGTAGTATGCTTGACAATCTAAAAACTTGAATTGGATTACCTTTGGGAGATCCAAGAAGCAAAACGTTTTACTCGTTTGTTGCTAAATTGTCAATTCTTGTAATCAATAATACTGCGGAAACGTTTGAAATTTATGAAGAATTTCGCGATTACCTCCATTTTGACATTATTCTTAGGTCTGCTGTACGGCAATTCTCCATTTTTCATTCGGGAAAGCCTCAAGTGGAAAACGGAAACCATGTCGCTACAACCGAAACCATCAGCCAAAGAGCGTTGGGGTTTCAAAGGGGCAGTGTACAACAAACAGAATGCCGAGCGCCCCTGGTACATCCAGGAGTTTGTGGTGGACGGGCCCGGGCAATTAGACATCGAATTGCTCAATGTGCGTTGGGAAGAGTTTCCCAGCCCGATCCAGTGGCCCACCGAAAGTGTGGGTGAAAGCCTGAAGTTTTTTGGCCAGGTTGAAAAAGATCGGCGGCAGTTTTTTGGCAAAGTATACTTTGTGCCAATCATTCGACAGGGTGGCCGCTTTTTACGGGCGGTTGAATTTGAGCTAAAAGTCACCCTGCGCCCCGAATCCACACCCGAACTACGTGCCGATCCTTATGCTGAAAATTCGGCTTTGCGTGACGGACAAATTTTCAAGTTTGCGGTAACCCAGCATGGCGTACACCGCCTAAGTTATGATTTTTTAAAAAACCAGCTCAAAATTGACATTGACCGGGTCGATCCCCGCAACATCAAAATATTGGGCCAGGGCGGAGGTATGTTGCCGATGGGGGTAAATGAAGCCCGAATGGATGATTTGGTTGAAAACCATGTCCTGGTTCAGGGAGAAGATGATGGCAAATTTGATTCTGGGGATTACATCCTGTTTTACGCTGAAGGCCCCGACCGCTGGGATTACCAGGCCAGTGGACAACGTTTTGACCTGAACAAAAACATTTATGATACCCGAAACTATTACTTCGTCAAAATAGCCAGTGAACGAGGTTTGCGCATCAGCAACCAAAATTCGCTTGGGAACACGGCTTATACCAGCAATACGTTTGACGATTTTGCCCGGCTGGAAGAAGACAAAATCAATCTGCTTGAATCCTGGGAAAGCAACGCCAACAGTGTCAGTGGTTCGGGGCGCATGTGGTTTGGCACTCATTTTCGGGTAGCTCGTGAAAATACTTTTACCAAGGCTTTTAACTTTCCCAATCTGGTCATTGATCAGGATGTCAAAGTTAGTGCCCGGATGGCCTTGAGGGCATTGGACCCCACCTCCTTTAGCCTGGAACTCAATGGAACCCGCCTCAACAGCACCAATGCAGCCAGTGTATTTTATCTGGATGGCGCTGCAGCCACCGAAGTAGAATATGCCAACTGGGCTGACTTGCGTAGCAATATCCGTTTGAACCAGGATGCTGTAGACGCCATTGTTCGTTATCCCAACGTCAGTGCAGGCAGTGAGGGCTGGCTGGATTACATCCAGTTGCAAGCGCGCAGAAGGCTCATCATGACTGGAGATCAAATGGCTTTTCGAGATATCAACACACTTCAATACTCTTCGGCCAGTTATGAACTAAGTAATGCCAGTGCTGATATCCTGGTTTGGGACATTACTGACCCCCAACGAGCCAAAGCGCAGGAGGGCACCCGCAATGCCACACAATTTAGCTTTGGGGCCAGTGCCGGGAGCACCTTGCGGCAGTTCATTGCCTTTAATGCCAGACAAGGCTTTCTCTCCCCCATTGCAGTGGGTAAAGTTGAAAATCAAAACCTGCACAACATCCGTTCAGCTGATTTGATCATTGTGTATGATGCAGCCGGGGAATTTGGTGAAGCCACCCAAAAACTAGCCCAACACCGACGCCAACATTCCAAGCTCGAGGTTCAGACAGTCCGTGTGGACCAGATTTACAATGAGTTCTCCTCGGGCCGGGCCGATCCCAGTGCGATTCGCGATTTTGCCAGGATGGCCTACCAGCGCGACCCTCAGTTCCGTTATTTACTCTTAGTGGGCGATGGTTCATTTGACCAACGTGATGTGTACAAGTACGGTAACAATTTTATCCCCACCTTCCAGGAAGATGATTTTGACCCCCTGTACGCCTTTCCTGCGGATGATTTTTATGGAATTTTAGAAAACAACCTGCCTTCTGACCCGCTCAATGGGCGATTGAATGTAGCGGTGGGCCGCTTAACGGTGCGCAAAGCAGAAGAAGCCTTGCAAGTGGTGGACAAAATCATCAATTATGACCTCTCGCCTCAAACCATGAGCGACTGGCGCAACCGGGTTTTGTTTATTGGTGATGACGAGGATGGTAACCTGCATACCAGCGACACTGATGAAATTGCTCAGGAGCTTGCATCTAAATTTCCTGCACTCAACCCCGATAAATTTTACCTGGACGCCTTTCCACAAGTAGCCTCCGCTGGTGGCAATTTTTACCCTGCTGTTAATGAAGCCATCAACAACTCCATTTTTAAAGGTACTCTGGTCATGACTTATCTGGGCCATGGAGGCCCCAATGGTTGGGCGCAAGAACGCATTCTGCAGGTCAGGGATATTCAAAACTGGACCAATTTTGAACGTTTGCCCCTGGTGGTTACCGCCACTTGTTCCTTTACTGGTTACGATGATGCGAGTAACTCAACTGCGGGTGAAGAAGTGTTGTTGAATCCACGGGGTGGCGCAGTTGCTTTATATTCCACGGTTCGGGCCGTTTATGCTTCTGAAAATGCCTCGCTGACGCGTTTGGCCTTGTTGGAACTGTTTGAAGCCGAGCCTGGCAGTAGTATTGGTGATGCCATGCGCAGGGCCAAAAATCAATTGACGGGTGGAACTTTGACCAATTCCCGAAAATTTGCTTTGATTGGTGATCCCTCCATGATTCTGGCTCTGCCGCGTTACGAGGTACAAACAACGGCCATCAACGGAAAAACGGCTCAAAACAATACGGATACCCTGCGGGCTTTGCAAAAAGTATCCATCGAAGGGCAAGTAGTGGATGCTCAAGGCACCCTGCTGAACGATTTTAATGGAATCGTTTACCCCACTGTTTTTGACAAACCCTTCAAAGCAGCAACCCTGGGGCAAGACCCCAGCAGCCCCAAGGGTTACCAGTTTGAGGTGCAAAAAAACGTCATTTTTAAAGGCAGGGCCAGTGTGCGCAATGGCCGCTTCAGTTTCACTTTTGTCGTCCCCAAAGACATCAATTATGCTTTTGGTTTGGGGAAAATCAGCTATTATGCCGCTGACACTGTAAGCATGCGGGATGCCACCGGAGCCTACAAAAACATCAACATTGGAGGCAACAGCCCCAACGGCCTGGCCGATAACCAGGGTCCGGTAGTGGATGTGTACATGAATTCGCTGGATTTTGTATTCGGAGGCATCACCAACCCCGACCCTATCCTGCTGGTGCGTTTGCGCGACGACAACGGCATCAATGTAGTGGGCAACAGCATTGGGCATGATTTGGAAGGCATCCTGGATGAAAATACTCAAAACAGTTTGCTGTTGAATGACTTTTTTGAGTCGGAACTGGATGACTACACCAAAGGCCAGGTGCGTTACCCGCTGGCAAATTTGGAAGAGGGGTTGCACAAAATCAAGGTCAGAGCCTGGGACATTGCCAACAATTCCAACGATGGGTATACGGAGTTTGTGGTGGCTTCCTCCGCAGATATTGCACTCAAACACGTACTCAATTACCCCAATCCTTTTACCGATCGTACCTGCTTCCAATTTGAGCACAATGCCAATAACCAACAAATTGATATTCTGGTACAGGTGTATACCATCGCCGGGCGTTTGGTCAAAACCATTGAAACATCCCTACTCTCCGACGGCGCCTTGCGCCAGGGTGATTGCATCGAATGGGATGGTCGGGATGATTACGGCGATCGCCTGGCCAGGGGTGTATATTTATATAAAGTTAAAGTACGAGCAAATCTGCCGGGTGGAAGCACCCTAAAGGGAGAAAGTAAGTTTGAAAAGTTGGTGCTGCTAAAATAAGATCGCCATTTTTTCGTACAATGAGTAGATTACACTTTTTTTTTAACGGAACGATAACACATGATGAGAAAACGGCATGAAGTTTGTTTACTAGTTCTTGTGTATCGATCTCAAAAGATTTTTAAAATAAAAATCTCATGAAGAACTTAGTACTTCGTTTGGTTGCCCTCTTGATGCTGATTGGATTGAGCCAAAGCGTCAATGCCCAATGTTATCCTGGTCCTGATGGAAAATACTACAACCTCGATGGAACACCCTGTACCAATACGGTTACTTCTGCTGTTCCTTTCCTGCGGATTGTAGCGGACGCGCGCTCTGGTGCCATGGGTGATGCGGGAATTGCCATTTCTGCGGACCCTAATGCCATGCACTTCAATGCATCGAAACTGGCTTTTGCCGAAGACAAAATGGCTATGTCGGCTACCTACACGCCCTGGTTGCGCTCTTTGGGCCTCAACGACGTGTACATGGCCTATCTGACTGGCTACCGCAAACTGGATGAGGAGGCATTACAAACCCTTGGTTTTGGCTTGCGTTATTTCTCTTTGGGTAGCATCCAGTTTACTGACATCAATGGCACAGCATTAAATACTGGCCGCCCCAATGAATTCGAAGTGTCCATTGCTTACGCACGTAAATTGACCGAAAAAATGTCTGCTGCGGTAACGGGTAAATTCATCTACTCCAACCTGGCTGCGGGCAACGTGGTCGGAGGGGATGTGATTGAACCTGCGATTGCCGGGGCAGCGGATTTTTCCTTGACTTACAAATCTCCCATCGAATTGAAAAATGGTGATGCAGATTTGACGGTTGGTCTGGCGCTCTCCAACATCGGCAACAAAGTGTCTTATACCAATAGTACCGACCGCGACTTTCTACCCGCCAATTTTGGTTTGGGCGCAGCCTATACCATGAATTTGGATCAGTACAATAGTTTGACTTTCACTACGGATGTCAACAAATTCCTGGTGCCAACCCCTTGTCAGGGTGGTCCCGCAGTATGTGATCAAAACAACAATGGTACTCCAGACTATAAGGAAGAATCACCCATTGGGGCAATCGTAACGTCATGGGGAGACGCTCCTGAAGGTTTTTCGGAAGAGCTAAGAGAATTCATGTTCTCTTTTGGTGCTGAATACTGGTACGACAACCAGTTTGCCGTACGCGCTGGTTATTTCAGCGAACACGTTCGCAAGGGTGCCCGCAAATACCTCACGGTAGGTTTGGGCCTGAAATACAATGTATTCGGTTTGAATTTCTCTTACCTGGTCCCAACGACCAACCAGCGGAATCCACTGGATAATACGCTGCGGTTCTCGTTGTTGTTCAACTTTGCAGACCTGGAAGATGAGAGATGAGAGATGAGAGATGAGAGATGAAAGAAGAAAGTGGTAACCCAAATCTTTCATCTTTCATCTTTACAAAAATTTTGCCGCAAACCGATAAGCCGGATTCTGTTCCAATACCTTGCGGTACCAGTCCCTATCATTTATCTAGCCCTGTCCTTGCGGCGCAGGATCCATCTGCCTACCCTCCTCAACTTTCTTGCGAAAACAAAACGAGCAGCTCTGCCAGGCGTAAGCCCAATTGAGGTATACTTGACATTTCAACCCACAAGGTTTATCCACACCCGGTATTGCTACCGAGCCGCGTGTGCTCTTACCACACGTTTTCACCTTTTCCGCCCCGAAGGGAGGTAGTTTCTTTTCTGTGACCCTATCTGTCCACTGTTTCGGGCCGAGGCCCCAAGCAGCAGCCCATCCGTTAGATGGTGTGGCGCTCTACGTTGTCCGGACTTTCCTCACGCTCATTTGCACGAGCCCGCGATAGAGTGGTTTGCGGCAAGGGGCAAAGATAGGCAGTGAAAAGTGAAAAGTGAAAAGTGATTGGTGAAAAGCAGGTACAACACTTGTTTTTCAACTGTTTGGATTGATTTTTCTGAGCTTGCAACTTGGATTTAAAGGGAAAGTGCATTTTTCACTTTTCACTTTTCACTTTTCACTTACAAAGACCGTCCTATCCCCAATTCCAAGCCACGCAACTCCGCCAAACCTCTCAATCTACCGATTGCCGAGTAACCAGGATTTGTCTTTTTATTCAGGTCGTCCAGCATTTGGTGGCCGTGGTCTGGGCGGAAAGGGATTTGATCTGGGCGGTTTTGTTGGAGTTCCACCAGGGCTTTCATGACACTGTACATGTCCACGTCGCCATCAAGATGGTCTGCTTCGTAGAAATTGCCCGAGGAATCGCGACGTGTACTGCGCAAGTGTACAAAATGGATTGCATGACCAAGGCGTTGCACCATTCCAGCCAGGTCATTGTCGGCTCGAACACCGTAGGAACCAGTGCAAAAACACAAACCATTACTCGCAGAAGGCACCCCTTCTACGATGCGCCGTGCATCCGCTTCGGTACTGACCACCCGTGGTAAACCCAAGATTGGGTATGGTGGGTCATCAGGGTGAATGGTCAGTTTAACGCCAGCTTCTTCCGCCGCAGGCACAATCTGGCGCAGAAATTCCTGTAAATTTTCCGCAAGTGCTGCTGCATCGATATCTTGATAGGTATCCAGAACTTGTTGAAATTCTTCCAGAGTATACCCCTCTTCAGCCCCTGGTAGCCCAGCGATGATATTGCGTTGCAGCAAGGTTCGCTCTGCTTCACTCATTTGTTGGTAGTACAAACCTGCATGGGCAATTTCTTCATCACTGTAGTCTCGGTCAGCCTTTGGGCGTTTGAGCATACAGAGTTCAAAAGCCGCAAATGCCTTTTTTTCAAAACGCAGGGCTTTGGAGCCATCGGGCAAAGTGTAAGCCAGGTCGGTACGGGTCCAATCCAGTACGGGCATAAAATTGTAACAAACGGTACGAATGCCACAAGCCCCCAGGTTGCGCAGCGACTGAGCGTAGTTGAGGTAGTACTGGTGGTAATTGCCACTGCGCTTTTTGATATCTTCGTGTACAGGCACACTTTCTACGACACTCCAGCGCAAACCAGCTGCATCGATTTGGGCTTTGCGCTTTTCAATTTCTTCAATGGTCCACACTGTACCGTTGGGCACATGGTGCAAGGCTGTGACGATACCTGTAGCGCCAGCTTGCCGGATGTCACTGAGCGAAACCGGGTCATTTGGGCCAAACCAGCGCCATGTTTGTTCTAAAAATCTCATTTGTTGAGCTTGGATTTGAGTTGTTCGAAGGCTTTGTTTTCGTTAAACTGAGAGGAAGGCACACGAGCTTCTCTTTCAAACTCCAGTATCTCGACCAGAATTTGAGGATCGTAACCTTCGGCCCGGCAACGACGCTCAAAAGCGCTGCGTTCTCGGGCAGACAAGGTGCCAGCAGCATAGGCTTTTAGTTCTTCCATATCTACCTCCTCCATGTTTTAAAATTATTTAGGCAATATATGGAAAGACGGAAAAAAAATAAGTCTCCCTGATAAAGGGGGAGAAAATAGGGTTCCAAGCTTTTATGCTACAGGACATTTTGCTCGGAGGAAATGAATTGCCACGTGTTTTAGGGCGTAGGTGGCGATTAATTTTTGTTTTGGGCTTTAGCCACAGCCTTAATTTTTTAGCCAAAACTAAAGTCCAAAATAAAGAGTTTCCTCAAATCCCCCTGCTGAAGCTGAAATCAATTCATCCTCCGAGAAAAATGTCCTGTAGTGTTCTCAAATCCCCATACAAACAAATAGTCCCAGCCCTCCCAGTATAGCCAAAGCAAACAGCAAAAAGCTTTCAGTGGTACGCTTACGTTGAGAAATTGCAGTGTGTTTCATAGTAAAAATATTTAAGTGTGTGAAAAAGCAACTTAAAAACATTATATTTACGTTTTTCGCCCGTGCAAATCACCCCCGACGATGCACAGCATCAAAGGCAAAGCACAACCAGGCCATAGGTGCAGC